>NZ_BOMA01000008.1:0-297264 GCF_016861935.1 Pseudomonas sp. 008 | reverse complement strand
AGGCTTGCCCGCGAAGGCATTCTTAATGCCCATGGCTTCGGCCGACATGGGAATGCTCAACCTCCGTCGCCACAACCCCGCCACTCACCTCCAGCCGCTGCAAAATCCCGCACTGATCGATATCCGGCCCTTCGCTGCAGCGTTGGCGCAGGTCGAGCAGTTGTGTCTGCAAGGCCAGCAAGCCGTCGATTCGTGCCTTCACATGATGGATATGTTCGTCGATCAACGCGTTGACGTTTTCGCATTGATCCTGCGGGCTGTCGCGCAGGGCCAGCAGGCTGCGGATTTCCTCGAGGGTCATGTCGAGGGTGCGGCAGTTGCGGATGAAGGTCAGGCGTTCGGCGTGGGCCTGGGTGTAGACGCGGTAATTTCCGTCGCTGCGGGCCGGTTCCGGCAGCAGGTTTTCGCGCTCGTAGTAGCGGATGGTTTCCACGGCGCAGTCGGTGAGTTTCGCCAGTTCTCCTATCTTCATCGCGTCGATCTCCAAAAGGGTGCTTGACCCTATAGTGGCTACAGGGTCTTTACTTGGCAACAGGCACCTTCATGGACGCGACCAATGAGCGATTCTCTTCACACCCACAAACCCGAGGCTGATCACGATCACGATCACGATCACGATCACGATCACAGCCACAAGCTGCAGCCTGTGCCCCAGCATGTCCATGGTAGCCATGATCATGGCGGCCACGGCGATGCCTGCTGTTCCTCCAAAGCCGCGGCGCCATCGCTGATCAAGTTGAGCGAGACTCCGACCGCTGGCGCGCGGTTGAGCAGCTTCCGCATCGAGGCCATGGACTGCCCGACCGAACAGACGCTGATCCAGAACAAACTCGGCAAGCTTGCGGGTGTGCAGCAACTGGAGTTCAACCTGATCAATCGGGTATTGGGCGTGACCCATGACCTGCCAAGCACCATGCCGATCATCGACGCGATCAAATCCCTCGGCATGCACGCCGAGCCGCTGGAACAAGGCGTCGAAGCGCCAATACCTGTGCCAGAGAAAAAACCTTGGTGGCCATTGGCGCTGTCTGGCGTTGGTGCGTTGGCGGCTGAAGTGATCCACTTCACTAACGCGGCGCCCACTTGGGTGGTGGCGGTGATTGCGCTGATCTCAATCCTCAGTGGCGGCCTGGGTACCTATAAAAAGGGCTGGATCGCCCTGAAAAACCTCAACCTGAACATCAACGCGCTGATGAGCATCGCGGTGACCGGTGCGGTTCTGATCGGCCAGTGGCCGGAAGCGGCGATGGTGATGTTCCTGTTCACCGTCGCCGAGTTGATCGAAGCCAGGTCTCTGGACCGGGCGCGCAACGCCATCGGCGGACTGATGCAGATGGCGCCCGAGCAAGCCACGGTGCAGCAAGCCGACGGCAGTTGGGTCGCACAACCGGTGAAAAGCATCGAACTGGGCGCACGGGTGCGGGTGCGTCCCGGTGAGCGGATCGGTCTGGACGGCGAAGTGTTGTCCGGCAGTTCGACCATCAACCAGGCGCCGATTACCGGCGAAAGCCTGCCGGTCGAGAAAACCATTGGCGACAAGGTATTTGCCGGCACCATCAACCAGTCCGGCTCGTTGGAATACACCGTGACCGCAGCGGCCGATCACTCGACCCTCGCGCGGATCATCCACGCCGTCGAACAGGCCCAGGGCGCGCGGGCGCCGACCCAGCGCTTTGTCGACAGCTTTTCGAAAATCTACACACCGGCTGTATTCATCCTGGCCCTCTCCGTGGCGGTGATCCCGCCGTTGTTCATGGACGCGCTTTGGTTCGACTGGATCTACCGGGCACTGGTGTTGCTGGTGGTCGCCTGCCCATGCGCCTTGGTGATTTCCACTCCGGTGACCATCGTCAGCGGCCTCGCGGCAGCGGCGCGCAAAGGGATTCTGGTCAAGGGCGGCGTCTACCTGGAGCACGGCTACAAACTCGACTACCTGGCCCTCGACAAGACCGGCACCCTCACGCATGGCAAACCGGTGCAGACCGACTATTTGTCCCTCGCCCCGACCGCCGATCAAACAGCCCCGGCCATTGCGGCGGCACTGGCCGGTCGCTCGGATCACCCGGTGTCGCTGGCCATTGCCAATGCGGTTGTGGATAAACAATTCGCGTCGCTGACTGTGGATAACTTCGAAGCCCTGGCTGGGCGTGGCGTGCGCGGCGAGATCAATGGTGAGCTCTACCATCTGGGCAACCACCGCTTGGTGGAAGATCTGGGCCTGTGTTCTCCAGCGCTGGAAGAGCAGCTGTTTGCGCTGGAGAAACAGGGCAAGTCGGTGGTGCTGTTGCTCGACAAGTCGGGTCCGCTGGCCTTGTTTGCCGTCGCGGACACCGTGAAAGCGACCAGTCGCGAAGCGATCCAGCAGTTGCATGAACTGGGCATCAAAACCCTGATGCTGACCGGCGACAACGTTCATACCGCCCAGGTCATCGCCGCCCATGTGGGCATTGATCAGGCGCAGGGCGATCTGTTGCCGACCGAGAAGCTGCAAGCCATCGAAACGCTTTATGCACAGGGCCATCGGGTGGGGATGGTCGGCGACGGCATCAACGACGCCCCGGCGCTGGCGCGGGCCGAGATCGGTTTCGCCATGGCGGCGGCCGGGACCGACACCGCCATCGAAACCGCCGATGTCGCCCTGATGGACGATGATCTGCGCAAGATCCCGGCCTTCATCAGCCTGTCGCGGCAGACCTCCAATATCCTCAAACAGAACATTGCCCTGGCATTGGTCATCAAAGCGATCTTTCTTGGGGTAACCTTCGCCGGGATCGCCACCATGTGGATGGCGGTGTTCGCCGACATGGGCGTGAGCCTGTTGGTGGTGTTCAACGGTTTGCGCCTGTTGCGCAAATAGAAGATGAGGGACGGGTGTGCTGAGTGCCGAGCTGAAGGCGTTTTACATGGTGGCCCGGCTGGGCAGCATTACCTTGGCGGCGAAAAAGCTCGGCCTGAGCCAACCGACGGTGACGACCCAGATCCGGCATCTGGAAAGCCAGTATTCGGTTGAGCTGTTCTACCGTGGCGGCCGCCGCCTCAGCGTCAGCGACGAAGGTGCGCGGCTGTTGCCGATGGTCAAGGCACTGTTGCAGCAGGAAGCCGATATCGAGTTCTTCCTGCGTAACAGCGGTCAGGTCCAGGGCACGTTGCGTATCGCCGCCACGGCGCCGTATTACATCCTCGATCTGGTGAAGACCTTTCGCGAGCGCTTGCCGCAGGTGGAGGTGTCGGTGGAAATCGGCAACTCCCAGCAGGTGCTCGAAGCGCTGGAGGATTACCGGGTCGATGTCGCCGCGTCCTCGCAGTTGCTCGACGATGCGCGGCTGATCCGCCGGGTGCTCGGCAGTGATCCACTGGTGTTGGCGGTGCATCGCAATCATCCGCTGGCGGTGCATGACCATGTCCCGCTCAGCGCACTGGCTGGGCATACCTTGTTGATGCGCGAGTCGGGCTCGACCACCCGGCGCTTGACCGAAGAGTTGCTGGCCAGTGCCGGGGTGAGTTTCGGGCCGCTGCTGGAGATTGGCAGCCGCGAGTCGATTCGTGAAGCGGTGTTGCGCAACATCGGCATCAGCATCATCGCCCGGCAAGAAGTGCCGCACGATCCGCAATTGCGGGTGCTGACCCTCGAGAATGCGCCGCAGATTCCTGAGTACCTGTACTGCCTCAAGGAACGAAAAGGCGCCCGGCTGCCGGCGGCATTTCTGGGGTTGGCGCAGGAAATGGCCCCCGCGTAGATCCCTGTGGCGAGGGAGCTTGCCCCCGTTCGGCTGCGCAGCAGTCGTAAAATCATTGAATGCGGTATGTCTGGCGAAACACGATCGCAGGTTTTGGGGGCGCTCCGCGACCCAACGGGGGCAAGCCCCCTCGCCACAATTCATCCGGCATAAGATCGTGGATTTTTTCCAACCCAAATCCCCGAATACCACTATCGGCCGTTTTTGCCTCGTTGCCACATGACGGACGCATTGCAAACCTAGGATGGCCCTCATCTGCTTGATGAGGCCTGTCCATGAACCACTCGATCGCAACTGCCCTGACCAACCCCGGTGCGCCGATGAAAGTGCGCGGCGTGCAGAAGCGCTTCGGCGCGTTCACCGCGCTGGATAACGTTTCCCTCGACGTGGCAGCCGGTGAACTGGTGTGTCTGCTGGGGCCGTCGGGTTGTGGCAAGACCACCTTGCTGCGCTGCATCGCCGGCCTTGAGAAACAAGACAGCGGCGAGTTGTACCTGGGCGATCGCGACGTTTCCCTCCTGCCGCCTCAAGCCCGGGACTACGGCATTCTCTTCCAGTCCTACGCGTTGTTCCCCAATCTCACCGTCGAAGCGAACATCGCCTACGGCCTCGCCGGCAGCGGTCGCGATCAAGTGCGCCAGCGCGTCGGTCAGATGCTGGAACTGGTCGGCCTCACCGGCAGCGAGAAAAAATACCCCGGCCAGTTGTCCGGCGGTCAGCAGCAACGCGTAGCGCTGGCCCGGGCTCTGGCACCGGCCCCTTCCTTGTTGCTGCTGGATGAACCGATGTCGGCGCTCGACGCCCGGGTCCGCGAGCATCTGTGCACCGAGTTGCGCCAATTGCAGCGCAACCTCGGCATCACCACCCTGATGGTCACCCACAATCAGGACGAAGCCATGCTGATGGCCGATCGCATCGCCGTGATGAACAACGGCAAGGTCGAGCAGTACGCCACACCGCAGGACATCTACGACCGCCCGGCCACACCGTTTGTGGCGGAGTTCGTCGGTCAGGGCAACTGGCTGCCGTTCCGCCGTAGCAGCGACAGTCATGCCCTGGTCGGCGGGATGCACATGCGCCTGGCCGATGGTAGTGCGAAAACCGCGTCGGGCCGTTTGTTCTGCCGTCCCGAGGCGATCAACGTCAACCCGCTGGTGCATGAAGAAAACCTGTTCCCGGCCAAGATTCGCGAGATCACTTTCCTCGGCAATCGTTGCCGCATGAGTTTCGAACTCGATCAGCTGCCGGGTCATGCATTGCTGGCGGAACTGGCGCCGGAAGCGATGCCGCGTCTCGGTGCGCAACAGATCATGGTCGCCTTGCCGCCGCGCAGCCTGCAGGTGTTTGCCTGATGAACGCGAACGTCGCGCTGCCGATACCGCACAAGCAGGTTCGGCAGACCTCCCGTGCCGAGATCGGCGACCGGCTGTTCGTGGTCGGCGGCAAGCTGCTGTTGTTGGTGATGCTCGGCGTGGCGGTGTTGATGCCGTTGCTGGCGATCTTCTGGCGCGGGTTCAGTTCGCAGGCCGGGCAGGGCGGTGGTCTGGTGGCTGCCGGTGAATTGCTGACCAGCGCGAATTTCCATTGGTTGCTCGGTAACAGCCTGAAAGTTTCCCTCAGCGTGGCGGCGATTGTCGTACCGTTGGCCTACCTGTTTGCCTACGCGCTGCAACGCACGTTGATTCCCGGAAAAGGCATCTGGCGCAGCATGTCGCTGCTGCCGTTGATGGCGCCGTCGATGTTGCCGGGGATTGCGCTGGTTTATCTGTTCGGCAATCAGGGCCTGTTGCGCGGTCTGTTCTCGGACAACATCTACGGTTTCTGGGGCATTGTGCTCGGCGAGGTCATCTACACCTTCCCACACGCCTTGATGATTTTGCTGTCGGCGTTGTCCCTGGCGGATGCGCGACTATTCGATGCCGCTTCCAGCATGGGCGCGAGCCCGGTGAAAGCCTTCCGCAGCATCACCTGGCCGGCGACGCGTCAGGCGGTGTTCGCGGCGTTCTGTCTGGTGTTCACCCTGACCATCACCGACTTCGGTGTGCCCGTGGTGGTCGGTGGCGACTATCAGGTGTTGGCGCTGGAAGCCTACAAAGCGGTGGTCGGCCAGCAACAATTCGGTCGCGGCGCACTGATCGGCATGGTTCTGCTGCTGCCGGCGCTGTTCAGCTTTGGTGTCGACGCCTGGCTGCGTCGGCGTCATGGCGATTCCATGAGTGGTCGGGCGCAAGTCTTTCAGCCAATGCCGTCGAGGCTGCGCGACGGTTGTTATCTGGCCATCGTGCTGCTGATCTGCGCGGTGTTGCTGCTGGTGTTCGGCATGGCGGTGTACTCGTCGCTGGTGAAGTTCTGGCCGTACAACCTGTCGCTGTCGCTCAACCATTACCAGTTCAACGACACCGCGGGCGGTGGCTGGCTGGCCTACGGCAACAGCGTGAAGATGGCGCTGTGCACGGCGTTGATCGGCAGCGTGCTGATCTTCACCGGTGCCTACCTGATGGAGAAAACCCGTGGCCAGCGCGGCCTGAATCTGACACTGCGCATGCTCAGTTTCGTACCGATGGCGGTGCCGGGTCTGGTGCTGGGCCTGGGTTACGTCTTCTTCTTCAACCTCAGCGGCAATCCGCTGCATGTGCTCTACGGCAGCATGACGCTGCTGGTGGTTTGCACCATTGCTCACTATTTGACCACCGCGCAAATGACCGCCACCACCGCGCTGCGCCAGCTCGACGCCGAGTTCGAAGCCGCCGCGCTGTCGCTCAAGGCGCCGCTGTATCGGCATTACCTGCGAGTCACCGTGCCGATCTGCCTGCCGGCGTTGCTGGACATCGTGCGCTACCTGTTCGTCTCGGCCATGACCACCGTTTCGGCGGCAATCTTCCTCTACAGCCCCGACACCATCCTCGCGGCGGTGGCGGTGCTGAACATGGACGACGCCGGCAACGTCGGCGGTGCGGCGGCGATGTCGACCCTGATTCTATTCACCTCGGCGGGCGTGTCCCTGCTGCTGGCCTGGGCCTCGCGCGGTTTATTGCGCCGCTCCCAGGCCTGGCGGCAGACCGCACCCGGTCTTTGATTCACACCTTCAACTCACACAGGAATTGCACCATGTTCAAGCCCTTGGCCCTGGCCGCTGCTGTCCTCACCGCTTTCAGCCTGAACGCCTTCGCTGCGAAAACCGAGTTGACGGTGTACACCGCCCTCGAAGCCGAACAACTGAAGACCTACAAAGAAGCCTTCGAGAAGGCCAACCCGGACGTCGAGATCAAGTGGGTGCGCGACTCCACCGGCATCATCACCGCCAAGCTACTGGCCGAAAAAGCCCGTCCGCAAGCCGATGCGGTGTGGGGCCTGGCGGCGTCGAGCCTGGCGATCCTCGATCAGCAAGGTATGCTGCAAAGCTACGCGCCGAAAGACCTGGGCAAGATCGGCGGTAACTACCGTGATGCCGCCAACCCACCGGCCTGGGTCGGCATGGACGTGTGGGCGGCGACCATTTGCTTCAACACTGTCGAAGCCGAAAAGCAGGGGCTGAGCAAACCGGTCAGCTGGCAGGACCTGACGAAGCCTGAGTACAAAGGCAAGATCGTCATGCCCAACCCGGCCTCGTCCGGCACCGGTTTCCTCGACGTCAGCGCCTGGCTGCAAACCTTCGGCGAGAAGCAGGGCTGGCAATACATGGACGACCTGCACCAGAACATCGGCCAGTACGTTCACTCCGGTTCCAAGCCGTGCAAACTCGCCGCTGCCGGTGAATTCCCGATTGGTATTTCCTTCGAATACCCGGCCGTTCAACTGAAGCGCCAAGGCGCGCCGCTGGACATCATCCTGCCGAAAGAAGGCCTGGGCTGGGAGATCGAAGCGACTGCCGTGATCAAAGGCACCGCGCATGAAGAAGCAGCGAAGAAACTGGCCGACTTCTCCGCAAGCCCGGCGGCGATGGAGCTTTATAAAGAGAACTTCGCGGTACTCGCACAACCGGGTATCGCCAAGCCACAGACCGAATTGCCGGCGGACTATGAGCAGCGCCTGATCAAGAACGACTTTGCCTGGGCCTCGAAGAATCGCGACGAGATCCTCAGCGAATGGCGCAAGCGCTATGACGGCAAGTCCGAGAAAGTGGCTGCCAAGTAACTGACTCACACCTTGTGGCGAGGGAGCTTGCTCCCGCTGGACTGCGCAGCAGGCCCTTTCTTTTCAGATAGAGAGGGGGGGCCGCTACGCGCCCCAGCGGGAGCAAGCTTCTTCGCCACAAAAAGCGGGATTATCTTCATGACACAACACAGCGATATGCTGATCGTAGGCGCCGGCATTCTCGGCCTGTCCCACGCCTATGCCGCCGCCAGGCGCGGCCTAAAGGTCAAAGTCTTTGAACGCAGCGCCACGCCGTTGGGCGCTTCGGTACGCAACTTCGGCCAGGCACTGGTCACCGGCCAGCCACCAGGGCCGATGCTCGAATTGGCCAGGGCCAGTCGAGAAATCTGGGGCCAATGGGCAGAACTGGCCGGCCTGCACCTCAAGCGCAACGGCTCGTACCTGTTCGCGCGTACCGAAGCGGAAGAACACCTGCTGGAAGCCTTCTGCGCTGGGCGTGCCGTGGAGCACGGTTACCGTGTCGAGCTGTTGCGCGGCAACCCATTGCGGGATTTATACGGCGGTCAATTCAGCCATCACCGCGCCGCGTTGCACGGCATGGATGACCAACAGCTGTATTCCCGTGAAGCGATTCCTGCGTTGATTGACTATCTGCATCGCGAGTTGGGCGTCGAGTTTCACTTCTCCACCCTGGTGCGCGACATTGAGTCGGGCCGCTTGCACAGCACAGCCGGCACCTTCAGCGCCGAGCAGATCATCGTTTGCTCCGGCCACGATTATCAAACCTTGCTGGCCGAGCCGATTGCCGAACTCAACCCGCAAATCTGCCGCCTGCAAATGCTCCGTGCCCGGCCGCAGATCAACCTCAACCTGCAACACGCACTGCTCACCGGTCTGAGTTGCGTGCACTACGGCGCCTTCGCCGATCTGCCGGAAGCTGCGGCGGTAAAGGCGCAAATTCTGCGCGAGGCGCCCCATCTGCATGAAAACGGCATTCACCTGCTGATCAGCCCGACACCGTACGGTGAGTTGATCATCGGCGACTCCCACCATTACGGCAGCGATCCATCACCGTTCAATGCCGAACAGGTGGACGACTGGATGCTCGAGCTGGCCGAACAGACGTTGGGCTGCAAGGTGCAAGTGGTCGAGCGCTGGCAGGGTGTTTACGGTTCACGCGGCCCTGGCCCGTTCTCCTTTCTGCGGCCGATGCCGGGTGTGAGCGTGGCGCTGATGCACACCGGTGTCGGCATGAGCGTCGGGCCGGCGTTGGCGGAACGTAACGTGGCCACTTTATTGGGAGGCAGTTGAAGGACCTCAAGGCCTTGAAGCGCAAGGCCGTGGGTCTGTTGTCCCGCGCTCTGGGCTGAGTTGTCCGACACACGATAGGGAATCGGTTTATGGATCAATGCGCGTCAAAGAATCAATCTGGCCTTTTTGCAAAGGAATGCACGGATGCATTTTTTGAAAGTGATCGCACAGGACCGGAGCGGGAAGGGCTCGGCAGATACCGTCGGTTTCCAGTTTTTTGAGGATGATCAGTTGCAGCGCGAGGCGACGGATGCGGATCGTCAACGGCTCAAGTCTTTCGGCAAGACGTACTTGAAATGCGCCTGGTGCAACGCGGGTGAAGGCGAGGAGCGGCACTTGCGGATCTTCTCGGAAAACCCCAGTGCCGACGGCTCGCCAGAAACGGTACGGCTGCATTTTCATGAGGGACCGATAATTGCCTACAAGGCAGCGGCCCGTGATCTGGATAACGACGGGGTTTTCGAGTTGATATTGAACTCGGATGTGGACAACGACGGGCGAGCAAACAGGACCGATCGTAGCCGTGTGAAGGCATTGGCCAAAGAGTTTCTGAAACTGGATTGGCGCTGACGATCGTTGGTTAAAGCTGCTGCGCCAACACCTCAACCTGCTCCTGCCGCTCCGCCTGATTCACCTTCGAATGAGGATTGAGCGACGACCATTGCGGATGTGCCCGCGCCTTGTTCAGCGCTTCCGGCAGTTTGCCTTCGCGCCAGGTTTTGTCCTGTGGTGTGGCGACCTGAATGCTGTCCATCGCCGCATGCCCGCGCTGGTTCAGGGCTTGCAGCAATTGCCGCTGGCGCAAGGCCAACAGCCGCAGCACGCTGTCGTCGACGGTCAGTTCTCGCTGGCCTTTGATCTTGCCCAGCAGGCGGCTGCCGTAACTGCGCGCGGTTTGCAGAGCGCCGCCGGCAATCGCTC
Source organism: Pseudomonas sp. 008 (assembly GCF_016861935.1). NCBI lineage: Bacteria > Pseudomonadati > Pseudomonadota > Gammaproteobacteria > Pseudomonadales > Pseudomonadaceae > Pseudomonas > Pseudomonas sp. 008. Next base: position 287,200 of record NZ_BOMA01000008.1, on the reverse strand, counting down.
CGGCCAGTGCCGCCGCGCCGAGGGTCAGGCCGCCCACCAGCAAATCGACGCCGGCCCCGGCCGCCGCGCCAGCCGCGATGCCACCGCCGACCCGTACACCGAGTTGTTTCAGGGTTTCCGGGTTGAACAGGTCATCGCCCCAGCGACCATCGAGCAGCGGCAGGTCACTGGCCGCCGCGTCCTGTGGGCGGAAGGCGTAGAGCTTGAGCAAGGCTTCGACGCAACGTTGTTCACGCTGACGCACCGCTTTGCGCAGTTCGCTGATCGCTTGCTGTTCCTGCTCCGCCTCGCTGGCGACACTGCGGCGGCAGGCGGCGCAATCGATCAATAAATCGGCAATCAACTGCGCTGCACTCTGCTGACGGGCCAGGCGTTGGGCCTGCTGATCGGCGATCAGGCGTTCCAGTTGTTCGCGGGAGTTTTCCAGCAGCAGCGCGAGGCTTTCATACAGTCGGCGTTCGCCATCTTCCGGCGGCGCGACGCTGTCGAACCGCACCAAGGCATGCAAGCCCAACCGCGCCAGGGCTTCACGCCAATCCGGTTCGCGCTGCTGGGCGCTGCTGACAAAATTCAGCACTGGCAGCAGCGGTTTGCCGCAACTGGCCAGCACTTGCAGTTCGTCGCGGTACTTGGCCAGCACCGGCTCCCGGGCGTCGATCACATAGAGGCCGGCGTCGGAGGCAAGCAATTGCCGCAACACCTTGGCTTCCTGTTCGAAGCGCTGCCGGGCTTCGCTGCCCTCAAGGAAGCGCGCCAGCCGCGCCGGGCCGTCGAGGCGTTCACCGGGTCGCTCCAGGCGCTCGAGGTAGTCGAGCAGGGCGATGGCATCTTCCAGGCCCGGCGTGTCGAACAGATCGAGCAGAGGCTCGCCGTCCACCGACAATCGCGCGCCCTCGACGTGGCGCGTGGTGCTGGGGCGATGGGACACTTCGCCGAAGCCGACATCCCGCGTCAGCGTGCGCAGCAACGAAGTTTTGCCGACGTTGGTGTGGCCGACCACGGCGAGCTTCAAGGGCTGTTTCCAGGTATCAGTCATGACCCGTCTCCAGCCAGTTCAATGGCGCGCAATCGGCGAATGGCAGGTCCAGTTGTTGCAGCGCAACATGCCAGTCGCCCAGGCGTTCGGCATCCAGTGCTTCGCCGGGCGGCGCTTGCAGCAGCCACACGCGGGTAGCCGTAGCACTGCGAGCCAGTTCGGCAATCAGCGCCAGGCTGCCACGGTCCGGCGAACGCCGTGGATCGCAGGCGATGGCCAGGCGGGCCGGGGGAAAGCGACTCAGCTGTTCAAGCAGTTTGTGCCGGGATTCGCGGCTATCGAGGATGCCGGCGTCGTTGACGCTTTTCGGCAGCTGCGGTGGCCAGGGGCGTTGATCGTCCAGCTCGATGGCCACCAACAGTGCGCCATCGCTTTGCAGATCGCTGGCCGCGTTTTCAACCCGGTGAAGTTGCTCAGGCGCGGCATCGCTAATACCCAGGCGTTCGCTGGTGGGCATCAGCCGTTCGCGCAGTTGGGCGTAGCCGGGCAGGTTCAAGTCCAGATGCAAGGCTGCCTGGCCGGTTTTCCAGCGCCACCGGCAGAACAATGCGAGCAGCAAACGCGGTAACACGCCGTACACCAGCAGCACGCCCACCAGCCACGCCGCCCAGGCCTGGCGGGCGCTTTCGATGTTCAGCGCGGCATCGCCGCTCGCGCGGATCATCTCCACGCTGGGCACACTGAAACCGAGCAAGGCCGGCAGGGCGCCGAGGGCCTGGGTCATGGCGACGAAGGTGTCGGCGCCGAGAATGGTGGTCTCCCAGACGAAGCCATAGCGCCGGGTCGCCATCAGCGTCAGCAGCATCACCAAGGCACTGAGCATCGCCAACAACCACAAGCCGTTGACCAGCACACCCAGCGCCCACCGATTGAGTTTCTGCCGTTGCAGTAACAGCAGCAGGGCCGGCGCCAGTTGTGCGGCATTGGCATCGCGGGCGAGTTTTTCACTGAGCCACAACCACAAGCGTCCGAGGGCGGCGCTCTGTTCGCCGGCGAACACCAGGCCCAGGGCCCAGCTCAATAGCAGAATCAGGTTCAGCCCCAGCAGGCTGCCCAAGGCCCAGAACACATTGACCGGGGACTGGCCGTCGCCCAGCGCGGCAAACGCCAGGCCGGCGCCACTGATTGCGGCCAGCACGGCGAGCACGATCAACGCCAGTCGCGCGCCTTGCAGCCAGTGTTTGAGGGCGCGGGTCTGCCCGTCGCGCTCGGCCAGCCACCGGGCGCGGCATTGAATACGCGTCGGCAGGTCGCCGCCGGCGCTACGGGCGACTCGGTTGGCTTCCAGATCATCCAGGGGGCCGGCGTGTTCTTCACGCAGGCGTATGGTTTCGCTCAGCCAGAGGTTTTGCAGGGGTGTCAGTTCAGTCACGCGGCATCCCGTCGCTTAATTGAGCGATGAGCATAACCGCTGTGACGCTTATCGGGGTAAGGGAGGCTCTGGTATCCTCGCCGGCATGACTAAATCACTCCCCCTCAGCCTGATCGCAGCCCTCGGTGAAAACCGCGTGATCGGCGTCGATAACAGCATGCCCTGGCACTTGCCGGGGGACTTCAAATACTTCAAGGCCACCACCCTCGGCAAGCCGATCATCATGGGGCGCAAGACCTGGGATTCCCTCGGTCGTCCGCTGCCGGGCCGGTTGAACATCGTGGTCAGTCGCCAGGCGGATCTGCAGCTGGAAGGTGCGGAGGTTTATCCGTCACTGGAGGCGGCCGTGGTTCGCGCCGAGGAATGGGCGCTGGAGCAGGGCGTCGATGAGTTGATGCTGATTGGTGGCGCACAGTTATATGCACAAGGTCTGGAGCAGGCCGATCGGCTATACCTGACGCGCGTGGCGCTGAGCCCGGAAGGGGATGCGTGGTTTCCGGAGTTTGATGTGAACCAGTGGAAGCTGGTGTCGAATGTTCCGAATCCGGCAGAAGGCGACAAACCGGCGTACAGCTTTGAGGTTTGGGAGAAGGCCTGAGCGCATCGCGGGCAAGCCCGCGATAGCGATCCATCAGGCGCCAATCAAGCCTGAGCCAACGCCCCATGCTCATCTGCGTCCAACAGCGCTTTATCCGTCTGCTGCATGATCTGGCTGGTGATCGCCCCAGCGGTGATCGAGCCACTGACGTTCAACGCCGTGCGACCCATGTCGATCAGCGGTTCAACCGAAATCAGCAACGCCACCAGTGACACCGGCAAGCCCATGGCCGGCAACACGATCAGCGCGGCGAAGGTTGCACCGCCACCAACCCCGGCCACCCCGGCCGAACTCAGCGTCACAATCGCCACCAACGTCGCGATCCACAAAGGGTCCAGCGGGTTGATGCCCACGGTTGGCGCAACCATCACCGCCAGCATTGCCGGGTACAGACCGGCACAGCCGTTCTGGCCAATGGTCGCGCCAAACGAGGCAGCGAAACTGGCGATGGACTGTGGAATACCCAAACGGCTGGTCTGGGCTTCGATGCTCAGCGGAATGGTGGCGGCGCTGGAGCGGCTGGTGAAGGCGAACGTCAGCACTGGCCAGATCTTGCGGAAGAAGCGCAACGGGTTGATCCCGGCGGCCGACACCAGCACGCCATGGATCACAAACATCAGGCCCAGGCCGATGTACGACACCACCACGAAACTGCCGAGCTTGATGATGTCTTGCAGGTTGGAGCCGGCGACCACTTTGGTCATCAGCGCCAACACGCCGTATGGGGTCAGCTTCATCACCAGGCGCACCAGACGCATCACCCAGGCTTGCAGGGTGTCGATGGCGTTGATCACTTTCTGACCTTTCTCGACATCATCCTTGAGCAGTTGCAGCGCCGCGACCCCAAGGAATGCGGCGAAGATCACCACACTGATGATCGACGTCGGTTTGGCGCGAGCGAGGTCGGCGAACGGGTTCTGCGGGATGAACGACAACAACAGTTGCGGCACATTCAGGTCGGCGACCTTGCCCGCGTAGTCGGTCTGGATGGTTTGCAGGCGAGCCATTTCCTGGGTGCCGGCGACCAGACCTTCGGCGGTGAGGCCGAACAGGTTGGTCAGGCCAATGCCGATCAGCGCCGCGATGGCGGTGGTAAACAGCAGCGTGCCGATGGTCAGGAAGCTGATTTTTCCCAGCGACGAAGCGTTGTGCAGACGGGCCACGGCACTGAGGATCGAGGCGAACACCAGCGGGATCACGATCATCTGCAGCAACTGCACGTAACCGTTGCCCACCAGATCGAACCAACCGATCGAAGCTTTCAACACCGGGTTGCCCGCACCATAAATCGTGTGCAGGGCGACACCGAATACCACGCCCAGTACCAGCGCCAGCAGCACTTTCTTGGCCAGGCTCCAGGTGGTGTGACGGGTTTGCGCCAAGCCGAAAAGCAAGGCGAGGAACACCAGCAGATTGAGAATCAGCGGCAGATTCATAGAGGCTCCATAGACTTGTGCCAGCCACCTTCGTGTGTGACTGCGAACCGGTAAGCCTAACAGCTTGATATGTAATGATTTAATATCAAAAACAGCGGTCAACTGTCGTTTTTGGAATAAGCCAATGCCGCTATAAGGAATGCCGCTGACGGAATCAGGATGCAAGCGGTCGCGGGCAGGCGAGGACTGTCACACAGATTTGTTAGCGTCGATCTCTTTGAACCAGGGGAGAAACGCCGATGAAGCTTGCACCGAAATTTCTTGCTGCTGCACTTGGATTGGGTTTGAGTCTTGGCCTTGCCGGCCAGGCGTTCGCTACCGACCTGAAGCACTGGCCAGCGGATCAGGCCAAGGCGCTGGACGCGATGATCGCGGCCAATGCCAACAAGGGTAACTTTGCGGTGTTCGACATGGACAACACCAGTTACCGCTACGACCTCGAAGAGTCCTTGCTGCCGTTCATGGAAAACAAGGGCCTGATCACCCGCGAGAGCCTCGACCCCTCGCTGAAACTGATCCCGTTCAAAGACACCGCCGACCACAAGGAGAGCCTGTTCAGCTACTACTATCGTCTCTGCGAAATCGACGACATGGTCTGCTATCCATGGGTCGCCCAAGTGTTTTCCGGCTTCACGCTTCAAGAGCTCAAGGGCTACGTCGATGAGCTGATGGCGTCTGGCAAACCGGTGCCGAGCACTTATTACGACGGCGATGTGGTCAAGACCATCGACGTCCAGCCGCCGAAAGTCTTCACCGGCCAAGCCGAGCTCTACAACAAGCTGATGGAAAATGGCATTGAGGTCTACGTGATGACCGCTGCCTCCGAAGAATTGGTGCGCATGGTCGCTGCCGATCCGAAGTACGGCTACAACGTCAAACCGCAGAACGTGATCGGCGTGACTACGTTGCTCAAGGACCGCAAGACTGGCGAGCTGACCACGGCGCGTAAGCAGATCACAGCGGGCAAGTATGACGAGAAGGCCAACCTTGGCCTCGAGTTGACCCCGTACCTGTGGACTCCGGCAACCTGGATGGCCGGCAAGCAAGCGGCGATCCTGACCTACATCGATGAATGGAAGAAACCGGTCCTGGTGGGCGGCGATACCCCGACCAGCGATGGTTACATGCTGTTCCACAGCGTCGACGTGTCCAAGGGCGGCATCCATTTGTGGGTCAACCGCAAAGACAAGTACATGACCCAGATTAACGGCATGATGGCCAAGCACGCGGCGGCCCAGGCCAAAGAAGGGTTGGCGGTGACGGCGGACAAGAACTGGGTGATCGTGAAACCGGAAGAGATTCAATAAGCGCTGTGATGATCGTTCCCACGCGGGTGAGCGTGGGAACGACCAAAAAAATGCCCCGCACTTGGCGGGGCATTTTTTTGTTCGACGGTTAAGTATTACAGCCCGTCGAGCATCGCTTTGTTACGCACGGCACCCTTGTCGGCGCTGGTCGCCAACAGGGCGTAGGCTTTCAGAGCGGTGGTCACTTTACGTGGACGCTTTTCCACTGGCTTCCAGCCTTTCTTGTCCTGCTCGACCCGGCGCGCGGCCAGTTCTTCGTCGCTGACCAACAGGTTGATCGAGCGGTTCGGAATGTCGATCAGGACCTTGTCGCCGTCCTGCACCAGACCGATCGCGCCACCGGCAGCGGCTTCTGGCGAAGCGTGGCCGATGGACAGGCCCGAAGTACCGCCGGAGAAACGGCCGTCGGTGAGCAGGGCGCAGGCTTTGCCCAGGCCTTTGGATTTCAGGTACGAGGTCGGGTAGAGCATTTCCTGCATGCCCGGGCCGCCTTTCGGACCTTCGTAACGAATGATCACGATGTCGCCAGCCTTCACTTCGTCGGCGAGGATGCCGCGTACGGCGCTGTCCTGGCTTTCGAAGATCTTCGCGTTGCCTTCGAAGACGTGGATCGACTCGTCGACACCGGCGGTTTTCACCACGCAACCGTCCAGCGCGATGTTGCCGTACAGAACGGCCAGGCCGCCTTCTTTCGAGTAAGCGTGTTCGACACTGCGGATGCAGCCGTTTTCACGGTCGTCGTCCAGGGTTTCCCAGCGGGTCGACTGGCTGAACGCGGTTTGCGTCGGGATGCCCGCAGGGCCAGCCTTGAAGAAGTGATGCACCGCTTCGTCGTTGGTCTGGGTGATGTCCCACTTGGCGATACCTTCAGCCATGGTCTTGCTGTGTACGGTCGGCAGGTCGGTGTGCAACAGACCGCCACGGGCCAGGGAGCCGAGGATGCTGAAGATCCCGCCGGCACGGTGCACGTCTTCCATGTGGTATTTCTGGATGTTCGGCGCGACCTTGCACAGTTGCGGTACATGGCGGGAGAGGCGGTCGATGTCGCGCAGGTCGAAATCGATCTCGGCTTCCTGGGCCGCGGCCAGCAAGTGCAGGATGGTGTTGGTGGAACCGCCCATGGCGATGTCCAGGGTCATGGCGTTTTCGAACGCCTTGAAGTTGGCGATGTTGCGCGGCAACACCGACTCGTCGTTCTCGCCGTAGTAACGCTTGCACAGCTCGACGATGGTGCGGCCGGCTTGCAGGAACAGCTGTTCGCGGTCGCTGTGGGTGGCCAGGGTCGAACCGTTGCCCGGCAATGCGAGACCCAGGGCTTCGGTCAGGCAGTTCATCGAGTTGGCGGTGAACATGCCGGAGCAGGAGCCGCAAGTAGGGCAGGCGCTACGCTCGTACTCGGCGACCTTCTCGTCAGAGGCGCTGGAGTCGGCGGCGATCACCATGGCGTCGACCAGGTCGAGACCGTGGCTGGCCAGTTTGGTCTTGCCGGCTTCCATCGGGCCGCCGGACACGAAGATCACCGGGATGTTCAGGCGCAAGGCGGCCATCAGCATGCCAGGGGTGATCTTGTCGCAGTTGGAAATGCAGACAATGGCGTCGGCGCAGTGGGCGTTGACCATGTATTCGACGGAGTCGGCGATGATCTCGCGGCTCGGCAGCGAATAGAGCATGCCGTCGTGGCCCATGGCGATGCCGTCATCCACGGCGATGGTGTTGAATTCTTTGGCTACGCCGCCGGCCCGTTCGATTTCACGAGCGACCAGTTGACCCAGATCCTTCAGGTGCACATGGCCCGGTACGAACTGGGTAAAGGAGTTGGCAATGGCGATGATCGGCTTCTTGAAGTCGTCATCTTTCATCCCCGTGGCGCGCCACAGTGCGCGAGCACCGGCCATGTTGCGGCCGTGGGTGGATGTTTTCGAGCGGTAATCAGGCATGGAGCACTCCGGGCGGCAAATCAGGTATCAAAAGGGAAGTGAGCTTCTATTGACGTCTGGAACACTCAGAAATGGCCGCGTGTCCGGAAGTTGCCGATAACTTTGCGGGATCGCCGCGCGCTTCAGCTTGAGCTCATAAACCCGCCGGGGGATGACTGGCGATGAATCTCGCGATTCTACACCGCTGGCGTCAGGAGGGAATGCCGGAAAACGTTGATCCAGTGCTGACGGGGCGTGTGGGATGACGACTGGCAGGATTATTCGACGCTTGGGCTGGCTCCCGGGCTTTTGGCTCGGCTATGGATACGACTGTTGAGTACCAGCGCCACGCTGCTCAGGATGATAAAGCTGTATCCCAGCGTGGATTGCAGGTTGGCCGGGCTCAGGCTGATGAGCGCACTGATCAACCCGCCACAGATGAAAATCACCGTACTGCCGGCCGACGCCGAAGTTCCCGCATTTTCAGGGAACAGGCTCATGGCTTTGGACGTGGCGGCCGGTCGGGCGATGGTAGTGCCGGCAGTACAGATGAGCATCGGTACCAGGACGGTAAACGGGGATAGCGTAAAGTGGCTTGAGAGGTAAAGCATGATCAGGCCGGACAGCAGGATCAGGCATAGCCCGCTGATGACTTGATGACCGGGACTGATACGTTTACCCAGCAGCGTCGCAACCGTGCCGCCGACAATGTAGGCGCCGCCATAGACCAGAAGGATCAGCGAGAAGTCATAGGCCGATAGCTGGAGTTGATCCATGAAAATCAGCGGCGAAATCACTATGAAGGAAAAATGGCAGGCGAAAGCAAAGGCGGAAATCAGCCAGTAGGACAGAAAGTCGACATCGCACAAGACCCGGCGGTAGGGCTGGAAGATATTCGATAGCGCCCCGGTTGCCGCAGGACGAGTGTTTTCGAGAAAAAAACAGGCCTTGAGCAGCACTATTCCAGCCAGTGCGATAAACACCACAAAGCTGCCCTGCCAGCCCAGCGTGGCTTGCAGGAACGTGCCGGCCAACGGTGAGACCGAGATGAAAACGCCGGTGGCAGTCACCATAAGGATCCGCAACCGGTCACGCTCCTCGCCCTCGAACAGGTCCTGGATCAATGCTTGTGACAGCACGAAACACCCGCAGCCAAGTGCCTGAATCACACGAAACAACAAGAAGTGAACATAGTCCGTGGTCAGCGTGCAGCCCACCGCACCCAGCATCGAGATGGTTATTCCAGCGAGCAACAGTCCTTTGCGCCCGATCACATCCGACAGCGGCCCGATCAGCAGTTGAGAGCCCGCTATGCCGACGGCAAACAGACTGATCGACAGCGTAATATCGGCGGGCGTACTGCGAAAGTGTTCGGCGAGCGCCGGGAAAGAGGGTAGCAGGACATCCAGCGGGAACACGCCAAGCAGCACCATGGCCAACAACAGGCTGACCGCCCCCCGACGTTGTTTGACGGTCGCCGCGGATTGTCCTTCAGCCATCGATAAGCCCTGCCTTCATGAACAGTTGCTGGTTGGAGGGCAGGTCGAAGAAACCAGCCTTTTTTAACGCCTGAAGCGTTGCGCCAGCACCGGATCGCACCCGTTGATGGGTGGCTTGGGGGCTGGTCAGTCCGCCAAGAATTTCCGTGGTGGTGGTCTCGCCAAGACCCGCGCTGAGCAGGCTTTCGCGCATCCATCGCTCATCGGCTTCGAAGAACATCCGGATGATGTCCAGCAGCGCTTTGGCGACAAACGTGCGTTGAGGGCTGTTCAGCGTCAGCCACAGGTAATGGAACACTTCAGAGAAATAGCGACTATGGCGCGCCTCGTCCGCCAGATGATCCCTGAGCATTGCCTGGACGCTGGAGACCAGGTCGTTACGGCAGACATCGAGTAGTTCCTTGGCAATGATCGTCTCCGACACGAACCCGACGAGAAACCAGGCCAGCGCCCTGTATCTTTCAGGGGCGCCGTCGAGCAGGGCGTTCAATCGCATGATGCGGTGGGGCATGACCGGACGTCGGCTGATCCCGTAGAAACTGGCAACTTGCTCGGCAAGGCTGTTGGAAAACAGGGCGTGATAACCCTCGTCGGTATAAAGCTGAAGCGCGGCGGTCTTCATACGTGCGGGAATATGGACGTCCAGTTCATCATGGATGATGGTTTCCACGGAGCGGTTGACGATGCGGTGCTCAAGCAAGATGGTGTAGTCGAGGAAGTACACCAGATGATTGGCCGACAACCGATGGATGACGGTTTGACCTGCCGCCTGGATGGCCGGGTGAGTCAGGTAAGCCAGGAAGCCTGGAGGAAACCAGTGGCGCGTTTCCAGTTGCTGTTCCAGGTCTGGCGGTAATAGATAGTCGTGTTCGCTGGTGCGCACTGACGCACGGGTATTCCAGTCGCCCAGGGTGTAACGATGAGCCCAGGATACGGGCTGCTCCAACGGGGCAACGATGGGAGTGGTCATTGTTGCGGCTCCCGACGGCTCAGAAGATCTTTCAATTCCTTGCACATCACTTGTCCGTCGCTGTAGCCACAGCCGACAAAAAACAAAGGTTGTTCCGCGCTGTCCTCGATCCCCAGCAAGACCTCGACCTGATCATCGGCCAGTGCCCCCGTCAGCCAGGTGTTCAACCCCAGTGCAGTGGCCACCAGTTGGAATGTTTGCGAGATATGCCCCGCTTCCACGAAGGCCATTCGATAGGCTCGCGAGTGTTCATATTTCCACCACAGCTTGTCGAACCGACTGGTGATGAACAGGCCCACGGGCAGGTTGTTGATGAAGTGCTGCCCACACAGCAACTGCCCCAGTGGCGAGTCAGATGTCGGGTTGACGAAACTCAAGGCGTGGTCGGTGGGGTGATAGGCGTAGAGCCCGGGCTTCAGGCCGCTGACGTTGTGTACATGTAGAAAGCCTTCGCAGGCATTCAGCCCGCCACCGGATGGGCTGCTGCGCCGGGCATCGAGCCCTTCGACAAGGGTTTCGTCGACATCGTTTTCGCGCTCATGCAAGTAGCCAAGGGACAGGTAAAGCAGCGTGCCGATAGCTTCCAGTGAAACCGCTGCATCCGTGAAGGTGCGGCAGGTTTTTCGGCCGATCAGGACGTCGGCAAGAGACCCTTTCGGCAGGCAGGAAGGCTTTGGCAGGTCAATCAGCTCCCGCGCCTGGCGTTCTGTGGGCCGGTTGCTCGGCGCAGGAGCGGCCAGCACTTCGGTGCAATGGTCCAGGTAGTGTCTAGACCATTCATGAATATCCTGAGGGACATGTTCGCAGGGGATGTTTTTGGTACCGATATGGAATATCTTCGACAGTTCATCCCAACCCCATTCAACAGTGCCTTGTATTGATGTTGTCAGTATTCCTGCGTTCAGGAGTTGAGTGTCAACTATGTTGCTGTCGTTATACAGTTCGGGGTTGTTTATTAGTTGCGTAAGTCTGCTTGAGTATTCAAGGCTTAGTTCAAACTGTTTGTGATTTTTGTAATCCCAGACTATTTGGCCGGGCGTGCGAGGAAGTATGAATAGATATGGGTTTATCTGCATGGTGGGCGGTTCGCTCTGGACGGGTGCCATAGAACACGCTGGGTAGCCGGCACTCCCCAGCGTCTCATTTACTTAGCGGGCTTTTGGTGCAACCAGAAAAGCCAGGTTGGCGATTTTGTTAGCTTCCAGAGTAATTGCTTTCATGTTGTTGACTCCTTGTCATTTGATAGTGAGTGTCACTTCGAGGTGACAACTCAATCATAGGCTTTAATGGGCTCTTATCAAGGGGAGATCAAGTAGGAATATTCCAGTAATTTTGTCGGAGCGGTCTTGGGGTTGGAGAAAATTTGTAAGTTATATTCTTTCAAATCAAATGTGCAGGGAAACTTCCTGCAAGTCTGTAGGACTGCAAGAGTAAGACGATGGGGTGGGAGAGGAGATGTCGCGGCGTCAGAATGGCTGACGGAGAGCCTGTCGGCTCCCCGTCAAACCGGCGTACTCAGCTGTTTGGCAGCAGACGGCAGGTAATGCTCTTGATGTAGCGGGTTTCGGCAATGGCTGGGTGAACCGGGTGATCCGGGCCTTGTCCGCCGCGCTCCAGCATCTGGATGTTGCGGTCCAGGTGACGGGCGCTGGTCAGCAGGATGTTCTGCAGATCGTCTTCCGGCAGGTGCATCGAGCACGACGCGCTGACCAGGATGCCGTCCTTGCTGAGCAGGCGCATGGCTTGTTCGTTCAGGCGACGGTAGGCACCTTCACCGTTTTTCATGTCTTTCTTGCGTTTGATGAATGCAGGAGGGTCGGCCACGATGACGTCGAAACGCTCTTCGCTGGCTTTCAGCTCTTTGAGGGCTTCGAACACGTCGCCTTCAATGCAGGTCATTTTATCGGCGAAACCGTTCAGTGCAGCGTTGCGCTCGACGCCGTCGAGGGCGAAGGCCGACGCATCGACGCAGAACACTTCACTGGCGCCGAAGGCGGCTGCTTGCACGCCCCAGCCACCGATGTAGCTGTACAAGTCCAGCACGCGTTTACCTTTGGCATAAGGTGCCAGACGCGCGCGGTTCATGCGGTGGTCATAGAACCAGCCGGTTTTCTGGCCCTGGATGACCGGCGCTTCGAACTTCACGCCGTTCTCTTCCAGCGCCACCCACTCCGGCACCAGGCCGAACACGGTTTCGACGTAACGGTTGAGGCCTTCGGCGTCACGGGCTGCGGAGTCGTTCTTGAACAGGATGCCGCTTGGCTTGAGCACTTGGGTCAGCGCCGCGATCACGTCATCTTTGTGAGCTTCCATGGTCGCCGAAGCGATCTGGACCACCAGGATGTCGCCGAAACGGTCGACCACCAGGCCTGGCAGCAGGTCGGAGTCGCCGTAGACCAGACGATAGAACGGCTTGTCGAACAGGCGATCGCGCAGCGACAGGGCGACGTTCAGGCGATGCACCAGCAGCGACTTGTCCAACGGCAACTTGATGTCGCGCGACAGCAGGCGGGCGCAGATCAGATTGTTCGGGCTCATGGCAACGATGCCCAGCGGCTTGCCGCCGGCGGCTTCGAGGATCGCCTGATCGCCAGCCTTGAAGCCGTGCAATGGGGTGGCGGCTACATCGATTTCGTTGCTGTAGACCCACAAGTGACCGTTGCGCAGGCGTCGGTCGGCGTTGGCTTTGAGGCGCAGGCTAGGCAGGGACATGACGTCGCTCCGGAAAAAAGAGCGGGAGTATAGCGTGTTGAGGGAGTGGCGGGTTTGACGGACGATGAAACGCGCATGACGCCATCGCGGGCCCGCACACATATGGATTGAGTTTGACTGGCTGTCGGATCGATCTTTTTAAGGGTTAGAATCCCCGCCTGACCCGGAGTGCGTACTTATGTCCCAAGAGCTGTCTTCTGAACAGATTCAACAGTCCCTGCAAGGCATCAGTGTGCCGGCCCAGCCGCAGATCATGGTGGATCTGCAGATGGAGCAATATATGCCCGACCCGGACCTGGAGGTGATCGCCAAGCTGATCTCCCAGGACCCGGGCCTATCCGGTGCCTTGCTGAAAATCGTCAACTCGCCGTATTACGGCTTGAGCAACAAGATCACCGCGATCCAGCGAGCAGTAAATCTGTTGGGCAGCCGTTCGATCATCAACCTGATCAACGCGCAGTCGATCAAGGGCGAGCTGAACGACGACACCATCGTCACCCTCAACCGTTTCTGGGACACGGCGCAGGACGTGGCGATGACCTGCCTGAGCCTGGCCAAGCGCGTCGGTGTCCAGGCCGGCGATGAAGCTTATGCGTTGGGCCTGTTCCACGATTGTGGCATCCCGCTGATGCTCAAGAAATTCCCCGACTACATGAAAGTGCTGGAACAGGCCTATGCCAACGCCAGCGTCGAATGCCGCGTGGTGGATACCGAAAACAAGCAATACAACACCAACCACGCCGTGGTCGGGTATTACACCGCCAAGTCCTGGCGTCTGCCGGAACATGTCACCCAGGCCATTGCCAACCATCACAATGCCCTGGCCATTTTCAGCGATGAGTCGTGCCGCAATACACCGCTGAAAAACCTGCTGGCAATCCTGAAGATGGCCGAGCACATTTGTGCCTCCTATCGGGTGCTGGGCAACCAGTCTGAAGACCACGAATGGAACAATGTCGGGCATCTGGTGCTCGATTACATCGGTCTATCGGAATACGATTTCGAAACCCAGAAACAAGAAATTCGCGACCTCGCCACACGTTGAGTGTCGAACCTCGCCTGATTCGAGAGCCTCATGCCTGAACTGCCGGAAGTCGAAACCACCCGCCGCGGAATTGCACCGCACCTGGAAGGCCAGCGCGTCAGCCGGGTGATCGTGCGTGAGCGCCGTCTGCGCTGGCCGATCCCCGAAGACCTGGATGTGCGGCTGTCGGGCCAGCGCATCGTGCTGGTGGAACGGCGGGCCAAGTATTTACTGATCAATGCCGAAGTCGGCACGTTGATCAGCCATTTGGGCATGTCGGGGAATCTGCGGCTGGTGGAAGCCGGCTTGCCGGCGGCCAAGCATGAACATGTGGACATCGAGCTGGAATCGGGCCTGGCCCTGCGTTACACCGACCCGCGTCGGTTCGGGGCGATGCTCTGGAGTCTCGACCCGCTGAATCACGAACTGCTGGTTCGCCTGGGGCCGGAGCCGTTGACCGATCTGTTCGATGGCGAGCGTCTGTTCCAGCTGTCCCGTGGGCGATCCATGGCGGTCAAGCCGTTCATCATGGATAACGCGGTGGTGGTTGGCGTCGGCAATATCTACGCAACCGAAGCGCTGTTTGCTGCCGGCATCGACCCGCGCCGCGAGGCCAAGAGCATTTCCCGGGGGCGTTATTTGAAGCTGGCGATCGAGATCAAGCGCATCCTGGCGCTCGCCATCGAACGGGGCGGTACCACGTTGCGGGACTTTATCGGCGGCGACGGCCAGCCGGGGTACTTCCAGCAGGAGCTGTTCGTATACGGCCGTGGCGGTGAACACTGCAAGGTCTGTGGCACGGGGCTGCGGGAAGTCAAACTCGGGCAGCGCGCCAGCGTCTTTTGTCCGCGCTGTCAGAGCTGATATCGGCTACGGTCTATAGTCAGTGTTCTCACTGCCTAGCCGAAGGACCGTGCCATGAATCTGTTTCGAACCCTTGTCATCACGCTGCTGCTGAGCGTCGCTGCGCCCGCGCTGGCTAATGAGAACGGCAGCGGCGACCCGCGTTACACCATCCAGAATCCACCGGCCTACGCCATGCTTGGCGATCTGCTGATTGCCCGACCGTTGCTGGTGGTGGCGACAGTGATCGGTGCCGGGGCGTTTGTGGTGTCGCTGCCATTTACCGCGCTGGGCGGCGGCATTGGCGATGCAGGGCAGGCGCTGGTGGTCGACCCGGCGAAAGCGGCGTTTGTGCGGTGTCTGGGGTGCGTCGGGGAAGGGTTTGAGCAGCGGGAGTGAGGCATAAAAAAGATCGTCCGAACGCCGCTCGAGCCTTCGGACGATCTCTCCAGGCTTTCAAGCCTTACCGGTAATCTTCCGGTACTTCTCCATCAACTGTTCTTCAGTTTCCGGATGGGCCTCGTCCAGCGGAATGCAATCCACCGGGCAGACCTGCTGGCACTGCGGTTCGTCGTAGTGGCCGACACATTGCGTGCACAGGTTCGGGTCGATCACGTAGATCTCTTCGCCCTGGGAAATGGCGGCGTTCGGGCACTCAGGTTCGCAGACGTCGCAGTTGATGCAATCGTCGGTGATGATCAGGGACATGCTAACTCCAGCCGGGGCGGCAGGCCCTGGCGCAATAAACCAATGCGCACAATTGTGCCGCATTGGCGCCCGCAGTGCACGCGGGCGCGATCAAGTGCAGCTTCGGCAGCGCCTACTTTTTGAAGCGTTCGGTGAGGGCGTCGGCCACCACCGGGTGGACGAACTTGGTGATATCGCCGCCCAGGGCCGCGATTTCACGGACCAGTGTCGAGGAAATGAACGAATAACGCTCGGACGGGGTAAGAAACAGGCTTTCCACATCCGGTGCCAGTTGGCGGTTCATATTGGCCAGCTGGAATTCGTATTCGAAGTCCGACACCGCGCGCAAACCACGCAGGAACACATTGGCGTTCTGCTCTTTGGCGAAATGCGCGAGCAACGTCGAGAAGCCGACGACTTCAACGTTCGGCAAATGTTTGGTGACCTCGCGGGCCAGCTCCACACGTTGTTCCAAGGGAAACAGCGGGTTTTTCTTCGGGCTGGCGGCGACGGCGATGATCACGTGATCGAACAGGCGCGAGGCGCGTTCGACCAGATCGCCATGGCCCTTGGTAATAGGGTCGAAGGTACCTGGGTACAACACTCGGTTCATCGCGTCGTCCTGGCGGGAGTCCGTTGGGGAGTCGGATGGTATCGCAGCCTTACCGGTCGGCCAAGTCGCCTGTTGGGTAAGAAAGCACTATAGACGATGGGAATATTCCGCGTTTTCATGGGTTTTTCAAACGCTCGGCCAGTGAATTCGCCAGTTGTGCCGTCAGTCCGTAGACCGACAATTGTGGGTTTGCACCAATGCTGGTGGGGAATAGCGAGCCGTCGTGAATCGATAGATTGTGCAGTTGGTGATGTCGGCCGAGGCTGTCGGTCACGGCGTTTTTCGGATCTTCACCCATGGCACAACCGCCCATTACATGAGCACTGCCCAGGCGCATGCGATACAACTCAAGGCTCAATCCGTCGATCAATGCGCGCGCTTCGGCGAAGGTTTTCACGTAACGGGCGTCGGCATGCAGCGGCATCACAGCGTTGGCGCCACCGGCGAACTGGATCTCGGCCATGCTATGGAACGCCCGGCGCAACCCGTCCCAGGCATACGGTGAAACCTGATAGTCGAGCACCGGCGTGCCGTCACTGCGCAATTCGACACTGCCGCCGGGGCTGTCCGGGTGAAAACCGTCTCGCAGCAACGCCAGCATCGCGTGGGTATGTGGCAGATTCTCCATGTGCCGGGCGTTTTCCGTGCCGAAGCCACCGAGCAGGGTGGTGGCCAGCGCCGGGTGCAATGGTGGGACCTCCAATTTGTAGGACATCTTGCCGGTGATGCCGTCCTGCCACTGGAAATGGTCGGAATAAATCGACTGCGGCGCGCCGTAGAACGGGTTGATCACCTCGTCGAACAGTCCGGCGGACATGTTGACCAAATGCAGGAACGTCCGTTTCCCCAGTCGCTCATGCGGATCCGGCGCCTCTGAACGCAATAGCAGCGCCGGGCTGTTGATCCCGCCACCGGCCAGCACGTAATGCCGTGCCTTGACCGTGATTGTGCGTCCGGTAGGGGCAACGCAACGCTCATCCATCGCTACACAGAACAGGCCCGTAACTCTGCCGTCCTTGATCGACAGCTTTTCAGCGCGAGCCAGATAGAGCAGCTCGCCACCTTTTTCCAGGGTCGCCGGGATGGTCGTGACCAGCATCGATTGCTTGGCGTTGGTCGGGCAACCCATGCCGCAGTAGCCGATGTTCCAGCAGCCGCGCACGTTGCGCGGGATCACATGCCAGGCGTAGCCGAGTTTTTCGCAGCCTTTGCGGATGACGTCGTTGTTGGCGTTGGGTGGCACCCGCCACGGGGCGACGCCCAGGCGTTGTTCCATTTTCTCGAACCAGGGCGCCATCTCGACCGGTGTGTGGCCTACGACGTCATGTTCCTTGGCCCAGTGTTCGAGCGTCGGATCCGGGGTGCGAAAGCTCGAAGTCCAGTTGATCAGCGTGGTACCGCCCACCGCCCGGCCCTGGAGGATGGTGATCGCACCGTCCTTGCTCATGCGCCCGATGCCTTCCTGATAGAGGCTGGCGTAGGCCTGATCTTCGAGCATCTTGAAGTCGCTGCTGGTCTTGAGTGGGCCTTCTTCGATGAGCAAGACCTTGTAGCCTGCGGCGCTGAGGATTTCGGCAGTGGTTCCGCCGCCGGCACCGCTGCCGATGATCGCCACATCCGCTTCGAGGGTCAGGTTCTGGGTCAGTTGGGCGCCGTTGTAGGTTTTCCAGCCACGGGCCAGGCCTTCGCGGAACGGATCGGGTACGGGCATCGTCAGGTTCTCTTGTTGTTATGTTCTGGGCGCGCTGCGGTCTCAAACCGTAGGCGGCCCCGGATACCCGCAATGCACCCACGACTCCGCCCGGCTGTACCACGCCATCATCACCATTTGCAGCAACGAGCTATGGCCCATGCGCAGCAAGCTCAGCGAGCTGTTTTCCCAGCGATCGAGAAAGCGCCGGATATCTTCGCCGCTGGCGTTTTCCCAGCTGCCCCAGATCCCGGTCAGTAGGCCGCGGGTGATGCTCATCCCCAGCACATCGAACAATTGCCGGGTCAGCTTGAGCATTTCCGCAGACAGGTGATCGAGGCTGTAATCCAGGCTTTTGAGGGTGCCTTCGACGGCGGCCGGCATTTTCTCGACGGCCACGGCACCGTCGAGCATTACCGGGATCAGTGCCCGCAGAAACAACAGGTCACCGCTGCGCAGAGTCGCGAAACCGCTGGCCGCCGTGCTCGACGAGCAGCCGCTGAGGCTCGCGCCTAATCCGGCCGTGGCCAGAAAGGCGCTGGCGCCCAGGCTGAATTTAAGCAGGCCGCGCCGTGACAGCGCGGGTGTGTCGGACAGGCTTGGGCTCATTATTGTTATTACCCGGCGGTGTTGATCGTTAGCGGATAAACAGCTTCTGGATCAGTTTCTGAATGGATTTGCCGTACGGCGGATAGATCAGCTTTGCTGCATTGAAACGCTGTTTGATCAGCACACCCTTGGCCTTGCTGAAGGTCAGGAAACCCTCATGGCCGTGGTAGTGGCCCATGCCCGAGGCGCCGATGCCGCCGAACGGCATGTCGTCCTGGGCGACGTGCAGCAAGGTGTCGTTGAGGCATACGCCGCCGGAATGGGTTTCGTGGAGAACGCGGTTTTGCTCGCGCTTGTCGTAGCCGAAGTAATACAGCGCCAGCGGACGAGGCCGTTGGTTGATGTAGGCAAACGCTTCATCGAGGTCCTTGTACGGCACGATCGGCAGCAGCGGGCCGAAGATTTCGTCCTGCATCACCGTCATGTCGTCGCTGACGTTGAGCAGCAGGCTATGACCCATGCGCCGGCCCTGGCCCTGATCGAACAGCGGAATCAGCAGCGCGCCCTTGCTGGTAGCGTCGCTGAGGTAACCGTTGAGCCGCGCCAGTTGTCGGTCATTGATGATGGCGGTGTAGTCCGGATTGTCGGCCAGGGTCGGATAAAACCCGCGAATTGCCTGGCGATAGGCTTCGACGAAGGAGCCGACGCGGTCTTCCGGCACCAGCACGTAGTCCGGGGCGACACAGGTTTGCCCGGCGTTGAGGGTCTTGCCGAAAGCGATGCGTTCGGCGGCATCCTTGAGCGGCACATCGCGGGAAACGATGGCCGGGGACTTGCCGCCCAGTTCGAGGGTCACTGGAGTCAGGTTCTCGGCGGCTGCGCGCATCACGTGTTTGCCGATGCTGGTGGCGCCGGTGAACAGCAGGTGATCGAAGCGCAACCGGGAGAACGCCACGCCGATGTCGGCCTCGCCGAGCACCACGCAGACCAGGTCTTGAGGGAATATCCGCCCCAGCAATTCCTTGAGCAGCAAACCGGTGGCGGGGGTCGATTCGCTGAGTTTGAGCATCACCCGGTTACCCGCCGACAGCGCCCCCACCAGTGGCCCGATGGCCAGATACAGCGGGTAGTTCCACGGCACGATCACCCCGACTACGCCCAGCGGTTGATAAACGACTTTGGCCGACGCGGGTTGAAAGGCGATGCCGACTTTACGCCGCGAGGTTTTCATCCAGCCTTTGAGGTGTTGGCTGGCGTAGTGAATGCCGTGCAGGCTGGGCATCAATTCGGCGAGCAGGGTTTCGTCGGCGCTGCGGTGGCTGAAATCCTGGCTGATGGCGTCGATCAAGGCCTGGCGCTCATTGCTCAACAGGTCCCGCAATGCCTTTAGCCATTGCTGGCGTTGAGCTTCGGGTGGCATCGGGTTGCCTGCATACGCGGCGCGTTGAGCATCGAACAGGGTTTGGAGCTCGTCCAGAGGCTGCTGCAAGTTCTTCAGGTAGGCGATGTCAGCAGGCATGGTCGGCTCCGGATTTATTGTAATGAGGGGATTTTTAGAGTCCATACTCTAAAAAGTCAAATGACATCCTGACGCAGCTTTGTTTTATCCACCCACGGATAGGTCGTAAGATGCCCGTCACCGCACTCTGAATTAAAGCTCAAGCCATGGCCCCTCGGATCAAAACCAGCGAGCGCATCGTGCAGAACAGCCTGGAGCTGTTCAATCAGCAGGGCGAGCGCAGCATCAGCACCAACCACATTGCTGCCCACATGGAGATTTCTCCGGGCAACCTGTACTACCACTTCCCCAACAAGCAGGCGATCATCGCTGTGCTGTTCAGTGAGTACGAAAGCCTGGTGGACAGCTTCCTGCGCCCACCCCAGGGCCGCGCCGCGACGGTCGAAGACAAGCGCTTCTACCTCAAGGAATTGCTCGCCGCCATGTGGCGCTACCGGTTTTTGCATCGCGACCTCGAGCACTTGCTCGACAGTGATCCCGAACTGGCCGCCCGTTACCGGCGCTTTTCCCAGCGCTGCCTGATCCAGGGCACCGCCATTTACGAAGGGTTCGTCGCCGCTGGCATCCTGAACATGGATAAGGTTCAGATCGAGTCCCTGACGCTGAACGCCTGGATCATCCTCACGTCGTGGGTGCGGTTTCTGTGCACCACGCGGGAAAACTCCAACCACTTGAGCGAACAGGCCATCAAGCGCGGCGTGTATCAGGTGTTGGTGCTTGAGGCCGGGTTCGTCACCGATCAATCGCGCGACGCGGTAAATGCGCTGTTCGACGAATTTTACGTGCCACTGGCCCAGGCGCTGGAAGAAGTGCATTAGGATTCAAGACCGACAACATCACAGGAGCCCGTTATGCCCATTGCGCAACTGATCAGCCCGCAAGCGTTGGACCTGAAAAAGGAGACCCCGGGGCTGGTGATTCTGGATTGTCGTTTTGCCCTCGAAGACCCGGATTACGGTCAGCGCAGCTATGCCGAAGGGCATATTGCCGGGTCGAGCTTTGCCGATCTCGAGCGTGATCTGAGCGGGGCAGTGGTCAAGGGCGTTACCGGGCGTCATCCGTTGCCTGAACCCGAAAAGCTGATCGAGCGCCTGCAAGCCTGGGGCATCAATGCCGACAGCGAAGTGGTTTTGTACGATGACGGTCCTGGCGCCTACGCGGCGCGGGCCTGGTGGTTGCTGGCCTGGCTGGGCAAGCGCGACGGTGTGTTCATTCTCGATGGCGGGCTGAAGGCCTGGCATGCCGCCGGATTACCCCTGAGTCTTGATCCGCCGTCGATCACTCGCGGCACCTTCACCGGGACGCCGGATGCTTCGCTGGTGCTCAGCGCCAAACAGCTCCAGCAACGTCTCGGCCAGCCCGCGTTGACCTTGCTCGACGCCCGCGCCATGCCGCGCTTCAAGGGCGAAGTGGAACCGATCGATCCGATTGCCGGGCACATTCCCGGCGCACAATGCGCCGCGTTCACCGAAAACCTGGGTAGCGACGGGCGTTTTCTGCCCGCCGATCAGCTCAAACAGCGGTTTGCTGCGAAGCTCGGTGATCGTTCGCCGACGGAGCTGGTCGCCTATTGCGGTTCCGGCGTGACGGCCTGCCACAACCTGTTCGCCCTGTGCCTGGCGGGTTATCCATTGGGGGCGTTGTATGCCGGTTCGTGGAGCGAGTGGATCAACGACCCCGCGCGAGGCGTCGCCACCGGCGAGTAAGCGCAGAGCCAATGTGGGGGCTGGCTTGCTCCCACATTTGGATCTTTGCTGTCATCAACCGGGTAACTGCCGCGCGCTGCGATACGCTCCCGGTCCAACGCCATAAACCTGCTTGAATTGCCGGCTCAGATGACTCTGGTCGGCAAAACCCAGTTGCGTCGCGACTTCCAGCGGCAGGCAGCCGTCCTGTAACAACGCCCGTGCCCGAGCGATACGCTGCTGCATCAGCCAGGCGTGCGGCGGCATGCCGGTGGCGCGGCGGAATACCCGGGCGAAGTGGAAGGGGGACAGGTTCACCGTCGCCGCCAGTTCTTCCAGCGAGGGCGGCGCCGCCAATTGCGATTGCAGCCGTTCTTTGGCCAAGGTCACCGCGCGGTGTTCCTTGCCGGGTTTGGCGGCGATCGGGACGGCTGCGTGGCGTTGCAACAACGACAACATCATTTCCCGCCAGACCGTTTGCTGCTGCAGGGCCGTGGACGGACTTTCCAGCAGTCGATGCAGTTGGCAGAACCCCCTCACCAGATCCGGGTCGCGGTACAGCGTGGCGCCAAACACCGGCAAGGTGTCGCTCGGCAGTTCAAGCTCCTCCAGCAGCGAGAGAATTTGCCCGCTGTCGGGATAAAACGCCCGGTACAACCAACCGTCCTCCGTACCTTTGTGGCCGGTGTGCAGTTCGTCCGGATTGATCAGCACCAGCGTGCCGCTGCCCGCCAGATGCTCGGCACCGCGATAGCGATAACGCTGGGCGCCGGCCATGATCATGCCGATCACATAGCCGTCATGCACATGAGGGGCGAAACGGTGCTCGATGTAGCGCGCAGACAACAACTCGACCCCGGCCAGCGGTGCCGTTTGCCAGAAGTGGATCGACTCGCCCTGATCGACTTCCACTGTTTACTTGCGCCCTGTGGCGGCCAGCCATTGGGGAATGCGCCGTTCCAGGTAGTAACCCGGTTGCCTGAACGAGCCCTCGACGAAACCGACATGCCCGCCCTTGGCCTGCAACTCGAATTGAGTGCTGGCGGACAATTCGTCGGCTTGCGGCAGGCTATGCGGAAACACAAACGGATCGTCAGCCGCCTGGATAATCAGGGTCGGCGTGCGAATCTCTCCAAGGAAATAACGACTCGAAGCGCGACGATAGTAATCCGCGGCATCGGCGAAACCATTGAGCGGTGCGGTGACCCGGCCGTCGAAATCCCAGAAGGTGCGCAAGTTCTCCAAAGAGCCCAGCGCCTCCAATGCCGCCAGGCCATCCTCATGTCCCTCATGCTGGAATCTGCGTTGCTTGTTCTTGATGTAGGCGACCATCTCTCGCATGAAATGCGCTTGGTAGAACTGGGAAAAACCCTGGCTGATACGATCGGCACAGTGATCGAGGCGGAACGGCACCGACACTGCCACCGCACCGAGTACACCGCTGTTGCTGCCGGTTTCACCCAGATGCTTGAGCAACACGTTACCGCCCATGGAATAACCGACCGCATACAGCGGCGCGAGGGGGCGTTGGGTGCGCAGGTGCCTGATGGTTTCGGCCAAGTCTTCACTGGCCCCGGAATGGTAGCTGCGCGGCAACAGATTGGGCTCGCCGGAGCAACCCCGCCAGTTCAACGCGACGCTGGCCCAACCCTGGGCACCCAGCGCTTTCTGCATGCCGGCCACATAAGGCGAATTCGACGAGCCGGTCAGGCCGTGCAATACCAGCACCAACGGTGCATTCGCGCTGTGTGGACCGTGCCAGTCCAGGTCAAGGAAATCGCCATCTTCAAGCCACAATCGCTCGCGCTCACGCTCGATATGCGTGGTTTTGCGCCATAGCGGTCCCCACAAGGTTTGTAAGTGCGGATTACCCAGGCCGTAGGCGGGCGTGAAGGCAGGGGTGAAACGTTCTGGCAGATGGGACACGATTGCTCTCGATGCTGCGGCGCGTACCCGCAGCGTTAGCTGACTGAGCTTCGCACCGTTTTCTCAGGCCGGACTAGCCGGCGATCCCTGCCATACGTTGCCACAACGCGTAGTACACACGTCCCGATTTTTGCTCCCGATGCAGGCGCCAATTTTCTGGCAAACCCAATATCGACGGTGCGCTTTCGCTTTCAGTGTAGACCCACGCATCGTCGGCCAGCCAATGACGTTCTTCGAGCAGAGTGCAAACCACAGGCAACAGATTCTGATTGAACGGCGGGTCGAGGAACACCAGGTCGAACGCCGTGGCCGGTTGGGTTTCCAGATAACGCAAGGCGTCGGCAGTCTGTACCTGGCCGTTGGTGCAGCGCAGGGTGCCCAGATGTTCTTTCAGGCTGGACACCGCGATGTTGCTGGCGTCCAGCGCCTGGCCCATGGCCGCGCCACGGGACAAGGCTTCCAGGAACAGCGCGCCGCTGCCGGCAAACGGATCGAGCACCTTGGCCCCAGCGACGTAAGGCGCGAGCCAGTTGAACAGGGTCTCACGCACCCGGTCCGGCGTCGGGCGCAGGCCCGGAGCATCCGGGAAGCTCAGCTTTCGGCTGCGCCATTCGCCACCGATGATGCGCAGTTGGTTCACACCGTTATGCACGTTATGGACAGGTTTTTTTGGGCGAGTGGCCATTAATGCTCCGGAACCCCGAGCGGTTGCTC
Organism: Pseudomonas sp. 008; assembly: GCF_016861935.1. Classification (NCBI taxonomy): domain Bacteria; kingdom Pseudomonadati; phylum Pseudomonadota; class Gammaproteobacteria; order Pseudomonadales; family Pseudomonadaceae; genus Pseudomonas; species Pseudomonas sp. 008. Next base: position 263,104 of record NZ_BOMA01000008.1, on the reverse strand, counting down.
GGCGGGTTTGTCAGTTGGGGCCGGCAACGGCTTTTGTGGCACGGTCGGGCCAGCGCTGACGATGACCAGTTTATCCGTGCTCAGGTGTTTGTTCAGTGCGGCTTTGACTTGCTCGACGGTCAGGCTCTGGGACTGTTGCATGAAGTCTTCCAGGTAGCTCAGCGGCAAGTTGTAAAAGCCCATGGCGCCGAGCTGACCGACGATATCGGCGTTGCTGGCGGTGGACAGCGGGAAGCTGCCGGCCAGTTCACGCTTGGCGTCGTCGAGTTCTTTCTCGGTGGGGCCGGTCTTAAGGTAGTCGGCGAGCACATCCTGCACCAGTTTCAGGGTGCCTTCGCTCATTTCGGCGCGGGTTTGCAGGTTGATCATGAACGGGCCACGAGCCTGCATCGGGCTGAAACCCGAATACACGCCGTAAGCCAGGCCACGCTTCTCGCGCACTTCGCTCATCAGCCGGGTGCCGAAACCGCCGCCGCCAAGAATCTGGTTGCCCATGGACAGCGCTGCGTAATCCGGATCGTCACGGTCGATACCCAGTTGCGCGATCATCAGGTTGGTCTGTTTGGACGGAAACTCGATGTGGCCGATGCTGGGCTTGGGGTCGGTCGGTTGTTCGATTTTCGCCAGGGCCGGGCCCTTGGGCAGGTCGGCGGACACCTGGGCGGCAACCGCCTCTGCCTCGGCGCGCGACAGGTCGCCTACCAGCGCAATCACCACGTTGCCGGCGGCGTAGGCTTTCTGATGGAAGGCTCGCAACTGCGCCAGGGTGATCGGTGGAATGCTCTTGGCTGTGCCGTCGCTGGAGTGTGCGTACGGATGATCGCCGTACAAACGGTTCATCAGCTCCAGGCTGGCGAGTTTGCCGGGGTTCTGTTTCTGGTATTCGAAGCCGGCGAGCATCTGGTTCTTGATGCGCGCAAACGAGTCGGCGGGGAAGGTCGGCTTGCCGACGACTTCAGCGAACAGCTTCAAGGCAGGCTCGCGTTTGTCCACGGCACTGAGGCTGCGCAGGGAGGCAAGCGCCATGTCCTTGTACGCGCCGTTGCTGAAGTCGGCGCCCAATCCTTCGAAGCCCTGAGCGATGGCGCCGACATCTTTGCCGGCCACACCTTCGTTGAGCATGGCGTTGGTCAGTAATGCCAGGCCGGGTGCATCACCGTCCTGGCTGCTGCCGGCGGCGAAGATCAGGCGCATGTCGAACATCGGCAGTTCACGGGCTTCGACGAACAATACCTTGGCGCCTTCGGCGGTATTCCAGGTCTGCACGTTCAGCGAGCGATGGCTTGGGGCCTTGCCGTCGAGTTCGGCCAGCGATTGCAGCTTTTGGCTGGACTTGGCCTTGTCGAGGGCTTCGCTGGCGTTGGACTCGTCGGGTTTTGACAGATAGAAGGCGGCAGACCCGATCAGTGCAACAGCGATCAGGCCGATCAGGGCCAGACGCGACTTTTTACGCTCACTCATGAGTCGTCTCCTGTGGCAGTACATGGGCGACGCTGAGACGTTCGCGGGTGAAATACAGCTTGGCGGTCTTCTGGATATCTTGCGGGGTCACGCTTTCCAGGTCGGCGAGTTCGGTGTCCATCAGTTTCCAGGACAGGCCGACGGTTTCCAGCTGACCGATGGCGGTGGCCTGGCTGGTGATCGAGTCACGCTCAAAAACCAGGCCGGCAATGACCTGCGCTCGTACCCGCTCCAGTTCTTCAGTGGATGGCGCGGTGGTTTTCAGTTGTTCGAGCAGTTTCCACAAGCCGGCTTCGGCCTGAGCCATGGTTTTCTTTTTCTGGGTGTTCGGCGAAGCCGACAGGGTGAACAGGCTGTCGCCACGGGTATAGGCGTCGTAGCTCGACGACCCACCGGACACGAGCTCTTCGCCGCGTTCCAGTTGCGTCGGGATGCGGCCGCTGTAGCCGCCGTCGAGCAGGGCGGAAATCAAGCGCAGGGCGTTCACCGAGCGTTTGTCTTCAGCGGTGGCAATGCTCGGCACGTTGAAGGCCAGCATCAGGCTCGGCAATTGGGTCTGCACATGCAGGGTGATCTTGCGTTCGCCGGGCTCAGCCAGCTCCAGCGGGATTTTCGCCGGTGGCACGTCGCGCTTGGCGATCGGGCCGAAGTAACGCTGGGCCAGGGTTTTGACTTCGTCCGGGGTTACATCGCCGACCACCACCAGAGTGGCGTTGTTCGGCACATACCAGGACTGGTACCAATGGCGCAGTTCTTCGACTTTCATGCGGTCGAGGTCGGCCATCCAGCCGATGGTCGGTGTGTGGTAACCGCTGGCGGGGTAGGCCATGGCCATGAAACGTTCGTAGGCCTTGGACATCGGCTTGTCGTCGGTGCGCAGGCGACGCTCTTCTTTGATCACCTCGATTTCGCGGGTGAACTCGTCGGCCGGCAGGCGCAGGTTGGCCATGCGGTCGGCTTCCAGTTCGAAGGCCACGCCCAGGCGGTCGCGGGCCAGCACCTGGTAATACGCGGTGAAGTCGTCGCTGGTGAAAGCGTTCTCTTCGGCGCCAAGGTCGCGCAGGATCAGCGAGGCTTCGCCGGGGCCGACTTTCTCGCTGCCCTTGAACATCATGTGTTCCAGCGCATGGGACAGCCCAGTCTGGCCTGGGGTCTCGTAGCTCGAGCCGACCTTGTACCAGATTTGAGAAACGACGACCGGTGCGCGATGGTCTTCGCGCACGACAACCTTCAGGCCGTTGTCGAGGGTGAATTCGTGGGTCGGTTGTGGGTCGGCAGCCAAGGCTGAGAGGGGCAGACAAACTGTGCTGAGCAGCAGGCCTGCAGCGCGGCGGGCTAGAGCATTCATTCGTTTTTAAACCTGTTGGGCTGCCCGCTGGTCTTAGCGTCGGCGGGCGAGAGGGTGCTAGGATACTGATCCGTTTTACTGGCGGCCACGCCTATCAGGCCTTTGATCGGCTTGCAGGTTGCATGGGTTACCGGCAGAAACTTTGAGTTTGTCAGCTAAACTCTGCGTTTTCGCCGACGATGCCGTTCCAGTCCTTCGTATTAGTCGACCTTTGAGGCGCCGTTGGCTCCTCGACAAAATGTTGCGCGTGAACAAGCTGGATGAATCGCAGTCTGTTCAGCATCGAATTTTTATTTGCCGAGGCGCCTATTGGCGCGTCGCTACCGTGAGATAGCCGTCCTCCATGTTTGGTTCCAACGACGACAAGAAGACCCCAGCTGCGGCTGGTGAGAAGAAAAGCCTGTTCGGATGGCTGCGCAAAAAGCCGCAGGAACCCGTTGTCGAACAGCCACAGCCACTTTCTGAGCCAACCCCGGCACCGGTTATAGAGCAAAAGCCTGCGCCGATTGCCGAGCCGGTGCTGCAACCTGCGGCCGCGCTCGTACCTGAAACCGAAGTCGCGGCCCCATTGCCGCTGACGCCAGTTGCCACGCCGTGGCTGACATTGCCGGTAGCGGAAGAGCCGGTGGCGCTGGTTGAAGATGAGCAAGCGCCGCACATCACGCCACCGATTCCGGCCCCGACTGCGTTTGCTCCGGAGCCGGTTCGGGCGCCAGTGGTTGAGCCGGCAGTCGTTGCACCGGCAGCCGTTCCACCCGTGTTCGTGGCCGAACCTGCTCCAGTGGTTCCAGAGCCTGCAGTGCCAGCATTTGTTGCTCCGGTTGCTCCGGTTGCTCCAGCGCCTGCGCCTGCACCCGTCATCGCTCCTGTTGCCGCCACACCGGTTGCGCCCCTCGAAACTCCAGTCGAGCCTGTGCGTACCGAAGAGACCAAAGCCGGTTTCTTCGCCCGTCTCAAGCAAGGCCTGTCCAAGACCAGCGCCAGCATTGGCGAGGGCATGGCCAGCCTGTTCCTCGGCAAGAAAACCATTGATGACGAACTGCTCGAAGACATCGAGACCCGACTGCTGACCGCCGATGTCGGCGTCGAAGCGACGTCGGTGATCATTCAGCGCCTGACTCAGAAAGTCGCCCGCAAGGAGCTGGCCGATGCCGACGCGCTGTACAAATCCCTGCAAGCCGAATTGGCAGCGATGCTCAAACCGGTCGAGCAGCCGCTGAAAATCACCTCGCAGAACAAGCCGTTCGTGATTCTGGTGGTCGGCGTCAACGGTGCCGGCAAAACCACCACCATCGGCAAGCTGGCGAAGAAGCTGCAACTGGAAGGCAAGAAAGTCATGCTCGCCGCTGGTGACACCTTCCGCGCCGCGGCGGTCGAGCAACTGCAGGTCTGGGGCGAGCGCAACAAGATCCCGGTGATCGCCCAGCACACCGGCGCCGACTCGGCTTCGGTAATCTTCGACGCCGTGCAGGCCGCCAAGGCCCGTGGCATTGATGTGTTGATCGCCGACACCGCCGGTCGCCTGCACACCAAAGACAATTTGATGGAAGAGTTGAAGAAGGTTCGCCGGGTGATCGGCAAGCTCGACGCCGACGCACCTCATGAGGTGCTGTTGGTGCTCGACGCCGGTACCGGCCAGAACGCCATCAACCAGGCCAAGCAATTCAACCAGACCGTCGAATTGACCGGCCTGGCGCTGACCAAACTCGACGGCACCGCCAAGGGTGGGGTGATTTTCGCCCTGGCCAAGCAGTTTGGCTTGCCGATCCGTTACATCGGCGTTGGTGAAGGCATCGACGATTTGCGTACTTTTGAAGCAGAACCCTTTGTCCAGGCATTGTTTGCCGAGCGGGAGCGTTCATGATTCGTTTCGAACAGGTCGGTAAACGCTACCCGAACGGTCACGTCGGCTTGCATGAGCTGAGCTTTCGAGTCCGTCGGGGCGAATTTTTGTTTGTCACCGGCCATTCCGGCGCGGGTAAAAGCACCTTGTTGCGGCTGTTGCTGGCCATGGAACGTCCGACCACCGGCAAATTGCTGCTGGCCGGGCAAGACCTGAGCACCATCAGCAACGCACAGATTCCGTTCCTGCGCCGACAGATCGGCGTGGTGTTCCAGAACCACCAGTTGCTGTTCGATCGCACGGTGTTCAATAACGTCGCGTTGCCGTTGCAGATCCTTGGCCTGTCCAAGGCCGAAGTCGTCAAGCGCGTGGACTCGGCCCTGGAGCGCGTGGCGCTCTCGGACAAAACCGATCTCTACCCTGGCGACCTGTCTACCGGCCAGCAACAGCGCGTCGGCATCGCTCGCGCCATCGTTCACCGCCCGGCCTTGCTGCTGGCGGATGAACCGACCGGTAACCTCGACCCGCGTCTGGCGGCAGAAATCATGGGCGTGTTCGAAGACATCAACCGCCTGGGCACCAGCGTGCTGATCGCCAGTCACGACCTGGCGCTGATTGCCCGCATGCGTCATCGCATGCTGACCCTGCAGCGTGGTCGATTGATCGGCGACGGGGAGGCCGGCGTATGAGTGCGACACGTAGCCCCAAGGTTTCCGAGCGCGTGGCCCCGAAGGCCGCCGATCCGCAACCACAGCAGAAGAAAAAACGCGACGATGACGATGGCCCGGATTTCGCCACGCTGTTCCGCGCCTGGATCGAAAGTCATCGTGCCAGTTTGCTGGACAGCTTGCGTCGCTTGGGCAAGCACCCAATCGGCAGTTTTTTCACCTGCATGGTGATGGCGGTGGCCCTGAGCTTGCCGATGGGCCTGTCACTTTTGCTGAATAACGTCGAGCGTCTCGGTGGCTCCTGGCAGCGTGCGGCGCAGATTTCCCTGTACCTGCAACTTGAGGCCAGCCCTGCCGAGGGTGAGTCGTTGCGTGAGCAGATCAAAGGCATGCCGGGCGTAGCGGATGCCGAATACGTGGGTCGTGATCAGGCGCTGGAAGAGTTCCAGCAGCAGTCCGGTCTGGGCGAAGCCCTCAAGGAACTGCCGGAAAACCCGCTGCCAGGCGTGGTTCTGGTGACTCCGAAAGAGGTCGACAAGCCTGCGCTTGAAGCATTACGACAAAAACTTTCCGAGTTGCCGAAGGTACAACAGGCGCAACTTGATCTAGTCTGGGTCGAGCGTCTGGCGGCCATCCTCAAGCTGGGCGACCGTTTTGTCTTCGGTCTGACCGTGCTTTTGGTTTCTGCATTACTTTTGGTGATAGGCAATACCATTCGTCTTCATATTGAAAACCGCCGCACAGAGATAGAAGTGATTAAACTCGTCGGCGGCACGGACAGTTATGTGCGCAGGCCCTTTCTGTACATGGGCGCGCTATATGGCTTCGGTGCGGGGATTCTTTCCTGGGGCGTATTGGCGTTCGGCCTGAACTGGCTGAACGACGCGGTGGTTGGACTGGCCGGTTTGTACGGCAGTGATTTTGCGCTGGCCGGAGTGCCAGTTGCCGACGGTCTGTCGCTCTTGCTTGGCGCGGTGCTGTTGGGGTATATCGGTGCATGGATTGCAGTCGCACGCCACCTGCGGGAGCTTGCGCCAAAGTAATATCATTTTGCTCGTATTGACCTTTCAGCGTTTATGGGAACTTGTTTTTTGGTTTCCGGTCAATTTTCGCAGTGCTGAACTGCACGAGTTATGTAAGTCGGAGGTTTTTTCGTATGACCAATTCTTTGCAGCCTGCATATGCTCTGGTCCCGGGTGCGAACCTGGAGGCCTATGTGCACACGGTGAACAGCATTCCATTGCTGACGCCAGAGCAGGAGCGTGAACTGGCCGAGAGTCTCTATTATGAGCAGGATTTGGGGGCGGCTCGGCAGATGGTGCTCGCCCACCTGCGTTTTGTCGTACACATTGCCCGTAGCTATTCCGGTTACGGCCTGGCCCAGGCTGACCTGATCCAGGAAGGCAACGTCGGCCTGATGAAAGCGGTCAAGCGTTTCAACCCGGAAATGGGTGTGCGCCTGGTGTCCTTTGCGGTGCACTGGATCAAGGCGGAAATCCACGAGTTCATCCTGCGCAACTGGCGGATCGTTAAAGTCGCGACCACCAAGGCTCAGCGCAAGCTGTTCTTCAACCTGCGCAGCCAGAAGAAACGTCTGGCCTGGCTGAACAACGAGGAAGTCCATCGTGTGGCGGAAAGCCTCGGTGTAGAGCCGCGGGAAGTGCGCGAGATGGAAAGTCGCCTGACCGGCCATGACATGGCCTTCGACCCGGCCGCGGAAGCGGACGACGACAGTGCCTTCCAATCGCCGGCCAACTACCTGGAAGACCACCGGTACGATCCGGCTCGTCAACTGGAAGACGCCGACTGGAGCGACAACTCCAACCACAACCTGCACGAAGCGCTTGAAGTGCTGGACGACCGCAGCCGCGACATCCTCTACCAGCGCTGGCTGGCAGAAGAAAAAGCCACGCTGCACGACCTGGCGCAGAAGTACAACGTGTCGGCCGAGCGTATTCGTCAGCTCGAGAAGAGCGCGATGAACAAGCTCAAGTTGTCGATCGCTGCGTAACTGCGGCAACGGCAATAAAAAACGCCCCGATCATTGATCGGGGCGTTTTTGTTTCTGCCCAATTTCCGGTTTAGCGTCGACCTTGTGGGATCTTCGGTGTCATTGAGCCCATGGCGCCCGGCGGGAATCGTTGAGGCCGACCAGATAGCTGTCCCCGCCCAGCTGATTCATCTGCTGGCGAATCCACCCGGCCCGCCTTGCAACGTAAGAAGTCGGATGGCTGGCACTCCACACCCGCGGGTTCGGCAGTACCGCGGCCAGCAAACTTGCCTGCTGCCGGGACAGCGAACCAGCGCCCACGCCAAAGTGATGCCGGGCCGCCGCTTCGGCGCCGAACACGCCTTCATCCCACTCGACGCTATTGAGGTATACCTCAAGAATCCGCTGCTTGGGCCAGAACACTTCGATCAATCCGGTAAACCAGGCTTCCAGGCCTTTACGCAGCCAGCTGCGGCCAGACCACAGAAACAGGTTTTTCGACACTTGCTGGCTCAGGGTGCTGGCGCCGCGAATCGAGCCGCCGCGCTCGTTATGTGCAAACGCCGCCTGAATCGCACTGAAATCAAAGCCCCAATGCTCGGGAAACTTCTGGTCTTCGCCGGCAATCACCGCGACTTTCAGGTCGTCGGAGATTTCATCCCAGGGTTTCCAGGTGCGTTGCAGATCGATCGGCTCGCCGTCGACCCAGGATTCGATCTTGCGCTCGACCATCAGTGCCGTTCCTGGTGGCGGTACCACCCGAAACAGCAGAACCAGCAAAACACTGCCGGCCGCGAACCAGAGCAGGGCCTTTGTGAAACGACGGAAAATTAACTGCAGCATAGAGATGGCTTGGCCGAACCCGTTGAGCCGGCCATTATACAGACCCTGCTGATCGAGTCTGACTGGAGTTCTTCATGCTGCGTGGCTTTCTGATGCTTGCCGCTTTCTTCGGATTCACCGGCGTTGCCTTGGGCGCATTCGCTGCCCACGGCCTGAAAAACCGCCTGACGCCTGAGTATTTGGCGATTTTCCACACGGGCGTCACTTATCAACTGGTGCATACCCTGGCGTTGCTGGGTGTGGCGCTGCTGGCCACGCAGATTCCCGGTCGTCTGATTACCTGGGCCGGCGCGTCTTTTGCTCTCGGCATTGTGTTGTTTTCCGGCAGCCTGTACCTGCTGACGATGACCGGCGTCAGCAAGCTCGGGATCGTTACACCGTTCGGCGGTCTCGCGTTTCTGGTCGGCTGGGTTTGCCTGGGGCTTGCCGCCTGGCGGCTGAGCTGACCACGCAGTCCATTTCGTGACGAATGGCTTGGGTCGCCAAGTCTGATCGGGCTAGAATGCCAGCCCCTAAAAATGATGGCGGCATTCGGCATGCGCATTCAGTTGAACGGCGAATCCCTTGAACTGCCCGACGGTGAAACCGTTGCGGCCCTGCTGACCCGTCTGGAACTGACCGGGCGCCGGGTGGCGGTCGAGCTCAATCTGGATATCGTCCCGCGCAGCCAGCACGCTGAAACCACGCTGAACGACGGCGACTCGGTCGAAGTGGTACACGCCATCGGCGGCGGCTAGCCGTCTGGCCCGAGCGGCCACAGAATCATTGTGCAAGAACCTCACCCCAACAGAGGATTTCCCATGAGCATCGTTCGTAGCGACAAGCCCTTCGTCCTGGCCGGTCGTACTTACCAGTCGCGTTTGCTGGTAGGCACCGGCAAGTACCGTGACATGGAAGAAACCCGCCTGGCCATCGAGGCTTCGGGTGCCGAGATCGTCACCTTCGCCGTGCGCCGGACCAACCTCGGCCAGAACCCGGGCGAACCGAACCTGCTCGAAGTCCTGTCGCCGGATCGCTACACCTTCCTGCCGAACACTGCCGGTTGCTACGACGCCATTGAAGCCGTGCGCACCTGCCGCCTGGCCCGTGAGCTGCTCGACGGCCACAACCTGGTGAAGCTGGAAGTGCTGGCGGATCAGAAAACCCTGTTCCCCAACGTGATCGAAACCCTCAAGGCCGCCGAAGTGCTGGTCAAGGAAGGCTTCGACGTGATGGTGTACACCAGCGATGATCCGATCATTGCCCGTCAACTGGCGGAAATTGGCTGTATCGCGGTCATGCCGCTGGCTGGTCTGATCGGCTCGGGCCTGGGGATCTGCAACCCGTACAACCTGCAGATCATCCTCGAAGAGGCGAAAATCCCGGTGCTGGTGGATGCCGGTGTCGGTACTGCCTCCGACGCCACCATCGCCATGGAGCTGGGCTGTGAAGCGGTGCTGATGAACTCGGCCATCGCCCATGCCCAGCAGCCGATCATGATGGCTGAAGCCATGAAACACGCCATCGTGGCAGGTCGTCTGGCCTACCTCGCCGGGCGCATGCCGAAAAAACTCTATGCCAGCGCCTCCTCGCCGCTGGATGGTCTGATCAAGTAAGAGCCATTGATGACTGAATCAAACGACACGCCTATCCAGCAGGAAGAAGGCGAAGAGCGCCAACACCGCCGTATCAAGAGTTTCGTGATGCGCGCCGGGCGCATGACCGAAGGCCAGCAACGCGGCCTGGAGCAGGGCGCTCCGCTGTTCGTACTGCCCCTGGCCGATGCGCCGGTGGATTTCGATCAGGTGTTCGGCCGTTCGGCGCCGCGCTCGTTGGAAATCGGTTTCGGCATGGGCCATTCGCTGCTGGAAATGGCCGCGGCTTCGCCGGAGCAGGATTTCATTGGCGTTGAAGTTCACCGTCCGGGTGTCGGCGCGCTGCTCAATGGCGTGCTGACTCAGGGCCTGACCAACCTGCGTGTCTACGATTGCGATGCGATCGAAGTGCTCAACCGTTGCATCGCCGACAATAGCCTCGACCGCCTGATGCTGTTTTTCCCGGATCCGTGGCACAAGAGCCGTCACCACAAGCGTCGTATCGTTCAGGCATCGTTCGCTGAACTGGTGCGCAGCAAGTTGAAGGTCGGCGGTGTGTTGCACATGGCCACCGACTGGGAGCCGTACGCCGAGTACATGCTGGAAGTGATGAACGTCGCCCCGGGCTATCGCAACCTCGCCGAAGACGGCAAGTGCGTCCCGCGCCCGGCCGAACGCCCGATCACCAAGTTCGAACGCCGCGGCGAACGTCTTGGGCATGGCGTGTGGGATCTGAAGTTCGAAAAGCAGTCCTAAGCCGTAACGCAATACAAAATGTGGGAGCGGCGGTGCGCCGCTCCCACATTTTTTTGTGTGTTATTCGAAGTCAGCGGCGGTCTGCCACAACCCCGATCAACACCAGCACCACCAACAACACCGGCGCCAGGCTGTAGTTGTTGAACTGGCTCAGGCCTTTGATGATCCATGGCGTGGCATAGATCAGCGCTACGCCGCTGCCGACCATGCACAGCAGGGCCATCAGCGGGATGCGCAAGGCGCCGGCGATGCTGCCCAGGCGTTGGTCGACCCAGCCCTTGAGGTCGGCGCCAAACAGCACCAGCAGGCAGCCCACCAGTGCCAGAGAGATTTCCGACAGGTTGCTACGGCTCCAGCGGGACACGGTGGCGAGCAGGTCGAGTACCAGATCCATTCGATTTCCTTATGTCAGAAAAGTCTGCAGCAAGTCATTGAGAAAGAGTTGTCCGCGCATCGTGGCTGCCAGACGTGACGGTTCGACCTGCAACAAGCCACTTTGTTCGGCCTCGCGGCGGCCTTCGGCAAGGCTTTCCAGGGGCATCCCGGTGCGCTCCGGATACAACCGCGCTTCGACACCCTCGGTCAGGCGCAAGGCGTTCATCAGGAACTCGAACGGCAGTTCTTCGTTGGTCAGCGCTTTCTCGCCAGCCTTGAAGCTTTTGGCTGGATTGAGGTAATCCTTCGGCAGGCGAGTCTTCCAGGTGCGTACGATGCGCCCGTCCGGATGGCTGAGCTTGCCGTGGGCACCGGCGCCGATGCCGATGAAGTCGCCGAAACTCCAGTAATTGAGGTTATGCCGCGCCGGACGGCCGGGCTGGGCATAGGCCGAGACTTCGTACTGCGCGTAACCGTGCTCGGCCAACAGTGCCTGGCCGGCCTCTTGAATGTCCCACAGGGCGTCATCTTCCGGCAGCGTCGGCGGCTGGTTCCAGAACACCGTGTTCGGCTCCAGGGTCAGCTGATACCAGGACAGGTGCGTCGGCTTCAGGGCGATGGCCTGGCGCAGGTCGCTCAGGGCATCGTCCAGCGTCTGATCGGGCAAACCGTGCATCAGGTCCAGATTGAAGTTGTCGAAGCCAGCCTGGCGCGCCATGTCGGCGGCACGCACGGCTTCATCGCCGTTGTGGATCCGCCCCAGCGCCTTGAGTTTTTCTTCCTGAAAACTCTGGATGCCGATCGACAGGCGATTGATGCCCAGCGCCCGGTAAGCGCGGAATTTCTCCTGCTCGAACGTTCCTGGGTTGGCTTCCAGGGTGATTTCTATGTCGCTGGCAAACGCAATGCGTTGCTCGACACCCTTGAGCAAACGGCCCAACGCCTCGGCGCTGAACAGGCTCGGTGTGCCGCCGCCGAAGAATATCGAGCTCAGCTCGCGGCCATAGACCGCATGCAGGTCCTGATCGAGGTCGGCGAGCAAGGCGTCCACATACTCTTGTTCCGGCAGCACCGGGCTGGCGGTGTGGGAGTTGAAGTCGCAATAAGGGCATTTGCGTACACACCACGGGATGTGGATGTACAGCGCCAGGGGCGGCAGCACAGGCAAAGCGGCCCGAGGCGATTGCGCGCCGCCGAAGATCAGCGGCGACGCGGATGATTCAATGGTCATTTCAAGCCCAGACGCTGGCGCAGCAGATCCATTGCACGGGCGCGGTGACTGATCTGGTTCTTGTCGCTGGGCTTAAGCTCGGCGCTGGAGCACTCGCGTTCTGGCACCCAGAACAGCGGATCGTAGCCAAAACCGTGCTCACCGCTGGCCTGGGTCAGGATGCGCCCATGCCACAGGCCTTCGCAGAGGATTGGCAACGGATCGTCGGCATGACGCACCAGCGCCAACACGCAGACGAATTGCGCGCCGCGCTCCGCTTGTGGCACGTCTTTCATGACGTCGAGCAGTTTGGCGTTGTTCGCCGCATCGCCCTTGCCATCAGCATAACGGGCCGAATAGATACCCGGCGCGCCGCCGAGGAAATCCACCGCCAGCCCCGAATCGTCGGCCAAGGCCGGCAGGCCGGAAATGCGCGAGGCGTTGCGGGCCTTGAGAATGGCGTTTTCGACGAACGACAGGCCGGTTTCTTCAGGCTCGACGCTGCTGAACTCGCCGATCGAGCGCAAGTGCACCGATTCGCCGAGCATGGCCTGGAGTTCCTTGAGTTTGCCGGCGTTATGGCTGGCCAATACGAGTTGCGTGAAATTGATCATTCGCCGGGGAAGAGCTCTTGGTTGAAATTGATGGTGTTGATTTTGTCGCCGGTCTGCACCTTGATTTCAAAGGTGCGGATTTCCTGCTGTGGCACCGGGTACTGGGCGATGTAGTAGACCGCGCCTGTTTCGGTGATCTGTTTGAACTTCAACGGGACGCTTTGGCTGGTCAGGTCTTTGACCGTCCCGCTGACTTGCGCCGTTTGCGGTTTGCCGTCCTTGAGTACCGAAATGTTGATCACGCCCAGGTTTTTACTGCGAGTCAGCTCAGCCGCTTTGGCAATGTCCGGTGTCAGGAAGGTCGAGTTGAAGGTGTTGTAGTGCACCGTCACGTCGCCAAAGGTTTCCTGGCGCTCACCTTTGATGACGTCGGCGGCCATGGCGGTGACGCTCAGGCAGGCAGTAAGTACAAACAGCGCTAGACGACCCATGATCGTTCTCCTCGAAGTGTCGTGATTCAGACCGCGACCTTGTGGTCCGGCAGACCGGGGCTGCTGACGCGATAGATGCCGATCTCACCTAACAGATTAGGCCATAGCTTACTGGCCCACCCGTGCCGATGCTGTTGATCCACGGCAAGTCGATCAATGACCTTGGCTTCACGTTCGCGACACAGCGCTTCAAAGTCTTCGAAGGTGCAGAAGTGAATGTTTGGCGTGTTGTACCAGGTGTACGGCAGAAACTCCGAAACCGGCATCCGACCCTTGCTCGCCAGGTACCAGCGGCAGCGCCAGTGGCCGAAGTTGGGGAAGGTGATGATGCACTGGCGACCGACCCGCAGCATTTCGTCGAGGATCTTGTCCGGGTAATGCACGGCTTGCAGGGCCTGGGTCATGACCACGATGTCGAAACTGTTGCTGGCAAAGTTGCCCAGGCCTTTGTCCAGGTCCTGCTCGATGACGTTGATGCCTTTGGCGACGCACTCGGCAATGTTGTCCGGGTCGTTTTCCAGGCCATAGCCGGTGACCTGCTTGTGGTCACGCAGCCAGGTCAGCAGCTCGCCATCACCGCAGCCGAGGTCGAGCACGCGGCTGCCGGCGGGGATCCATTCCTGGATGATTTCCAGATCGGCTCTCATGTCTTCCTCAAAGCGATATGCGGTTCATGTAATTGCTGAAGGCCTGCAAGTAACGCGGGATCGGAATCAGGAAGGCATCGTGGCCTTGCGGAGCGTCGATCTCCAGGTAGCAGACGTCTTTCCTGGCCGCCATCAGCGCGTCCACCAGCTCCCGCGAGCGGGCAGGGGAGAAACGCCAGTCGGTGGTGAAGGACATCACGCAGAACTTGGCTTTCGCGCCTTCGAAGGTTTTCGCCAGGTCATCGTCGAAGTTCGCCGCCGGATCGAAGTAATCCAGCGCCTTGGTCATCAGCAGATAGGTGTTGGCGTCGAAACGTCCGGAAAACTCCTCGCCTTGATAGCGCAGGTAGCTTTCGACCTGGAACTCGACACTGTGGAAGTCGTAGTTGAGCTTTTCGCTCTTCAGGCCGCGACCGAATTTTTCGCCCATGGAGTCATCGGACAGGTACGTGATGTGCCCGACCATTCGCGCCAGCATCAGCCCGCGCTTGGGGATCACCCCGTATTCCTGGAATGAACCGCCGTGGAACTCCGGGTCGGTAAGAATCGCCTGGCGTGCGACTTCGTTGAACGCGATGTTCTGCGCCGACAGTTTCGGTGCCGAGGCGATCGCCAGGCAGTGCCGCACGCGATCCGGATAGGTGATGGTCCACTGCAAGGCCTGCATGCCGCCCAGACTGCCGCCGATCACCGCCGCCCATTGGCCGATGCCGAGCAGGTCGGCGAGACGCGCCTGGCTGTGTACCCAGTCTTCCACGGTCAATACCGGGAAATCGGCGCCGAACGGCTTGCCGGTTTCCGGATTGATGCTGCTGGGGCCGGTGGAACCGTTGCAACCGCCAAGATTGTTCAGGCTGACCACGAAGAACTTGTTGGTGTCGATCGGTTTGCCGGGGCCGATGCAGCTGTCCCACCAACCGGGTTTGCGGTCGTCGGGGCTGTGGAAGCCGGCGGCGTGATGGTGACCGGACAAGGCGTGGCAGATCAGCACGGCATTGCTCGCCGTGGCGTTCAGCGTGCCGTAGGTTTCATAGATCAGGTCATAAGCGGGCAGCGAACGGCCACAGGCCAAGGCCAGGGGTTCACTGAAGTGCGCCACTTGCGGCGTCACCAGACCAACAGAATCGGGGGGGAAGGCAGCTGGCATCGACCCTGCTCTCATTGAAATGAGGCGTAAGTCTAAAGACCGCTGTGGCTAGCGGCAAGCAAAGGCCGGGCCTGATTTTCCCTCGCCACATTGAGGTCAGGCCGGGCGCACCAGATTCGGCAAATCCGGCAGCTTCTTCGGCGAACAGATCCGCACCCGCTTCTGCCGGTTCAGCTCTCCGCTGATCAAGCTGACCTGACTCTTGGAAACCCCGAACGCCTTGGCCAGAAACGCCATCAGATACGCGTTGGCCTTGCCTTCGACAGGCGGTGCGGTCAGGCGGATCTTCAGGCGATCACCGTGCAGCCCGGCGAAATCATCGCTGCGGGCCGCAGGTTGCAGGTGACATTCCAGAATCAGGTCATCACCGTCCCAGCGAAAGTAGCTCACCGGGTCAGATCAGCAGGCGCAGGATTTGCGGCATCATGGTCAACGCCGCGAGGTTGTTGATCACCAGCATGTCGATCAGCTTGAGCACCATGAACGCCAGGATCGGCGAGATATCCAGGCCGCCGAGGTTTGGCAGAATCTTGCGGAACGGCGCCAGGGCCGGCTCGCAGATCTGGTTCACCAGCTCGGCGCCGGGGTTATGGCTGCCCGGCGCGACCCAGGACAGGATCACGCTGATGATCAGGGCATAGAAGAAGATATTCAGGAACAGCGCCGTTACGCCGATCAGCGACCAGATCAGCAATTGCAGCGGGTTACCGGTGGTGCCGAAGGTCAGCAGCAGGGTCAGGGCCATCAACGCCAGTTGTACGAGGATTGCCAGCACCAGCGAGGACATGTCCAGGCCGAACAGGCTCGGGATGATCCGGCGCAGTGGCTTGAGCAGTGGCTGGGTGGCTTTCACGGCGAACTGGCACAGCGGGTTGTAGAAGTTTGCGCGCACCAGTTGCAGCACGAAACGCAGCAGCACGATCAGCAGGTACAAACTGCCGAGGGTTTGCAGCACGTAAATCGCTGCAGTGTTCAATCCAATCATGTAAGGCTCCTTATTTGCCCAGTTGTTCGGCCATCTCGGCCGAGCGGTGCGCGGCGGCGCCGAGTGCTTTTTCCACCAGGGCTTCGAAGCCGCCAGCCTGGAACGATTTGATCGCCGCTTCGGTGGTGCCCGCAGGCGAGGTCACGCGGCGACGCAGTTCAGCGGCGTCGACATCGCTGGCGACTGCCATGTGTGCAGCGCCCAGCGCGGTTTGCACAGTCAGTTGTGCAGCAATTTCGGGTGGCAGGCCGAGCTTCACGCCAGCGGCGGTCATGGCTTCGATCAGCAGGAAGAAATACGCAGGGCCGGAGCCGGAAACGGCAGTGACCGCGTCCAGTTGCTGTTCTTCGTCCAGCCACAAAGCAATGCCGACCGCCGACAGCAGTTCTTGGGCCTGCTGGCGTTGCTCGGCGCTCACTTGGGCCGTGGCATACAAGCCACTCACACCCTGGCGCAGCAGAGCCGGGGTGTTGGGCATGCAGCGCACAATCGGCTGGGCACCCAGCCAGTTGTTCATGCTGGCGCAGGTGATGCCGGCCGCAATCGACACCACCAGCTGGTTCGGCTTGAGGCTTGGGCGAATGGCTTCGCAAACGACTTTCATCGCCTGGGGTTTGACCGCCAGTACGACCACGTCCACGCCCTCTATGGCTTGGGCGTTGTCGGCAAACACTTCGATGCCGTGTTCGGCTTTCACGCGGGCACGGGTTTCTTCGCCCGGATCGCTGGCGCGGATCTGCGCGGCGTCCAGACCTTTGGCGCGCAGGCCGCCGATCAGGCTGGCGGCCATGTTGCCGGCTCCGATAAAGGCAATACGAGTCTTGCTCATGTCAGGTCCTTATAGAGAGGTGAGTCAGCCATGTTCATGGTCGACTGTAATCGCGGGCGCCAAACAGGGCCGTACCGATGCGGACCCAAGTGGCACCCTGGGCGATGGCCGACTCGAGGTCGTGGCTCATGCCCATGGAAAGTGTGTCGAGTGGCAGGTTCAGGCTGGCTTGCAGGCTCTGCACGGCAGCAAAGGCGGCGTCCTGGGCGGCGCGATCTTCAGTCGGCTCGGGAATCGCCATCAGCCCGCGCAATTTCAAACGCGGCAGCGCACTGATGGCATTGGCCAGGGCGGGCAGGTCAGCCGGGGTGCAGCCGGATTTGCTGGCTTCACCACTGACGTTGACCTGGATGCAGATGTTCAAGGGCGGCAAATCGGCAGGGCGCTGTTCGGACAGGCGTTGTGCGATTTTCAAACGATCCACGGAGTGCACCCAGTCGAAGTGCTCGGCGATAGCACGAGTCTTGTTCGATTGAATGGGGCCGATGAAGTGCCAGATCAAGGGCAGGTCGGCCAACTCGAGCTGTTTGCCCAAGGCTTCCTGCAGGTAGTTTTCGCCAAAGTCGCGGATCCCGGCGGCATAGGCTTCACGCAGGGCCTCGGCGGGCTTGGTTTTGCTCACGGCCAATAGCTGGATGCTGTTCTCATCGCGGTGGGCGGCTTTGGCTGCTGCCTGGATGCGTGAACTAACCTGAGCAATGTTGTCTGCTATCGTGGACATCAAATCCTGCCTGAAAAGTGCCTACACTCGATCATGCGGCGTTAAAAGTCGACTCAGAATGCTCATTGACTGACGTCAACTCCGCTTCTTCGCCGACTTTTGCCTTGCCTGATCATCGCTCGGCGACTTTTCAGGCGAGGATTAGGCGCCAGCGGTCTGAAGGTTCGCGGCATTCTACTGGAATTGAGGAGCGCTATGGATATCACTGAGCTGCTGGCTTTCAGCGCCAAACAAGGCGCGTCCGACCTGCACCTGTCCGCCGGCCTGCCACCGATGATCCGTGTCGATGGCGATGTGCGACGCATCAACTTGCCGGCCCTGGACCACAAGGAGGTGCATGAGCTGATCTACGACATCATGAACGACCTCCAGCGGGTGGACTTCGAGAAGCATCTTGAAACCGACTTTTCCTTCGAAGTGCCCGGCGTGGCGCGTTTCCGGGTCAACGCCTTCAACCAGAATCGTGGCGCGGGCGCGGTATTCCGGACCATTCCGTCGAAGGTCCTGAGCATGGACGACCTGGGCATGGGGGACGTGTTTCGCAAGATTACCGAATCCCCCCGAGGCCTGGTGCTGGTGACCGGCCCGACCGGTTCCGGCAAGTCCACCACGCTGGCGGCGATGATCGATTACCTGAACAACCATCGCCATCACCACATACTCACTATCGAAGACCCCATCGAGTTCGTCCACGAATCGCGCAAATGCCTGATCAATCAGCGTGAAGTCCATCGCGACACCCGCAGCTTTGCCACGGCCTTGCGCTCGGCCCTGCGTGAAGACCCGGACGTGATTCTGGTGGGGGAAATGCGTGACCTGGAGACTATTCGGCTGGCATTGACCGCTGCCGAGACCGGCCATCTGGTATTCGGTACGCTGCACACCACCTCGGCGGCGAAAACCATCGACCGGGTGGTGGACGTGTTTCCGGGTGACGAGAAATCGATGGTGCGCTCGATGCTCTCCGAGTCGTTGCTGGCGGTGGTGTCCCAGACACTGATCAAGAAAGTCGGTGGCGGGCGGGTTGCCGCACACGAAATCATGCTCGGCACCTCGGCGATCCGTAACCTGATCCGTGAAGACAAGGTGGCGCAGATGTACTCGTCGATTCAGACCGGTGGGTCGCTGGGGATGCAGACGCTGGATATGTGTCTGAAGGATCTCGTGACCAAGGGCGTGATCAGTCGCGAGCATGCGCGGGAGAAGGCGCGGTCGCCGGATAATTTTTGAGGGTTGGAGCGCGACCTGTGGCGAGGGGGCTTGCCCCCGTTCGGCTGCGAAGTAGTCGCAAACTCGGGCGATGCGGTCTTTCTAGTAACGCTTGGTGGCAGGTTTTGGGGCCGCTCCGCGGCCCAACGGGGGGCAAGCCCCCTCGCCACAATCGGATCAGCGCTGTACGACGCGCAGTTGATTCGGTTCTTTCGGCAGAACCCGCTTGGCAACCACGTAGTGGTTATCCCAGTACGGCTTCTTCAGGGTGTCGATGCTTACCGACTTGCCACGGCGTGGTGCGTGGATGAAGCGGTCGTTGCCCAGGTAGATGGCCACATGATTGACCCGGCGGCTCTTGATGTTGAAGAAGATCAGGTCGCCTGGCTTCAGTTCGTTGCGATCGACTTTCTCACCGTGACCGCTGGCCATGGCATTGGAGGTGCGTGGCAGGTCGAAGGTGGCGTCGTTGAACGCGTATTTCACCAGGCCGCTGCAATCGAACCCTTTACTTGGGCTGCTGCCACCCCAACGATAAGGAGTGCCGAGCACGTTTACCGCGCGGCTCAACACGTTGCTGCTTTCCTTGGTCGCCATCGGCGGGACCAGCTTGCCGTTGGCGCTGCTCAGTTGGGTGGAACGCTTAACTGTTTGTTGGTTTTTGCTCGAAGGAGCAGAAACATGGGATTTTGGGGTGTAACCATTAACGTTCGGAAGACGTTGCTCACGATTGGTGGCGTGGGCGGCCAGAGGCAATAATAGGCAAATGGTTAGCCATGTCTTGAAAAATGGACGCATTAGGCAAGGCTCGTATGGGTTAGCGCGCAACTTTATAACAGCTTTTTTGTCCCTTCCGAGGCCGTTGGTCGATTCAACCTTGGGGTCAACGGAACCAAATAAGCGGCAATTTGGCGCAATTGTCGGACACAAGTCAGGTGTTACAAGGCTTTGACGGGACCCAAGGTAGCATTCGCCGTATGTCGGCTGCCTGTAAAAAAGTCACAAAGAATTAAAGAATATTTCTCTATCGCGTGAATCGAGGCCATCCATGAACACCTATCGACAACCCGTTTCACAACAAGACACGCACAGCAAAGTGATCGGTTACCTGCTGTGGATTTTCGGTTTTACCGGGGCTCACCGCTTCTATTACGGCAGGCCGGTGACCGGGACGATCTGGTTTTTGACCTTGGGCTTGCTGGGAATTGGCTGGTTGATCGACGTGTTCCTGATTCCGGCCATGGATCGTGAAGCAGACCTGCGCTTTACCGCCGGCCCCATCGAATACAACGTCGCGTGGATTCTGCTGACGTTCCTTGGAGTATTCGGCGTACACCGGATGTATCAGGGGAAGTGGATCAGCGGGTTGCTGTACCTGGTTACGGGTGGGTTGTTCTTTCTGGGGGTGTTGTATGACTTCTGGACGCTGAACGATCAGATTTCGATTCGTAACGCGCAGAACAGAGGCGCCTTCCAGTAAGTTGTGATGAGGGAGCAAGCTCCCTCATCACAGGGTTTTACGCCTGGTGGCTGATCCGCCCATCCACCAGGGTGTAACGCACTACGCCCGGCAGGCTGTGGCCAATGAACGGGCAGTTTTCGCCCTTGGACAGCCAGGTTTCACCGGCCACGGTCGAGGCCGTCGGGTCAAACAGCACGATGTCTGCCGCGCCACCTACTGCCAATTTCCCTGCCGGCAGGCGCAACGCCTCGGCAGGGCCGGCACTCAGGCGTGCCAACAGCGTCGGCAGGTCGAGCAAACCGTCTTCCACCAAGGTCATCGCCAGCGGCAGCAGCAGTTCAACGCTGCTGATGCCCGGTTCGGTCGCGCCGAACGGTGCCAGCTTGGCGTCGCGCTCATGGGGCTGGTGATGGCTGGAGATGGCGGATACCACGCCGGACTTCACCGCTGCCCGCAGGCCATCGCGGTCGGCGCGGGTGCGCAGCGGCGGCTGGACGTGATAGAGGCTGCTGAAGTCGATCAGCGCTTCGTCGGTAAGGATCAGTTGATACAACGCCACGTCCGCCGTGACCTTCAGCCCGCGAGCCTGGGCCTGAGCGATCAGCGCTACGCCGCGCGCGCTGGTGAGCTGGCTGAAGTGCGCACGTACGCCGCTTTGCTCGACCAGCAGCAGATCCCGGGCCAGGGCCACGGTTTCGGCGGTTTCCGGAATGCCCGGCAGACCGAGGAAGCTTGCGGTCGGGCCTTCATGGGCCAGGCCACCTTCGGCCAAGTCGTGATCCTGCGAGTTGAAAATCACCGTCAGGTCGAACGTCGCCGCGTATTCCAGTGCCCGGCACAGGGTGCGGGTGTTGCGGAAGCTCTCCAGGCCATTGCCGAAGGCCACGCAGCCGGCATCGCGCAAGGCGACCAGTTCAGCCAGTTGTTCGCCGTCCAGGCCTTTGCTCAGGGCGCCGATCGGGAAAACTTTGGTGTTGCCGGCCTCACGAGCACGGTCGAGGATCAGTTCGGCCACGGCCGAGGTGTCCAGCACCGGTTTGGTTTTCGGCGGGCAGCACAGGCTGGTCACGCCGCCGGCGGCGGCTGCGCGGGTTTCGCTGGCGATCGAGCCTTTGCGGCTGTAGCCCGGCTCGCGCAGGGCAACGTTCAGGTCAACCAGACCCGGGGCGGCCACCAGGCCCTTGGCGTCGATGGTGTCGACGGCAACAAAACCGGCTGGAGCGGCGCCCAGGGCGACGATCTTGCAGGCTTCAACATGGATGTCAGTCACTTGATCCAGGCCGCTGGCCGGATCGATAACGCGTGCGCCGAGAATGCTGAGCTTCACTGGGCGTTCTCCTGCTCGAATTGGCGCTGGGCTGTTTGCCCGCTCATGGCCATGGACAGCACGGCCATACGAATCGCGATGCCGTAGGTCACCTGGTTGAGGATCACCGAGTGCGGACCGTCGGCCACCGCCGACTCAATTTCCACCCCACGGTTGATCGGCCCAGGGTGCATCACGATGGCATCGGGTTTGGCACCGGCCAGGCGCGCGGTGGTCAGGCCGAACAGGCGGTAGAACTCGCCTTCGCTCGGCAGCAGGCCGCCGGTCATGCGCTCACGCTGCAAGCGCAGCATGATCACCACGTCGACGTCTTTCAGGCCTTCGGTCATGTCGGTGTAGACCTTCACACCGTATTGCTCGATGCCGATCGGCAGCAGGGTTTTCGGCGCGATCACGCGGATGTCCGGGCAGCCGAGGGTTTTCAGGGCCAGCATGTTCGAGCGCGCCACCCGCGAGTGCAGGATGTCGCCGACGATGGCCACCGAGAGGTTTTCGAAGCCACCCTTGTGCCGACGAATGGTGAGCATGTCGAGCATGCCCTGGGTCGGGTGCGCGTGACGGCCGTCGCCACCGTTGATGATCGCCACTTGCGGGCAGACATGTTCGGCAATGAAGTGCGCCGCGCCAGAATCACCGTGACGCACGACGAACATGTCGGCGGCCATGGCTTCGAGGTTGCGCAGGGTGTCGAGCAGGGTTTCGCCCTTGCTCGCCGACGACGTGGACACGTTCAGGGTGATCACGTCGGCCGACAGCCGCTGGGCCGCCAGTTCGAAGGTGGTGCGGGTGCGGGTGGAGTTCTCGAAGAACACATTGCACACGGTCTTGCCGCGCAACAACGGGACTTTCTTCACCGCCCGGGCGCCGACTTCGAGGAACGAGTCGGCGGTGTCGAGGATTTCCGTCAGCAGCTCGCGGCGCAAACCGTCGAGCGAGAGGAAGTGGCGCAGCTGGCCCTGATCATTGAGCTGCAGCGGGCGCTTGGTTTCTAGAGGCGTCATCGCGAGGGGGACTCTCAATAGGGCGAATTAAAGGGCGAGGTCTTGCAGTTCGAGCTTGAGTTCCGGACCGGACAGCTTCACCCGTTCGTGGGCCGCCAGTGACAGGGTCGCGCCGACGACATTCGGGCGGATCGGCAGCTCAGCGGCGTCCAGGTCCAGCAGGCACACCAGCGTCACGCTGGCCGGGCGACCGTAGTCGAACAGTTCGTTCATCGCGGCACGGATCGTCCGACCGCTCATCAGTACGTCGTCGATCAGCACCAGATGCTGGCCTTCGATCTCGAATGGCAGCGCCGAAGGACGCACTTGCGGGTGTAGGCCGCTCTGGCTGAAGTCGTCGCGGTAGAAGGACACATCAAGGGTGCCCAGCGGCGCGTCGCTGCCCAACTCCTTGAGCAACGCCTGAGCGACCCAGATGCCACCGGTCCGAATACCGATATAACGCGGTTCGCTGATGCCACGGTTTTCCAGGTAAGCCTTGAGACGGATCGCCATCTGGCTGATCAGTTCGGCGGGATTAGGCAGGCTCATGGTTTGCTCCTTCTTGGTCCCGAGCCCGCTTTGTGGGTATGGCGCGTGGGTAGGGCTCGGGTTGTAGCTAAGGGAGCCGCCGTAGCGACTCTTCAGAATCAGTTGCTGGAGGATTCGAACAGTGCGGTGTTTTCGTCGAGCCAGCCTTGCAGCAGCAGGGCGGCGGCGATGGCATCGACCGGGTTGTCGCGGTAACTGCCCTTCTGGCCGCCACGGACCAGGCGTTCGCCTTTGGCCTCGAAGGTGGTCAGGCGTTCGTCGTGAGTATAGAAGGGCAGGTTGTAGCGGCCGTTCAAGCGCCGGGCGAATTTTTCGGCCCGCAGGCACATGTCGCTGGGCGTGCCGTCCATGTTCAGCGGCAGGCCGACCACCACGGCGTCGGGTTTCCACTCTTTGATCAGGGCTTCGACCTGATTCCAGTCGGGAATGCCATTTTGTGCCTTTAAGGTGCACAGCTCGCGGGCCTGGCCGGTAATCACCTGGCCGACCGCAACGCCGATCTGCTTGGTGCCGTAGTCGAAACCCAGAATCAGCCGCAGGGCCATCAGGCGTGCCCCGCCTGGCTGGTGAGCAGGCCGAGGTTGATACCCAGGTGCTTGGCCGCCGCTTCGAGACGTAACTCGCTGCTGGTGTTGAACAGGATGTCGGCATGGAACGGGCAAGTCAGCCAGGCGTTGTCGGCCAGTTCGGCTTCCAGTTGTCCGGCTTCCCAACCGGCATAGCCGAGGGTGATCACACTTTTCGCAGGACCGACGCCGTCGGCGATGGCGAACAGCACGTCCTGGGAGGTCGACAGCGACAACTCGCCTTCCAGATCAACGGTGGCCTGGTAGGTTTTTCCCGACGGGTGCAGGACAAAGCCGCGATCGGTTTGCACCGGACCGCCGATAAAGATCGGTACGTGCTGGCAGAGCACTGGCGGTTCGATATCGGGGCGCAATTGCTCGAGGATATCGGCCAGGTTCAGGTCCTGCGGACGGTTGACCACCAGCCCCATGGCACCATTGGCCGTGTGCTCGACGATGTAGGTCAAGGTGTGCGCAAAGTTCGGGTCGGCCATGTGAGGCATGGCGATCAGGAAGTGATGCTTGAGGTAGCTGGGGCTGACGTTCTTCATGAGCGCTAGTGTGGCGTTGGAGGGGCGAACTGACAAGCTGAGGATGCACAGGAAATGCCTGTGCAGGTGTCTTTTTGATCCGGGCTTGCCTGCGAAGGTATTGGCTGAATCACTGCAAATCTTCCGGCTAATTACTGGACAACCGGTCCCCGCGCGCAAACCTCCAGGTGCGGATGATTTCCAGGCGGTCGATGTCCGACAGATCCCCGGTAAACGGTGCGAACGGCGCGGCCAGCCGTACGATGCGCTGCGCCGCCTGATCCAGCAGCGGTTGGCCGGACGATTCCAGCACCAACACTTCATACAGCGAGCCGTCGCGGTTGATCGAGACCATCAGGCGCAAGTTGCCATAAATCTGTTTGCGTCGGGCCTCGTCGGGGTAGTTGAGGTTGCCGATGCGCTCGACCTTCTTGCGCCATTCATCCTTGTACCAGGCACCCTTGTCGCGCATGGTCGACGCGGCGCTCAAGCGGTGGATGCGCGGGCGCTTGGCGTACAGCTGTTGTTCATTGGCCAGTTCTGCTTCCAGGCTGGCGATGTCGCTGGACAGCTGTGAGCTGTCGAAGGTCGGTGCTTCGACCTTGGGCTTGGTCTCGGTCTTGACGTCTTCCTGCTTGGTCGCGGCTTTTTTCGGCTTCGGCGCGACAGTCGTCACGGCGGCCTTGGGTGCGGCTTCCTGCACTTGGGGTTTAGCGGTTGGCGGCGGAGTGACCGTCTGCACCTTGTTGTCCTGGAAGGGCGCGACCTCGGTGGTCTTGGGAATGGCCTTTTTATCCAGGGTGCCGCTGCCTTGCTGATTCTCTTGAGCGAGGAAATCGGCTTTTTTCGGCTTGGTTTCGCTTTTGAAGGTGGCGAGGGTGATTTCCAGGGTTTTGCTGATTTGCTTGGGTTCGACCATGGTGAACCCGACGCCCAACAGCAAGGCCAGGTGAATCAGCGCCGCGAGAAACAGGGTAAAACCGAGGCGATCGGCCGGGCGCACGCCACGATGGGCGAGTTCAGGGGGCAGATCGGACGGGAGTGTCATGACAAGAAAACCAACATCGCGTTTTTTACAGGCCGGCGATGATAACGCAATGTTGGTTGTTTCTTGGCTGTTCTCGATCAACGAGCCTTGAGCTTCTGATCGATGGCATCCATCAACTGGCCACCAATGTCGGTGCCGAACGCATTATCGATCTCGCGAATGCAGGTCGGGCTGGTGACGTTGATTTCGGTCAGGTGCTCACCGATCACGTCGAGACCGACGAACAGCAAGCCCTTCTCGCGCAGGGTCGGGCCGACTTGCGCGGCGATCCAGCGATCTTTCTCGGTCAGCGGTCGGGCTTCGCCACGGCCACCGGCGGCGAGGTTGCCACGGGTTTCGCCTGCTGCCGGAATCCGCGCCAGGCAATAATCCACAGGCTCGCCGTCGATCATCAGGATGCGCTTGTCGCCATCAACGATCGCCGGCAGGTAGCCCTGGATCATGATCTGCTGCTTGCCATGCAGGGTCAGGGTTTCGAGGATCACCGACAGGTTCGGGTGGCCCGCGGTGTGACGGAAGATCGACGAACCGCCCATGCCGTCCAGCGGCTTGAGGATCACGTCACCGTGATGGTCGGCAAATTCACGCAACACGTCCGGGCGACGGCTGACGATGGTCGGCGGCGTGCACTGCGGGAACAGTGTGGCGAACAGCTTCTCGTTGCAGTCACGCAGGCTTTGCGGCTTGTTGACCACCAGCACGCCGGCGTTCTCGGCTTGCTCCAGCAGGTAAGTGGAGTAGACGAACTCCATGTCGAACGGCGGATCCTTGCGCATCAGAATCACGTCCAGGTCGCTCAGCAGTGCGTCGGATTCGGCGCCCAGCTCGAACCACTTGTGCGGGTCGGCGAAGACTTTCAGCGGACGCATCCGCGCGCGCGCCTGGCCCTCGGCCTGATACAAATCGCGCTGTTCCATATAGAACAGTTCCCAGCCACGCTTTTGCGCGGCCAGCAGCATGGCCAGCGAGCTATCCTTTTTATAGGAGATGCTGGCGATAGGATCCATGACAATCCCGACGCGAATGCTCATGGGGTTTTCCTCGAAATTGGGGTGGAAAGTGCGATGAAAAAGTGGCGTCAGAGTGGCGCTGAGTGGGTTCCCGGTCAAGGAAAAACCACCGCACAGGTCACCCGATAGATTGGACGGGGAGACTGTGCTAAAAAGGCTGCCATGCCGTCTTGGCCCTTGAGTATCAAGGGTTTCGGGCCGCAAACGGACAAAATGATTCACAAAGGCGACGGTGAGCCCCTATGGAACAGCATTCCAGCGCCTTGAAGGTCATGGTGATCGATGATTCGAAAACGATTCGTCGCACCGCCGAAACGCTGTTGAAAAACGTGGGCTGTGAAGTCATCACCGCAATCGATGGTTTCGATGCCCTGGCCAAGATTGCCGACAATCACCCAGGCATCATCTTTGTCGACATCATGATGCCGCGTCTGGATGGCTATCAGACCTGCGCGTTGATCAAGAACAACAGTGCGTTCAAGTCCACGCCAGTGATTATGCTGTCGTCCAGGGACGGGTTGTTCGACAAGGCCAAGGGGCGGATCGTCGGCTCCGACCAGTTTTTGACCAAGCCTTTCAGCAAGGAAGAACTGCTGAACGCGATTCAGGCCCACGTACCGGGCTTTGCTGTCGTTTCGCCGCAGTAGGACACGCACAGTGACGCTCGGCCAGTGGGCCTTGCGTCGACAAGAATGGGGAAGACCATGGCACGTATTCTGATCGTCGATGATTCGCCGACTGAAATGTACAAACTGACCGGCATGCTCGAAAAGCACGGTCATGAAGTGTTGAAAGCCGAAAACGGCGCCGACGGCGTGGCCCTGGCCCGCCAGGAAAAACCCGACGCGGTGCTGATGGACATCGTCATGCCCGGCCTCAACGGTTTCCAGGCGACCCGTCAGCTGACCAAAGACTCGGAAACCGCACACATCCCGGTGATCATCATCACCACCAAGGATCAGGAAACCGACAAAGTCTGGGGCACGCGCCAGGGCGCCAAGGACTACCTGACCAAACCGGTCGATGAAGACACCCTGATCAAGACGCTGAACAACGTGCTGGCCGGTTGATCGTCCGGCCATGACCGAGTCGCTGACGGCCTTCGAACTGCTGCTGCAGATTGATCAGCGTTGTCGTCTGCTGGCGGCGGACCTGCCGTCCCAGCCGACTCGACAGGACAGCTGGAGCGGCATCGGTTTTCGCTTGGGCGAGCACGGGTACGTCGCGCCCATGGGCGAAGTCAGCGAAGTCCTGCACGAACCGCGCGTTACCCAAATGCCGGGGGTCAAGCCCTGGGTCAAGGGCGTAGCGAACCTGCGTGGGCGGCTGCTGCCGATCATGGATGTGTACGGCTTCTTTTATGGTTATGAGGCCGGCCATGAACTGTCGGCCTCGCGCAAGCAGCGGCGGATACTGGTGGTGGAGCATAACGACGTGTTCGCCGGGTTGCTGGTCGATGAGGTCTTCGGCTTGCAGCACTTTGCCCAGGACAGCCTGGAGCCGGTGCCCATGGACGAGCTGCAGGGGCCGATTGCGCCGTTCGTCAAAGGCCGCTTTCAGCGTGAGCAGAATTGGCAGGTGTTCAGCCCGTTTGCGTTGGCGCAGTCGCAAGGTTTCATGAATGTAGCGCTGTAGCCGGGGCGTAGGTTGAATTGGGCAGGACAGGCGAGGACCGATGATTAAAGCAAACGCAGGTACGCCGGAAGGGTCGCGCAGCCGGTCGCAGATCATTGTGCTGTTCATCGCACTGATCATCTTCATCATGCTGCTGTTCGCCAACTTCGCGTACCTCAACACCCAGGCGAATTACGACAAACAGTACATCGGCCACGCCGGTGAGCTGCGCGTGCTGTCGCAACGCATTGCCAAGAATGCCACCGAAGCCGCCGCCGGCAAGGCTGCGGCGTTCAAGTTGCTCAGTGATGCGCGCAACGACTTCGCCCTGCGTTGGGGCTATCTGAAAAAAGGCGATCCCTCCACCGGCCTGCCGCCGGCACCGTCCACCGTGCGCCCGGAAATGCGCGCGGTGCAGCTGGATTGGGAGCGGCTGCTGAAAAATACCGATGCCATTCTCTCCAGCGAACAGACTGTGTTGTCGTTGCATCAAGTCGCCGCGACCCTGGCCGAAACCGTGCCGCAGTTGCAGGTCGAGTATGAAAAGGTCGTCGAAACCCTCCTGCAACGTGGCGCCCCGGCCGCTCAGGTGGCGATGGCCCAGCGTCAGTCGCTGCTGGCCGAGCGCATTCTCGGTGCAGTGAACACCGTGCTGTCCGGCGACGAAAACTCGCAGCAGGCCGCCGACGCCTTCGGTCGCGACGCGGCGCGTTTCGGCCAGGTACTCAACGGCATGCTTCAAGGCAATGCGGCCCTGAAAATCAGCCAGGTCGAAGACCGTGATGCCCGTGCCCGGTTGACCGAAATTTCCGAGCTGTTTGAATTCGTGTCGGGCTCGGTGGACGAAATCCTCGAAACCTCGCCGGAGCTGTTCAAGGTCCGCGAATCGGCCAGCAACATTTTTACCCTGTCGCAAACCCTGCTCGATGAAGCTTCGCACT
This sequence comes from Pseudomonas sp. 008, assembly GCF_016861935.1. NCBI lineage: Bacteria > Pseudomonadati > Pseudomonadota > Gammaproteobacteria > Pseudomonadales > Pseudomonadaceae > Pseudomonas > Pseudomonas sp. 008. The sequence continues at coordinate 234,423 of NZ_BOMA01000008.1, read as the reverse complement.
TGGCCAGCCGTTTCGAAAACCTCGCCGGCGGGCGCAACACCGATACCATCGGCGGCTACGTGCTGGGTTTGCTCGCGTTGATGTCGATCATCCTCATTGGCTTGGTGATGGTGCGCGAAACCAACCGTCAGTTGCGTGAAACCGCTGAGAAGAACGAGCGCAATCAGAGCGCGATCATGCGCCTGCTGGACGAAATTGAAGACCTGGCCGACGGTGACCTGACCGTGACCGCCTCGGTGACCGAAGACTTCACCGGGACCATCGCCGACTCGATCAACTATTCCGTCGACCAACTGCGCGATCTGGTGGCGACTATCAACCTCACCGCCGGCCAGGTCGCCGCCGCCGTGCAGGAAACCCAGGCCACCGCGATGCACCTGGCCCAGGCCTCGGAGCATCAGGCGCAGCAGATTTCCGAAGCCTCCATGGCGATCAACGACATGGCCGAATCCATTGATCAGGTCTCGGCCAATGCCGCCGAATCCTCAGCGGTGGCCGAGCGCTCGGTGGAAATTGCCAACAAGGGCAACGAAGTGGTGCACAACACCATCCACGGCATGGACAATATTCGCGAACAGATTCAGGACACCGCCAAGCGCATCAAACGCCTCGGTGAGTCTTCTCAGGAAATCGGCGACATTGTTAGCCTGATCGATGACATTGCCGATCAGACCAACATCCTCGCCCTCAACGCGGCCATTCAGGCGTCCATGGCCGGTGACGCCGGGCGCGGTTTTGCGGTGGTGGCCGACGAAGTACAGCGGCTGGCCGAGCGCTCGTCCGCGGCGACCCGGCAAATCGAAACGCTGGTGCGGGCCATTCAGACCGACACCAACGAAGCGGTGATTTCCATGGAGCAGACCACCACCGAAGTGGTGCGCGGCGCGCGTCTGGCGCAGGATGCCGGAGTGGCCCTGGAAGAAATCGAAGGCGTATCGAAGACCCTCGCGGCATTGATCCAGAGTATTTCCAACGCCGCGCAGCAACAGACGTCTTCGGCCGGCCAGATTTCCCTGACGATGAACGTGATCCAGCAGATCACCACGCAGACCTCGTCCGGCTCCACCGCCACTGCCGAGAGCATTGGCAACCTGGCGAAAATGGCCAGCCAGCTGCGGCGTTCGGTGTCCGGTTTCACCTTGCCGGCCAAGCCTGCGCAAGCTGCGGACAACGCTTGAACCGCCTCAGGGCGTATGCATTTGATTGGAGTAGTTATGGGTGATCGGCACGACTATGTGGCCCTCGAATGGGTCAAAGGCGAGATTGCCGAAACGCTGAAGCAGGCTCATCAGGCGATCGAGACCCTGATCGACGACCCGCAGGCGACGCACGCGCTGAGTGAGTGCCTGGCCTGTGTCCATCAGGTGCACGGCAGTTTGCAGATGGTCGAGTTCTACGGCGCGGCGCTGCTTGCCGAAGAGATCGAGCAACTGACCAGCGCCTTGCAGCAGAACCGCATCAGCCATCGCGACGAGGCCATTCGTTTGCTGCTGCATGCCCTGGGACAATTGCCGACTTACCTCGACCGGGTGCAGGGCGCCCGGCGTGACCTGCCGCTGGTGGTGTTGCCGCTGATCAACGACCTGCGCAGTGCCCGTGGCGAAAGCCTGTTGTCGGAAACCAGCCTGTTCAGCCCGCAACTGCCGGAACTGCCGCCCCTGAGCGAAGAAGCCCTGGCGCTGCTGGAGCCGTCCGACTTGCCAAATGTGCTGCGCAAGTTGCGGCAAATGCTGCAGATGGCGCTGGTCGGCTTGCTGCGCGAGCAGGATGACGAAACCCACTTGGCTTACCTGGCCAGGGTTTTTGCACGTCTTGAAGGGCTGTGCGGCAATGCGCCGCTGAGCCCGTTATGGCACGTCGCTTCGGCGCTGGTCGAAGGCATGCGCAATGGCTCGATCGCCAACAGCCCCGCGTTGCGCAGCCTGTTCAAGGAGGCCGACAAAGAGCTCAAGCGTCTGCTCGAGCAAGGCATGCCCGCGATCAATCAACCGGCACCGCCAGAGCTGCTCAAGAGTTTGTTGTTCTATATTGCCAAGGCCGAACACCCCACCGGGCAGATGCTGACCATGAAAGATCGCTACTCACTGGACGACGCGCTACCCGACAGTGCGATGGTCGATGAAGAACGGGCAAGGCTGGCCGGCCCTGATCGCGACGCCATGCGCTCGGTATTGGCGGCGTTGTGCGAAGAGCTGGTGCGGGTCAAGGAGCGCCTGGACCTGTTCGTGCGCAGCGACCGCCAGCACACCTCGGACCTCGAAAGCCTGCTGGCGCCCCTGCGGCAAATCGCCGACACCCTGGCGGTGCTCGGTTTCGGCCAGCCGCGCAAGGTCATCATCGATCAACTGGCGGTGGTGCTGAGCCTCGCCCAGGGCCAGCGCGAACCCAACGACGCGACCCTCATGGACGTCGCCGGGGCCTTGCTCTACGTCGAAGCGACCCTGGCCGGCATGGTCGGCACCGTGGAGCCGGAAAGCCAGGAAGACAGCCGTCTGCCGACCACCGACCTGACGCAGATCCACCAGATCGTGATCAAGGAAGCGCGCATCTGCCTGCAACAGGCCAAGGACATGATCGTCGACTACATCGACGCCGACTGGGACCGTCAGCATTTACAGCCGTTGCCGGCATTGCTGACCCAAGTGCGCGGTGCGCTGGCGATGATTCCGTTGGCCCGCGCGGCGAGCCTGGTCGAGGCCTGTAACGGTTTCATCCGCGAGCATCTATTGGTGGACCCGGGGCAGCCCGGCTGGCAGCAACTGGACAGCCTGGCCGACGTCATCACCAGCATCGAGTATTACCTGGAGCGCCTCAGCGACGACCCTGAAGCGCCGGGGGAACAACTGCTCGATGTCGCGGAAAAAGGTCTGGCCGCACTCGGCTGTTTCCCCAGCGAACAGCACGTGCCGATGCTTGAGGATGTGCTCAGCCCCAGTGAAGCCCTGGTGATGCAGGACATGCAGGAGCTGGACGACCCCGAAACCGTCCAGTCGTTGGCCGATGTACTGGCCAGCCCGGTGTCGTCCGTCAACCCGCCGGCACTGACGATGCCCGGTAGTCTGTTGCCGCCGCCCGCCGATGAACAACCGGTGGACGATGAACTGCGGGAAGTCTTCCTCGAAGAAACCGACGAGGTTCTGGAAATCCTCCAGGAGTACCTGCCGCGCTGGTCGGCCAATCCCGACAGCACATCGGTTTTGAGTGAATTACGCCGCGCCTTCCACACCCTCAAGGGCAGTGGCCGGATGGTCCGCGCGTTGGTGCTGGGCGAGCTGGCCTGGGCGGTGGAAAACCTGCTCAACCGCGTGCTTGAACACAGCGTTGCACCTTTGCCTGCAGTGCAGCAACTGGTGGGCGACGCGCTGAAGTTGCTGCCGGAACTGGTGGCCGAGTTCGCCGCCAACGCCCAGCGCCAGCGCAACGATGTCGATCAATTGGCCGCCCGCGCCCATGCCCTCGCCAAGGGTGATGAACCGCTGTCCGATGAGGACGCACAGGATGTCGCGGCGCTCGATCCGCTGTTGCTGGAGATCTTCCGCAACGAAGCCGAAACCCATTTGAACAGCCTCAATCGCTTCCTCGATCAGGCCGCCGAGCACGTACCGCTGCAGGCCAGCGACGAGTTGCAGCGAGCCTTGCACACCCTCAAGGGCAGCGCGTCGATGGCCGGCGTGCTGCCGATTGCCGAGCTGGCGGCGTCGCTGGATCAACTGGCCCGGGAGTACAAGGCGCACCGGATTGCCCTCGACCTGGACGAAGTCGAGTTGCTGCTGGAAGCCGAAGGCTTGTTCCGCCTGGGGCTGCGACAGCTCAAGAGCGACCCGCTGGCCGAAATCCCCGGCGCCCGTTCGTTGATTGAACGCACCCGGACATTGCTGGCCGAACATCTGCAAAGCCTGTCGAGCGCGCCCGGCACGGGGCTGCGGATCAAACGCGACCCGCAACTGATCAACAACTTCCTCGCCCAGGGCATGGACATCCTGCTGGACGCCGAAAGCCTGTTGCAGCGCTGGCAGCAGCATCCCGGCGAGCGCCAGGAACTCAGCGCGCTGCTGGACGAATTGACCACCCTCGGTGAAGGTGCGCACCTGGCCGACCTGCATCCGGTGGACGAGCTCTGTGAAGCCTTGCTCGATCTCTATGGCGCTGTGGAAGAAAGCAGCCTGGCGGTCAGCGACAGGTTTTTCCACGAGGCACAAAGTGCCCACGAAGCGCTGATCAACATGCTCGATGAACTGGCTGCCGGCCAGGAAGTCACTGCGCAACCGCAGCGGGTGCGGGCCTTGCGCGGCTTGCTGGATGAGAGTCTCGACCCATCCTCCATGGGCCTGATTCGCAGTGATGGCAGCCGCACCCTGAGCATTCGAGAGCTGGGCAGCGCCACGGCCGAGCTGGAGCAGGCCGCGACTGAGGTAGATCTGGACGACGAAATCGTTTCGATCTTTCTTGAGGAAGCGGTGGATATCCTTGAAAGCGCCGGCCAGGCCTTGCAACGCTGGTTGAGCGACCCGGAAAACGCCGCGCCGCTACTGTCTTTACAGCGCGATCTGCACACCCTCAAGGGTGGTGCGCGGATGGCCGAGGTCGAGCCGGTCGGCGATCTGGCCCATGAGCTGGAAAGCCTTTATGAAGGCCTGGTGGACCGCCGTTACAGCCATAGCGAAGCGCTGGCGCAGTTGCTGCAACAGAGCCATGACCGACTGGCCGTGTTCCTCGAACAGTTGCAGCACAACCGTCCGTTGGGCGATCCGGGCGAATTGATCGAGGCCATTCGTGAGTTTCGTCTGGGTAATGCCGGCAGTGCCGAGGTGATCGAACCGGCGGCCAGCAACGACTCGGCGGGGCATGATCCCGAGCTTCTGGACATCTTCCTCGAAGAAGGTTTCGACATCATTGAAAACTCCGGCGCAGCATTGTTGCGCTGGCAGGCCGAACCATCGAATCGTCAAGAAGTGGAAACCCTGCTGCGCGACCTGCATACCCTCAAGGGTGGCGCGCGAATGGTGGAGATCGCGCCGATCGGCGACCTGGCCCATGAGCTGGAATTCCTCTACGAAGGCTTGTCCGCTGGCGCGCTGCAACCGACCGCGGCGCTGTTCGCGCTGTTGCAAAGCAGCCATGACCGACTGGCGCAGATGCTCGACGCCACCCGCGCCGGTCAGCCACTGCCACCGGCCGATCAGCTGATCGAGGCGATCAAGAACTTCAGCCATCCGGCGGTGCCCGAAACACCGACACCGGTGGCGATGCCCGCGGCGCCCAAAGCCGAGCCAGCCACGCTGCAACCCGAAGCCGCCGACACGGTCAAGGTCTCGGCGGAGTTGCTTGACGACCTGGTCAACCTGGCCGGGGAGACTTCGATCTTCCGTGGCCGTATCGAACAACAGGTTAACGATGCACGGGTGGCCCTGAGCGAGATGGAAACGACCATCGAGCGTATGCGCGACCAGTTGCGCCGCCTCGATACCGAAACCCAGGGGCGGATTCTCAGCCGTCAGCAAGTCGAGGCCGAGCGCCTGGGTTATGAAGAGTTCGACCCGTTGGAGATGGACCGTCACTCGCAGCTGCAACAGCTGTCGCGGGCATTGTTCGAGTCCGCCTCCGACCTGCTCGACCTCAAGGAAACCCTCGACCGGCGCAATCAGGATGCGGAAAACCTGCTGCAACAGCAGGGCCGCATCAACACCGAATTGCAGGAAGGCCTGATGCGCACGCGCATGGTGCCGTTCGAACGAATGCTGCCGCGTTTGAAGCGCATCGTCCGTCAGGTTTCCAGCGAACTGGGCAAGGATGTGGAATTCATCGTCGGCAACGCCGAAGGCGAAATGGACCGCAACGTCCTCGAGCGCATGGCCGCGCCGCTGGAACACATGCTGCGCAACGCCGTCGACCATGGGCTGGAGTCGGCCGAGGTGCGGATCGCGGCCGGTAAACCGGCCCAGGGCAAGATCACCCTCGACCTGTCGCGAGAGGGCGGCGACATCATTTTCGACATCTGCGACGACGGCGCCGGCGTGCCGCTGGACGCCGTGCGGCGCAAGGCGATCAAGCGCGGGTTGCTCGCCCCGGACAGCGACATCAGCGATCGCGACGTGCTGCAATTCATCCTGCAACCGGGATTTTCCACCGCCGAGAAAATCACCCAGATCTCCGGGCGTGGCGTCGGCATGGACGTGGTTCACGAAGAAGTCCGGCAGCTCGGCGGGACCATGAGCATCGACTCGACTTCGGGGCAGGGCGTGCATTTCCGGATTCGCTTGCCGTTCACCGTGTCGGTCAATCGCGCGCTGATGGTGCAATGCGGAGAGGATCAATACGCGATCCCGCTGAACACCATCGACGGCATCGTTCGCGTGCTGCCCAACGAACTCGAAGGGCACTACCGGCTCGATCCACCGAGCTACGAATACGCCGGGCAACGCTATGAGCTGTGCTACCTCGGCGATCTGCTGAAAACCAGCACCCGCCCGAAACTGCTGGGCCAGAACCTGCCGTTGCCGGTGTTGCTGGTGCAGTGCAACGAGCGGCACGTTGCGGTGCAGGTGGACGCCATGGCCGGCACCCGGGAAATCGTGGTCAAAAGCCTCGGCCCGCAGTTCGCCGCGGTGCAGGGTTTGTCCGGTGCGACGATCCTGGGTGATGGTCGGGTGGTGCTGATTCTCGACTTGCTGGCACCGATCCGCGCGATGCAAGCGCAGGTGCCGCAACGGCCGGTGACCCAGGACATAGAGCCCGAGGCGCAACGGCCGTTGCTGGTGCTGGTGGTCGATGATTCGGTCACCGTGCGCAAGGTCACCAGCCGTCTGCTGGAACGTCACGGCATGAACGTGCTGACCGCCAAGGACGGTGTTGACGCCATGCTGCTGCTGGAAGAGCACATGCCCGACCTGATGCTGCTGGACATCGAAATGCCACGCATGGACGGCTTCGAAGTGGCGACCCAGGTGCGCGCCGACGAACGCTTACAGCATCTACCGATCATCATGATCACCTCCCGCACGGGTCAAAAACACCGCGACCGCGCCATGGCCATCGGCGTCAACGACTACCTCGGCAAGCCGTATCAGGAATCGGTGCTGCTCGACAGCATCGCCCGCTGGAGCAAAACCCATGCATGAGCACCGCTCCAGCAACCTTACCGGCTTGCTACTGCCTTTGGCCGACCGCAACTTGATCCTGCCCAACGTCGCCGTCGCTGAACTCATCGACTATCAGCCGGGGGCTTTCGATCTCGATACACCGCCGTGGTATCTGGGGCGGGTGACGTGGCGGGAACGGCAGATTCCGTTACTCAGTTTTGAGTCGGCGTGTGGCAGCAAAGTGGTGATCGGCGAGCGGGCGCGGATCGTCATCCTCAACGCCCTTGGCGGGCGGCCTGAGTTGAAGTTCATTGCGCTGCTGGTGCAGGGGATTCCGCGTTCTTACAAGCTCGATAGTCAGTTGAGTTATGTCGACGTGCCGTTGTGTTCGCTGGAAAAGGCGGCGGTGCAGGTGGGGGAGCAAGTGGCCAAGGTGCCTGACTTGCTCGCGCTGGAGGAACTGCTTGTAAGTGCGGGTCTGGTCTGACCGGATCCCTGTGGCGAGGGGGCAAGCCCCCTCACCACAAGGTTTCTGCGTCAGGTTGAAGATTCCCAGAAAGGGACCGTTCGGTCCCATTTTGGGACTTATCACTGATCGATCATTACCCTGACCGTAACAATCCAACACTCTGCTTGATTGATGCCCCGCCCCCAACACTCCTAAGGTGACTCCCACGACAGCGAACCCGTGGAGTGGTCATGACAACAACAATATCCCCCGACTCGCGATGGACGCGGCGGCGCAGCGAAAAGCAGCGGCGTCTCGAATTGGTGAAGGGGCTTGCCGACGGTGTGGTGTTGCCCACCGACAAGATCGTGGCGGCGCTGGAGGTGTTGATTCTGCCCGGCGATCGTGTGGTGCTGGAGGGCAATAACCAGAAGCAGGCGGATTTCCTGTCTCGCTCCCTGGCCAAGGCCGATCCGGGCAAGCTACATGATTTGCACATGATCATGCCCAGCGTCGGGCGCTCCGAGCACCTGGACCTGTTTGAACGCGGCATCGCGCGCAAGCTCGACTTTTCGTTCGCCGGCACCCAAAGCCTGCGCATCAGCCAGTTGCTCGAAGACGGTTTGCTGGAAATCGGCGCGATCCACACCTACATCGAACTCTATGCGCGACTGGTGGTGGACCTGATCCCCAACGTCGTGCTCTCGGCCGGTTTCATGGCCGACCGCGCCGGCAACATCTACACCGGCCCAAGCACCGAAGACACGCCCGCGTTGATCGAACCGGCGGCCTTCAGTGACGGCATCGTCATCGTTCAGGTCAATCAACTGGTGGACGATGTTAGCGACCTGCCTCGCGTGGATATCCCCGCGTCCTGGGTCGACTTCGTGGTAGTGGCCGACAAGCCGTTCTACATCGAGCCGTTGTTCACCCGCGACCCACGGCACATCAAGCCTGTGCATGTGTTGATGGCGATGATGGCGATCCGCGGGATCTACGAAAAACACAACGTCCAGTCACTGAACCACGGCATCGGTTTCAACACCGCCGCCATCGAACTGATCCTGCCGACCTACGGCGAGTCCCTCGGCCTCAAGGGCAAGATCTGCCGCAACTGGACGCTCAATCCGCACCCAACCCTGATCCCGGCCATCGAAAGTGGCTGGGTCGAAAGTGTGCATTGCTTCGGCACCGAACTGGGCATGGAAAACTACATCGCCGCCCGGCCTGACGTGTTCTTCACCGGTCGCGATGGCTCCCTGCGCTCCAACCGGATGTTCAGTCAGCTCGCCGGGCAATACGCGGTGGACCTGTTCATCGGCGCGACCCTGCAAGTCGATGGCGACGGTCATTCCTCCACGGTGACTCGCGGTCGCCTGGCCGGTTTCGGTGGCGCGCCGAACATGGGGCACGACCCGCGCGGTCGTCGTCACGGCACGCCAGCCTGGCTCGACATGCGCCACACCGACGTGGCCGAGCCGATGCTCGAACGCGGCAAGAAACTCGTGGTGCAGATGGTCGAGACCTTCCAGGAGGGCGGCAAACCGACCTTCGTCGAAACCCTCGACGCGGTGGAGGTGGCGAAGAAAAGCGGCATGCCGCTGGCGCCGATCATGATCTATGGCGACGACGTCACCCATCTGCTCACCGAAGAAGGCATCGCCTACTTGTACAAGGCCCGCTCCCTCGAAGAGCGCCAGGCGATGATCGCTGCTGTCGCCGGGGTGACCGCCATCGGCTTGCGCCACAACCCCAAAGACACCGCGCGCATGCGCCGCGAAGGCCTGATCGCCTTGCCCGAAGACCTCGGCATCCGCCGCACCGACGCCACTCGCGAGTTGCTCGCAGCGAAAAGCGTGGCCGATCTGGTGGAGTGGTCCGGTGGCCTCTACAACCCGCCCGCCAAGTTCAGGAGCTGGTAATGCACGCATTCAACCTGCAACCGAGAACGTTAACCCAGCCCTTGTCGATGCCCGAACGGCTGGCGGACCTGGCAGTGGACGCGCTGATCGACGAAGCGGACCTGTCGCCGAAACCGGCGCTGGTGGACCGTCGCGGCAATGGTGCGCACACCGATTTGCACCTCGGGCTGATGCACGCTTCGGCGTTGTCCCTGTGGCCGGCGTTCAAGGCAATGGCGGACGCGGCCATCGAGCTCGGTGAAGTCGGCCTGCCCCTGCGTGAAGCTGTCGGGTGCATTGGTCGTGAAGGCGAGCAAGTGATGCTCGCTACTACGGGCGGTGTGAACACCCATCGTGGGGCGATCTGGGCCTTGGGGCTTCTGGTCACGGCCGTCGCGCTGGAACCTGAATCCTGTGCCGCAAGCTCAATCGCTTTGCGCGCTGCACGCCTGGCCTTGCTCGACGACCGTTACTCGCCACGTCCTTTAAGTCACGGTGCCCAGGTCGCCCAACGCTACGGCGCACGCGGTGCCCGTGAAGAGGCACAGCTCGGTTTCCCGGCGGTGATTCAACGCGCATTGCCGCAACTCAAACGCAGCCGCGCCGCAGGCGTTGCTGAACAGAACGCCCGGCTCGATGCCTTGCTGGCGATCATGACGACACTGGCCGACACCTGTGTGCTCTACCGCGCCGGCGAAACCGGCCTGCACACCATGCAACTCGGTGCTCAAGCCGTGCTCGACGCGGGTGGCAGCGCCAGCCTCGCCGGTCGCCGCCGTTTGCTCGAGCTGGACCAACAATTAATCGCGTTGAATGCCTCGCCCGGCGGCGCTGCGGACTTGCTCGCAGCCTGTCTGTTCATCGACCGCATTGAGTCGTGCGACGGCATCTTCCAGGGAGCGTTTTGATGGAAACCTTATCCTTTGAATTCCCCGCCGGGCAGCCGCCACGGGGCAGGGCGCTGGTGGGCTGTGTAGGCTCGGGCGATCTGGAAGTGCTGATCGAGCCAGGGCTGGCGGGCAAGCTGACGATCCAGGTGCAGACCTCGGTCAATGGCAGCGAACAACGCTGGCAGCATCTGTTCGCACGGATGTTCGATGGCCAGACACCGCCGGCGATGGCGATTGATATCCACGATTTCGGCGCCACCCCTGGCGTGGTGCGCTTGCGTCTGGAACAGGGCTTTGAGGAGATTGGCCATGACTGACAGCGCAGCACTTCTCAACCCATTCCTTGAAAGGCAGAGCTTCGTCGAACTCGGTGCTCGGCAACGGGCAAAAGCGCTGCTCGATGCCGGCACCTTCCGCGAATTGCTCGACCCGTTTCAGCGCGTCATGTCGCCATGGCTATCGCGCCAGGGCGTGGTACCGCAAGCCGATGACGGGGTGGTGATCGCCAAGGGCAGCATTGGCGGTCTGCCAGTGGTGATCGCGGCCATCGAAGGCGCGTTCCAGGGTGGCAGCCTGGGTGAAGTCGGCGGGGCGAAGATTGCCGGTGCGCTGGAGCTGGCCGCCGAGGACAACCGCAAAGGCATTGCCACTCGCGCCGTGTTGCTGCTGGAAACCGGCGGCGTGCGTTTGCAGGAAGCCAATCTCGGGCTGGCGGCGATTGCCGATATTCATGCGGCGATCGTCGATCTGCGCCAGTACCAACCGGTAATCGGCGTGGTCGCCGGTAGCGTCGGCTGTTTTGGTGGGATGTCGATTGCCGCCGGGTTGTGCAGTTATTTGCTGGTAACCCAGGAAGCACGCCTTGGCCTCAACGGCCCGCAGGTGATCGAGCAGGAAGCCGGGCTTGAGGAATACGACTCCCGTGATCGCCCGTTTATCTGGAGCCTGACCGGCGGCGAGCAACGGTTCGCCAGTGGCTTGGTGGATCGCTATGCCGAGGACGACGTGGCGCAGATTCAGCAGCAGGTCGGCGAATTGCTCAAGCAAGGTTTGCCGGCGCAAACCCGCAGCCGCCAGGCCGAATGGTTCCTGCAACGGCTGGCGTGCCTGGACGCCGAACCGCAAATCGAGCCGGCGACGGTTCGCGATCTGTATCAAGGAGAGCGTTCATGAGTTCGTATTCCCTGAGGGGCCTGAACTGGTTCAACGCCTTGAGCGCTGGCGCGAAATCGGTCGAAGGTTTGCCGGCTTCGTTGAACGTCGCCGACGGTGTACTGGGCGATCAGCCCGTGCGGTTTATTGCGGTGGTGGCCGACCCCGACAACCGCTTTGTCCGCGCCCGCAATGGCGAGGTGGGTCTGCTGGAAGGTTGGGGCCTGGCCAAAGCGGTGGATGAGGTGATCGAAGCCGATCGGGATACACCGCACAAACGGGCGTTGATCGCCATCGTCGATGTGCCGAGCCAGGCTTACGGTCGGCGTGAAGAAGCGCTCGGCATTCATCAGGCCTTGGCCGGTGCGGCGGACAGTTATGCCCGCGCCCGACTGGCCGGCCATGCGGTGATCGGTTTGTTGGTGGGCAAGGCGATGTCCGGGGCGTTTCTGGCTCATGGGTATCAGGCCAACCGGCTGATCGCGTTGCGCGATCCGGGGGTGATGGTGCATGCGATGGGCAAGGCGTCGGCGGCGCGGGTCACGTTGCGCAGTGTCGAAGAACTGGAGGCGCTGGCCGCCAGCGTGCCACCGATGGCCTATGACATCGACAGCTATGCCAGCCTGGGTTTGCTCTGGGAAACCTTGTCGGTGGAGCAGATCGAGCAGCCGACCGCAGCAGATTTGGCGCGAGTGAATGAATGCCTGAACCAGGCGATTGGCGATGTCGCTGCCGGCGGTCGCGATCTGAGCAGCCGCCTGGGTGCGAGTAACCGCGCCGCGTCGAGCAAGGTTCGCCAGTTGCTGAGAGCGCAGTGGTGAACAGGTTTCTGCCCCACGACCTGCTTTGGGGGATGACCCCGGAGCAGTTGCCGGCGGATGCGCCTGGGTGGGTGGTCGAGTCGATCAGCGCGGGTCAGCCGGTGGTAGTTCGGCGCGCGATCACCGCGCCGGGTCAAATCGCGGTCGGAGTGCGTGGGCGCTTGCGTGAGCAGCGTTATGCAACGTCGATGGCCGTTGCTGCGATTTCTCATCGGGTACGGCCGGAAGAGCTCTGCCATGTCGAGTCGACTCGCGACCTGCCGGCCCTGCGAGCGCTGGCGCACCTGCGGCCGCTGCTCGACACCTGTGGTTGGGTGTGGGGTGTCAGCGGCAGCGCCGGGTTTGAATTGGCCAGTGGTTTTGCGGCACTCCATGAACGTAGCGATCTCGACTTGATCCTGCGTACTCCGCAGCCGCTGAGCCGATCTCAAGCGCAGGTGTTGATGATGCTGATCGGCACCGCCGAGTGCCTGGTGGACATGCAATTGCAGACGCCCAATGGCGCTGTCGCCCTGCGCGAATGGGCGGGTCCGTCGCAACGGGTTCTACTCAAGAACGCCCATCAAGCGTGTCTGGTCTGCGATCCTTGGAACCCGCAGGAGCAAGCAGCGTGAGCAGCTTGCTGGTGTTCCCCGGTCAGGGCGCGCAGCAGCCGGGCATGCTCCATCGCTTGCCTCGGGAAACGCTGATCGAGGCGAGCGAGGTGCTTGGCGAAGACGTCTTGCTGCTCGATTCTGCCAAGGCGTTGCAGTCGACAAGGGCGGTTCAGCTGTGCCTGCTGATTGCCGGCGTCGCCGCTTCGCGTCAGTTATCAATGGCACCGGATTACGTGGCGGGACTGTCCATTGGTGCCTATCCGGCGGCGGTGGTTGCGGGCGCCTTGAGTTTCAGTGATGCGCTGCATCTGGTCAGCCTGCGCGGTGAGCTGATGCAGCAGGCATATCCTCAAGGCTACGGCATGACCGCGATCATCGGTCTGGAATTGGCGACGGTGGAGGGGTTGCTGGCGCAGGTTCACTGTGTTGATACACCGGTTTACCTGGCCAACATCAGCGCCGATAACCAGGTGGTGATCGCCGGCAGCGATGCTGCGATGAAAGCGGTCGCCGAGTTGGCAAAAGGGCGTGGCGCCGGTCTGGCCAAGCGCCTGGCGGTCAGCGTGCCGTCCCATTGTCCGCTGCTGGAAGTTTCCGCAAAGACCTTGGCCGAAGCATTCGCCGGGGTGCAATTGAAAACGCCAACCGTGGGTTACCTGAGCGGCAGCCGCGCACGACCCGTTATTAACACTGACGCGTTGCGCGACGACCTGGCGTTCAACATGTGCCGCGTCGTCGATTGGCGCGGTACGGTGCAAAGCGCTTACGAGCGCGGTGTACGTCTACAGATCGAACTGCCGCCCGGTGCGGTGTTGACCGGGCTGGCGCGCCGGGTGTTCGAGCAGGGCACCGTGATTGCCTACGACGGTGCACGGCTCGATACCTTGCAGGCGCTGTTGCGTGAGGAGGGAAGCCGCCAACCCTAGATCACCGACTCAGGCTTCGAACTACAAAAACAACAAATCCGACGATGCACTTTGAGGACTACAACAATGATTATTTACGGTGTGGCGCTGTTGGCGATCTGTACGCTGGCAGGGGTGATCATGGGTGACATGCTCGGCGTGTTGCTGGGTGTGAAATCCAACGTCGGCGGGGTCGGGATCGCGATGATCCTGCTGATTTGCGCGCGGTTGTGGATGCAAAAACGCGGCGGCATGACCAAGGATTGCGAGATGGGCGTCGGCTTCTGGGGCGCCATGTACATTCCGGTGGTGGTTGCCATGGCGGCGCAACAGAACGTGGTCACCGCCCTGCACGGCGGCCCGGTGGCGGTGCTGGCGGCGATCGGTTCGGTGGTGCTCTGCGGCTGCACCATTGCGTTGATCAGCCGAACCCACAAAGGCGAACCCTTGCCCGATGAACCGGTGGACATAACACCGGTCGGCACGCCAGTAGGAGGTCGCTGATATGTGGGAACTCATTGAGAAAGGCCTGGTAAATAACAGTCTGGTCACGGCATTCGCGTTTGTTGGCGTAATCATGTGGGTGTCGGTGATTCTGTCCAAGCGCCTGACTTTCGGGCGGATTCATGGCTCGGCGATTGCCATCGTCATCGGCCTGGTGCTGGCCTGGGTTGGCGGCACCATGACCGGCGGGCAAAAAGGCCTGGCGGATCTGTCACTGTTTTCCGGCATCGGCTTGATGGGCGGCGCCATGTTGCGTGACTTCGCCATCGTTGCCACGGCGTTCGAGGTGCAGGCCACCGAAGCGAAAAAGGCCGGGATGATTGGCGTCATCGCGCTGCTGCTGGGCACGATTCTGCCGTTCATTGTCGGGGCGAGCATTGCCTGGGTGTTCGGTTATCGCGATGCGATCAGCATGACCACCATTGGCGCGGGTGCGGTGACGTACATCGTCGGGCCGGTGACGGGTGCTGCGATTGGGGCCTCATCCGATGTGATGGCGCTGTCGATTGCCACCGGGTTGATCAAGGCGATTCTGGTGATGGTCGGCACGCCGGTGGCGGCGCGCTGGATGGGCCTGGATAACCCGCGCTCGGCGATGGTATTTGGCGGCTTGGCCGGGACGGTGAGTGGTGTGACTGCCGGGTTGGCGGCGACGGATCGGCGGTTGGTGCCGTATGGCGCGCTGACGGCGACGTTCCATACCGGGCTTGGATGCTTGCTTGGGCCTTCGTTGCTGTACTTCGTTGTTCGCGGGATTGTCGGGTAGGTTCGAGAGTTGTACCGCCTATGATGACGCCTTCGCGGGCAAGCCTCGCTCCTACAGGGTATGTGTTGTGCCCAAATCCCGCGGCACTCCGAAATCCTGTAGGAGCGAGGCTTGCCCGCGAAGGCCTCGACACGGTCTCAAGCCTGGCGATTGGCATACATCCGGCACTCCGCCAACAGCGCCAGCAAATTCGGATCACGCTCCTTGGCCTTGAGAAACACCACGCCGATGTGCTGCTGCAACCGGTACTTTTCCTGCAATGGGATCAGCTTCACCCGGTTCTCATACACCGCCGCAATCCGCCCCGGCAGCAGCGCATAACCCACCCCCGAGCTGACCATGCTCAGCAGGGTGAAGATGTCGTTGACCTGCATCGCCACCTTCGGCTCGAACCCCGCCTGCTTGAACACCCGAATACCGTCCTGGTGCGTGGCGAAGCCTTGGGTCAGGGTGATGAATGTTTCGTCGCGCACCTCGGCCAGGTCGACTTCGCTCCGCTGGGCAAAGGGCGAGTCCGCTGGGGTGGCGAGGAAGATGTCATCGGAAAACAGCGGGATCTGCTCGCAGTCCGGGTCGTTGACGCTGTCGTCCAGTGACACCAGGATCGCGTCGACTTCCATGTTCTTGAGCTTGTACAGCAGGTCGATGTTCGAGCCCAGGATCAGGTCGATATTGAGTTCGCTGCGGCGGATTTTCAGGCCCATGATCAGCTGCGGTACGGTCTTCACCGTCAGCGAATACAGCGAGCCGAGTTTGAAACGTTCGGCGGAGAACCCGGCGGCTTCGCGGGTCAGGCGCACGGTTTCGAGCACATCCTGAATCAGCTTCTGCGCCCGCTCTTCCAGCACATAAGCGCTTTCCAACGGGGTCAGGTTGCGGCCTTCGTGCTTGAATAGCGGGCAACGCAAGGCGCTTTCCAGGGAGTGGATGGCGCGATGCACGCTAACGTTACTGGTCTGTAACTCGACGGCGGCGCGGGCCAGGTTGCCGGTGCGCATGAAGGCGAGGAACACCTCGAGTTTTTTCAGGGTCAACTCTTCATCGATCAACATGGGCCAGACTCTTATTCGAATGTCTCGATTGTGCCCAATTGGCTAACGTTTGGCTCGATGGCTTTCGTAGGGGGCATTGTGTTCTGAAACATTGCGCTTTTAACCTTGAAGCCTGAGCCTTGCGCGCGGCGGTAATGAACGTAGAGGTGAGCGACACATGTATCACGGGGAAAGATTGAACGCCTGGACGCATTTGGTCGGGGCTGTAGCAGCATTTATCGGGGGCGTGTGGCTGCTGGTGATCGCCAGTATGGATGGCAGCCCGTGGAAGATCGTCAGTGTGGCGATTTACGCGTTTACCTTGCTGGTGCTCTACAGCGCCTCGACCGTGTACCACAGCGTGCGTGGGCGCAAGAAAGCGATCATGCAGAAGGTCGATCACTTTTCGATCTACTTGCTGATCGCCGGCAGTTACACGCCGTTCTGCCTGGTGACCCTGCGTGGGCCGTGGGGCTGGACGCTGTTCGGGATTGTCTGGGGGCTGGCGCTGATTGGCATCCTGCAAGAGATCAAACCGCGCTCGGAAGCACGGATTCTGTCGGTCGTGATTTACGCGGTGATGGGCTGGATCGTGCTGGTGGCGGTCAAGCCGTTACTGGCGGCATTGGGCCCTGTCGGCTTTACCTTGCTGGCGTCGGGCGGGGTGTTGTACACCGTGGGGATTATCTTTTTTGCCCTCGACCATCGTCTGCGCCACGCCCATGGGATCTGGCATCTGTTCGTGATCGCCGGGAGTTTGCTGCACTTTGTGGCGATTTGGTTCTACGTCTTGTGACCGCTTTTGTGGCGAGGGGCAAGCCCCCTCGCCACAAGTCCCTAGAAGTCACCCCAGAGTTGTTGGGCCACCGCCAACGCCACCACCGGCGCGGTTTCGGTGCGCAGCACGCGCGGGCCGAGGCGGGCGGCGTGGAAGCCGCCGGCCTTGGCCTGTTCGACTTCAACGTCGGACAAGCCGCCCTCCGGGCCGATCAGGAACGCCAGGCTTGCAGGTTTGGCGTGGCTCACCAGCGGCTCGGCCACCGGATGCAGCACCAGTTTCAATTCGGCCGCGGTCTGCTTCAACCAGTCAGCCAACAGCAATGGCGGATGAATCACCGGCACCCGTGAGCGCCCACACTGCTCGCAGGCGCTGATCGCCACCTGACGCCAGTGCATCAGGCGTTTGTCGGCGCGTTCGTCCTTGAGGCGGACTTCGCAGCGGTCGGTGAAAATCGGGGTGATTTCGCTGACGCCCAGTTCGGTGGCTTTCTGAATCGCCCAGTCCATCCGTTCGCCACGGGACAAGCCCTGGCCGAGATGGACCGCCAGCGACGACTCGACCTGGCCGGTAAAGCTTTCATCGATTTGCACCACCACGCGCTTCTTGCCGACTTCCACCAGCGTGCCGCGAAACTCGTGGCCCGAGCCGTCGAACAATTGCACCGCATCACCCTCGGCCATGCGCAGCACACGGCTGATGTAATGCGCCTGGGCTTCGGGCAACTCGTGTTCGCCGGTGCTCAAAGGGGCGTCGATAAAGAAGCGGGACAGTCTCATCTTGGGTCTCTACTGAATCAGAAATTTGGATCGAGTCGCTTTTGTGGCGAGGGGGCTTGCCCCCGTTGGGCCGCGAAGCGACCCCAAAACCTGCAACTGCGCTATTCCAGTGAAAACGTATCAACCGGATTTACGACTGCTTCGCAGCCGAACGGGGGCAAGCCCCCTCGCCACAGTTAAGCTCTTTCACACAGGGATCTGGGCAAGGCTTCAACCCGGATCGCGATAGCCCGGATGAAAGTCCTTCGGCACCGCCACGCTGACGCTGTCACGGGTGGCGATGTCGATGCCTTCGCTGGCCACTTCGGCCAGAAAATCGATCTGCTCCGGGGTAATCACGTAAGGCGGCAGGAAATACACCACGCTGCCCAACGGCCTCAGTAAAGCACCTCGTTGCAGTGCATGCTGGAACACGGTCAAACCGCGACGTTCCTGCCACGGGTAAGCAGTCTTGCTGGCCTTGTCCTTGACCATCTCGATCGCCAGCACCATGCCGGTCTGGCGCACTTCAGAGACGTTCGGGTGATCGGCCAGGTGCGCGGTGGAGGAGGCCATGCGCTGGGCCAGAGCCTTGTTGTTCTCGATGACGTTGTCTTCTTCGAAGATATCCAGCGTCGCCAATGCCGCCGCGCAGGCCAGCGGATTGCCGGTATAGCTGTGGGAATGCAGGAAGGCGCGCAGGGTCGGGTAGTCGTCGTAGAATGCGCTGTAGACCTCATCGGTGGTCAGGCAGGCCGCCAACGGCAGGTAACCGCCAGTCAGGGCCTTGGACAGGCAGAGGAAGTCCGGGCGGATACCAGCCTGTTCGCAGGCGAACATTGTGCCGGTACGACCGAAGCCGACGGCGATTTCATCGTGGATCAGGTGCACGCCATAACGATCACAGGCGTCGCGCAGCAGCTTGAGGTACACCGGGTGATACATGCGCATGCCGCCGGCGCCCTGAATCAGCGGCTCCAGAATCACGGCGGCCACGGTATCGTGGTTGTCGGCCAGGGTCTGCTCCATGGCGGCGAACATGTTGCGTGAGTGTTCTTCCCAGCTCATGCCCTCGGGGCGCAGGTAGCAATCGGGGCTCGGCACCTTGATGGTGTCCATCAGCAGGGCTTTGTAGGTTTCGGTAAACAGCGGCACGTCGCCCACTGCCATCGCCGCCATGGTCTCGCCGTGGTAGCCGTTGGTGAGGGTGACGAAGCGCTTCTTGTTCGGCTGGCCGCGGTTGAGCCAGTAGTGGAAGCTCATTTTCAGCGCGACTTCAATGCACGATGAACCGTTATCGGCGTAGAAACACCGGGTCAGGCCTTCGGGCGTCATCTTCACCAGACGCTCGGACAGCTCGATCACCGGCTGATGGCTGAAACCGGCGAGGATCACGTGTTCCAGCTGATCGACCTGATCCTTGATGCGCTGGTTGATCCGCGGGTTGGCGTGGCCGAACACATTGACCCACCAGGAGCTGACGGCGTCGAGGTAGCGTTTGCCTTCGAAGTCTTCCAGCCACACGCCTTCACCGCGCTTGATCGGGATCAGCGGCAGCTGTTCGTGGTCTTTCATCTGGGTGCAGGGATGCCATAACACGGCGAGATCGCGTTCCATCCACTGTTTATTCAGGCCCATTTTCTGTCTCCTCGAGGCTACCCGTGACGTAGGCGGGTAAACAATCGCGCAAGCCTATGCAATGCGCGTCACGGGGACAACCCATTGTGTCGATTGAGCTACTTTGTATAGGACGATAGACGTCGCTGGCGGCGTTTTGATGGCTGACGTATTCTTCGCGGCTCTCTGAGTCGTCTGACTCGTAAAACCGCTATTTCCTCGTGTATTTCCGGAGTTCTCTGAATGTCTGCTGGTTGGCTGCGCGCCTGTGCGCTGGTGATGTTAGGGCTGTTCAGCGTTTCGGCGCTGGCCAAGGATAAAACAGCGATCGTGGTCGGCGGCGGGCTTTCGGGCCTCACCGCGGCGTACGAACTGCAGAGCAAAGGCTGGCAGGTCACTCTGCTGGAAGCCAAACCGACCCTGGGCGGTCGTTCCGGCATGGCCACCAGCGAGTGGATCGGCAACGACAAGACCCAACCGGTTTTGAACAAGTACATCTCGACGTTCAAGCTGAGCACCACGCCAGCCCCCGAGTTCGTGCGGACCCCGGGTTACCTGATCGACGGTGAATACTTCAGCGCCGCGGATCTGGCGACTAAACAGCCGGCCACCAGCGACGCGCTGAAACGCTACGAAAAGACTCTGGATGACCTGGCGCGCTCGATCGAAGACCCGCAAAACCCGGCCGCCAACAGCACGCTGTTCGCCCTGGACCAGATCAACGTGGCCAACTGGCTCGATCGCCTGAATCTGCCAGCCACTGCGCGTCAGTTGGTGAATCAGGAGATTCGTACCCGTTACGACGAACCTTCGCGCCTGTCGCTGCTGTACTTCGCTCAACAGAGCCGTGTCTACCGTGGTGTTGCCGACCGTGACCTGCGTGCCTCGCGCCTGCCCGGCGGTAGCCCGGTGCTAGCCCAGGCCTTCGTCAAACAACTGAAAACCATCAAGACCGGTTCCCCGGTTTCATCCATCACCCAGGACAAGGACGGCGTGACCGTCAAGGTCGGCAGCGTTGGCTATCAGGCGGACTACGTCGTGCTGGCGGTGCCATTGCGTGCACTGAACAAAATCCAGATGACTCCGGCGCTGGATGCCCAGCACATGGGCGCCATCAAGGGCACCAACTACGGCTGGCGTGATCAGATCATGCTGAAATTCAAGACGCCGGTATGGGAAAGTAAGGCGCGCATGTCTGGCGAGATCTACAGCAACGCCGGTCTGGGCATGTTGTGGATCGAGCCGGCCTTGAAGGGCGGCGCCAACGTGGTCATCAACATTTCCGGCGACAACGCGCGGGTGATGCAGGCCTTTGGTGACAAGCAGATGGCTGATCAGGTGCTGATTCGTCTGCATACCTTTTATCCACAGGCACGCGGTTCGTTCACCGGTTATGAAATCCGTCGCTACAGCACTGACCCATCGATGGGTGGCGCTTACCTGGCTTTCGGTCCGGGCCAGATTAGCAAGTACTGGCGCCTGTGGGAGCGTCCGCTGCAACGGGTAGCCTTTGCCGGCGAACACACTGACACCTTGTACCCAGGCACCCTGGAAGGCGCCTTGCGCACCGGTCAGCGTGCAGCCAGTCAGCTGGAAGACCTGGCAGCGGGCAAATCGTTTGAACCGGCGAAAGTTGTGCCGGCAGCGACCGCTGCGGCGGCAGGCGCGGTAGTGGCGAAGAAAGGCAATTTCTTCAGCAACCTGTTCGGTGGTTCGTCCGATAAAGCGGCCGACAAGGCAGAACCCGTGGCCCCCGTTGCTCCGGTACCCGCACCAGTCGCTGCGCCGGCGCCGGCTCCGGCACCTGCACCTGCACCGGTTGAGGCTCCGAAGCCAGTGGTGCCGGCGCAAGCCGAGCCGGTGAAGAAAGCACCGGCTAAAGCGCCAGTGAAAAAGCCTGCTGCCAAAACCGAGGCCAAAAAGGCTCCGGCCAAGGCAACGGCGAAAAAGGCTGAGCCAGTGAAGAAACCAGTGGCGAGTACCGCTGCGAAGGCCCCGGTGGCGACTGAAACCAAGACACAGTAAGTCTTGGGATCAAAAAAAAGCGCGGCAGTGATGCCGCGCTTTTTTTATGTCTTTGTCCTCCCGTGGAGGCAACTGATTTTTTTGGTACTAAGGTAGGTCGACGATATGGACTTCGTCGCTTTGGTAGTCGCTGATATAGGCGCGGTTGTGTTGATCAAGAACCATGTAGCGCGGATCGAAAGCGCCAGGGATGGGAACCCTGCGAACAATCTCATGGGTGGCGGTATCAACTTCCACGATCTCTTTTTCGGTTTGATCAACGGCATAAGCGTTTTTTACGCCGAACACTATTTTCCCTTCGCAAGCCACAAAATCGAAATGCCGGGTGGTCAATGAGCGGGTGTCCAACACGGTCAGTTTTCGAGCGTCCAGAGCCACGATATACACTTCGCTACCGTCGGGACTGACAGTGACGGCTGAAGGATATTTTTCAGTTTTGATGATATTGATGACTTTGAAGGTCTTGCTGTTGATGACCGTGAGCGCGTCCTCATAAGGGGCGGCCGGGGCGTTGGTGCTGGAAATGTAAAGGCGCGAATCGTCCGGGCTGATATCCACACTTATGGACGGTGAGGGTAAGCCTTGTACTCTGCTCACCGCATACAGACGGGTATCAATAATTGCCAACCACTCTTTATTCTGTCGAACGGTGACGTAAGCATATTTCCCGTCTCCGCTCACGACGACTCCGCTAGGGTGTCTACCCACCGTGATGTTACCCACCGCGTATGTTTCGGTATCAATAACCGAAACCGAACTTGAACCGTAGTTGGTCACGTAAGCTCTTTTTCCCTCATGGCCAAGGGCGATGCTTCGGGGATACTGCTCCACGGCGATGGTACGGATTACCTTTTTGATTCGGGTGTCGATGACGGACACATTGTCCGACATGTAATTGCAAACAAATACGCGTGATCCATCGTTGCTGATGGCCATCCCTCGCGGTCCTTCCCCTACGGGTATCGAATTGGATTGATTGCGTGTTATCACGGGGGATGAACTCGAATTGTGACTCATGGTAGAACTCCTGTTCAGACGCTTGGACTGACGTCCAAGTTCAAGTTCATCAATGACTTGCAATGAAAGCCACTGTTAAATGTGACAGTTCTGACGAGTGGTATCGGCTCTTAAATGAATATAAGGAGGGTGCGTGAAGGTTTTTTCCTTTGGTTAACACTCTCTTAACCTCTCGGCCCCAAGGTCTTGATCGTATTTCTCGATATTTCAGAGCGAAATTTTCCGCTTTAAATCGATAGATAACTCGATAGTCTTGGGCGCAGTTCTTACAGGATTTGGGCAATGCAGCTACGTAACTCTTCTTCCCGCTACGGTTGGGTCAGCATCTTTATGCACTGGGGTGTGGCGTTGGCCGTCTTCGGCCTGTTTGCGTTGGGGTTGTGGATGGTCGGTCTCGATTACTACAGCACCTGGCGTAAAGACGCGCCGGATCTGCACAAGAGCATTGGTCTGGTGTTATTTGCCGTGATGTTGCTGCGGGTAGTGTGGCGCTTCATCAGCCCACCGCCGCCGCTCCTGCCAAGCTATAGCCGCATGACCCGCCTTGGCGCCAAGTTCGGCCATTCCTTCCTTTATCTCAGTCTGTTCGCTGTGATGATTGCCGGTTACCTGATTTCCACCGCAGACGGTGTCGGGATTCCGGTGTTTGGCCTGTTTGAAATTCCTGCATTGGTTTCCGGACTACCGGACCAGGCAGACACCGCGGGTGTGATTCATTTGTACCTGGCCTGGCTGCTGGTAATTTTTTCCGGTTTCCATGCGTTGGCAGCATTGAAGCACCACTTTATTGATCGTGATGCGACCCTGACGCGAATGCTGGGGCGCAAAGCCTGATGTTCTACCTCGACTCCAAAGGAATAGAAAGCATGTTGAAAAAGACGCTCGCCGCTCTGGCAATCGGTTCTGCTCTGTTGTCCGCTAACGTGATGGCGGCCGATTACGTGGTCGACAAAGAAGGCCAGCACGCCTTCGTTGACTTCAAGATCAGCCACTTGGGCTACAGCTACATCATCGGTACCTTCAAGGATATCGACGGCAAGTTCAGCTTCGACGCTGCCAAGCCTGAAGACAGCAAGATCGAGTTCAATGTGCGCACCGCCAGCGTGTTCACCAACCACGCCGAACGCGACAAGCACATCGCCAGCGGTGACTTCCTGAACGTGGGCAAATTCGCCGACGCCAAGTTCGTCTCCACCAGCGTCAAACCTACCGGTAAAAACGCCGCAGGCAAAGACACTGCCGACGTGGCCGGCAACCTGACCCTGCTGGGCGTGACCAAGCCAATCGTAGTCAAAGCCACGTTCCTGGGTGAAGGCAAGGATCCATGGGGCGGCTACCGTGCAGGCTTCGAAGGCACCACCAGCATCAAGCGTTCCGATTTCGGCAAGCAGAAAGACCTGGGCCCAGCGTCCGACGCGGTCGATCTGTACGTGACGTTTGAAGGTGTCAAAGCGAAATAATCTTCGCACCTGACACAAAAACGCCCCCGATCTCACGATCGCGGGCGTTTTTTATGGTCGGAGAAAATCTGCAGGGATGTTCTCAGCTGAAATGAAAATGCCCCGATCGCAAGATCAGGGCATTTTTTATAACGGTGCTAACTCAGCGGTTGCGGGTCAGCAACGCTGGTTTTTCGCCGCGCGGACGGCCTGGCAGTTGATCCAGTTGCTCAGGGGTCGGGAAGCGATCGCTTTTCGACTCCTTGTGAATGATCTTCGGTGCCGGGCTGCGCGGGTTCTGCACGGCCGGTTCCGAACGAGACTGGTCGTCACGGGCCGGACGGCGGTTGCGGGACTCTTCGCGACGGGCCTGGCCGTCACGTGGAGCGCCGTTGCGTGGGCCACTGCGCTTGGCCGGTGGGGTGCCGGTGGTTGCGCCGCTGCTGTTGCGCGGACCGTTCTGGCGACCTTGTGGTTGACCAGTGCGCGGAGCACCAGCGCCAGCGCCTTGTGCCGGTGCGCCTGGACGGCGGCCACGGCCCTGAGCCGGTTTGGCTTGAGGCACGTAGTCGACGCGGTTACCGAAGTTGTCGATATCGTCGTCCAGGAACTCGTCCGGAGCACGGTCGGCGGCGGCGCGAGGAGCCGGGCGCTGTTGCTCGCGGGCCGGAGTGCCTTCGCGTGGCTTGTGTTCACGGGCCGGGCGCTCGCCACGGCCAGCGGCAGGCTTTTCCTTGCCGCCCTTGTCCTTGCCTTTGTCTTTACGACCGCCACCACCACCGCTGCCGTTCGGGCCGTCACCGCGTGGGCCACGTGGGGCGCGTGGGTTACGCACATCCGGACGCTCGCGAACTTCCGGTTTCTCGGCTTCCACAGCGCTGGAGTCGAAGCCCATCAGGTCGCCGTCGGCGATTTTCTGCTTGGTCATGCGCTCGATGCTTTTCAGCAGTTTTTCTTCGTCCGGAGCGACCAGCGAGATCGCCTCGCCCGAACGACCGGCACGGCCGGTACGACCGATACGGTGCACGTAGTCTTCGTCGACGTTCGGCAGTTCGAAGTTGACCACGTGGGGCAACTGGTCGATGTCGAGGCCACGAGCAGCAATGTCGGTGGCGACCAGGATGCGCACTTCACCGGCCTTGAAGTCGGCCAGGGCTTTGGTGCGGGCGTTCTGGCTCTTGTTGCCGTGGATCGCGACGGCGGTGAGGCCGTGTTTGTCCAGGTACTCGGCCAGGCGGTTGGCGCCGTGCTTGGTGCGGGTGAATACCAGCACCTGTTCCCAGGCGCCGGCAGTGATCAGGTGCGCCAGCAACGAACGCTTGTGGCTGGCGGCCAGACGGAATACGCGTTGTTCGATCCGCTCGACCGTGGTGTTCGGTGGCGTGACTTCGATGCGTTCCGGGTTGTGCAGCAGCTTGCCGGCGAGGTCGGTGATGTCTTTGGAGAACGTCGCCGAGAACAACAGGTTCTGCCGTTTGGCCGGGAGGCGGGCGAGGACCTTTTTCACGTCATGGACAAAGCCCATGTCGAGCATGCGGTCGGCTTCGTCCAGCACGAGGATTTCCACGTGGGACAAATCGACACTGCCTTGGCCGGCGAGGTCGAGCAGGCGACCGGGGCAGGCCACCAGCACGTCGACACCACGGGACATGGCCTGAACTTGCGGGTTCATGCCGACGCCACCGAAGATGCAGGCGCTGACGAACTTCAGGTCACGGGCATAGACCTTGAAGCTCTCGTGCACCTGAGCCGCGAGTTCGCGGGTTGGGGTCAGGACCAGTACGCGGGGTTGGCGCGGGCCGTGACGCTGGGATTTGTCCGGGTGACCGTTGGGAAACAACCGCTCCAGAATCGGAAGGGCGAAGCCACCGGTTTTACCAGTACCTGTCTGAGCCGCAACCATCAGGTCGCGACCTTGCAACACGGCGGGAATGGCCCGCTGTTGCACCGGAGTAGGCTCGGTATAGCCCGCTGCCTCGATGGCGCGGACTAAAGCCTCGGAGAGACCGAGGGAAGCAAAGGACATGAGTAATCCTGTTTTAGTTAGGGCTTGGCCCAATGGGAGTCTTGCCTGGCGCGAATGGCGTTTAAGAGGACGCAATCCCGTCCGGTCCTGCTGGGCCTCGAAGGCTCGTCTGGAGCGCTCGCGCGGGCTGAAAAGCTGCGCTGTAGCGGGATCGAGATGCCTTGAACAAGTCCGAGCGTCCGGGCGTGAGCCTGGCGGGAAGGCCGGAGTATAACAGAGCAATCACTGTGCGCCGCTTTCCTGCTGCTCAACGGTTTTTCCGCCGGTTGCGGTGGCGCTGGCGGCCCGGGCTTCGGCGGCCGGACCGGCACCATAGCGGGCGCTCAGTTCGGCGTAGGCCGGTTCGCGCTTGAAACGCTTGAGCTCGGCGCCGAAACGCTGCACCAGCAAATCCATCCCGGCATTGCGGCGCACCGCCAGGTACTGGCTCTGCTGGCTGATGACGGTCGGGTTCTCGGTGATTTTGTCGCGGATGTCCAGTTGATCGAGCAAGTGCTGGCCGACCCGGCGATCGGTGATCAACAGGTCGATCCGCCCGCGCACCAGTTTGCCGAAGTTGGCTTCATGGGTAGGCGCCGGTTCCCGGGTAAACAACGTCGATTCGCTGAAGTCCTTGCTGTACAGGTAGCCCGGCGAGGTGCCGATGGTCAGGCCTTTCAGGTCGTCCAGGGTGCGAAATGGGAACGGCCGTTCATTGGCGTAGAACATCACGAATTCGACTTGCGAGAGCGGTTCGCTGGGGTAGAGCAGGGTCGCTTCGCGTTCATCGCTGTGGAAAATATCCAGCACACCGTCCGCTTGGCCTTGCTCAAGCATCGACAGGCAGCGTTTCCACGGCAAGAACTGCCATTCCACGTCAATCCCGAGACGTTTGAAGACGATGGCCGTGGTTTCGTAGTCGAGCCCGAGGTTCTTGCCGCCTTCTTCATAGACGTAGGGCGCCCAGGGTTCGGTGACAATACGCAGCTTCTCGCCCCGAGCGGTGAAGCTCAGGCAAGTGAATAGAAGCACGGTCAGTAACTGGGTGATCAGGGGCATGGCTTGAGATTACGACGAGAAATCATAAAGAGCCAGAAACCGGATCCAGAAGCTCTGGATCGGGCATTAAAAGCAAAAGATCGCAGCCTTCGGCGGCGCCTGCAGAGGTACATATTCCCCTGGAGGCGCTGCCGAAGACTGCGATCTCTTGATCTTGCGTTAACGGCTATTAGCGCGGCAACTTCAGGTTGTTCCACACCGCCAGGCTCGGTTCAGCCTGGTTCAGTGTGTAGAAGTGCAGCCCCGGTGCGCCACCTTGCAACAGGCGTTCGCACATCTCGGTGATGACTTGCTCACCAAAGCTTTGAATGCTCTGGGTGTCGTCGCCGTAGGCTTCCAGTTGCTTGCGGATCCAGCGCGGGATTTCCGCACCGCAAGCGTCGGAGAAGCGCGCCAGCTTGCTGTAGTTGGTGATCGGCATGATCCCCGGCACGATCGGGATGTTCACCCCCTTCGCCTGTACACGCTCGACGAAGTAGAAATAACTGTCGGCGTTGAAGAAGTACTGGGTGATCGCACTGTTGGCACCGGCGTTGGCCTTGCGCACGAAGTTGTTGAGATCGTCTTCGAAATTGCGCGCTTGCGGATGCATTTCCGGGTAAGCGGCGATTTCGATGTGGAAATGATCGCCAGTCTCTTCACGAATGAATTCAACCAGGTCATTGGCGTGACGCAACTCGCCGCTGGCCATGCCCATGCCCGAGGGCAGGTCACCGCGAAGCGCAACGATTCGCTGGATGCCGGCTGCCTTGTACTGGGTCAGCAGGCCGCGCAGGTCGTTCTTGCTGTCACCCACGCAAGACAGATGCGGAGCGGCAGGGACTTTGACTTCACTTTCCAGCTGCAACACGGTGTTGAGGGTGCGATCACGAGTCGAACCGCCAGCGCCGTAGGTGCAGGAGAAGAAGTCGGGATTGTAGGTCGCCAGCTGACGGGCAGTGGCGATCAGTTTTTCATGCCCAGCATCGGTCTTCGTCGGGAAGAATTCGAAGCTGTAGCGACGTTCTTGGGACATGGTCATATCCTTGGAAACACGTAAGCCGGACGCTGGCCCCGGTAGGAGCTGCCTTAGGCTGCGATCTTTTAAGATCAAAAGATCGCAGGCTTCGCCAGCTCCTGCGCAGAGCGGTCAATCAGCGTATCAGTAGCGGTAAGCGTGCGGCTTGAACGGGCCTTCGACAGTCACGCCGATGTAGTCAGCCTGTTGCTTGGTCAGTTGAGTGACCACGCCACCGAAACCGCGGACCATTTCCAGGGCCACTTCTTCGTCGAGTTTCTTCGGCAGTACTTCAACGGTCAGGCGCTCGGCTTTCTGGGCTGGCGACAGGTCGGCGTACTTCTGGCCGAACAGGAAGATCTGCGCCAGAACCTGGTTGGCGAACGAACCGTCCATGATGCGGCTTGGGTGACCAGTGGCGTTACCCAGGTTAACCAGACGGCCTTCGGCCAGCAGGATCAGGTAGTCGTCGTTCTGAGCGTCGAAAGCGCCTGGACCGCTGCGGTGAACCTTGTGAACCTGCGGCTTCACTTCTTCCCATGCCCAGTTCTTGCGCATGAAAGCGGTGTCGATTTCGTTGTCGAAGTGACCGATGTTGCAGACAACAGCACGCTTTTTCAGGGCTTTGAGCATGTTTGCGTCGCAAACATTGACGTTACCGGTGGTGGTCACGATCAGGTCGATCTTGCCCAGCAGCGCTTTGTCGATGCTCGCTTCGGTACCGTTGTTGATACCGTCGATGAACGGCGAAACCAGTTCGAAACCGTCCATGCAGGCTTGCATGGCGCAGATCGGGTCGACTTCGGAGACTTTAACGATCATGCCTTCCTGACGCAGGGACTGGGCCGAGCCCTTGCCCACGTCACCGTAACCGATGACCAGCGCTTGCTTGCCGGACAGCAGGTGGTCGGTGCCGCGCTTGATCGCGTCGTTCAGGCTGTGACGGCAGCCGTACTTGTTGTCGTTCTTGCTCTTGGTCACCGAGTCGTTGACGTTGATGGCCGGGATTTTCAGCTCGCCCTTGGCCAGCATGTCCAGCAGGCGGTGAACGCCGGTGGTGGTTTCTTCGGTGACGCCGTGAACGCGATCCAGTACTTGTGGGTACTTCTTGTGCAGCAGCTCGGTCAGGTCGCCGCCATCGTCGAGGATCATGTTGGCATCCCAAGGCTGGCCATCCTTGAGGATGGTTTGCTCCAGACACCACTCGTACTCTTCTTCAGTCTCGCCTTTCCAGGCGAAAACCGGGATGCCGGCAGCGGCGATGGAAGCGGCGGCCTGATCCTGAGTCGAGAAAATGTTGCAGGACGACCAGCGTACTTCGGCACCCAGGGCAACCAGGGTTTCGATCAGCACGGCAGTCTGAATAGTCATGTGGATGCAGCCGAGAATCTTCGCGCCCTTGAGCGGTTGCTCCACGGAGTACTTGCGGCGCAGCCCCATCAGGGCTGGCATTTCGGATTCGGCGATGATGGTTTCGCGACGGCCCCAGGCAGCCAGGGACATGTCGGCGACTTTGTAATCGTTAAAATCTGCAGGCGTGATAACAGCGCTCATGAAGAGCCTCCATTCGTAATGTATGCGAATGGGCGCCGTTGTGCGTTTAGTGTCTGGCCGTGGCCAGTCAACGCCCCATCCGAGCCTGACAGGTCGAACCTGCTGCAGCGCCCCTCGGACAGGTGGCGGGAAAACGGTAGCAAGTGAAGGTTACCGTTTTGAAACGGGGGCGATTATAGCGGGCTATGCTGATCTTCCAAAGCGTTTCTGTTGGTCAATGTCCGAACGGTAATCGAGACCATAGTCGATGCTTGATAGAGCTCTAGTCCGGGCTCTGCCATGATGGCCGGCATCAATCGGCAAGACGGTCAGGAGTGAGTATGAATTTCCACACCCGCAAATGGGTAAAACCCGAAGACCTCAACCCCAACGGCACGCTGTTCGGCGGCAGCCTGCTGCGCTGGATCGACGAAGAAGCAGCGATCTACGCCATCGTCCAGTTGGGTAATCAGCGCGTGGTCACCAAGTACATTTCCGAAATCAATTTCGTCAGCGCCTCGCGTCAGGGCGACATCATCGAGCTGGGCATCACCGCCACCGAGTTCGGTCGCACCTCGATCACTCTGACCTGTGAAGTGCGCAACAAGATCACTCGCAAGAGCATTTTGACCGTAGAGAAGATGGTGTTCGTGAACCTGGGCGAAGACGGCTTGCCCATGCCGCACGGCCGGACCGAGATCAGGTACGTCAAAGACCAGTTCAAGGATGACGAGATCGGCGGGTGATTGTTGTTTCTGTGGCGAGGGAGCTTGCTCCCGTTGGGCCGGGCTGGCGCTCCAGCGCGAAGCGGCCCTGAAATCTGTCATTGGGTTCTTTCAGGCAGGCTTCACGTCAGCTTACGACTGCTTCGCAGCCGAGCGGGAGCAAGCTCCCTCGCCACAGGGTTTGCTGCGTTCCCCCCGGGTAGTGAACAGCTCCGAACCCCGCGTGTCGTACGTAAACGACACGCCACCGGTTCAGGAGCAGCCTTATGGACACGCCCAAAGATGGCAAGACCCCGGACCTCTCGGCACAGGAACAGCGCGAGGTCGACAAGAACCAGCCCCCGCGCGCGGCGGTGCTGCACGAAATCATTCGTACTCAAGGCGACCAGGAACTCGAGCGTAGCGTTGCGGCGCTGTGGTGGTCGGCCTTGGCTGCCGGCCTGACCATGGGCCTGTCGCTGATGGGCATGGGACTACTCAACTCGCGCCTGCCGGACGGCGAAGGCTTCAAGGTGATCGCCAGCTTCGGTTACTGCGCCGGTTTTCTCGCGGTAATTCTCGCCCGTCAGCAACTATTCACCGAAAACACCCTGACCGCCGTGCTGCCGATCATGAGCAAGCCGACGCTGGGTAATGTCGGTCGGTTGCTGCGGCTTTGGACGGTGGTGCTGGTGGGCAATCTCTGCGGCACCTTGCTGGTGGCGTATGTGATGCTGCACCTGCCGATATTCGACAGCAAGACCGATCTGGCCTTCCTTGAGATCGGGCGCAAGGTCATGGAGAACGATGCCAGCAAGATGCTCGCCAAAGGCATCATCTCCGGCTGGATGATCGCCACCATGGTCTGGATGATCCCGTCCATGGAAAGCGCCAAGATGTGGATCATCATCCTCATCACCTATTTCATGGCGCTGGGCGATTTCACTCACATCGTGGTCGGATCGGTCGAGGTTTCTTACCTGGTGTTTGCCGGCGAGTTGCCGTGGAAGGATTTTTGGTGGGTGTTCGCAGGTCCCACGCTGGTGGGGAACATTATTGGCGGCAGTTTTATCTTTGCGCTGATCAGTCACGCGCAGATTCGCAGTGAAAGCGGGCCGCCGAAGACCTCTGCGGAGCGGGCTCAGGAATCCGAACCGCAGAAGGTCAAAAAATGATCAATGTCAGCCAGAGACATTGATTGCGGCAGCACTGCGACGTTGCAGGTAGATGAAGAACAGCGCCGTCAGCAGCGTGAACACGCTGACCAGCGCGCCGGTCCACGGCAAGTCCGCCAGGTCCGCACCGCTGGCCACCACCAGCCCACCAATCCACGCCCCGGCGGCGTTGCCGAGATTGAATGCACTTTGATTCAAGGTCGACCCGAGGTTTGGCGCCTCATGGGCCTGATCGATGATCAGCAATTGCAGGATCGGGCATAGCGCGAAGGCGAAGATGCCCCACAACACCAGCGTGATCGCCGCCGGTATCACTGAATGGCTGGTCTGGCTGAAGGCGGCCAGTACAATGGCCACGGCCAATGTCATCCCCACCAGCGAAGGCAGCAAGCGACTGTCCGCCAATCGGCCGCCGAGCATGCTGCCCCCGGTCAAGCCGACCCCGAACAATAGCAACATGATGGTTACGCCATGCGGACTGACGCCGGTGATGTCCTGCAGGATCGGCGCAATGTAAGTGAACACGCTGAACAGGCTGGTGGACGCCAGCACGCTCATGCCCAGCGCCAGCAGCACATTGACCTTGCCCAGCACTTTGAATTCGCTGGCCAGGTTGGCTTTGTCCATGGGGATTTCCTTGGGCAGCCAGACCCACTGCGCAATGGCCGCAATCACGCCAATCACCGACACTGCCCAGAAGGTCGAGCGCCAGCCGGCGTATTGCCCCAGCGCAGTGCCCAATGGCACGCCCAGCACGTTGGCCAAGGTCAGGCCGGTGAACATCATGGCAATCGCCTGGGCTCGTTTGTTCGGTGCCACCAGACTGGCAGCGACCACTGAGCCTATGCCGAAAAACGCGCCATGGCACAGCGCGGTGATCACTCGTGCGGCCATCAAAGTGGCGTAGTTCGGCGCCAGGGCGCAGAGGATGTTGCCGAGAATGAACATCAGCGTCATGCCCAGCAGTGTCGCTTTACGCGGCATGTTGGCGGTGCCGACCGCGAGAATCGGCGCACCGAACACCACGCCAAGGGCGTAACCGGTGATGAGCAGGCCAGCATGAGGAATGCTCACGGCGAGGTCGCGGGCGACATCGGGCAGCAAGCCCATGATGACGAACTCAGTGGTGCCGATGCCGAAAGCGGCAACGGCCAGTGCAAGCAAGGCGAGTGGCATGCGCAAGGTCTCTGTCGGTAGTCTTGACGCTTTGATCAGGCATACGCAGGCCGACGACCGTTCTCGATGAGAGCGGGCAGAGGCAGGAATTATTGGAATTAGTCTGTGCGCAACTGAGTGCGGCGTGGTCGCTTGCAGTATAAACAGCTGCGGACATATGGCGAATCAAATCTCTGTCCCGCGATGTAGGGGCAATACAAGGAGTGTGCTGTGCTTGCGACGATTCTGGTGTTGGTGGCGGCGCTGTTGCACGCGGCGTGGAATACCCTGATCAAGTTCAGCGCGGAGCGGCTGTTGGTGGTGGCCTGCATGGACAGCGTGGCGTTGCTGTTTGTCGCGCTGATGCTGCCCTTCGTGGCGCTGCCTCCACTGGATATGTGGCCGTGGATTCTTGCGTCGGCGGCATTCGAGTTGCTCTATCGCTACCTGTTGATCCAGGCCTATCGGGTCGGCGATCTCGGCCTGGTCTATCCGTTGATGCGTGGCCTGTCACCGTTGGTGGTGCTGGCGCTGACGCTGATCTTCGCCGGAGAAGTGCTGACGGCTCAGCAGATCTTCGGGATTTTGCTCATCCCGTTCGGCATGGTGTGCCTGCTCTGGCAGGGCGGTGGCGGGGTGCGCCTGCCGTGGTCGATGCTGCCGGTGGTGGCGCTGATCGGCTTGTGCATCGGCTGCTACACCTTCATCGATGGCCAGGCCTTGCGGCGCTGGTCCCATCCGCTGGACTACCTGGTTTGGGTCACAGTGCTCAGTGCCTGGCCGTTCCCATTGCTGGCGCTGGTGCGCAAACGCCCTGCGTTCATGCTGTTCTGGCGTGAGCAGTGGCGGTTGGGGTTGGCGGTCGGGTTCTGCGTATTGTTCAGCTACGCTCTGGTGCTGTGGGCCATGCAGCTCGGATCGATTGCCGAGGCAGCGGCGCTGCGCGAGATCAGCGTGATTCTGGTGGTGCTGTTCGGCATGCGCTACCTCAAAGAACCTTTTGGCAAGCCACGGCTCTTAGCCTGTGGACTGGTATTGATCGGCATGTTGGTGATGAAGTTTTAGTCGCCGCTGATGGAATTCGATTCTCTACAACTTGAAGAAGGGACTGCGTTATGACGGTTGCTCTGTGGTGCATTTTGATTGCGATCTGCTTGCCTTATCTGTGCACAGGCGTCGCCAAGTTCAGCAATGGCAAGTTCGGGCTGAAACAGAATCACGACCCAAGGGCGTTTCTGGATTCGCTCGAAGGCGTGGCCAGGCGTGCGCATTCGGCGCAGTTGAACAGCTTCGAAGTGACCCCGGCGTTTGCCGCGGCGGTGATCGTGGCGCATCTGGCCGGCAATGCCGAACTGGTGACGATCAATGTGCTGTCGGTGCTGTTCATCACCAGTCGGCTGCTGTACATCATTTGCTATCTGGCGGACTGGGCGATTCTGCGGTCGCTGGTGTGGGCCATTGGCATGGGGCTGATTGTCAGTTTCTTTGTGGTGTCTGTTTAACGGCAAGATCAAAGGATCGCAGGCTGCGCCATTCCCTGCAGGGATCGATGTTCATTCGCGATATTGCGACGAACGCTCTCGATGCTGACGCTGGCGTAGTCTGCGATCGTTTGCTTCTAAAGTTTGTCAGCCACCTGCGGCACCTGAGGCAACGCCGCCCCTTTAGGCCAGAGCATCCAGATCTGCCCCTGCTGTTTCATGTCGCCGGCCAATTGCCCGGCCGCCTCGCCCGTGCCCCAGAACAGGTCTGCGCGGACCTCGCCGGCAATCGCGCCGCCGGTATCTTGAGCGGCCACCGGACGCACCAGTGCGCTGCCGTCCGGTCGCGTCGTCGATAACCACAACAGGCTACCGAGCGGAATCACCTTGCGATCCACTGCCGCGCTATAACCCGCGGTCAATGGCACATTCAGCGAACCGCGCGGCCCTTCGTTGCTGTCCGGGTTGCGATTGAAGAACACGTAGCTGGGGTTGCTGCCGAGCAGTTCGGGAATGCGCGTCGGATTGGCCTTGGCCCAGTTATCGATGGCGCTCATGGTTACCTCTTCTTTCTTCAGCTCGCCCTGATCCACCAGCCAGCGGCCGATAGGTCGATAGGGGTGGCCGTTCTGGTCGGCATAACCAATGCGCAATTGACGGCCGTCATCGAGCTGGATGCGCCCCGAACCCTGGATTTGCAGGAACTGCAGGTTCATCGGGTCGGTCAGCCAGGCAATCACTGGCGCCTTCACGCCATTGGTTTCAATGGTTGCTGCATCGTCATAAGGCTTGAGCACGCGACCTTCGAGTCGTCCGCGCAGGCGTTTGCCTTTGAGTTCCGGGTAAATGCTGTCCAGCGAGACGATGATCATGTCCTCGGGCACGCCGTACACCGGGATGTTCGCTTGCTTGGTCTGGGTCAGGCTGCCGGGATACACCGGTTCGTAGTAACCGGTGATCAGGCCGTTGGGGTTGTCATTGGCGGCGCGCAGGCCGTAGACGTCGAGGTTCTGTTTGAGAAAACCACGGATGTCGCTGGCGGTTGGCTGCACGTTGGCGGAAGCGGCACAGGTGCCACCCCAGACCGGGTCGGCCTTGAGTCGGGTGCAGGCGCTGCGCCACGAGCCAAAACCGGCGACGAGGTCGTTGTCGGACACCGCTGGAAGGGCTTCCCAGGTAGCGCTGGAGTAGGTCGCCAGTGCGTGGGTTTTCGGTGTGCTGCTGTCGCCACCGGTGCAGCCCGCAAGCACGGCCACCATCGGAAGGGTCCAGGCCAGGTTGTGACGCCACGCCTTGAAACGGCTGTTCATGGAGTAATTCCTTTGCCGGTTGCCTGAGTGCTCCATGCGCTCAAACAACCCGTATTGATAATAGGGCTATTGGTCTTTGCCGGTGACGCGAGGATACTGGCCGCCGTTTCCAGTGATCTGAAGCCACCATGACTCTTAAAAGACTCTCTGTTGTATTGCTGGCCTGCCTGACCTTGTCCGCCTGCGGCGGTGTCGACCCGAACTCGCCTCTGGGCCAGCGCAAGGCGATCTTCAAGCAAATGCTCAAGACCGGCGAAGACCTGGGTGGCATGTTGCGTGGGCGTATTCCGTTCGATGGCCCGAAATTCGCCGACGGTGCCGTGAAGCTCGACGCGTTGTCCCATGAGCCGTGGAAACATTTCCCGCAGGTGCGCGAAGAAGATCACACCAGCGCCAAGGACGATGTCTGGCAGAAGCAGGCACGCTTCCAGGAAATGGCCCGCACCCTTGAAGGCGCCACCGGTGAACTGGTGATCGCCAGCCAGGTTCAACCCTACAAGGCCAGCAACCTGGGGCCGGCAGTTCAGAAAGTCGAAGACGCCTGTAGTGCCTGCCATAAAGAGTTTCGGGATCATTGAGGCGGTGTGTTCAAACCGGATTACTTATCCAGCTCGTCGAGCGCGTCCTGTAAATCCTTGCGCGATTGAGCCAGTTTGTCTTTGCGCTTGTTGATCTTCTCGGCGTCGCCTTTTTTCATCGCCTTGTCGAGGTCGGCCTGACGCCGGCTGACTTCGTGCTTGGCGTCGAGCACCTTGTTTTCCCGTTCCTTCTTCAAGGAAGCGTCGGTGCAATGGGCGGTGACCTCGCTCAGGGCGGTTTCCAGGCCAGCCTGTTGATCGGCGTTGCCGTGAGACTTGGCCAGTTCAATCTGGTTGATGATGCCTTGTTTTTTTGCGGCGCAGCCGGTCAGGCCCGGGGCGTCTTCGGCGGCCATTAATGGAGCGGCCATCACGCTGCACAGGGTCAACAAGGCGAGCGGTGAAAGAAGTTTCATAAAAGCTCCAGGTGAAAAATCGATGTAGCGATGGGCTATTTGAGCGCATCGGTACCTATGGGTTCCCAGGCTGGCGGGCGTCGCCGGCTGCTAAAAACCGTCAATCCCGGCAACACGTAATGTCTCGCTCAAGGCCAGGACCTGCGGGTCGCGGAAAAATGCGCTCAATTGCGCTGCGCGTCCCGGGCCGATGCCGGTTTCGGCCTGCCATTGTTCGGTGTTTCGTTGCGCCAGCGCCTGCCATGAATCGGCGAGCTGTGCCTGGCCAGTCGGCGGCAAGCCCAGGGCTTTGAGCCAGCGGGCGAACGGTCGTTGCCGGGCGCTGTTGAAACTGTTCAAAAGACGAGCACTGCTGCGTTCGCCGAAGCCGTCAATGTTAGCAAGCTCTTGCTCGTCGAGGGTCAACCAATCGAGCAAGTTGTCGAGACGTTCGGCCTTGAGCAGTTTCTCCCAGGTGCCCGGCCCGACATGCGGCAAGGCCAGCCCCTGTTTGCCGCTGAGCCAGGCCAGGCGCGCGAGGAACTGGCTTTCGCACCCGGGCGTCGGCTGCCAGCAACTTAACGGATGAAAATCTGCTGCCAGCGGTGCGTTCAATTCAGGACGTTCGGTGCTGCGCAATACGACACCGTCGAGCCTGGGGATGGTCAGCCCGGCCAGGCTGATGGCGACCTGATCGCCGGGACGAATGTCCAGCGCTTCCCAGCGCTGCAGGGAACTGACGCTGACACGCTTGATCTGCCGGTCATCGAGCATCACCGGTGCCAGATCCAGCACCGGTGTGATCCGGCCGGTTCGTCCAATCTTGAAGTGGACCTTGCGCACCTCGGCCAGTGCCTGGGCGAAGGGATACTTCCAGGCGACGCTCCAGTAAGGCGTTTTCGCCTGCCAGCGCTCGGCCGCTGGGCGCTGGCTCTGTCGCAAAACGACGCCATCGCTGACAAAGGGCAGAGGCGAGCGATACCAGTGATCGCGCCAGCGTTCGGCATCGGCAAATGCCTCGATCGGCTGGCTGTAGGGCGCGGTGCTCGGGAACCCCAGCTCATCCAGAGCCGCCACGCGGGCGGGCAGGCTTTTCGGGCCTTGTGGCCAGTCCCAGACGAACAGGCCGATACCGGCGGCTTGCTCAGGGTTCAGCGTCTTGCGTGCCATTAACCCGGCCACCGTGGCGCGGGCATTGAGGCTGCCGGCCTCGGCTTGCACGTGCTCGGTCAGGCGCCAATAGAGTTCGCCTTGCAGCAGCAGGTCCAGCGGCTGCGGAAGCTTTTGGGGAATGGTGGTGATCTGGCGTGCTGAGGCAGTCCAGTCATGGCCGGTCATCCCGTCACCACGACTGATCGCCTGGTGCAGCCAGCCGTTGCGATAGATCAACGTCACTGCCACGCCGTCGACCTTGGGCTGAATCCAGACCTCATCCCGATTTTTCAGCCAGGCTTCGACCGCGCGCCCATCGCGCAGTTTTTCCAGGCCGGTGTGGGCGATGGGGTGAGCAATCGTGCCACCGGCAGTGCGCAACGGTTCGGCTGAAGGGCCTGAGTCAAAACACTCGCGCCATTCGCTTAGTCGTATGCGGGATTGATCATAGAGTTCATCGGCGACCAAAGAGCGTCCTTCGCGATGATAGCTGTCGTCCCAGAGGTCGATTCGCTTTTGCAGTGCGTTGATTTCGTCCAGAGCGCGGGCCGGCGGCCAATCAGGGCAGTCGGCGGCATTGGCGGTCAGGCAGGTGAGGGTCAGCAGGAAACCGAAAAACAGGCGCAGGTTGGGCAGCATCGAGAGCGTCCTTGCTCGTTGGGATGCTTTCAAGGCTAGTCAGGTTTCGGGTGTGGAGTGCAGAGGTGTAATTCTGCGTGTTTCGAGGTGGGATCTTCTTCATGAAAAAGCCCCGCACGGCGAACCGTGCGGGGCTTTTTGACAACCGGGGAGGTCTTACAGGCCGGCCGCGACACGCAGAGCGTCGGCGCGGTCGGTTTTTTCCCAGGTGAACGTGGTGAACGTATCGTCGCCCACGGTTTTGGTTTCCGGGGTGCGACCGAAGTGGCCGTACGCAGCGGTGTCCTGGTACATCGGGTGCAGCAGGTCGAGCATGGTGGTGATCGCGTATGGACGCAGGTCGAACACTTCGCGGACCAGTTTGACGATCTTGTCATCGCTGATCTTGCCGGTGCCGAAGGTGTTCAACGAAATCGAAGTCGGTTGAGCGACGCCGATTGCGTAGGAAACCTGAATCTCGCAACGCTCGGCCAGGCCGGCAGCGACGATGTTCTTGGCCACATAACGACCGGCGTAGGCAGCCGAACGGTCAACCTTCGATGGATCTTTACCGGAGAACGCGCCGCCGCCGTGACGGG
The DNA here is from genome assembly GCF_016861935.1 of Pseudomonas sp. 008. Lineage (NCBI taxonomy): Bacteria > Pseudomonadati > Pseudomonadota > Gammaproteobacteria > Pseudomonadales > Pseudomonadaceae > Pseudomonas > Pseudomonas sp. 008. The sequence goes on along the minus strand of NZ_BOMA01000008.1, from coordinate 195,935 downwards.
CCATCCCGCCGTAGCTGTCAACGATGATCTTGCGACCGGTCAGGCCGCAGTCGCCCACCGGGCCACCGATGATGAACTGGCCAGTCGGGTTGATGTGGAACTGGGTGTCCTTGGACAGCAGTTCGGCAGGCAGCACGTGCTTGACGATCAGCTCCATCACGCCTTCGCGCAGGTCTTTGTAGGACACTTCCGGGTTGTGCTGGGTCGACAGTACAACGGCGTCGATACCGACAACCTTGCCGTTTTCGTAGCGGCAGGTCACTTGCGACTTGGCATCCGGGCGCAGCCAAGGCAGCAGGCCGGACTTGCGGGCTTCGGCCTGGCGCTGAACCAGTTGGTGCGAGAAGGTGATCGGTGCTGGCATCAGCACGTCGGTTTCGTTGCTGGCATAGCCGAACATCAGGCCCTGGTCGCCGGCGCCCTGGTCTTCAGGCTTGGCACGGTCAACACCCTGGTTGATGTCGGGGGACTGCTTGCCGATGATGTTCATCACGCCGCAGGTCGCGCCGTCGAAGCCGACATTGGAGCTGTTGTAGCCGATGTCGAGAATCACGTTACGGACGATGTCTTCCAGATCGACCCAGGCCGACGTGGTGACTTCACCTGCGATGATTGCCACGCCGGTTTTCACCAGAGTCTCGCACGCCACGCGGGCGAACTTGTCTTCGGCAATGATGGCGTCCAGCACCGCATCGGAAATCTGGTCGGCGATTTTGTCCGGATGCCCTTCAGACACGGACTCGGAGGTGAAGAGGGAGTATTCGCTCATCTCGATTTTTTCCTGAATTTACCGATGGTGAGTGTCGCCAGCCGGTCGCTGAAAATGGCGGACCTGTATCTGGAAACCATTACGTAAGCCTACATAGAGGCTTTCCCCGGGAACGAGTCCCGCAGCGGTGGCCCAACGGGCCAGATCGTCCTGTTCAAACCCCAACCAGAGATCACCGCAGGCCTCCCTGGCCCAACTCTGGTTGTGGCTACATAACTCTGTCACTAACAGGCTACCGCCTGGTTGCAGCAAGCCGGCCATGTGCTTGAGCGCTTCGGCCGGTGCGGCAAAATGGTGTAGCACCATGTTCAGTACAACGCAGTCGGCCTGAAGGCTTACACCGTTCAGTGCATCGGCCAATTGCAGGCTGACGTTAGCCAGCGTTTCACGTTCGCAGACCTGACGGGCCAGTTCGAGCATTGCCGGGCTGTTGTCCAGCGCCGTGACCTGAGTGAAGCGACGCGCCAGCTCCGGCAGAAAAGCGCCATCGCCGGGACCTACTTCGATGGCCGTGGCGCCGGGGCCGAAGCTCAGTTTGTCGAGCAGGGCCACCACGCTTTCGCGGTATTGCGGCAGGCCGGCGATCAAGTCTTGCTGGGCGCGAAACTTCTCCGCGACCCGTGAGAAAAAGTCCTGGCTGGCCGCCTCACGTTGCCCGTGGACCTGACCGATCCGCGCCTGGACGTCAGTCGGCAGGGTCAGGTTGTCCACTTCTTCGAGCAGCGCGGCATGCAGCTTGCCGCCCAGCAGATCGGTGTGGGGCAGGGCACGACGGTAGAAAATCGCATTGCCTTCACGGCGGGTCGCCACCAGGTCGGCCTGGGCCAATACCTTGAGGTGATGACTCATGCCGGACTGACCGATGCCGAAGATCTGCGCCAGTTCCAGTACGCCGAACGAATCGTTGGCCAGCGCGCGCAATACATTCAGCCGCAGAGGATCGCCGCCGGCCTTGCACAGGGCCGCCAGCTCATCGCAATCGTCATGTTGAATGGAAGGCACGCGCAGATTCATAAGGCCAGCAGTCTAGTGACGGTCAGAAAACACCGCAAGAGCAATATCAAAAAGTTTTGATATTGGTCGATAGATGGCACTTCTTAACGTTAGTTTCAGTCCACAAACCAACAGCGGAAAGGTTTCATCAGTCGAATACGCCGTTATCCATTGGAAAAACGCCTTCGGATGACTATCTCTCATTGCCCCAAGGCGGGTCGGTGAGGGAAAATGCTCGCCTTTTTTCCGTTTCGTTTTATTCACTCTCGATTCAATATCCGCAGGAGATCAGCGATGCCCAGCCGTCGTGAGCGCGCCAACGCCATTCGTGCCCTCAGCATGGATGCCGTGCAAAAAGCCAACAGCGGCCATCCCGGTGCCCCTATGGGTATGGCGGATATCGCCGAAGTACTTTGGCGTGACTACCTGAAGCACAACCCGAGCAATCCATCGTTCGCCGACCGTGACCGCTTCGTGCTGTCCAACGGTCACGGCTCGATGTTGATCTACTCGTTGCTGCACCTGACCGGCTACGACTTGTCAATCGATGACCTGAAAAACTTCCGCCAACTGCACAGCCGCACCCCGGGTCACCCGGAATACGGCTACACCCCGGGCGTTGAAACCACCACCGGTCCACTGGGCCAAGGCCTGGCCAACGCAGTCGGTTTCGCCCTGGCGGAAAAAGTCCTGGCGGCGCAGTTCAACCGTCCTGGCCATAACGTCGTCGATCACCACACCTACGTATTCCTGGGTGATGGCTGCATGATGGAAGGCATTTCCCACGAAGTCAGTTCCCTGGCCGGTACGCTGGGCCTGGGCAAACTGATCGCCTTCTACGATGACAACGGCATCTCCATCGACGGTGAAGTCGAAGGCTGGTTCACCGACGACACGCCGAAGCGTTTCGAATCCTACAACTGGCAAGTGATCCGCAATGTCGACGGTCACGATCCGGAAGAAATCAAGATCGCGATCGAAACCGCGCGCAAAAGCGCACAACCGACGCTGATCTGCTGCAAGACCACCATCGGCTTCGGTTCGCCGAACAAGCAAGGCAAGGAAGATTGCCACGGCGCCCCGTTGGGTGACGCGGAAATCGCTCTGACCCGTGAAGCGCTGAAGTGGAACTACGGCCCGTTCGAAATCCCGGCTGATATCTATGCCGAGTGGGACGCCAAGGAAGCCGGTCGCGCTGCCGAAGCCGAGTGGGATCAGCGTTTCGCTGCGTACTCCGCCGCCTTCCCTGAGCTGGCCAATGAACTGGTTCGTCGCCTGAGCGGTGATCTGCCGACCGATTTCGCCGAGAAGGCCCAGGCCTACATCGCTGAAGTCGCGGCCAAAGGCGAATCCATCGCCAGCCGTAAAGCCAGCCAGAACGCCCTGAACGCCTTCGGCCCGCTGCTGCCGGAACTGCTCGGCGGTTCGGCTGACCTGGCCGGTTCCAACCTGACCCTGTGGAAAGGTTGCAAAGGCGTCACCGCCGAAGACGCCAGCGGCAACTACATGTACTACGGCGTTCGCGAGTTCGGCATGAGCGCGATCATGAACGGCGTGGCTCTGCACGGCGGCCTGGTGCCTTACGGCGCGACCTTCCTGATGTTCATGGAATACGCCCGCAACGCGGTACGCATGTCGGCGCTGATGAAGAAACGCATTGTCTACGTGTTCACCCACGACTCCATCGGTCTGGGCGAAGACGGTCCGACGCACCAGCCGATCGAGCAACTGGCCAGCCTGCGCTGCACACCGAACCTCGACACCTGGCGTCCGGCCGATGCCGTTGAATCGGCGGTGGCCTGGAAGTTCGCCCTGGAGCGTGACGACGGTCCTTCGGCGCTGATCTTCTCCCGTCAGAACCTGCAGCACCAAACCCGCAATGCGATCCAGATCGAAGAGATCGCCCGTGGCGGTTACGTGTTGAAGGACTGCGCAGGCGAGCCTGAGCTGATCCTGATCGCCACCGGTTCGGAAGTCGGCCTGGCCGTTCAAGCCTTCGACAAACTGACCGAGCAAGGCCGTAAGGTCCGTGTGGTATCGATGCCGTGCACCAGCGTCTTCGAAGCCCAGGACGCCGGCTACAAGCAATCGGTTCTGCCGTTGCAGGTCAGCGCGCGTATCGCCATCGAAGCCGCCCACGCGGACTACTGGTACAAGTACGTGGGCCTGGAAGGTCGCGTGATCGGCATGACCACCTACGGCGAGTCGGCGCCTGCGCCGGCCTTGTTCGAAGAGTTCGGCTTCACCCTGGAAAACATCCTGGGTCAGGCTGAAGAGCTGCTGGAAGACTGATCCAGAAAATGTGTCGTCTGGACTGCCGCTTTCGCGAGCAAGCCCGCTCCCACTGGAGATCGCACTCTCCTGTGGGAGCGGGCTTGCTCGCGAAGGCGTCGGGCCAGTCAATGCTGCACTGACGGATTCACCACGGTAATCGAGAACCCCATGCCTCAACCGCGTCCTTACAAAGTTGCACTCAACGGCTACGGCCGAATTGGTCGTTGCGTTTTGCGTGCGTTGTTTGAGCGAGGCGAGAAAGCCGGGTTTGAAATTGTCGCGATCAACGATCTGGCCGACATGGCCAGCATCGAATACCTGACACGCTTCGACTCCACTCACGGGCGGTTTCCCGGTGAAGTGAGGGTTGAGGGCGATTGTCTGCATATTAAGGGCGACTGCGTGAAGGTCCTGCGCAGTGCCACCCCCGAAGGCATCGATTGGGCGTCGTTGGGCGTCGATCTGGTGCTGGAGTGCTCCGGCGCTTATCACACCCGTCAGGATGGCCAGCGTTTTCTCGACGCCGGTGCGCCACGGGTGCTGTTTTCCCAGCCGATGGCCAGCGAGGCGGATGTCGACGCCACCATCGTCTACGGCGTGAACCAGGATTGCCTGACCGGCGACGAGCTGCTGGTGTCCAACGCGTCTTGCACCACCAACTGCGGCGTGCCGCTGTTGCGCCTGCTGGATCAGGCCATTGGTCTGGAATACGTGTCGATCACCACCATCCACTCGGCGATGAACGATCAGCCGGTGATCGACGCCTATCACCACGAAGACCTGCGCCGCACCCGTTCGGCGTTCCAGTCGGTGATTCCGGTGTCCACTGGTCTGGCGCGAGGCATTGAGCGCCTGCTGCCGGAACTTGCCGGGCGAATTCAGGCCAAAGCCGTGCGGGTGCCGACGGTTAACGTGTCTTGCCTCGATATTACGATGCAGACCGTGAGCGATACCGACGCCACCGAGGTCAACCGGATTCTGCGCGAGGCCGCCACCCATGGCCCGCTCAAAGGCCTTCTGGCCTACACCGAGTTGCCTCACGCCAGTTGTGATTTTAATCATGACCCACATTCGGCCATCGTCGATGCCAGTCAGACACGCGTTTCCGGCCCACGGCTGGTGAACATCCTGGCCTGGTTCGACAACGAATGGGGTTTTGCCAATCGAATGCTGGACGTTGCAGAGCACTATTTGCAAGCCGCTACTACTCCACAATCTGTCTTTCAAAAACAGTAACCCAGGAATTGCGACCCATGACCGTGTTGAAGATGACCGACCTCGATCTGCAAGGTAAGCGCGTACTGATCCGCGAAGACCTCAACGTCCCAGTCAAGGACGGTGTTGTCACCAGCGATGCGCGTATCCTGGCTTCGCTGCCGACCATCAAGCTGGCCCTGGAAAAAGGCGCGGCAGTGATGGTCTGCTCGCACCTTGGCCGTCCGACCGAAGGCGAATTCTCCGCCGAGAACAGCCTCAAGCCAGTGGCTGACTACCTGAGCAAGGCCCTGGGCCGTGAAGTGCCGCTGGTGTCCGATTACCTGGGCGGCGTCGACGTGAAAGCCGGCGACATCGTGTTGTTCGAAAACGTGCGCTTCAACAAGGGCGAGAAAAAGAACGCCGACGAACTGGCCAAACAATACGCCGCTCTGTGCGACGTGTTCGTGATGGACGCTTTCGGCACTGCTCACCGCGCCGAGGGCTCGACCCATGGCGTGGCCAAATTCGCCAAAGTCGCCGCTGCTGGCCCGTTGCTCGCCGCCGAACTGGACGCACTGGGCAAGGCCCTGGGCTCCCCGGCCCAGCCAATGGCTGCCATTGTTGCGGGCTCTAAAGTGTCGACCAAACTCGACGTACTCAACAGCCTGAGCCAGATCTGCAACCAGCTGATCGTTGGTGGCGGCATCGCCAACACCTTCCTGGCCGCTGCCGGTCACCCGGTTGGCAAATCGCTGTACGAGCCGGACCTGCTGGACACCGCTCGTGAAATCGCGGCGAAAGTCAGCGTGCCATTGCCAGTGGACGTGGTGGTCGCCAAGGAATTCGCTGAAAGTGCGACCGCGACTGTCAAACTGATCGCCGACGTGGCTGCAGACGACATGATCCTGGACATCGGCCCACAGACCGCGGCGAATTTCGCCGAGCTGCTGAAGTCGTCCAAGACCATCCTGTGGAACGGCCCGGTGGGCGTGTTCGAATTCGACCAGTTCGGTAACGGCACCAAAGTGCTGGCCCAGGCCATCGCGGAAAGCTCGGCGTTCTCCATTGCCGGCGGTGGCGACACTCTGGCGGCCATCGATAAATATGGCGTTGCCGAGCAAATCTCCTACATTTCTACCGGCGGCGGTGCTTTCCTCGAATTCGTCGAAGGCAAAGTGCTGCCGGCCGTTGAAGTCCTGGAAAGCCGGGCCAAGGCCTGAGGCCGCTCATTTGACCAGGCAAAGGAGTGTTCAGATGGTCAGGACATTAATGCTGTTGATCGCCGCGGGTATGCTGGCGGCTTGCGGGAGTAACCCGAAAGCCACGCCGGAGCCCGCGCCATCCGCGTCGGATAAAGGCTGCTACCAGGCTGACTGGCAAGCGGAAACCAACCCGGTGATCAACAAGCGGTCCGGGCCCGATGGCCTGGACAAATACGAGACACAGACTCCGGCCAAGGAACATGGCTGCCCTTGACGGGTCTGACTCTTTACTCAGGGCTGGCGGCATGCGCCGTCAGTCGAGGAACATGGATGAAAGGTTTTATCGCCGTTTCGGCGCTGGTATTGCTGGCAGGTTGTTCGAATTTCGACCTGTTCAAGCCTGCCCAATCAACGGACAACTGGACCACCTGGACCTGCGACAGTCAGGCCAAAGTGCTCTGGCGCTACACTGACGTGAGCCGCAAGGCAGTCGATGTCCGTTTGGGCGGCGCCGATCAGGTCTACCGCCTGAAGCTTGAGCCGGGCGCCGAAGGCTCGCTGTACAGCAACGACATGCTGGCGTTTCACGTAAAAGGTGAGGAAGGCCTGGTGTACTGGGTTGCCACCAATGATTTGATCGGCCGCGGTTGTAAAGCGCAGTAATTGACACGCCACGGATCTAATGTGGGTGCGGGCTTTTGTGGCGAGGGGGCTTGCCCCCGTTGGAGTGCGAAGCACTCCCGAAGCCAGCGGATGCAGTGCTTCAGTTAGACCACGTCGTCCGATTTGCGACTGCTGCGCAGCCGAACGGGGGCAAGCCCCCTCGCCACAAGGCTTCAGCGATACAAGAGTTTTGTTGTACCGAATTCGCAGCCCGGGCCAACCCCCGATCTGCAATAACTTGAATAGCCGCCGCCGCTACGGCAGGCTGGCACGATTAACGACCCTCAACCGGGAGAGACACACACAATGGCACTTATCAGCATGCGCCAGATGCTGGACCACGCAGCCGAGTTCGGCTACGGCGTTCCAGCCTTCAACGTCAACAACCTTGAGCAGATGCGCGCCATCATGGAAGCCGCTGACAAGACTGACTCCCCGGTGATCGTCCAGGCTTCGGCCGGTGCTCGCAAATACGCAGGCGCCCCGTTCCTGCGTCACCTGATCCTGGCGGCCATCGAAGAATTCCCGCACATCCCGGTGTGCATGCACCAGGACCACGGCACCAGCCCTGACGTCTGCCAGCGCTCCATTCAACTGGGCTTCAGCTCGGTCATGATGGACGGCTCCCTGGGCGAAGACGGCAAAACTCCGACCGACTACGAGTACAACGTTCGCGTTACCCAACAAACCGTGGCCATGGCTCACGCCTGCGGCGTATCGGTGGAAGGCGAGCTGGGCTGCCTGGGTTCGCTGGAAACCGGCATGGCCGGTGAAGAAGACGGCATCGGCGCCGAAGGCGTTCTGGATCACAGCCAAATGCTGACCGACCCGGAAGAAGCCGCGGACTTCGTCAAGAAGACTCAGGTCGACGCCCTGGCCATCGCCATCGGCACCAGCCACGGCGCCTACAAGTTCACCAAGCCACCTACCGGCGACGTGCTGGCCATCGACCGCATCAAGGAAATCCACAAGCGCATCCCGAACACCCACCTGGTGATGCACGGTTCGTCTTCGGTTCCGCAAGAGTGGCTGGCGATCATCAACCAGTACGGCGGCGACATCAAAGAAACCTACGGCGTACCGGTTGAAGAAATCGTCGAAGGCATCAAGCACGGCGTGCGCAAGGTCAACATCGACACCGACCTGCGTTTGGCGTCCACCGGTGCGATGCGTCGCCTGATGGCCACCAACCCGAGCGAGTTCGACCCGCGTAAATTCTTCGGCGCGACTGTGACTGCGATGCGTGATGTATGTATTGCGCGTTATGAGCAGTTTGGTACTGCCGGTAATGCTTCGAAGATCAAGCCGATTTCGTTGGAAGCGATGTTCCAGCGTTACCTGAAAGGCGAGTTGAACGCTAAGGTTAACTAAACCTTAGAATTTGACCCGTGTTGTGAAGAGCCCGCCGAGAGGCGGGTTTTTTCTGGGTGGGGATTTTTGCGCGCAATAACTACCCAAAAGTCATAGAAAACGGCGCTGTCGCTTGCTCAATGGCACTGACCACATGAGGCGCCTGTTCCCGATACTCAGGATAGCGTTCAAGTACTGTTTCAACCGAGGCAAGCAATTGCTGAATGCGCTCCTGAGGTCGCTCGATCTCACAGGTGTGCGCAAACTCAAGCAGTCCTTGCCGCGAGGCAAACATTGACTTGTTGCCCGCCAGATCCAAAGCCAAAACATCTTCCGGAATATAGGCCGTGGTGTTAACGATGTCGTAGGCCGGCGCCAGGCGTGCATCGCGTTGCGTAGGATCGGAATAGAGCAATCCGAAGTTTTTCAAATGAGCGTCGCCATTCCCGACAATACAGCTCAGGGCAACGCTATCGAAGAGCTGATCAAGGGAGGTGCGTAAATGTTTAGTCGGGCAGAACACGCGAATAGCCTTGGCGATTGCCGCATAGCTTTTGCTGTACTTCTGGTTAGCCGATAGCCCCATCAACACCGCCATGTCTTCAAATCCAATTGGGTTGAGCTGGTCGTCGCGATCAAAGCGACGCATGACAAACAGCTTGGCATTGTCGGAAAGGTAAAACGGCGGAACGGGAATACCGGCCTCCTTCGCAATGGACATGCAAAGGAACTCGTTGATTGCCAGACCGGGAAATTCGTCTCGGCCACTTTTGATAATCAGGTCCGAGGTTTTCGATGTCACCCGTGGCAATCCGGTTTCCAGGCGTTCCGGTACCAACACTTTGGGTTGAACGCCGGAAATGCCGGCACGCAGGATGTAGCGATCAAGAATGTCGGCGAATATATCTTCCGTGCCGTCCCAAGTCAGAATCTCTTCGAGTTTCTCCCCCGGAAATTGTTGCTCCTCCAGCAAGGCGTCAACCGTTTCAGACCGCACTTGCACCCTGCCAATGGGCGAAGTGCTGCCGGAAAGCGCCAGCAAAAGCATTGGATCGACATTCACGGTCTTGGCCAATCGATTGCGCAGTTGCTCCAATACATAGCCTTCCGGCAGATTCATCTGAAAAACAGGATGGAGTTCGCGCCGACGAAACTCGTCATGCCTTACTGGCATCGACAAGCTGATAGCCATTTCTGGCGATGCATCTTCGTGATAACGGAATGTGAAGTCTTCGGCATCGCTGAAAAGCCTGCCGCTACGTCCCTCGGGCGTGCTGACTTTGAGAGAGGACATCTTCATTCGAATAAATCCCCAAGCTCTTCAAGGGTCGGCATAGCAGCTGGAACGACAGCAAGCTCACAATCCAGAGCGCCAAGGACGCGCGCATAGGCGATCATGCCGACAGACAGAGTACCTTTCTCTACTGCGATGACTTTGTATCGTGTCAGCCCCGCGAGGTCGGCAAGCTGTGCTTGCGTCAGACCGCGATTTATACGTTTTTCGCGTATTTGGTTGCCAAGACGGCTGATCAACAGAAAATAATCCATGTTCCGCTTCCGTAACATTTATAGCTAAATGTAGCGTATACGCAACATTTTATCTACGTCGTATTTAAGTCCATGGCCATCGGCGACACAGGGATCGTAGAGCGTCAAGAACCCACCAACGCATCCCGAACACACACCTGGTAATGCACGGTTCGTCTTCGGTTCCGCAAGAGTGGCTGGCGATCATCAACCAGTACGGCGGCGACATCAAAGAAACCTACGGCGTACCGGTTGAAGAAATCGTCGAAGGCATCAAGCACGGCGTGCGCAAGGTCAACATCGACACCGACCTGCGTTTGGCGTCCACTGGCGCGATGCGTCGCCTGATGGCCACCAACCCGAGCGAGTTTGATCCGCGTAAGTTCTTTGGCGCGACTGTGACGGCGATGCGTGATGTGTGTATCGCGCGTTATGAGCAGTTTGGTATTGCCGGTAATGCTTCGAAGATCAAGCCGATTTCGTTGGAAGCGATGTTCCAGCGTTACCTGAAAGGCGAGTTGAACGCTAAGGTTAACTGAGTTTTTAGCGTTAATAAAAAAACCGCAGCGATGCGGTTTTTTTTGTATCAAAAATTTGATCAAGGTAAACGGCGTGGTTGGAATTAGGGGAATTAAAAGCCTTTATCTTTCAGCTTGTCGGATTTTCTAGATTGTTATTCTGTTTTGCTATAAGAAACTGTTAGTTTTTACAGGTTACTAAGTGGCTGAATGATTCTAAGATTTTCAGTGAGGCATCGAAATAAAAATAAAATGAAAAGAGTATATGGTTCTTGTCATTTATCCATCTAAACCTCGCTGCAAAGGAATGTATCATGAGCTTACTTAATAAAACCTATCATAGTGCATCGGCTTCAGCGCATTTTTATATAACATTCACTACCGCTGATAATTACACGGGGGCGCTTGTTGCAACTGCTATTATTAATGGTAAGTCCGGTATTCTTACTGGAAAGCAGACAATTGGTGGTAACTACACGAGCATTTTTTTAAATGGTGCGATAGACGGAAAAACAGAAAGTTGGACGCTTGTGACTCCCGACTACGCAGCCCTAAATGGAACAAGGAATTTCACTGATGAAACTGGTCAGCTATTCAGTCACGCTTTTCCGCTTGGATTGATTTAGTAGATCAAGCTTGAAGTAAAATTTGGATGAGAGGGGCATATCTATTTAATTGTCCCTTCTTGGCGAATAGTATGAAAGTGGCAATTTGGCTTTAAATAAAATCCCGCAGTGATGCGGGATTTTATTGTCTGCTTCTTACTGCTATTTAGGCGTTTCAAACCCCCGCTGCTCAATCACTCCAAACACATCAGCAATATCCTGAAGGGCCAAAGGGGACAGATCTATTTAATCGAATCTACTTGGTCGTCCCCCTGTTACTCTATTCGAGTTGTTTCGCAGGCCTGCCTCGCGCTCGATGCGATGTTCGCAATCCCGTGATTTTTTCAATCTCATCTGTGAATCGATGATTCCCCGTCAATTGTCCACGCTGAAGGGCGCCTCTGATCAGCTGCAACTCTGTAGACGGAATCGTCTGCTCCATAAAGGAGGTGTAGCGAGCAAGGCGCTCGGTATGGGTTTCACCGAGCTCGTTGAAGCAAAGGTCTTCATCCAGCCAATGATTTTCTTCCGTTTCGTTGAGACGCAGGTGCAAGCTCGACCAAGGGTAATCCTGTGCATGCTGAACCATTTGCGCTCGCACCGGATTTAGCTCGATGTATCGACTACAAGCCAGCAAATAGGTGTCGGTTTGAACCACGCTGGATTTGTATCGACTCTCCCACAAGGTACCGGAGCGCCCCTCCAGCTTGTTGCGATAGCGCGTCATGCGTCCTGCCAGGCCTTTCATCAGTTGTCCGAGACTCGCGACGGAGTCTCCTGGTGCGAGTAATAGATGGACATGATTGGTCATCAAGCAGAAGGTATAGACTTTGACGTTGTATAGCGCTTTGAGCTCTCGCAGATCTTCGAGGTAACGCTGGAAGTCATTCGGCTCGGCGAACACAACCTGCCTGTTGTGGCCTCGTTGCACGACATGATGCGGATAATTGGGTAAAATAACGCGTCCCATTCTGGGCATATAGCTTCCTACGTCCTTGTAGTGATCGGTGCAGCATAGCAGTAGAGCATCGATTAAATAAATCTGTCCCCTTTTGATGGTCCCCTTTTGATGCGGATAGTTGATAAATACAGTCGCATGATGTGTGAGGCGCGCTAGTCGTTATCGCTAATATGTCTAAATGACTATCAGATCTGACAGTAGGCATCCAATGTCGATTGTCTCAAAATAAAAATCCACACTGTAATGGAGTACGGAATCATGAGTATCAAGAATGTAAAGCCGAAAGCGAAAGGCCCAGTGCCGGTTACTATCCCAGTCCCGGTTACGCCACAACAGAAGCCGGGAAATATCCAAAATTCTAAAGGGCCTGCACCTTTCACGCTTCCGAAAGAATAAAAGTAAGCACGTAATAAAAACCTGCAGAAATGCGGGTTTTCATTGGCTGAATTATTATTAAAGGGGGCAGATTTATTTAATCGGATTTACTTAATCGTCTAACCTCAATCTCTTGAACCGCCCGGTGCCGGTTGGTGTGGCAGGGGAACGGTCTGTGAGGGCCGTCCCCTATGCCGATTGGAAGTAAGTCTGCTCGCCTAGCTCCAGCCGAGCCGCGATTACTCCTTCGGTTCGACGTGATCCAGCGCCTGGTTCACCGCCAGTTCGCCGAGCATGACCACTTGCGCAATGCCCAGCAGGGTCTTGCGATGTGAGGTTTCCAGCAGCGCCGCGAAGTTGTTGAGCATGAGGGTGGCCGAGCCGAGTGTTTCGCTGGTGTTGGCCAGCAGGGCTTCGGTGTTGTACTTCGGGTTGGCGAGGTACATGGGCTCGGGTTCGTGGGTGGTGGCCATGATTTGGGCGGCGGGGTTGAGGTAATGGTCGAGGGCGCGCTCGGCGGCTTCGTGGAATTTTTTTGAATCGGGGGATTCGTAGGGGGAGGCCGGGTCTGTGACCGGCGGATGCGGCGTTGATTTAGTCATTTGCTCGAAACCTGATTGGAGTGCCCCTCTCTGGCTACTAATCAAAGTGGAGGCAACTGTACGCAGGTTAGTAGACCGGGGTTTCGAGCAAGCCGGCGCACCCGAAGGTGCCCTGCGCACAGTTACCATCAAGTGCAGGAATCGAAATCCCTGACTGACAGATGCTTGTGCACCAAGTTCGAAACCACGGGCTACTAAACCCGATCACTGCGAATCAGTGACACGAATCAAGTTACCGATGGCCTCCCAGACGCACGAGCCGGCGGATTCTGGCGTACCTGTAGGCAGCGACGCAAGCCGTTGTAGGCCTCATGAAGTAACGCTGAGTGTCTTTAAACGTTGGCGTTTAAGTGGGGCTGTGGCGAGGGGGCTTGCCCCCGTTCGGCGGCGTAGCCGCCGTAAACTGGGAGGCGCGGTGCACCAGCGGGAATGGGGTGGCAGGGTTTGGGGCTGCTATCGCAGCCCAACGGGGGCAAGCCCCTCGCCACAATGGGTGGATTCCTGCGGGTTCTGTGGATGCCCGGATTGTTCTGCTGTCCGAGTGGTCCTGGGATTACGTATTGTGATCGATATCCAGATGGCTGAACGTCACTTCCCCGCCTTCAGTGGTGTACCCGGTGTTGTCTTGCACATAAGCCCCGGCCTTGAAGTACAGCGGCTTGTCACGCCACATTGCGCTGATGTCGGTGTCCCACTGGTAGCCCGCCGCGCTGATGCCCAACGCACCGCCGGGGCTGAGGTGGATGAAGTAGGAGAATTCCTGATCGAGCTTCACGCCGGTGGCGATGGTGATGACCCGGGGAGTGTCGTCGTCGGGGTGCATGCGGACTTTGGCGACGATGTTGCCGGTCGCGCTGGAGGTCTTGTATTGATACTCGACCTTCACCATCGGCTTCTGGCTGTTGTAGGCATGGATCTGGCCAATAACGATCTTGCCCGAGCTGGGCACCTTATTGATCGCGAGGGTCGCACGCAGGGAATTGTCCGCGTCGGGGTAATACCAGTTTTTCAGCGTGCCGTTGCTGTAGGTTTCGCGCAGTTCGGTGCGAGGGTAGACCGCGTTTTCAGTGCGGGTGCCGGTGACCGGGGCCCAGAAAAACAAGGTGCCGGTGTCGGAGTGGAAGTACTGATCCTTGAAGCCGTCCACCAGCTTGGTGGTTTCGACGGTGTACGGCGGGCTGCCGACGGGAACGCTGAGGTTCCAGGTTGCGAGATCGATCATAATTCAAGCTTCCACATTTTTTTTACTGCACGTGCGTGCCAGAAGCTCTAGCCCGCGTCTTCGGGGGGGTCTTTATAAGCGTACAAGAGATCTTTGTTAATGCCCGTTTGGCAATTGGTTGACGTCAACATCCTGTCGAAATGCCATCGTTCCCGGTTTCCGGGGGCTCTAGGACTTACCGTTAGTCGGCTTCTGAAGCTTTGTCTAAATGCTGGCTCACTGACAGCTTCTGCTTTAAGGGATCCGGGTCTAGAGTGAAGTCGCAATAGGTGACCGGTTTTAACAAAAAGCCGGCCTGACGCCCCGAACAAGAGATGCAGCATGGAATGCGCACAATCTAAGCCAGCTGAAGGCAACTCAATCCTGTTAATTGTTGATGATTACCCTGAAAACCTGATCAGCATGCGCGCGTTGTTACAGCGCCAGGATTGGCAGGTCATGACCGCGGCTTCCGGTTTTGAAGCCCTTGGCCTGTTACTCGAACACGATGTCGACCTGGTGCTGCTGGATGTTCATATGCCAGGTATGGACGGTTTTGAAGTGGCGCGCTTGATGCGCGGCAGCCAGCGAACCCGCCTTACGCCGATCATTTTTCTTACCGCCAACGAACAGTCCCAGGACGCCGTGATCAAGGGTTACGCCAGTGGCGCGGTGGATTACCTGTTCAAACCGTTCGACCCGCAAATACTCAAACCCAAAGTCCAGGCGTTGCTCGAGCACCAGCGTAATCGCCGTGCCTTGCAGCGGTTGAGCCATGATCTGGAAGTCGCCCGGGCTTTCAATGCTTCGGTGCTGGATAACGCCGCCGAAGGCATTCTGGTGGTGGGCGAGGACGGGGTGATTCGCTTTGCCAACCCGGCGATGTCTCGCTTGCTCAATGCCACGGTGAACGACCTGCAAGGCAAGGAGTTTCTGGATTTCCTGCAAAAACCGCACATCCCGATCTGGGCCGATTCCGAGTTGTTTGCCGGTTACAAACGCGGTGAAACCCTGCGCTTGCACGATGCGCTGCTGCGTACCGCCCCCGGCCAGCAAGTGCCGGTGGCGTTGTCTTGCGCGCCTTTGCCCACCGAACAACATGCGATGGTGGTGACGGTGCTGGACATGTCGGTGGTGCGCCATCTGCATCAGCAGTTGGAGTTCCAGGCGGTGACCGACCCGCTGACCGGGCTGCTCAATCGCCGGGGTTTCTACCAGACCGTTGAAAACCTGCTGCTGCGCGGCGAGCGCTCCGACAGCACTTGGGTGCTGTTGTACCTGGACCTCGACGGCTTCAAGCGGGTCAATGATTCCCTCGGCCACGATGCCGGCGACCGGGTGTTGCGTTGGGTGTCCGAACAGTTGAAAGCGTGCCTGCGGCCCTTCGATATTCTGGCGCGGATGGGGGGCGATGAGTTCACTGCGTTGCTGGATCTTGAGCTCCCCGAGCAGGCGGCAAAGATTGCCGAGAAGCTCATCGAGCGGGTGTCGATCTGTCAGCAGATCGAAGGCATGGACATCGCCTTGGGTGCCAGCATCGGCATCGCCACTTATCCCGATTGCGGGTCTAATCTGGACGGACTGATGCGCGCCTCCGACATTGCCATGTACGAAGCCAAGCGCGCCGGGCGTCAGCAATATCGCTTCTACGATCACGAAATGAACGGCCGGGCGCGCTCGCGTCTGATGCTTGAAGAGAGCGTGCGCACGGCCATCGAGAACCGCGATTTCAACCTGGTGTATCAGCCCCAGGTGGCGATTGCCGATGGGCAGATCCGCGGGTTCGAAGCGTTGTTGCGCTGGCAGCACCCGAGTGTCGGCGATGTACCGCCGGGGCTGTTTTTACCGTTGCTGGAAGAGGCGCGATTGATCAGTCGCCTGGGTAGCTGGATTTATCATCGCGGGGCCAAGCAGCGCAAAGCCTGGGAAACCTTGTTCGCCGAAGATCTGGTGCTGGGCGTTAGCTTGAGCAGCACCCAATTCGGGTTGCCCAACCTGGTCACCGAGCTGCGTCAGGTGCTGGAGCGCCATGGCTTGAAGCCGCAGCAGCTGGAAGTCGAGGTCACGGAAGAGGCCTTGATGTCTAACCCCGACGAGACCCGCAAACAACTGCGTTTGCTGCGCAATCTGGGGGTGCGGGTGGCGCTGGATGACTTCGGCTCCGGGGCTTGTTCGCTGGCGCATTTGCGCGACCTGGAACTGGACACGCTCAAGCTCGACCGGCATTTGATCGCCCGGTTGCCAGGGTCCGAACGGGATGCGGCGCTGGCACGCAGTGTCATCGATTTGTGCAACCGGTTAGGGCTGCTGGTGATCGCCGAAGGGGTTGAAACGGTGGCGCAATATGAGTGGCTGCAAGCCAACGGTTGCCAGTATGTGCAGGGTTTCCTGGTGGCGCGGCCGTTGATGGCCGAGGACACCGGTCACTTTGTCGAGCCGTTCGACTGGGGCGCGCTGACGAGTTGAATTCGCTACACTGGCGACCTTTTCGTGACGCGTGTTGCCGCTCCAATGACTGTGTTGAAATACCTCCAGGCTTATCCTGCCGCGTTGCAGGACCAGGTGCGCCAACTGATCGCCGAAGGTCGGCTGGGCGATTACCTGAGCCAGCGCTATCCGGAAAAACACGGGGTGCAGAGCGACAAGGCGCTGTACGCCTATGCCCTGGACCTCAAGCAGGAATACCTGCGTAACGCCCCGGCCATCGACAAGGTGTTGTTCGACAACCGCCTGGACCTGACCCACCGCGCGCTCGGTCTGCACACCGCGATATCACGGGTGCAGGGTGGCAAGCTCAAGGCCAAGAAAGAAATTCGCATCGCCTCGCTGTTCAAGGACGCGGCGCCGCAGTTTCTGAAGATGATCGTGGTGCATGAGCTGGCGCACTTCAAAGAGTCGGATCACAACAAGGCGTTCTACAAGTTGTGCGAGCACATGTTGCCGGGGTATCACCAGGTGGAGTTCGATTTGCGGGTGTACCTGACGTGGCGGGATATGCACTGAACAAATCTGCTAATTAATCGGGAGCGCATGGATGGACGTGAGCAAGACCAAGAGCAGCTTCTACCGCCGATTGTACGTGGCGTACCTGATCGACAGCGGGCTGGCCAGTAACGTCCCGGCATTGACCGAGGTGACCGGCATGCCCCGACGCACGGCTCAGGACACCATCGCGGCGTTGGCGGATCTGGATATCGTTTGTGAGTTCGAGCAGGAAGAAGGCGCACGTAACCACGCGGGGCGCTATCGGATTCGCGAGTGGGGGGCGATTGATCGGGGGTGGATCGAGCGTAATCTGCGGCAGATTAAAGCGGTGCTGGAGTATCCCTGAGCTTTTGCGGTGTTGCAGATGACGCCTTCGCGGGCAAGCCTCGCTCCTACAGGGGGTTCACTGTTCCTGTGGGAGCGGGCTTGCCCGCGATGGGGCCCTCAAGGACGACGCATCCCGATATGCGGAATCTCATCTTCCAGGTATTCCTCACCCACCACCACAAACCCGTACCGCCCATAATACCCCTGCAAATGTGCCTGGGCCGAGAGGTAGATCGGCACCTCGGGCCAGTGCTTCTCGGCCTGTTTCAACGCCTGGTCCATCAACTCATGCCCAAGCCCGGCGCCGCGTGCCGCAGGTGCGATGATCACCCGGCCAATCACTACATCGCCGCCCTGCAACTCTGGGTCGAGCAATCGCAGGTAGGCCACCAGCCGATCCCCGTCCCAGCCCATCAAATGGCAAGTGTCACCTTCCAGGTCCTGGCCATCGATGTCTTGATAAGCGCATTTCTGCTCGACGACAAACACTTCGGCGCGCAGCTGCAAAATGGCGTACAGCTGCTCTTTACCCAGATCGCTGTGATGTTTGCAGACCCAATCGATTGTCATCTTCACATTCCTTGAACAACGTTGTTCCGATACTAAGCGCCCTGAGGCGGGATGTCTTTATGACAGAGGAATCTGTGATAAAGACCAAAATGCCATCATTCATTTCTCGCGAAGTTGTCTTCTTTGTGTAATCTGCGATGAAGCGCTGTGCAATGGCCTCAATGAGCTAATGTTAGGACCTGGGTTTGCCGGTAGAGGGACCTTGGAGTTTTGGCTGAAAAACACGTCGGGCAGCTCGCCCGCTAAGGATTTCTGGCATGCCGCGGTTTCATCGAGCGTTTGCTTTGATCGGATTGCTGTTGCTGACACAGGCCGAGGCTGCGGAAAAGCTGCGTCTGGTCGCCGATGCCTGGCCACCCTTTACCGACGCCACGCTGGTCAATGGCGGTGTGGCCACGGACATCGTCAGCACCGCACTGGCCCGGGCCGGTTACGCCAGCGATTTCGAACAAGTGCCGTGGGCCCGGGCCTTGTTTGGGGTGGGCGAGGGACGTTACGACGTACTGGTCAACACCTGGTACACCGACGAGCGCACGAAGCTGGGGCAATTTTCAGGTGAGTACCTGCTCAACCGCGTGCGCTTTCTCAAGCGCAAAGACACGCCAATCGAATACAACAACCTGCAACAACTGCACACCTACCCGATAGCGGTGGTACGCGGTTATGCCTATTCGCACGAATTTGACGACGATGTGTCGTTGCAGAAAGTCCCGGTGCATAACTTCGCCATGGCTGTGCGCATGGTCGCGGCCGATCGGGTCAAGCTGACTTTGGAAGACGAGTTCGTCGCCCGGTATTACCTGGCGCGGGAATCACCCAAAGTGCGCAATGCCGTGGAGTTCCTGCCCAAGCCGTTGAGCGAGAACAGTCTGCATATTCTGGTGAGCCTGAAGAACCCGGAGCATGAACAGATCGTCGCCGGTTTCGATCGCGAGATTGCGGCGATGAAGGCTGATGGGAGTTATGAGAAGTTGCTCAGGCAGCATGGGATGTGATCTGAAAGGCCTGAGTGTCTGAGCTGAAGCCTTCGCGGGCAAGCCTCGCTCCTGCAGAGTTTGTGTCGGGTGCAAATCCCGTGGCCGACACTGATCCTGTAGGAGCGAGGCTTGCCCGGGAAGAGGCCCGCCCAGTCACTACACATCTCAGGCTTCGCTGGTGTCTTTAATGAGATGCGCCGCCAGCGTCCGCAACGGCCCCAGCTGCCGACAGATCAACGCCAGTTGCGTCTGCACCAGCCGCTGCCCTTCATCGATCTCATCCGGCATCTGCTCAAGCTCGTTGGCCAGGGCTTCCTCCTCGTCACTCTGAATTGCCACCGGCTGTTTGCTCGCCAGGCCCTGGGCGATGTCGTCGAGGCTGGCGGCCAGGCTCACGCCCGCACCGTCGATCAAGTGCTCGCGCACATCCGATGGCAGTTGGGTTTCACGGTGTGCCCCAAGCCCCGACAAATAGCTGAGCAGGGTGTGCGACAGCACCAGGAATCGGAACCCGACATCGGCTTCCTTACGGAAGTGTCCCGGCTCCATCAGCATGTTGGCCAGCGTCGTCGACAACGCCGCGTCGGCGTTGTGCGCGTTACGTCGGGCCAGGCGATAAGCCAGGTCGTCGCTTTTACCGACGGCGTATTGCTGCATGATCTGGCGCAGGTAAATGCTGTTGCAGGTCAGGGTATTGGCCAGCACTTTGTTCAGGCGTCGGCCCTGCCAGTCCGGCAGGAACAGGAACACCGCCAGGCCGGCGATCAGGCTGCCGAGCAAGGTATCGAACAGTCGCGGCAGAAGCAGCCCGTAACCGTCGCCCACCTGGTTGAAGCAGAACAGCACCATGATCGTAATGGCGGCCGTCGCCAGGGTGTAGCGGGTGGTGCGGTTGGTAAAGAACACCACCCCGGCAACGATGGCGAAGCTCGACTGGATTAACGGGTTGGGGAACAGATCGAACAGCGCCCAGGCCACGGTCAGGCCAATGGCGGTGCCGATGATCCGCTGACCCAGTTTGCGGCGGGTGGCGCCGTAGTTCGGCTGACAGACAAACAACGTGGTGAGGATGATCCAGTAACCTTGCGAGGGGTGGATCAAATGCACCATCGCGTAGCCGATGCTCAACGCCAGGGGCAGGCGCAGGGCGTGGCGGAACAGCAAGGACGTTGGCGTCAGCTGTGTGCGCAAGCGAATCCACACATCCTTGAGGCTGCGTGGCGAACGGTCGAGCAGGCTGCTGTCGGTGGCATCTGCAAGCGCATCGGGGTTGCTGGCGTCGCTGAGCAAACGGTCGAGGGTGCCGAGGTTGGCGGCCAATGCCCGCAACGAGCGCAACAGACCACGCCAGGCCGGATTGCTCTGGATGCGCAGGTGTTCGAGGGAGGCGTGCAGGTCGCTCAGGGCTTCGGCGAAGCTGGCGTCATAGATGAACGGCTGGCGCATCTGGATCGATTCGGCCAGCGCGCGGCACACCTTGCCTTGTTGGCGCAGCAGGCGCTGACAGCGGAACAGCACGTCGCTGTGGAAGAACGCCTCGGCCAGCGCGTTGTAAGGGTAGTGCGAGGAGCTGGCGCGCTCGTGGATGTCCTGGGCGAGGAAGTAAAGTTTCAGATATCGGCTGAGTTTCGCACCCGGCCTGCCATCGCCGACCCGGTGCAGAATGATTTCCTTGGCGGCGTTCAGGGCTGCCACCACCCGACCGTTCTGCTGGGCCAGCTCCAGGCGGCGCGCTTCCACGTCCAACTGCCGGATCGGTTCGAACAACGACGATTTCAGTTTCAGGTAATAACCCAGTTCACGGAACAACCGCGCCAGGCTCTGTTGCACCGGCTGGTTGGAAAACAGTGCCTGCCACAACACCGAGAGCAAGCCGTACCAGGCCGCACCAGCCACCAGCAGCACCGGCTCGTGCCAGAAATCAGTGACTGCGCCGCCGCGCTGGTCCACGCCGATCATGGTGTAGACCGACAGAATCAGCGTCGCTGACGCAATCGCGCCGTAGCG
The DNA here is from genome assembly GCF_016861935.1 of Pseudomonas sp. 008. Taxonomy (NCBI): domain Bacteria; kingdom Pseudomonadati; phylum Pseudomonadota; class Gammaproteobacteria; order Pseudomonadales; family Pseudomonadaceae; genus Pseudomonas; species Pseudomonas sp. 008. Next base: position 174,832 of record NZ_BOMA01000008.1, on the reverse strand, counting down.
TTCGCCCAATGCGCCGAGCATGGTCAGGCAGAAGCTGGCCAAGGCAAAGGCGATGATAAAGAGGATGGGGTAGGGAAATAGCAGTTCGACGGACAGGGCAGCGACCATAAAACACAGCAGCGTCACGGCCAGCGCGTTGAGGCGGCCCTGCCAACTATCGTCGGTCTCAGCCAGGGCACTGGCGATGATCCCCAGGAACAACGGGATCAGCAGCCCCATTTGATCCTGAGACCAACACAGCGCCATGGTGCCGGTCAGGGCGATGAATACCCGAACGCTGTAACTGAATTTATCCAGCGCCCAGAGGCGACGCAGAGACTGCCGAAATGTGGTCGATGACATGAAGTGCGAAGGCCTTCCGAGGCGATGACGCTAAATTGAGCCACTAATGACGCCGACGCAATGGCGCCGATCACATCAGACAGCAAAATCCGTTCCTTCCCAGGCGAAACACGTTCCCCTGCAGGGGGAGAGGTGTAGTCAGACGTACTGCGCCGCCGCGTAACCGGACGCCCAGGCCCATTGGAAGTTGAAACCACCCAGATGCCCGGTGACGTCGAGCACTTCACCGACGAAATACAGGCCAGGGCTTTTCAGCGATTCCATGGTTTTGGATGACACTTCACGCGTGTCGACGCCACCCAGGGTCACTTCGGCCGTGCGGTAGCCCTCGGTGCCGGCCGGCACGACTTTCCAGCTCGCCAGTTTTTCGGCGATGTCTGCAATTTCCGCGTGGGTGTACTGCTTCATCGGTTTGGAGACAAACCAGTTATCCGCCAGCAAGTTGGCCATCTTCTTGGTGAAGATCTCACCGAGCAGGGTTTTCAACTCGCTGTTCGGGCGTTCGACTTGCTGCTGTTGCAGCCAGCTCGGTACGTCGTGATCCGGCATCAGGTTGATCTCTACCGTGTCGCCGGATTCCCAGAACGAAGAAATCTGCAAAATCGCCGGGCCGCTGAGGCCGCGGTGGGTGAACAGGATGTTCTCGCGGAAACTCTGGTCGTTGCAGCTCACCAGGCAATCCACCGACGTACCGGACAGCTCGGTGCACAGCTCCTTGAGCTGATCGGTGATGGTGAACGGCACAAGACCGGCGCGGGTCGGCAGCAGGTCGTGGCCGAACTGCTTGGCCACCTGATAGCCGAAACCGGTGGCGCCGAGAGTCGGAATCGACAGGCCGCCGGTGGCGATCACCAGGGATTGGCAAGTGATCTGGTCCAGCGTGGTATCCAGCAGATAACCGCTTTCGAGCTTCTCGATGGTCTGGATCGAGGTGTCCAGGTGCAGGCTGACGCCAACCTGATTGCATTCGTCGAGCAGCATCTCGAGGATGTCGCTGGATTTGTTATCGCAGAACAACTGGCCGAGTTTCTTCTCGTGGTACGGCACGCCGTGTTTGGCCACCAGAGCGATGAAGTCCCACTGGGTATAACGTGCCAGCGCAGATTTGCAGAAATGTGCGTTCTGCGAGAGGAAATTGCTCGGCTCGGTGTACATGTTGGTGAAATTGCAGCGGCCACCGCCCGACATGAGGATTTTCTTGCCGGCCTTGTTGGCATGGTCAAGCAACATCACCTTGCGCCCGCGCCCGGCGGCGGTCAGCGCACACATCAACCCTGCGGCGCCAGCGCCAATGATCACGACTTCGGTAGAGCGCAAAACGGTGTCCTCACATAAATCTCAGAGCTAACGGCGATCCCGTAGGAGCGAGGCTTGCCCGCGAAGAACGATAACGCGTTGCATCAGGTGTACCGAGTTTTCGTTCTTCGCGGGCAAGCCTCGCTCCTACAGGGGGGCGGTGCGGTTTTACAAAATGCGCACGCGCAGCGAACGGCCTTTGATTTTACCGTCGTTCAGGCGCTGCAAGGCTTGCTTGGCGATCCCGCGTTCCACGGCCACATAGGCCTGGAAGTCGAAAATCGCGATCTTGCCGACCTGGGCACCCGGGATGCCGGCATCGCCGGTCAGAGCACCGAGAATGTCACCCGGACGGACTTTGTCTTTACGGCCCGCACCAATGCACAGCGTGCTCATCAGCGGCAGCAGCGGACCGCCGCCCTGGGACGTGAGGTTATCCACCTGATCCCAATTCAACGGCGACTTCTGCAGTTGCTCGATGGCTTGGGCGCGATGGGCTTCGGACGGTGCGACCAGGCTGATCGCGATGCCTTTCTCACCGGCACGACCGGTACGGCCGACACGGTGAATGTGGATTTCCGAGTCACGGGCCAGTTCGACGTTGATCACCATGTCCAGCGCATCGATGTCCAGGCCGCGTGCGGCGACGTCAGTGGCGACCAGTACCGAGGTACTGCGGTTGGCGAACATGGCCAACACCTGGTCGCGGTCACGCTGTTCCAGATCGCCGTGCAGGCCGACGGCGGAGATGCCTTTGGAGGTTAGGTGATCGACGGTTTCCTGAACCTGCTGCTTGGTAAAGCAGAACGCCACGCAGGACGCCGGGCGGAAGTGGCCGAGCACCTTGGTCACCGCGCTCATGCGCTCTTCCGGGGAGATTTCGTAGAAACGCTGCTCGATCTGCGTGTCGTCGTGGAACGCCTCGGCCTTCACTTGCTGCGGATTACGCATGAACTTCGACGCCAACTGCTTGATACCCACCGGATAGGTGGCGGAGAACAGCAGGGTCTGGCGACGTTCCGGGCACTGGGCGATGATTTCTTCGATGGAATCGTAGAAGCCCATGTCGAGCATGCGGTCGGCTTCGTCGAGGATCAGTGTGTTCAGGCCGTGAAGCACCAGCGAACCCTTGCGCAGGTGTTGCTGGATGCGCCCCGGAGTACCGACGATGATGTGCGCGCCGTGCTCCAGCGAGCCGATCTGTGGGCCGAAAGACACGCCGCCGCACAGGGTCAGCACCTTGATGTTGTCTTCGGAGCGGGCCAGGCGACGGATTTCCTTGGCGACCTGGTCGGCGAGCTCACGGGTCGGGCAGATGACCAGTGCCTGGCAACCGAAGAAGCGCGGATTGATCGGGTTCAACAGGCCGATACCGAAGGCGGCGGTCTTGCCGCTGCCGGTCTTGGCCTGGGCGATCAGGTCCATCCCCTTGAGGATCACCGGCAAGCTTTGCGCCTGGATCGGCGTCATCTGGGCATAACCGAGGGAGTCGAGGTTAGCCAGCATGGCGGCGGACAGCGGCAAAGTATTAAAAGCGGTGGCGATGGTGGTCACGGGACTGGCCTGCAAAACAAAATGTCGCGCAGTGTATCAGTCCCAGGCTCTCCACCTGCAAATTCTGGACGAATAGCCGTAGCAGCTGTCGAGGTACGAGGCTGCGTTGCGTGTCCGCAGGACCGCCCCGGGGGGCCGCTTCGCAGCCCAACGCAGCCTCGTGCCTCGGCAGCTGCTACGGGTCAGTGCTCGATATCGTGCTCGCGGCTGACCATCCGTCGGCCATCCTTCGGTGAAAGTTGCGAGAAGATCGTTGCAGCCAGCATCGCCATGATTCCTACCGTCACAAACGTCAGCTGGAACGCGCCCAGCACCGTGTCCACGTCGTCATTGCCCATCTCCGCCGTGAATCCGCCGAGCAGCGCACCGGCGCACGCCACACCCAGGCTCAGGGACAATTGCGCTACCACCGACAGCAAACTGTTGCCGCTGCTGGCGCTGGCGTCGTCGAGGTCGATCAGTGTCACGGTATTCATCGCGGTGAACTGCAAGGAGTTGATCGCCCCCAGAATCGCCAACTGGCCCAGCAACAGCCAATACGGTGTCTGCTCGCTGACCAGGCCCATGCTCGCCAGCATGATCCCCAGCGCCAGTGTGTTGCCGGTCAGCACGATGCGGTAGCCGAAACGTTCGATCAACGGCCGCGCCACCGATTTGGCGACCATCGCGGCCGCAGCCAGGGGCAGCATGCTCATCCCGGCCTGTGACGGCGAATAGCCCAGCGCCACTTGCAGCAGCAACGGCACCAGGAACGGCAATGCGCCGCTGCCCAACCGGGCGAACAGGTTGCCGAGGATGCCCACGGCGAAGGTCCGGGTCTTGAACAGCGATGGCGCAAACAGTGGATTGTCGATGTGCCCGGCCCGCAGCCAATAGGCCGCCAGACAGGCCATGCCGGCAAACAACAGCAACATCACCCGCAAGTGCGGCAGACGCAGTTCGCCGAGGCCTTCCATGGCGATGGTGATCAGCACCATCGCCGCGCCGAACAGCAAGAAGCCCAGGCTATCGAAGCGGGTGCGCTCACTGCCGCGCAGGTCGGGAATGAATTTCCACACCGCATAGCAGCCGATGACACCCACCGGCAGGTTGATCAGGAAGATCCAGTGCCAGGTCAGGTATTGCACCATCCAGCCGCCCATGGTTGGGCCGATCAGCGGGCCGAGCAGGCCGGGAATGGTGATGAACCCCATGATCCGCACCAGATCCGAGCGCGGATAGGCGCGCAGCACCACCAGTCGCCCGACCGGCAACATCAAGGCGCCGCCCAGGCCCTGGATCACCCGGGCGCCGATCAGCATGCTCAGGGTGCTCGACAAGGCGCAGAGCAATGAGCCGATGCTGAACAACAGGATGGCGCCGAAGAAGATTTTCTTGGTGCCGAAACGGTCGGCGATCCAGCCGGAGGCGGGAATCAGCAAGGCGACGGTGAGCATGTAGGCGATGATCACACCTTGCATGCGCAGCGGGTCTTCGGCCAGGTCCCGGGCCATGGCGGGGAGGGCGGTGTTGAGGATTGTCCCGTCGAGGGACTGCATGAAGAAGGCAATGGCCACGACCCATGGCAACCAGCGGGCGGTGACGGCGTCGAGAGGTGGGCGGTTGGGCATGGGGCCTCTTGTTAATGCAGATTCGTGGCTGGCGCTGAACCCTGTGGCGAGGGAGCTTGCTCCCGCTCGGCTGCGTAGCAGTCGTAAACCGGGCTATACGGTCTGTCTGCTGAACCGCGTTGGCAGGTTTGGGGCCGCTTCGCAGCCCAACGGGGCGGTGCGGCGGTCCGACAAGCCCCCTCACCACAAGGTCTTTGTGTTTACAGGGTCAAGGTCAATCGGCTGACGAGCGCTCCCGGCAGCAATGCCGAAGACGTGTTCCGCTGACTGTAGGTGCTGGCCGACAACATCAGCTCGCGTTCCTCGGTCAACGCTTCCAGCTGCGAACCGAGCAGGCTGTAGGCGCTGTCATCGAAACGCATGGTGCTGACCGGTGCCTGAATCTCGCCGTTCTCGACCCAGAAGGTCGCGAACCGTGTCATGCCGGTCAGGCGTGCTGCCGGTTGGTCCGAGTAGTTCAGGTACCACAGGTTGCTGATGTACAGACCGGTGCCCAGTTGCTTGAGAATCTCGGCGTCAGGCAAAGCGCCGGCCGCCATGTTCAATGCACTTGGGGCTTCACCGCCGCCGGCGCCGTTGGCGGTCAGGCCGTATTCGGCGGCGCTGCGTGAACCGACCAGTTGCTCGCCCGCCTTGCCCTCAACAATCAGCCGCAGATCACTGCGTGGATAACCTTCACCGGAGAACGCCGGGCTCAGGGAGCCGCTGACTTTTTCATCCAGGGACACCAACGGGCTGAATGAGCTGTCGCCACCGTAGAGCTTCTGCAACGGACTGCTCTTGCTGGCAATCGACTGCGCCGAGAAGCCACCCCAACTGAGCATGCCCATGATTTCTTCCAGGGCTGCCGGCGCGAGGTACGCGCGGTACTGACCCGGCGCCAGCGTGCGCGTTGGCCGCCCCAGAAACGCCAACTGCTCGCGGGCCTGCTGGAAACGCCGGGCAAAGCCTTCGCTGTTCCAGTCGTGCCCGGCATAACTGGCTTTCACCGCCTGACCGTTTTCATGGAACAGGCTGAAATCGAAGTTGAAGCTGTTGGCCTGATGCCAGCCGAACGCGCCCGAAGAACTGGCGAAACCGCGACTGATCGGCCCGGCGGCGTAGAAGCCGACCAGATCCAGCCCCTCGCCGGCCTGAGTGATTTCAGCGACCACCTGCTCGGTGTCCGGCAGCGGATGATCCTGCACGTTGTTGCTCTGCCAGTCGTCATGGTTGAGCAGCAGGTACGGGTCCTGAGGCAGCAACGGCAGGGTTTCGCGCAACTGTTGCAGCCCCTCGGCCAGACGCTGAAGGTCGACTTCTGCATCGCCCGACAAGGTGATGTCGAGGTCGGCGTGGCGCCCATCGTCGATCAGTTTGAAGCCGATGCTTGCCTGCTGCACCTGCCCGGCCTGACGCACTTTGGCGTGGTTGAAGCGCACGAAGGCCGACGATTCGGCGGCGTAGCTGAGGGTGAATTGTTCAGGCTCATGCAGCGCATCACGCAGCCAGTTGACCAATGTTTTAAACGACTCGGCCTGACCTTTGAATGTACTCATCAGGCATCTCCCCCAAACACATCAACATTGCTGAACACACAGGCCGGCGACGCATGGCCGACACGGATCACCTGGTTCGGTTCGCCCTTGCCGCAGTTCGGCGTCCCCAGCACCTTGAAGGTGCTGGCGTCACCGACGGCGCTCAGGCTCTTCCAGAATTGCGCGGAAATCGCCCGGTAATTCGGGTTCTTCACCACGCCTTTGAGTTCGCCGTTTTCGATCAACTGGCCCCATTCGCAACCGAACTGGAATTTGTTGCGCGCATCGTCGATGGACCACGAACGGTTGGTGCTCATCAAAATACCGTGCTCGATGTTGCCGATCAGTTGCTCAAGCGGCTGATCGCCGGGCTCGATGTTGAGGTTGGCCATGCGGTCGATCGGCGGACGGTTCCAGCCGCAGGCGCGGCTGTTGGCCACGCCGTCGAGGCTGGCCCGGAACTGCGAGAGCGCGCCGCCCAATGGTCGCAGCAGCAAACCTTGCTTGATCAGGAATTGCTTGCTGGCGGCGGTGCCTTCGTCGTCATGGCCGTAGCTGGCGAGCTGTTCGGGGATGTCCGGGTCGAATGTCACGTTGAGCAGTTCGGAGCCGTATTGCAGGCGGCCGAAGTCTTGCGCCTTGACGAAACTGGTGCCGGCGTAATTGCGCTCGTCGCCCAGGATACGGTCCAGTTCCAGCGGGTGACCGATGGACTCGTGAATCTGCAGCATCATCTGGTCGGGCATCAGCAACAGGTCGCGCGGGCCTTGCGGGGTATTCGGTGCCAGCAGCAATTGCAACGCCTGGTCGGCGACTTTCGGGCCGGCGCCGATCAGGCCGCAGCGGCTGATCACATCAAAGCCGCCCTGCTGACCGAAATTCTCGCGGCCGAGGGTGCGGGTCTGGCTGTCGCTACCGTCGTAGGCGGTGACGTCCATGCTCGGGTAGACGAAGCGCTGGGCCTGGCGCAGTTCGGCGCCGGCGCTGTTGAGGTAGATCTGCTCGACGTTGGTGATACCGATGCTCGCCTGCCAGTTCACCAGGCGTTCGTCCTTGGGCACGGCGGCAGATTCGGCGCCGAGCAGTTGGTAGCAATCGCTGAGAGACGGGAAGGGCTGGTCGAGGCTCGGCGAGAAATAGTCGGCGCGCTCGCTGGAAACCGCTTGTTCACGCAAGTCGAGGAGGGCGTGTGGCTTGAGTCGACGGGCTTGTTGCTCGGCCTTCTCCAGCGCAGCTTGCAGCCCGGACTGGGACAAGTCGTTGGTCGCGGCATAGGCTTCGACGCCGTTGACCCGAACGGTCAGCATCGCACCTTCGTCCCGGCTCAGGCTCGGCGGTTCGGCGACGTTCTTGCGCACTGACAGATACTGGCCGGATTCGCGAACATAACGCAGCGAAAAGAATTCAGCGCCCGTGCGCAACGCAGCGAAGCGCTGCTTGAGCTGGGGGTGGAAATCGAACATTCGGGAACCTCCTTGGTATGGAGTGGCGGCGAATCGGTGTTGCGAGGGGGGTGAAACGTTTGCGTGGCGCTAGATTAGGCCTGCATGGGGGTAGGATCAAGTGAAGAGCGGTGTAGGAAGAGTTGAGGTTGGGTGAGTCAGGAATTTATAGGCTGATCATTCCCACGCGGAGCGTGGGAATGATCAAGGCCGCGCCTCGGTGTAACTGCGTTACTGAGCGGTAGGGCTCACATCCCGCAACGGCTTGCCCTTCACCGGTGCATCACCGGCCACGTAGTACTTGGCCTTGCTGCGCGGCAATGGTTTGCGACCGCGGATCTTGTCGGCGATTTTCTCGGCCATCATGATCGTTGGCGCGTTCAGGTTGCCGGTGGTGATGATCGGCATGATCGAGGCATCGACCACGCGCAGGCCTTGCATGCCATGCACACGACCTTCGCCATCGACCACGGCCATTTCGTCGGTGCCCATCTTGCACGAGCAGGACGGGTGGAACGCGGTTTCGGCGTGCTCACGGATGAACTTGTCCAGCTGCTCGTCGGTTTGCACGTCGATGCCGGGGCTGATTTCGCGACCACGGAAGGCATCCAGCGCCGGCTGTTGCATGATTTCACGGGTCAGGCGGATGCCATCGCGGAATTCCTGCCAGTCCTGCTCGGTAGCCATGTAGTTGAACAGGATGCTCGGGTATTCGCGCGGATCCTTGGATTTGGCCTGGATGCGACCGCGGCTTGGCGAACGCATGGAACCCATGTGCGCCTGGAAGCCGTGCTCTTTCACGCCGTTGCTGCCGTTGTAGTTAATCGCTACCGGCAGGAAGTGATACTGGATGTTCGGCCATTCGAATTCCGGACGGGTACGAATGAAACCGCCGGCTTCGAACTGGTTGCTGGCGCCGATACCGGTGCCCTTGAACAGCCACTCGGCACCGATGGCCGGCTGGTTGTGCAGGAGCAGCGACGGGTACAGCGAGACCGGTTGGGTGCAGGCGTATTGCAGGTACAACTCGAGGTGATCCTGCAGGTTTTCACCGACGCCCGGCAGGTCGTGGACCACCGGAATATCAAGCTTTTTCAGCAGGTCGGCCGGGCCGACACCGGAACGTTGCAGGATCTGCGGCGACGCGATGGCGCCGGAGCACAGCAGCACTTCTTTGCGGGCACGGACTTCAACGCGCTCTTCAGCCGCGCCGATCAGGTAACGCACGCCGACCGCACGCTTGCCTTCGAACAGGATCTTGTCGGTCAGGGCGTGGGTGACGATGGTCAGGGTCGAACGCTTCTTGGCGATGTCCAGGTAACCGCGAGCGGTACTGGAGCGACGGCCTTTCGGCGTCACGGTGCGGTCCATCGGGCCGAAACCTTCCTGCTGGTAACCGTTCAAGTCTTCGGTACGCGGGTAACCGGCCTGCACGCCTGCTTCAACCATCGCACTGAACAGCGGGTTGTTGCCGGCTTTTGGCGTGGTCACGCTGACCGGACCGTCGCCACCGTGGTAGTCGTTCGGGCCGATGTCACGGGTTTCCGCCTTGCGGAAATACGGCAGGCAGTCGAGGTAGGTCCAGTCTTCCAGACCTGGCAGTTTCGCCCAGTTGTCGTAGTCCATGGCGTTGCCGCGGATGTAGCACATGCCGTTGATCAGCGAAGAACCACCCAGGCCCTTGCCGCGACCGCATTCCATCCGGCGACCGTCCATGTGTGGCTCTGGATCGGTTTCGTACGCCCAGTTGTAGCGACGACCTTGCAACGGGAACGCCAGAGCCGCCGGCATTTGTGTGCGGAAATCCAGACGGTAATCCGGGCCGCCCGCTTCGAGCAGCAGGACGGTGACGCCTTCGTCTTCAGTCAGACGGGTCGCCAGGGTGTTACCGGCGGAGCCGGCACCGATGATGATGTAATCGAATACTTGGGACATTGAATGCACCCTCTTTGAAGTTGGTCAGGTCGCGGGTCGCCGATGCGCTGCGTAACCTGTGGCGAGGGGGCTTGCCCCCGTTCGGCTGCGCAGCAGTCGTAAAATCAGCGACCACGCTCTATCTGAAGACGTGCGATGTCTGGATGGGGGCCGCTTCGCGACCCAGCGGGGGCAAGCCCCCTCGCCACAGAGACCTCGCAGGCCTTAGAAAACCGAGGCGTAATCGCCCAGTTCGACCTGTACCGATTTGATGCGTGTGAAGTTGTTCAGCGAGCTGATGCCGTTCTCACGGCCCACGCCCGACTGCTTGTAGCCGCCGACCGGCATCTTGGCGTCGGACTCGCCCCAGGCGTTGATCCAGCAGATACCGGCTTCCAGTTGATGAATCACGCGGTGCGCGCGGTTCAGGTCTTTGGTAACGACGCCGGCAGCCAGACCGAAGTCGGTGTCGTTGGCGCGACGGATCACTTCTTCTTCGGTTTCGTAGCTCAGGATGCTCATCACCGGGCCGAAGATTTCTTCGCGCACGATGGTCATCTCGTCGGTGCAGTCGGTGAACACGGTCGGGGCCACGAATGCGCCTTTGGCGAATTCGCCGTCGGTCAGACGAGCGCCGCCGCACAGCAGGCGAGCACCTTCTTCCTTACCTTTGGCGATGTAGCCCAGCACGCTTTCCATGTGGGCGAAGCTGACCAGCGGGCCGAAGTTGGTGTTTTCGTCTTCCGGGTTGCCAACGCGGATGCGCGCAACGCGCTCAACGATCTTGGCTTCGAACGCGGCTTTCAGGTGGCTCGGGACGAACACGCGAGTGCCGTTGGTGCAGACCTGACCGGAGCTGTAGAAGTTGGCCATCATCGCGGTGTCGGCGGCGCGATCGAGGTCGGCGTCGTCGAAAATGATCAGCGGGGATTTGCCGCCCAGTTCCATGGTCACGTCTTTCAGCGTGGAGGCGGAAGCGCTGGCCATGACTTTCTTGCCGGTGTCGGTGCCGCCGGTGAAGGAGACTTTTTCGATGCGTGGGTGTTCGGTCAGCCAAGTGCCGACTTCACGGCCGCTGCCGGTCAATACGTTGAACACGCCGGCTGGCAGGCCAGCTTCGGTGTAGATTTCGGCCAGTTTCAGAGTCGTCAGCGAGGTGACTTCGCTTGGCTTGAAGATCATCGCGTTGCCGGCCGCCAGGGCTGGAGCGGATTTCCATAGGGCGATCTGGATCGGGTAGTTCCACGCGCCAATACCGGCCACGATGCCCAGCGGCTCGCGACGGGTGTAGACAAAAGAGGTGGTGCGCAGCGGAATCTGCTCGCCTTCGATGGCCGGTACCAGACCTGCGTAGTATTCCAGCACGTCAGCGCCGGTGACGATGTCGACGTAACGGGTTTCGGAGTACGCCTTGCCGGTGTCCAGGGTTTCCAGGGCGGCCAGTTCGTCGTTGCGCTCGCGCAGGATGTCGACGGCACGACGCAGGATGCGCGAACGCTCCATGGCGGTCATCGCGGCCCAGATTTTCTGGCCCTTTTCGGCACTGACCACTGCACGCTCGACATCTTCCTTGGTCGCACGCTGTACGGTTGCGAGGACTTCACCGTTAGCCGGGTTGATGGCTTCGAAGGTGGCGTCGCTGCTGGCGTCACTGTAGCCGCCGTCGATGTAGAGTTTTTGCAGTTCGAAACGGGCCATAAAGTCCTCGCAAGTGCATAAGTTGGTTGGCGTTAACCACTGGGACGTGCCGTGTAGCGTTGGCGACGCTGATCAGTGGCGTTCAGGGGCTGAGCGGTTTTATGTGTGCTCTAACTCACCTGCTTGGCCAATTGGATATCCATGTATTCGTAAGCGATTCTTTGCGCCTGCTCGGTGTCGAAAGCATCTCCCGACAGCGCGCCGCGCAACCACAAACCGTCAATGAGGGCTGCCAGGCCCCGGGCGGCGCTGCGCGCTTGATCAAGCGGCAACGCACGGCGGAACTGGCAGCACAGGTTGGAATACAGACGGTGATCGTTGATCCGCTGCAACCTGTGCAAAGACGGCTGGTGCATGCTGGTGGCCCAGAAGGCCAACCAGGTTTTCATTGCCGGGCCATTGACCTGGCTGGCGTCGAAGTTGCCTTCGATAATCACCTGCAGATGCGCCCGTGGGCTGTCATCTGCCATCGCCTGACGGCGCGCGGTGACGTTCTCGCTGAGGACGCTCATCAGATACCGCATCGTGGCGGCGATCAGGCCATTCTTGTCCTGAAAATAGTGACTGATGATGCCATTCGAGACACCGGCCAAACGGGCGATCAGCGCAATGCTGGCGTCCCCCATGCCGACCTGATCGACGGCCTGCAACGTGGCTTCGATCAATTGCTGGCGGCGGATGGGTTGCATACCGACCTTGGGCATCTTGCACATCTCCTTAGGCCTTCCGGTGGACGAGATACGGCTACCGGATTGAGGGCCAGTCTATTTTGTTTTGATTGAACGTTCAATCAACAAAGAATAAGATCTGCGACAATTCGTCGCTGCTTACAGATTTTTCCTACGTGTAAATGACGATAAACCGACATCCAAAAATGCTCGAAACCCATACGCAGACGCGTTCCAGGGGTTTCGGGCTTTTTTCGGGGTGTCTTTATATCACCCGCCGGTCGGCTGCCAACTAATCGATTGGTCGGGTACCGCGTTGCCTTGTGTTCTTCTCTCGCACTGCCCGGAGCATCTGTGCCATGAGTTCTGCCTCTCTAATAAAGACCCCACCCGAGAAGGTGATGGTCAACGGTTGGGTGTTCTACACCTCTACCGCGTTGATTCTGTTGTTGACCGCCATTCTGATCATCGCCCCGCAAGAGGCCGGCAGAATGCTCGGCATTGCCCAGGCGTGGTTGTCCCGCAGCTTCGGCTGGTACTACATGGTGGTGATCGCCGCCTATCTGGTTTTTGTCGTCGGCCTGGCGTTTTCGTCTTACGGCAAGCTCAAGCTGGGCAGCAAGGACGATACCCCGGACTTCAGCTACGGCGCCTGGGCGGGGATGCTGTTCTCGTCGGGTATCGGCATCTCGCTGCTGTACTTCGGTGCGTCCGAGCCGCTGGACCACTATTTCAATCCGCCGGAAGGCGTTGCCGGCAGCAACCTTGCCGCGCGTCAGGCAGTGCAGCTGACGTTCCTGCATTGGGGCCTGCATGGCTGGGCGATCTACGCTTTGGTCGGCCTGGCCGTGGCGTACTTTGCTTATCGTCATAACCAGCCGCTGGCGCTGCGTTCGGCGCTGTATCCGCTGGTCGGCGAGCGTTGGGTCAAAGGCGCGGCCGGTCATGCGGTGGACGGCTTCGGCATGTTCGTGACCCTGCTGGGGCTGGTGACGAACCTGGGGATCGGTTCGCTGCAAGTGTCGTCGGGGCTGGAAAACCTGTTCGGCATGGCACACAGCAACACCAACCTGCTGATCGTGATCATCGTGATGAGCACCGTGGCGACCATCGCCGCTGTGTCCGGTGTGGAAAACGGCATTCGTCGTCTGTCCAACCTGAACATCGTGCTGTTCAGCGGTCTGCTGATTTTCGTGCTGTTGTTCGGCCCGACCCTGCACCTGCTCAACGGCTTTGTGCAGAACATCGGTGACTACCTGAATGGCGTGGTGCTGAAGACCTTCGACCTCTACGTGTACGAAGGCGACAGTGAGAAGTCTGACCGCTGGTTGGGCCTGTGGACCCTGTTCTACTGGGCCTGGTGGATTTCCTGGGCGCCATTTGTCGGCATGTTCATCGCGCGTATTTCCCGTGGTCGCACGGTGCGTGAGCTGGTCGCCGGCGTGCTGCTGATTCCGCTGGGTTTCACCCTGGCATGGCTGTCGATCTTCGGTAACTCGGCCCTGGACCTGGTGATGAACCATGGGGCGGTGGAGCTCGGGAAGACGGCGCTGGAACAGCCATCGATGGCGATCTACCAGTTGCTTGAGCATTACCCTGCGTCGAAAGTTGTCATTGGCGTGTCGATTTTTGTTGGCTTCGTGTTGTTCCTGACCCCGGCGGACTCCGGCGCGGTGATGATGGCCAACCTTTCGTGCAAGGGCGGCAACGTCGACGAAGACGCGCCGCACTGGCTGCGGATTTTCTGGTCGGTGGTGATCACCCTGGTGACCATCGGTCTGCTGTTCGCCGGTAACTTCGAAGCCATGCAAACCATGGTGGTGCTGGCAGGGCTGCCGTTCTCGGTGGTGCTGGTGTTCTTCATGTTCGGCTTGCACAAGGCCATGCGCCAGGACGTGCAGATCGAACAGGAGCAAGCGGAACTGGCGGCGCGTGGTCGTCGTGGTTTCAGCGAGCGTCTGACCCAGCTGGATCTGCAACCGAATCAGTCGATTGTTCAGCGTTTCATGGACAAGCAAGTCAGTCCGGCGCTGGAAGAGGCCGTGGTTCAACTGCGTGGCAAGGGCCTGGACGTGCAAACGTTGCTGGGTAAAGCCAAGCGTTGCATGGGCCTGCGGATCGAGATGGAAGAGGGCAATCCTTTTGTCTACGAAGTGAGCCTGGACGGTTATCTGGCGGCGGCGAGTGAAGCGGTGTCGGCCGAAAGTGCCGATGAACCGCGCGCACGTTACTACCGCGCTGAGGTGTACCTGCACAACGGCAGCCAGGACTATGACTTGATGGGCTTCACTCAGGATCAGATCACCCGTGACGTGCTCGATCAGTTTGAAAGCCATCGGCAGCTGCTAGGCCGGGTTTATAGCTGAGGTTTGAGGTAATGCGGTGCACAAGCTGCACCGCAGATCCATTGTGGCGAGGGGGCTTGTCGGACCGCCGCACCGCCCCGTTCGGCTGCGAAGCAGTCGTAAATCCGGATGATGCGGTGTATCTGAATAATCGCGGTGTCAGGTTTTGGGGCCGCTCCGCAACCCAGCGGGAGCAAGCTCCCTCGCCACAGTTGTCGGTATTCCAGACCTGATATCTGCACAAACAAAAACGCCGCGATCATCTCGCGGCGTTTTTGTGTCTGCTGTCTTGCTTACCCCAGGTTCTTGCCGAGCAGCGCGTGGTACAGCTCGCTGTCGCCCAGGATCCCGACCACTTTGTTGTTGTCGTGCAGCACCAGCTTGTTGCCGGTCTGGTAACGAATCTGCAGCGCATCGCGCATGCCGATGTTGGAATCCACCAGCGTTGGTCGACGGCCCAGGGCTTCAACCGCTTGCCCAGGTATCCATTTCTGCAGGTCCAGGCTCGAGCCGTTCTGGCGCGCGCCTTTGATGGTGTTGCCTTCGGCCAGGTCCAGCCACGAATCGCCGCCCGGATCCAGGCACACCGAACCGTTGATGCGTTTGCAGTTGTCCAGGGTGCGCATCAGGCTGCGACCACACAATACGTTCAGCGGATTGGTGTGGGCGACGAAGGTGCGCACGTAATCGTCCGCAGGGTTCAGGACGATTTCTTCCGGCACGCTGTACTGGATGATCCGGCCGTCTTTCATGATCGCGATACGGCTGCCCAGCTTCAGGGCTTCATCGAGGTCGTGGCTCACGAAGACGATGGTCTTGCTCAGCTTGTTTTGCAGTTCCAGCAGCTCGTCTTGCAGACCCTGGCGGATCAGCGGGTCGAGGGCCGAGAACGGTTCGTCCATCAGCAGGATGTCGGCGTCCATCGCCAGCGCACGGGCCAGGCCGACACGTTGCTGCATGCCGCCGGAGAGCTCATTGGGTTTCTTGTTACGCCACTGGGTCAGGCCCACCAGCTCAAGCTTCTCGTCCACCAGTTTGCGGCGTTCTTTCTCGGGGCGACCCTGCATTTCCAGACCGAAGCTGATGTTCTCGCGCACCGTCAGCCAAGGCATCAGGGCGAACTTCTGGAACACCATCGCGATGCGCTTGGTGCGCATCATCTTCAGTTCCGCCGGGGTGCAGGACGCGATGTCGATCTGCCGACCTTCGTGTTCGACGAACAACTTGCCACGGCTAACGGTGTTGAGGCCGTTGATGCAGCGCAACAGGCTGGATTTGCCGGAGCCGGACAAACCCATCAGTACGCAGATTTCACCTTTCTCGATGTCCAGGCTGGCCTTTTCGACACCAACGATTTGCCCGGTCTTTTTCAGAATCTCGTTGCGGGTCATGCCCTGGTCGAGCAGTTTGAGAGCCGCGCGTGGATCTTTGGAGAAGATCACGTCCACGTCTTCGAAGCGAATAATGCTCATGCGTCACCCCCTACTTTGGCTTCGGGTTGTTTGCAGATACGGTCGAGCATGATCGCCAGCAGTACGATCGCCAGGCCTGCTTCGAAGCCCAGTGCGATATCAGCAGTGTTCAGTGCGTTGACCACAGGTTTGCCCAAGCCGTCGGCGCCCACCAGTGCCGCAATCACCACCATCGACAACGACAGCATGATGCACTGGGTGATACCGGCCGCGATGCTTGGCATGGCGTGGGGCAGTTCGATGCGCGAGAGCAACTGACGGCGCGAGCAGCCAAAGGCTTTACCGGCGTCCATCAGTTCGTCCGGAACATCGCGGATACCCAGGTAGGTCAGGCGGATGGGCGCGGCAATCGCGAACACCACCGTCGAGATCAGACCCGGGACCACACCCAGACCGAAGAGGGTCAGGGTAGGAATGAGGTACACGAAAGTCGGTACGGTCTGCATCAGATCGAGCACCGGCCGCATCAGTGTGTAGAACATCGGTTTGTGCGCGGCGACGATACCCAACGGCACGCCGATCACTACGCAGACCAGGGTGGCGAACAACACCTGGGCGAGGGTTTCCATGGTTTCCTGCCAGTACCCCAGATTGAGGATCAGCAGAAAGGAAGCGATGACGAAAACGGTCAGGCCCCATTTGCGTTGGATGAAATGTGCCAGTAGTGCGATGAGGCCGATCAATGCCAGCGGGTTGAACCAGGTCAGCGCAAAAGTCACGCCGTGGATCATCGTTTCCAGTGACACGGCGATGGCGTCGAAGGTGCTGGCGCCGTGTTGCGTCAACCATTCAACGAAGCTCGCGATGTACTGGCCTAAGGGTATTTTCTGATCAATCAGCATGGTAGTGAACGTCCGCATGCAAGGAAATAAACAGCCCGGGCAGGCGAGCCTGCCCGGCGTAAGCGATTACTGCGCGAGCTTGGCTTTCACGGCCTCCAGGCCTGGTTTACCGTCAATGGTGGTCACGCCAGCGAGCCAGGTATCGAGCACCTGTGGGTTCTTTTTCAGCCAGGCCTTGGCGGCCGCTTCAGGCTTCATCTTGTCGTCCAGGATGTTGCCCATCAGCGTACTCTCCATGTCGACGGTGAACTCCAGGTTTTTCAGCAGTTGGCCGACGTTGCTGCACTCTTGGGTATACCCCTTGCGAGTGTTGGTCGCAACGGTGGCAGCACCGAAATCCGGGCCGAAGAAGTCATCGCCACCGGTCAAGTACTGAATCTTGAAACGTTTGTTCATCGGGTGCGGTGCCCAGCCGAGGAACACCACGGCGGTGTCGCGTTTCTGCGCACGGTCGACTTGCGACAGCATGCCCGCTTCGCTGGACTCGACGACTTTGAAACCGGCGGTTTTGAGACCGAAGGCGTCTTTGTCGATCATGCTCTGGATCAGACGGTTGCCGTCGTTGCCTGGCTCGATACCGTAGATCTTGCCGTCGAGTTCTTTCTTGAATTTGGCGATGTCGGCAAAGTCATGCAGCCCTTTGTCGTACAGCGCTTGTGGTACGGCGAGGGTGTATTTGGCACCTTTGAGGTTGGTGCGCACGGTTTCCACGGTGCCGGCATCCCGATAGGCCTTGATGTCGTTTTCCATGGTCGGCATCCAGTTACCCAGGAACACGTCCATGTTCTTGCCGTCGGCCAGGGACTTGTAGGTCACCGGCACGGAAATCATCGTGGTCTTGGTCTTGTAGCCGAGGGCGTTGAGCACAACGCTGGTGGTCGCGGTGGTCGCGGTAATGTCCGTCCAGCCGACATCGGAGAAGTTTACGGTGCTGCATTGGGCCGGCTCTGCGGCTTGAGCCAGGAACGGCAGACTCAGCATGGCGGCCAACAACAACGACGGGGAACCTTTCATAGGGGCGACTCCTAAGTGTTTTTTTTGGCAGTGTTCCGACTGGACCACCGCACTTATCTGTTGCGGTTGGATGGCGTTTTGGAGACAGCTCTACCACAGCGCCTTGCAATCGAGTCGATACGATCATGTACCAGTGAAAATCTGACGCCTACAGGGTGCGTCGTAACCAGTACAGGGATGGTCGCATCCAGTGTCGGTGACGTCGTTTACAGCTTTTTTCAGCCCGATTTGCCCCGCTGATCCGCAAAAAAGCGGCGAAAACATTGCGTAAGAGACCCGCGGCGCTAGTGGGCATGAGTGCGTCGGTGTGAGACGTTGAACGACATGGTAAAAGCCTGATGATGCGGCCATCTCGACGGATTGCAGCTTGAGCGTAGCAGCTCCGTCACTGGGCGCTTTTGCGCCTGGAGCAGGCACATCCAGGAGTTCAGCAGTAATGGCTATCAGCGTTTTCGACCTGTTCAAAATCGGCATCGGCCCTTCCAGTTCGCACACCGTGGGGCCCATGCGCGCCGCGGCGCTGTTCGTGCAAGGTTTGCGCGAGCGGGGACTTCTGGAGCAGGTGTGTCGCGTCGAAGTTCAGCTTTATGGGTCGCTCTCGGCCACAGGCATCGGCCACGGCAGCGACAACGCAGTGATCATGGGGTTGATGGGCGAGTGGCCCGACGCGATCGATCCGTCGCAAATCGGCATCCGTATAGAAGCCTTGCGTGAAACTCACACGCTATTGCTCGACGGCCGCTTGTCGGTCCCGTTCATCTGGGCCCGGGACATGCGTCTGATCGACGAGAACCTGCCGTTCCATCCGAACGCTATGACCCTGGTTGCCGAAGGCGATCACGGCGAGCTGCATCGCGACACCTACTATTCCATCGGCGGCGGTTTTGTCGTCGACGAGGCGCAAGCTTCCAGCGGTGTGGTGGATCTGGATAACACCGTGCTGCCTTACGACTTCTCCAGTGCCGTCGAATTGCTCAGCCTGTGCAAGAAGCACAACCTGCGCGTGGCCGAATTGATGATGGCCAACGAGAAAGTCTGGCGCAGCGAAGAAGAAATCCGCAGTGGCCTGATGAAACTCTGGCGCGCCATGCAGGATTGTGTGGAGCAAGGCCTCAAGCACGAAGGCATCCTGCCCGGCGGTCTCAATGTGCGCCGTCGCGCGGCCAAGTTGCACCGCAGTTTGCAAGAGCTGAACAAGCCCAACGTGATCGGCTCGACCTTGAGCGCGATGGAGTGGGTCAACCTGTTCGCGTTGGCGGTCAACGAAGAAAACGCTGCCGGCGGGCGCATGGTCACGGCACCGACCAACGGTGCGGCGGGGATCATTCCGGCGGTGTTGCACTACTTTATGAAATTCAGCGAGGCAGTGACCGACGCCAATGTGGTCGATTACTTCCTCAGTGCTGCGGCGGTAGGGATTCTGTGCAAAAAGAACGCCTCGATCTCCGGTGCCGAAGTCGGTTGCCAGGGTGAAGTCGGTTCGGCTTGCGCCATGGCGGCGGCCGGGTTGGCGGAGGTTCTTGGTGCCACGCCGGAGCAGTTGTGTAACGCGGCGGAAATCGGCCTGGAGCATAACCTCGGCTTGACCTGCGACCCGGTGGGCGGGTTGGTGCAGGTACCGTGCATCGAGCGCAATGCGATTGCTGCGGTGAAAGCGATCAACGCCGCGCAGATGGCGCTGCGCGGTGACGGCCAGCACTTTATCTCGCTGGACCGGGTGATCCGCACCATGCGTGATACCGGTGCCGACATGCACGACAAATATAAAGAGACGTCGCGCGGTGGCTTGGCGGTTAGCGCGGTGGAGTGCTGAAACCGAGTTGACCTGTGGAGAGGGGGCAAGCCTGCTCTCCACAAAGACCTCATGCACTACACAAGACCAGTCAAAACTGCGCACCAATTGAACACGCGCATCAAAACGCGCCACCTTTTGGCGCGTCGCAAACAGGTAAGCCCGGCTCCCCGTTCGGGGATCAAATTCAAACCCTGACCGTTCGTCACCTGTGCCAGCGGTGACACTCTTGACCGCCGCGTCGCAGACCTGTTCCCACAAGTGCTACCGATTTGCTCACACGCAACGGGGGCACGGGTTTGGGGCCTTTGATGGCACTTTTAACCTCTTATCTCTGCGCGCCATATCTAGACGCATCGCGACGTCGTTTTCAGGAGTTATTGAACGCGCATTCAATTTAGGCATGGCAATTGCTCTGTCATTACAAAGCCCGTCTCCCACGCGAGAACGATGGCAATAAAAAGAGCCTCCGCCTGAGGCCATCACCCGCTTTGTGTGAGGAGATACCGCGATGACGACGTTCAACTCCGGGGCCCAACCCCAGAACCGTGCGCCTCAATCCATCGGCTTTCTGCTGCTGGACAATTTCACGCTGATTTCTCTGGCCTCTGCAGTAGAACCTCTACGCATGGCCAACCAATTGTCCGGCCGCGAGCTGTATCGCTGGACCACGCTCACCGTCGATGGCGGTCAGGTCTGGGCCAGTGACGGTCTGCAGATCACCCCCGACGCCTCCATGCACAAAGCACCACCCATGGACACCGTCATTGTCTGCGGCGGCATCGGCATTCAGCGCACCGTAACCCGTGAGCATGTGTCGTGGCTGCAAAGCCAGGCGCGTCAGTCCCGTCGTCTCGGCGCGGTCTGCACCGGCAGCTGGGCCCTGGCGTGCGCCGGCCTGCTGGACGGTTTCGATTGCAGCGTGCACTGGGAATGTCTGGCCGCTATGCAGGAAGCTTTCCCGCGAGTGGCCATGAGCACCCGGCTGTTCACCCTCGACCGTAACCGGTTCACCAGCTCCGGCGGCACCGCGCCGCTGGACATGATGCTGCACCTGATCAGCCGCGATCATGGCCGTGAACTGTCGGCCGCGATTTCGGAGATGTTCGTCTACGAGCGTATCCGCAACGAGCAGGATCACCAGCGCGTGCCGCTCAAGCACATGCTCGGCACCAACCAGCCGAAACTGCAGGAAATCGTGGCGCTGATGGAGGCTAACCTCGAAGAGCCGATCGACCTCGATGAACTGGCGGTTTATGTCGCTGTTTCGCGTCGTCAGCTGGAGCGGCTGTTCCAGAAATACCTGCACTGCTCGCCGTCGCGTTACTACCTGAAACTGCGCCTGATCCGTGCTCGGCAACTGCTCAAGCAAACGCCGATGTCGATCATCGAAGTGGCGTCGGTGTGTGGGTTCGTGTCCACGCCGCACTTCTCCAAGTGCTACCGCGAATACTTCGGCATTCCACCGCGTGACGAGCGCGTAGGCTCCAATACCACGCAACAAGTGGCGATGATGCCGCTGCCGCAAGCACTGGTGCTGTCGCCGTTGTCCGGGCCGCTGTCGGCGTTGAGCCAGGCGCGTAATGAATCGACGTTTGCCAGCGTAAGGCTCTAAACCAGGCAAACTATTGTGGCGAGGGAGCAAGCTCCCTCGCCACAAAGTGTTCACACCCCGGAAATCAGGCGCTATGGCTCTGTTGGTATTGCGCCAATGCCGGTAACAGTTGCTTGTCAATGGCCTGACGCACGGCCGGCTGGATTGACGCGCTGCTGGTGTACATCTGCTTGACCATGGTCCGCAGTTCCATTGCCCGCTCGTTGTTCAAGCCCCGTACTGCGCATTCGCAGGCTTGCTCGGCGGTCGCGCCGGGGGGCACTGAAAACCCCAACGCTTTCAGCTGGCTCAACAGGTCTTCCTGGTCTATCAAATCGGCGTACATCATGACGCAATCCTTCTTCAGGGAACGGTGTCGTGGTTCGATTCTGGTAGGGGCTGTGGGTGTCGGCAAGGACGATTTGTCGCAATGGCCGCAATACCTATGAACAGGTCGCTTTCGGCTAACTTGCGAAAGATGGGAGTAGGCACACTGAACTCAGCTGGCATCACGAAGGTTTGGTCACCCTCGCGCAACAGCTCCTCAACAGTACCCTCCTCAGCTCCGATCTTGTCACGGCTTGATCGGGGTTTTTTTTGCCTGTGAATCGGTAATGGACGTGTTGATTGGGCTGACACTTTCGCGGGCAAGCCTCGCTCCTACAGGGATCGCGAATACCCTGTAGGAGCGTGGCTTGCCCGCGATGAACGATGACGCGGTCTAGCGTTGTAAAACGAGAATGCGCGACAGCAATTCATCCCGGTCGACATAGCAACCCTGGAAATGCCGGGCGCCGGTGGCGGGGTCAAAGGCGTTGCGGGCGTGGAGGGTGCGGCGGTTGTCGAAGCACCACAACTCGCCGGGGTTGAGCCGTGTCATCACCCGGAAACGCGCCTCGCGGGTCATCGCAATAAAGCGCCGGTAAGCGCGATACAGCCTGGGCATCTGCTCCACTGAAGCATCGAATGGCCCACGCAGAAAGTTCGCCATGCGGATTTCCGACACTTGCCCGAATGCATCCAGCGCGATGATCGGCGCCAGGCAGCGGTAGTCGCTGTGGCGGTCCTTGTTGCGGAACTCCACGGGGATTTCACACAAGGCTTGAAACGCCTCTGGATCTTCCTGACGCAAAGCTTGGGCGATGGCAAAACCGTCGACGAAAATACTCTCGCCGCCGTCGGCGTCATTCACCAGGCAATGCAGAAATTGCAGCCCCGGTTGCAACTCCCGGGTCGGCAAATCGCTGTGCAGTGGCAGGTTGAAGGCGGTATAGGCATTGCTGTCGGCATCGGCCTTGGATTGCACGTTGAACAGCACGCCGAAATTGCTCTCGCGGATGAACGAAATCCGCTGGGCGATCAGCTTCAGCGAGCCTGGCTCGGTGGGGACTCCGCGCACTTGAGTCAGGCCGATATCGCGCACGGCCAGCAGCCATTGCAACAAGGCGTCGTTGTTTTCCATCAGGGCCTGGTATTCGAACACTGGCAGCTGCAAATCGCTGTGCCAAAGCCTGGCTTTCGGTTTGCCCGCCTGGCGTTCGGCGCGGGACTCATCGTCATAGGCATGGGCCCGCAGCCAGCCCGGATCGAAGCGGCTGAGGTGGCCATCCTGCCAATCGACGCGCAGGCAGCCTTCGGCATCGACCGTGGCGTTTTCAGGCATCAGGTGCTCTGCGACATCGACGATTTCCAGCACTTGCTCACGCGTCACCGTGTAGACGCACTGTGGGCACGGGCAGTTGTCCCGCAGCCATTGATGATGAAAAGGGCTGACCCGACCGTCCGCCCACTTCACTTGAATGCGGTCCGCCAGGGTGTGCACGGCGGTCAACGCGCTGATCAATGGATAGGTGCGGAAATCGGCAAAAGCGGCGGCGGTGTTCATAGCAGGCTCCTTGTTATTTTTCGGGGGGTAATGCGATCACTCGGCCGATCCAGGCGGGTGCGGGCAAGTCGGCCTGCTCGGCGACAATGGCCTGCAGCTTGCTCAAGGTTGCTTCACTGAACGGTGCGGATCGCGGTCCGGCGAGGTCGACGTGCAGCAGCATTTGTTCATTGCCCGCCAGCTCCTTGTCACCGCCCACCAGATGCAGGCTGTGGTAGAGGTGCAGGCGCTTGCGGTCGTGGCCGATGATCTGCGTATGCACTTCGACGTCGGCATCGAGTTTCACTTCGTGCAGGTAATTAAGGTGCAGTTCGAGGGTAAACAGCGAGTGGCCGCTAGCCTCGCGGTTGTTGCTGTCCATACCTAGCCGATCCATCAACGCGTCAGTGGCGTAGCTGAAAATCAGCAGGTAGAAGGCATCGCGCAGATGGCCGTTGTAGTCGACCCAGTCGGGGATGATTCTGGTTTGGTAGGTGGTGAGGGTGGGCATCTTTATCTCCGAACGTGATCGTTCCCACGCTCTGCGTGGGAACGCTTCCTGTGACGCTCTGCGTCACGCCTTTGGGACGCGGAGCGTCCCGGGCTGCATTCCCACGCAGAGCGTGGGAACGATCTGTGCGAAGGGTTATTCGCTGAAGGCCATCCCATGTTTCTCTTTGGTGGTTTTCACCGCCTCCAGCACCGCCAGCAAGCAATCGTCACGATAGCGTTCCAGTGCCGAGATGCTGTGTGTGCCCAACTGATCGCTGGTGCCATCCACCACATCGTCAATCAACTTGTCGGTCAGCTCCGGTGCCGGCAGATACGTCCACGGCAACTGCAACGCCGGCCCGAACTGCGCCATGAAGTGCCGCATGCCAGCATCGCCACCGGCCAGGGTGTAAGTCAGGAAGGTGCCCATGAACGACCAGCGCAGACCTGCGCCAAAACGAATCGCATCGTCGATTTCACCGGTGGTCGCCACGCCGTCGTTGACCAGGTGCAGCGCCTCACGCCACAACGCTTCGAGCAAACGATCGGCGATAAATCCCGGTACTTCCTTGCGCACATGCAGCGGACGCATGCCCAGGGATTCATAGACTTTCATCGCCGCTTGCACCGCTTCTGGCGCGGTGTTCTTGCCGCCGACCACTTCCACCAATGGCAGCAGATAAACCGGGTTGAACGGGTGCCCGACCACGCAGCGCTCCGGGTGCGTCGAACTCTCGTAAAACTCGCTCGGCAACAGTCCCGAGGTGCTGGAACCGATCAACGCATTGGGCTTGGCCGCCGCGCTGATTTTGCTGTGCAGTTCCAGTTTCAGGTCCAGACGCTCAGGAGCACTTTCCTGAATGAAATCCGCGTCGCGAACGCATTCTTCGATGGTGGCGACAAAGCGCAGCCGATCCTGCGATGCGCCGGGTGCCAGGCCTTGTTTTTCCAGCGCGCCCCAGGCATTGGCGACACGTTTGCGCAGCGCCGCTTCGGCACCGGGTGCCGGATCCCAGGCCACCACATCGAGGCCGTGGGCGAGGGCGCGGGACACCCAGCCGCTGCCGATGACACCGCTGCCCAGTGCTGCGAAGGTTTTGATCTCAGTGATAAAGCTCATGGCGACTTCCTGAATTGGGCTCAAAAAAAATGTGGGAGCGAACCTGTGTGGCGAGGGGGCTTGTCGGAACGCCGCATCGCCCCGTTCGGCTGCGAAGCAGTCGTAAAACATTGCATGCAGTGTGGCTGATACACCGCGGCAACAGGTTTTGGGGCCGCTTCGCGACCCAACGGGGGCAAGCCCCCTCGCCACACAAGCTCGCTCCCACAGGGGGAAAGGGTGATTTGTTTCAACCGCGCTTGGTCAGGCCCATTTTTGCCCGGCCTTCTGCCGGGGTCAGAACGCGGGCGCCGAGGCGGCTGAGGATTTCCGAGGCGCGTTCGACCAGTTGGCCGTTGGTCGCCAACACGCCCTTGTCCAGCCACAGGTTGTCTTCCAGACCGACCCGCACGTTACCGCCGAGCAGCACCGCTTGCGCCGCCATCGGCATCTGCATGCGCCCGATACCGAACGCTGCCCAGACCGCATTGGCTGGCAGGTTGTCGACCATGGCTTTCATGGTGGTGGTATCCGCTGGCGCACCCCACGGGATGCCCAGGCACAGCTGGAACAACGGGTTATCCAGCAGACCTTCCTTGATCATCTGCTTGGCGAACCACAGGTGACCGGTGTCGAAAATTTCCAGCTCAGGCTTGACGCCCAGCTCTTGAATGCGTTTGGCGCCAGCACGCAGCTGGGCAGGGGTGGACACGTAAATGGTGTCGCCGTCGCCGAAGTTCAGGGTGCCGCAATCCAGGGTGCAGATTTCTGGCAGCAATTCTTCAACGTGGGCCAGACGGGTCAGTGGGCCGACCAGATCGGTGTTCGGGCCGAATTCCATCGGGTTCTCGCCTGCGCCGATTTCCAGATCGCCGCCCATGCCGGCAGTGAGGTTGACGATGATGTCGACGTCCGCCTCGCGGATGCGCTCCATCACTTCGCGGTACAGCGCCACGTCACGGCTGAACTTGCCGGTTTGTGGATCGCGAACGTGGCAGTGGACCACGGTAGCGCCCGCCTTGGCGGCTTCCACGGCGGCTGCAGCGATTTGTTTCGGGGTGACCGGCACGTGTGGGCTCTTGGCGGTCGTGTCGCCAGCACCGGTGAGTGCGCAGGTGATGATGACGTCGTGGTTCATGAGGCGGTTTCCTTCAGGCTTGAGTTTTTTTGGCAGAGCTTGGGCGTGGCGATCCCGCTCGCAGCCCGCATCGGGCTGCGAATCGGTGGTTCATTTCGGTTCTATTTACTGGTCAGCTTCAGGTTTTCAGCGGCCGGCTTGCCATCGAATGTGGTCACGCCTTCAAGCCAGCGTTGCTTGTCTTGCGGGTGATCCTTGAGCCACTGTTTGGCCGATTCGAAAGCGTCCTTGTGATCCAGCAGCGGCTGCATCATCCGGCTCTCGTCTTCGGCGGTGAACGTCAGGTTGCTCAGCAAGCGACCGACGTTCGGGCATTGCTGCGCGTAGTTCGGCGAGGTGACGGTCCAGACCGTGGCCATGCCTTCGTTCGGGCCGAGGGCGTCGTCGCTGCCGGTGAGGTAGGTCATCTTCACGTTGACGTTCATCGGGTGCGGCGCCCAGCCGAAGAACACCACGGCTTCCTTGCGGCGTACCGCGCGATCTACTGCCGCCAGCATGCCGGCTTCGCTGGACTCGACCAGCTGGAACTTGCCGAGGCCGAACTGGTTCTTGGCGATCATCGCCTTGATCTGGGTGTTGGCGCCCGAGCCAGGTTCGATGCCGTAAATCTTGCCGCCCAGTTCTTTTTCAAACTTGGCGATGTCGGCGAAAGTTTTCAGGCCCTTGTCGGCAAGGTAAGTCGGTACTGCCAGGGTGGCGCGGGCATCCTTGAGGCTTGGCGCTTCAAGCACTTTGACCTGCTTGGCATCGACAAACGGCGTGATGGTCTGGGTCATCAGCGGGTTCCAGTAGCCCAGGAACAAATCCAGGCGCTGGTCGCGAATGCCGGCAAAGACGATTTGCTGGGAGGCGCTGGTTTGTTTGGTGCTGTAGCCGAGGCCGTCGAGCAGGACCTGGGTCATGGCGCTGGTGGCGATCACGTCGGTCCAGTTCACTACGCCCATGCGCACGTTCTGGCACGACGCGGGTTCGGCCGCCATGACACTGGCGCTCAAGAAAGCGGTACCGCTGAGTGCAAGAACACAGCTGCTGATCAGTCGTTTCATGTCGGGGTTCCTCGGCAGGTCGTTTATTGTGGGTTCCGGTGTCTGTATCCGGTCTTGCGGATAGCGCTCATATTTTGGCGAGTGGCTGTTGGCCTCAGGCAAGGCGCCGCGACGAGTCATAGCTGGCTATGACGAGGAGCGGCAACGCAGCATGAGGTCAACAGACGCCGCAAAAATTGAGCAGCTATTCGTAAGACCGGATACCCCAGCGCCGGTGATGCCAAGTTACGCAGCAAAGCCCCCGTGGAAACGCACTGCGGCGACCAGCTCTTGCACTGCGGCGACCTGTGCACTTGAATGCTGCTTGCAAGTGGCGTATCAACGTCCACACGCTTCCCGCCCTCTCGTTGCCTGCCAGTCGAGTGCGCTCCATGTCCCAGGATTTCTACTTCTTGTTGATGCCGGGTTTTTCGGCGATCGGTTTTATCTCGGCGATCGAGCCGCTGCGGGTCGCCAATCGCTTTCGCGGCGAGTTGTACCGCTGGCATGTGTTGAGCGCCGATGGCGGGGCGGTTCTGGCCAGTAACGGCATGTCGGTCAACGCCGATGCAGCGCTGGAGCCGCTGAAGAAAGGCGCAACCCTGTTGGTGGTCGCCGGTTTCGAACCGCTGAAGTTCGCCACCCCGGCCCTGGAGCATTGGTTACGTCGCCTGGACAACGAAGGCGTGACGCTCGGCGCCATCGACACCGGCAGCTTCATCCTCGCCGAAGCCGGCCTGCTCGACGGTCATCGCCTGACCCTGCACTGGGAAGCCATCGACGCCTTCAAGGAATCCTATCCACAGCTGAGCGTCACCCAGGAACTGTTCGAGATCGACCGACGGCGTATCACCTCCGCCGGCGGTACCGCCTCGATCGACCTGATGCTTGACCTCATCGGTCAGGCCCATGGCCCGGAACTGGCGATTCAGGTCAGCGAACAATTCGTACTCGGGCGCATTCGCCCGCGCAAAGATCACCAACGCATGGAAGTCGCCACGCGATATGGCATCAGCAACAAGAAACTGGTGCATGTCATTGGGGAGATGGAACAGCACAGCGAACCGCCGCTCAGCACTTTGGAGCTGGCGGAATCGATCAAAGTGACCCGGCGTCAGCTAGAGCGCCTGTTTCGCCTGCACCTGCACGACACGCCGAGCAATTTCTATCTGCGATTAAGGCTGGAGAAGGCGCGGCAGCTGCTGCGCCAGACGGACATGAGCGTGCTGGAGGTGAGTATCGCCTGCGGGTTTGAATCGCCATCGTATTTCACCCGCAGTTATCGGGCGAGGTTTGAGCGGTGCCCGCGGGAGGATCGGCGTTTGGGGATGTTAAATGATCCTAAAATGGGTTATGACTTGCAAAGCAATGCTTAAAATGGTCTAAGTTATTTTTGGATGAAAGGCAGTTGTATAAATTAAAGAAGCTGTTAGGGAGGGTGATATGGAAGTTGAATTTAAAGAAAGAATTAAGCTTATGAACGCTATGTATAAGCTTCCTATAAAGGATCGTCCGGCAGTTGGTGGGGATGTAGTTGAAAGGCTTGTAAGGTTTAAGGCAGTGCTGTTGGATGAAGTTAATGAAATTGATGAGATTGTCGATATTGCTACTGCTGGTGGTAGTGATTTAGATGTGGTCGTCGCAATCGCCGATCTTTTGGGTGATGTGATAGTTTATTGTCGCTCTGAGGCAATGAAATATGGCATCCCCCTTGAGGAAGTTCTTGATGTGATTATGGATAGTAATGAAAGTAAGCTTGGTGCCGATGGAAACCCGATTTATGATGGAAATGGAAAGTTTCTGAAAGGGCCAGGATACTGGAAGCCAGAGCCTAGAATTAAGATGATGCTTGCGTCCCTGATTAATAAAAGTTAAGGAGTTCGCTTTGGCAGAGGTAAAAAGGAATGTTGTCGGTGAGTTGGAATCGCTCGAAAGTATAGAGCAGGCAATAGTTTTGGTGGGTGGAGCACCTGAAGCACCTCTGCAAGTATCAAAGGATATAGTTAATAAGTATAAGGGTGCTATGCATGATGCATCGCGCCTCCAGATGCTTGTAACATGGGCGAGAGCATCAGTAGATCCTGTTTTGCACTTTCATAGTTCTAATAGAACGAAGGCTGTATTGGCAGATCTAGGTACATATTCTCCTGGAGTTGCTGCGATAAGATTGACTTCAGGTATTCAGGTTGGTAGCGAATTTGTTTCAAGGCGGGATGCGTTGCGTAATGCCACTACTAAGATGCTGAATACTGATGCAGGCAATCTAAATAGTATTATCCATGGTCGAACAATTGACTTGGCATGTGTTAGTGGTGTGAATGTACAGTTTCTGAAGCCGTTGTTCTCTGCTAGGGATAAGAAAGCTGTTCGTGATAAAGCTGGTATGCATGAGATGCTTACTCAGCTCTTCGAAATAATTAATAAGAAAGATGCAGGCCTCATTCCTAATAGCTTTGTAGAGGCTTGTAGTGTATTCACCTGTGAATTATTTTCAAACACTCAAGAGCATGCGACGACTAATCATTTAGGTATTCCCTATGATGCACATGTTGAAGGCATGATCGTAAGTTGGGATGAAATGGAGGCCCGATTCTATAAAATGGACTTCAAGGGGCACCAGAGATTGCAAGACTTTTGGAATAGGGAGAAAGTAACTATTCGAGGGCGAGAGGGCATTCGGTGTCTACAGCTTAGTTTTTTTGATACTGGACCAGGTTTCGCCAGCCGGATTTCCGGTAAAGATGTAGAAGAACTCAGTGACGAGGAAGAGCGTGAGTGCCTTACTAGGTGCCTACTGAAAAATGTTACAACAAAGAGTCAAACAGGCTCTGGCGGTGGCCTAGCCCTAGTTCTTAATGAGTTGCAAGCTTTAGGAGGTTTGATCCGAATCAGGTCTGGTCGACTAAGCATATTCAATTGTTTTCGAAAGGGATGCATGGATGATGTGCATGAATTTGATGATTGGAGTCCGGATAAGCTTTGTAAAGTATCCGGTGCTGTAGTTTCCATTCTCGTGCCCCTGAGGAGAAAATAATGGATCGTGTGTTTTCTTTCCAAGCTTCAGGAGTATGCATCAATACCCAGCATCATCTTGATGCGCTTTGCGTATATTTTAGTGATCGGGATCAACTTGATTCGCTAGAGTTTTACTCTGATTTGGAGGCGTCTTTAAAGTCTGCAGTTTTGTTGCCTGATTGTGTTGTTATGATCGCAAGTAGGAAATTCTGTGAGGATATAAAAGAATACTGGTCGAATGACGTATTGAAGGCTTCATTTGTTACTCGAGGGGAGAGATCGGGAAAGCCGTTTATTAAGTATTATTATTTGTATTGCTGGGAAACGTCCGGATTAGTAGAGGTTTTTAGCCATTGTGCTGATGCCGATGTGAAACCTTGCTTCAATTTGTCTATTTGTGATCTGGTTCAGCAGGGGCTATATCATCTTGTTAAAGAGAATAATGTTGTCCAAATAGCACCGGTTGGGCATCTTTTTAAACACCCGTCAGGGACAAGGAATAATATTTTTATCCAGGCTAGGGAGCTCGCCAAAACCGAGCCCGAGCTCTGCTTTGTAGGTAGGTCTATAAGTTTGGCTTTTGGCTTTGAAAGATTTGCCAAGTTGTCTGTGGTATATATTGATAGTATGGGTATATATCACTTTGTCCAAGAGGCGCTCAGTTTTTGTAAAGTGGATGCAAGGATACATAGTTTTCATTCCTATGATGAAATGCGAAAGCTTACTCCGCCACCAATAGAGCACCTTATAGTTATATCCGCATCGACGTCCGGAGGGATGGCGAGAGATCTTAGAAATGACCAGGGTTTTAGTGATAGTAGAATTTTGACGTTGATTGATAAAAGCGATAGCGATCGTAGTGGTAAGGTATTAATTGCTCTTGAGAGTGTAGATAAGAATATTTTTGATTTTGAGGCGGATAATTTCGAAACTGAGATTGAATTAGTGGGTGAACATTTCTCTTCAAAGGCCAAGCCGCCCCGAGCTGTCACTTTGGGTAGGCCGCACACGCCACCTAAACTTTTAAAGTTTCTCAAGGAGTTTGGTCGGGATGGATTGAATTCTTTAAATGAGATTATTGATGGGCAGCCTAAGGTTTTATCCTTGGTTACCGAAAAAGTATCTCGGAATAAAGTCTTTCTGAAATGGTTGGAGGAAGAAGTTAGCTGGAATATTACTGTAGCAATTGATACGGTAATTTGTACCGATGATCTTGGGTCTATTGAAATTGCTAATACTGTTGCTGATCTGATTTCTACGCATAAAGTCGGGTCGGCTCGACCAACTGTTTGTGTGTACAGGAACGTGGATTGGAGCAGTGTTTCCAATGCGACAGGCGTGCTTGTCGTCACGGCAGTTGCGAGAGATGGAGGGCTGCTAAGGGAAATTAGTAGGGATCTACGGGAGAATTTGAATTCAGAAATTAACTGCCCGCGACATTATCTAACAGCAGTCGGTTTGCCGCAGAGCAAAGAAACTTGGAGTCGGTTAAAACAGTTTTTGGAAAGAAATGCTTCTGAGAGACTCTACGGCTTTTCGGAGTGGCTCGTCCTTCCAATAGGTTCGGATCGACAAAGTAATCATTGGTCGGATCTTGCAGCTTTGGCCAAAACCTCTCAAGTTGTAGAGGTGGAGAGCTCCGTTGTTAGCAAGTCGGTTGTGGATGCGTCTTTAGATTTGGTTTCTGACGCCATAAGGAAGGGCTTCAATGGCTTCCTGCCAAAGACCGATGGTAGTGATTTGGCGCTTTCATCAGGGTTTATATATTTCGGCGATGTCTTTAAAGATGACTTAGAGTCTGCTTTGCACGCAACCTCTTATCTAGCAATCGCTTCGGCTCTGCAAAAGGCTCGCGATATTGATGATGTGGCAAATCAATTAAGGTCCACTGGGTATGAGTCTGTGATTTTGTCACCAGAGTGCTTTCTTAGATTCAATGACAATATTTTGCATGCCTGTATTCTTAGAGGCTGTAGAAAGGGTGAGCTGGATTACTCGTCCAGCCCTCATCATAGTAAGTTAATGGGGGAGTTTTTATTGAAGGTGTTTTCAAGGCATCAACTCCCCTACGGAGCGGCTGCCGTTGAGTTTGCAGCCGCATTAGCGACTCAGAGGCTGAAACTGAAAAAAAATGACCAAGAAAGGTTAGTTGGTAAAGTGGTTAATAGCTTGAAAGATGAGCCGTCGGCATTGTTGGGTTTGCTGCTCATGGTGGATTTACCACGAGTCAGTATGCTCTCTATTAAATAATGTTTGAAGCGGGAGGCTATATTGGCCTCCCATTATTTATTTGCGTTGGTTGGGCTAAGGTTTGTCTGTGTTTCGTGGTTCTTTAGAGTAAACTTAAATCTGTAGATGTTTTATTTCTTCATTGGTGCGTCGGTGATTACCAGCGTAGAGCACGCCGTTTTGTAAGCCTCATGCTGATACTTGTTCAGCGTACCCGGCAGTTCAAAGTCGAACTTTTTGTTCTGCGCATTGATGGTTTGCGGCGACAGCAGCGTCACCTCGCAATTTTCCAGCAACTGGAAAACCCCTTCGATCTTGAAGGTGGTCGGCCCACCGGCGAACTCACCTTTCTTGCTGCGCTTTTTGATCGCGATCCGGTCGATTGAATTCTCACGAATAAACGACGCCACCTGAGCGGCAAAGACTTTGACGTTGGCGGCTTCGTCGTCATCGTCGAGGGCGATTTTCTTGGTGGCCAGCGCGACGTGTGTCAGCCCCTGATCGTCGAGGGAGGCCACGGCAAGGATTGCTTCGCTGCCTTTGATTTCGATGCCGCAGATTTTCATTTCAATCCCTTTTCCTGATGCTGGCGTGCAGCTTACAGCTCTAGTTGATTGGCGGTGATGCCAAAAGCCGCAGCGATTTTCTCACGCGTGGCCTTGCGGGGCTTGGCAACCGTTTCCTGCTGGGCAAAGGCTGGTTGGGAGATGCCCATGCGTCTGGCCACTTCATCCTGCGTAAGGTTCAGGTGTTCACGCCAGGCACGAACAGGGGGTGCGCCATCGACGATGCGGCTGACTACTTCGTGTGGGATCAAATGATTCTCCATTTTTATGTTTTTATTCCTGCCCAATCGACTCCAAAAACTCCGACCGCTCGTCACTCATCCGCGCCACGCAATCATTTTGCGCAATGTTGAAGGCTTTACTGCCGCTCGTCGCCGGGAACGCTTCCACCGCGCAATCGGCATCCCGGGTCTTCAGCCATTGTTGTTGCGCAGTTTTGATTTTTGCGGTGATGTCGGCCAGTTGCGCCTTGTTACTGCCGTAGCGCGTTTGCATGCGCTCGTTCAGGCCTTGGTAGTTGTCGCTCAGCAGCTGTTCGGCGGTGTTTCTGCTGTAAGCCGAGCATTCCAGGGTCTGGACTTCGTTTTCGACGGCGTCACAGGGGTTGTCGTCGGCCCCTTCGGCCGCCTGTACGCCGGTCGCTATCAGTGCCAAAGCCAAGAAGATGGATTTCATTGCGTCGCCGCCCTTAATTCAGTGAAACATTCGGTGATGCGACGAATTCTGGCCCATGCGAACGGGCTTGAACAGGTAGGCAATCACGTCGGTTGGCGACCCTTTGTCGCGGATTGACGCTTTCGGCAATTCCCCTGTCGTTTTTGCACCCGGCTGCCCCGTCCCTCAGGCATATGCTGGCCCCAAAGCGCCGGCACACGATTCGGCGCATGAATCGTTAATAGGGGACTGCCTGATGAGCCCAGCCGAATTACACGCCGACAGCATCGTTATCGACGGCCTGATTATTGCCAAGTGGAACCGTGAGCTGTTCGAAGACATGCGCAAGGGCGGTCTGACCGCGGCCAACTGCACCGTGTCGGTGTGGGAGGGCTTCCAGGCCACCGTCAACAACATCGCCGCCAGTCAGAAGCTGATTCGCGAGAACAGCGACCTGGTAATCCCGGTGCGCACTACCGCCGACATCCGCAAAGCCAAGGAGCAGGGCAAGACCGGCATCCTGTTCGGCTTCCAGAACGCTCATGCCTTCGAAGACCAGATTGGCTATGTCGAGGTCTTCAAGCAGCTGGGCGTCGGTATTGTGCAGATGTGCTACAACACCCAGAACCTGGTCGGTACCGGTTGCTATGAACGCGATGGCGGCCTGTCGGGTTTCGGTCGTGAAATCGTTGCCGAGATGAACCGCGTCGGTGTCATGTGCGACCTGTCCCACGTCGGCTCGAAGACCTCCGAAGAAGTCATCCTCGAATCCAAGAAGCCGGTCTGCTACTCCCATTGCCTGCCGTCGGGCCTGAAAGTGCACCCGCGCAACAAGTCCGATGAAGAACTGAAGTTCATCGCCGATCACGGCGGTTTCGTCGGCGTGACCATGTTCGCGCCGTTCCTGGCCAAGGGTATCGATTCGACCATCGACGATTACGCCGAAGCCATCGAATACACCATGAACATCGTCGGCGAAGACGCCATCGGCATCGGTACCGACTTCACCCAGGGACATGGCCAGGACTTCTTCGAATACCTGACCCATGACAAGGGCTACGCCCGCCGTCTGACCAGCTTCGGCAAGATCATCAACCCGCTGGGCATCCGCACCGTGGGCGAGTTCCCGAACCTGACCGAAACCCTGCTCAAGCGCGGCCATTCCGAGCGCGTGGTGCGCAAGATCATGGGCGAAAACTGGGTCAACGTTTTGAAAGACGTTTGGGGCGAATAAGCCGCCGCATCTGAAGAATCCTTTCCCCCGGCCGTCCGTGCCGGGGGCAACACAACGAATTTTCTGGAGTTAAGTTTCCATGGCCAAGATCGCCCCGCAATTGCCAATCGAAGTCGACAGCGAAACCGGTGTCTGGACCTCTGATGCCCTGCCGATGCTGTACGTGCCGCGTCACTTCTTCGTCAACAACCACATGGGCATCGAGGAAGTGCTGGGCGCCGACGCCTACGCCGAAATCCTCTACAAGGCCGGCTACAAATCCGCCTGGCACTGGTGTGAAAAAGAAGCTGAATGCCATGGCCTGGAAGGCGTCGCGGTGTTCGAGCACTACATGAAGCGCCTGTCGCAGCGCGGCTGGGGTCTGTTCAAGATCCAGGACATCGACCTCGACAAAGGCACCGCCAGCGTCAAGCTCGAACACTCCGCATTCGTCTACGTGTACGGCAAGGTCGGGCGCAAGGTCGACTACATGTTCACTGGCTGGTTCGCCGGCGCCATGGACCAGATCCTGGCTGCTCGCGGCAGCAAGATCCGCACCGTCGCCGAACAAGTTTACGGTGGCTCCGAAGAAGGCCACGACGACGGTTTGTTCACCGTCAAGCCGTTGTAAGTCGAGGAACCCGCCATGGCTTTCGAAGCAATGTTCCAGCCGATCCAGATCGGCAAACTGACCATCCGCAACCGCGTGCTCAGCACCGCGCACGCTGAGGTCTACGCCACCGACGGCGGCATGACCACCGATCGGTACGTCAAGTATTACGAAGAGAAAGCCAAGGGCGGGATCGGCCTGGCGATTTGCGGCGGTTCCTCCAGCGTGGCCATCGACAGCCCGCAAGGCTGGTGGAAGTCGGTCAACCTGGCCGACGACCGGATTATTCCGCACTTCCAGAATCTGGCCGATGCCATGCACAAGCATGGCGCCAAGATCATGATCCAGATTACCCACATGGGTCGCCGCTCCCGCTGGGACGGTGAGCATTGGCCAACCCTGCTGTCGCCGTCGGGCATCCGCGAGCCGGTGCACCGCGCGACCTGCAAAACCATCGAGCCGGAAGAAATCTGGCGGGTGATCGGCAACTACGCCAGCGCCGCTGCGCGTGCCAAGGCCGGTGGCCTGGATGGCGTCGAGCTGTCTGCCGTGCACCAGCACATGATCGACCAGTTCTGGAGCCCGCGAGTCAACAAGCGTACCGACGAATGGGGCGGCAGCTTCGAGAACCGCATGCGTTTCGGCCTGGAAGTGATCAAGGCTGTGCGCAAGGAAGTCGGTCCGGACTTCTGCGTTGGTATCCGTATCTGTGGTGACGAATTCCACCCTGATGGCCTGAGCCATGAGGACATGAAGCAGATCGCCAAGTACTACGACGACACTGGCATGATCGACTTTATCGGTGTCGTGGGCTCGGGTTGCGACACTCACAACACCCTGGCCAACGTTATTCCGAACATGAGTTATCCACCGGAGCCGTTCCTGCACCTGGCCGCCGGTATCAAGGAAGTGGTGAAGGCTCCTGTGCTGCACGCGCAGAACATCAAGGACCCGAACCAGGCAACCCGTATTCTGGAAGGCGGTTACGTCGACATGGTCGGCATGACCCGTGCTCACATCGCCGACCCGCACCTGATCGCCAAGATCAAGATGGGCCAGGTCGACCAGATCAAACAGTGCGTGGGCGCCAACTACTGCATCGACCGTCAGTACCAGGGCCTGGACGTCTTGTGCATCCAGAACGCCGCGACCTCCCGTGAATACATGGGCGTGCCGCACATCATCGAGAAATCCACCGGGCCGAAACGCAAAGTCGTGGTGGTCGGTGCCGGCCCTGCGGGGATGGAAGCCGCTCGTGTAGCCGCCGAGCGTGGCCACGATGTGACCCTGTTCGAGAAGAAAGAATTCATCGGCGGGCAGATCACCACCGCCTCGAAAGCCCCACAACGGGACCAGATCGCCGGTATCACCCGTTGGTTCCAGCTGGAACTGGCGCGTTTGAAAGTCGACCTGCGCCTGGGCGTGGCGGCAGATGCGGCGACCATTCTCGACCTGCGTCCGGACGTCGTGGTGCTCGCTGTCGGCGGTCATCCGTTCCTGGAGCAGAACGAGCATTGGGGCGCGGCTGAAGGCCTGGTGGTCAGCAGTTGGGACGTGCTCGACGGCAAGGTTGCGCCGGGCAAGAACGTGCTGGTCTACGACACCATCTGCGAGTTCACCGGGATGTCGGTTGCCGACTTCCTCGCCGACAAGGGCAGCCAGGTCGAGATCGTCACTGACGACATCAAGCCGGGCGTGGCCATCGGCGGTACGTCGTTCCCGACTTACTACCGCAGCATGTACCCGAAAGAAGTGATCATGACCGGCGACATGATGCTGGAAAAGGTCTACCGCGAAGGCGACAAGCTGGTGGCGGTGCTGGAAAACGAATACACCGGCGCCAAAGAGGAGCGGGTGGTTGACCAGGTCGTGGTCGAGAACGGCGTGCGGCCGGACGAAGAAATCTACTACGCACTGAAGGAAGGCTCGCGCAACAAAGGCCAGATGGATATCGAAGCCCTGTTCGCGATCAAGCCACAACCTTCGCTGAGCCAGGCGGGCGACGGCTACTTGCTGTTCCGCATCGGTGACTGCGTAGCCCAGCGCAACACCCACGCGGCGATCTACGACGCGCTGCGGTTGTGCAAGGATTTCTAAGAGCTTGTGGATAACCCTGTGGGGGCGAGGCTTGCCCGCGAAGGCGGTGTGTCAGTCAACATCATTTCTGAATGACACAGCGCCTTCGCGGGCAAGCCTCGCTCCTACAGGTAATCGAGCAAGGCATCCAGGTAGTTTGGCCTGCAAGACCCTGCGGTCTTTGGGAGCTCCACATGTTGAACACCCTTCTTCCAATTCTGTTGTTCGCTGCCCTGGGCCTGGCTGTCCTGGGCGCGTTGCGGCGGGTGGCTATGTGGCGTCAGGGCCGGGCTTCGAAAGTCGACCTGATCGGCGGTCTGTTCGCCATGCCCAAGCGTTACATGGTCGATTTGCACCACGTCGTCGCGCGGGACAAATACATCGCCAATACTCACGTCGCCACGGCCGGTGGTGCGGTGGCGTCCATTGTGCTGGCGATTCTGGTTCACGGTTTCGGCCTGCATAACCGCATTCTCGGTTATGCACTGCTGTTGATGACGGCAGTGATGTTCGTCGGTGCGATCTTTGTCTTCCTGCGCCGCCGCAACCCGCCGGCCCGGTTGTCCAAAGGTCCGTGGATGCGCCTGCCGAAAAGCCTGCTGGCGTTCTCGGCGTCGTTCTTCCTGTTGACCCTGCCGGTGGCGGGCATCCTTCCGGAAAACTTCGGTGGCTGGGTGCTGGCGGCGATTCTCGGCGTCGGTGTGCTGTGGGGCGTGTCGGAACTGTTCTTCGGCATGACCTGGGGCGGGCCGATGAAGCACGCCTTCGCCGGTGCCCTGCACCTGGCGTGGCACCGTCGCTCTGAGCGGTTTGGCGGTGGTCGTTCCACTGGCTTGAAGCCGCTGGATCTGAACGACCCGACCGCGCCACTGGGCGTGGAAAAACCCAAGGATTTCACCTGGAACCAACTGCTCGGCTTCGACGCCTGCGTGCAGTGCGGTAAATGTGAAGCTGCGTGCCCGGCGTTCGCCGCCGGCCAGCCGCTGAACCCGAAAAAACTGATTCAGGACATGGTCGTCGGCCTGGCCGGTGGTACGGATGCCAAGTTTGCCGGCAGCCCTTACCCAGGCAAGCCGATCGGTGAGCACG
Source organism: Pseudomonas sp. 008 (assembly GCF_016861935.1). NCBI lineage: Bacteria > Pseudomonadati > Pseudomonadota > Gammaproteobacteria > Pseudomonadales > Pseudomonadaceae > Pseudomonas > Pseudomonas sp. 008. The sequence goes on along the minus strand of NZ_BOMA01000008.1, from coordinate 136,662 downwards.
CCGGCAACCCGCATCAACCGATCGTCAACGGTCTGGTGGACGCTGAAACCCTGTGGTCCTGCACCACCTGCCGCGCCTGCGTCGAGGAATGCCCGATGATGATCGAGCACGTCGATGCCATCGTCGACATGCGCCGCCATCTGACCCTGGAAAAAGGCGCGACCCCGAACAAGGGCGCCGAAGTCCTGGAAAACCTGATCGCCACCGACAACCCTGGCGGCTTTGCCCCGGGCGGGCGGATGAACTGGGCGGCGGATTTGAACCTGAACCTGCTCAGCGAAAAGAAAACCACCGACGTGCTGTTCTGGGTTGGCGACGGTGCCTTCGACATGCGCAACCAGCGCACCCTGCGTGCCTTCGTCAAAGTGTTGAAAGCGGCCAAGGTCGACTTCGCAGTGCTGGGCCTTGAAGAGCGCGACAGCGGTGACGTGGCCCGGCGTCTGGGCGACGAAGCGACGTTCCAGTTGTTGGCCAAACGCAACATCCAGACCCTGGCCAAATACCGCTTCAACCGCATCGTCACCTGCGACCCGCACAGCTTCCATGTGCTGAAAAACGAATACGGCGCCTTCGATGGCAACTACCTCGTGCAGCACCACAGCACTTACATGGCGGAGATCATTGGCGAAGGCGCATTGAACCTCGGTCAGCACAAAGGCAACAGCGTGACTTATCACGACCCGTGCTACCTCGGCCGCTACAACGGCGAGTACGAGGCGCCGCGTGAAGTGCTGCGCGCCCTGGGCATCGAGATCAAGGAAATGCAACGTTCCGGATTCCGTTCGCGCTGCTGCGGCGGTGGTGGCGGTGCGCCGATCACCGACATTCCGGGCAAGCAACGGATCCCTGACATGCGCATGGAAGACATCCGCGAAACCGGCGCCGAGCTGGTGGCCGTGGGTTGTCCACAGTGCACCGCGATGCTTGAGGGCGTGGTCGAGCCACGGCCATTGATCAAGGACATCGCCGAACTGGTGGCTGATGCGCTGCTTGAAGACGCCGCGCCGGGAAAGCCTTCGGCACCGGCCAAACGTGAACCTGCGGAGGTGCATTGATGAGCGACATTATCCGCCGCGACCCTCGCGCTGAATGGATCGCCCGCAACCGTCTGCACCCGCTGCACGCGGCCATGCAACCGGTGCAACACAGCTGGATGGGGCCTAACGGCGTCATCCGCAAGAATCCCCACGGGATCGGTTTTATCGGTCCCAACGGGATCAAACGGATTGACCGCAGTGGTGCTCAGCAGGGCGGGGCGACTAAACGCTCGGCCGCGGTTGAAGTGCAATTGCCGCTGCATCAAGTGGCTGCACCTGCGTTCTACATCAGCGTGGTGCCGGACATGGTCGGCGGTCGCTTGAGCAGCCACGACCGCGATTTGCTCGGCCTGGCCCATCAGTTGGCCGGCAAGGACGGCGCGGTACTGGCGGTGGTCTTCGGTGAGCACAAGGAAAACGCCTTCGCCACGGCGGGCGTTGACCGCTTGCTGGTACTGGAAGGCGACGAATTCAGCGGTTATGCACCGGAACAACGCGTCCAGGGCCTGCGGGCTGTGGATAACCAGTTCAGCCCGCGTCACTGGCTGCTGCCGGACAGCCGCAGTGGTGGCGGCGAACTGGGTCGACGCTTTGCTGCCGCACTGGGCGAACGTCCGGCCACACGGGTCTGGCAGGTCAAGGATCAGGAGTGCATCGGCCGTGCCGGTGCCGGTTTGCAGGACCTTGCGCGGCCGGTGGCCCGCTTGATTCTGGCGGCTGCCGAATGCGCCGAACCGGTCAGCGAAACCCGTCACGAAGCGTTGCCGGTGGAGTTATCCACAACGGTCGCTCGCAGCTTGTCGCGGATCGAAGATCTGGGCGCGGTGGCGGTGGACCCGGCGGCGATTCCGATGGCCGAAGCCGAGTTCATCTTCTCTGGCGGCAACGGTGTCAAGGACTGGGGACTTTTCCACAGGACGGCCGAAGCGTTGGGCGCGACCGAAGGTGCGTCGCGGGTGGCGGTGGACGATGGTTTCATGGCGCGCGACCGTCAGGTCGGCGCGTCCGGCACCTGGGTAACCGCGCGGGTTTACGTGGCGGTGGGGATTTCCGGGGCGATCCAGCACCTGCAAGGCATCGGTGCCTGCGACAAGGTGGTGGCGATCAACCTCGATCCGGGTTGCGACATGATCAAACGGGCCGACCTGTCGGTGATCGGCGAGAGCGCCGAGATTCTTCAAGCCTTGATCGATGCGGTAGAGGCTTACCGCAACGACGCCAAGCGCGATGCGGCTTAAGGGAAGGAAAGGGTTATGAGCACGAAAATCATCAGCCTGGTGTCCATCGGTGCCCACCCGACCTCCGGCCGGCCACGCCGCGCCGAGCAGGACGCGCGGGCCGTTGAGCTGGGTCTGCAGCTGGCTGGGGATAACCTGCAAGTGCTGCACGCTGGCGACGTTGCGGAACCGGCGCTGCGTGCCTATCTGGGCATGGGCCTGGAACAGTTGCATGTGCTGGAACAACCGGTCGGCGCAGATGCGCTGCCAGCGTTGACCGACTATTTGCGTGACGCCGGGGCGCAGGTGGTGTTGACCGGCAGCCAGGCGGAAACCGGTGAAGGCTCGGGCATGTTGCCGTTCCTGCTGGCCGAAAGCCTCGGCTGGCCGCTGGTAGTGGGTTTGGCGCAAGTCGAATCCATCGACGGTGGTTCGGCGCTGGTTCTGCAGGCCTTGCCGCGTGGTCAACGCCGTCGCTTGAAAGTGCGCCTGCCGTTTCTGGCGACTGTGGATAACGCAGCGCCCAAGCCTCGGCAAAGTGCCTACGGCCCGGCGCGACGCGGGGTATTGCAGGCAGATGAAGTTGAAGTGGTCGACGATGAACTGCTGGCAGTGGCCACGCTGCAACCGGCCAAGCCACGACCCAAGCGCCTGAAAGTGATCAAGGCCAAGAGCGGTGCCGACCGCATGAAGGCCGCGACGGCCAAGGCCAGTGGCGGCGGTGGGCAAGTGCTCAAGGGCGTGACCGCGCAGGCGGGCGCTGAAGCCATCCTCAAGTTGCTGATTGAAGAAGGCGTGGTTCGCCAGGGTTGAGCGACGGCAACAACCGGTCATGAGACTGTCTGCCTGGCCGGTTGTCACGCCTCAACCTGCGTGCGCTGAAACGGTTGCTCATTTTCTGTGGAGTCACACCAATGGAAGTTGAATTTCGTCCGGCATTACGCACGGATGCGCGGGAGATTGCCCGTTTGTTCCAGATTTCGTCAGAGGGTGCTTCAGATTACATCTGGAGCCAGCTGGCGGAGCCCGGGCAGGATCTGCTGGAAGTGGGGGGCATTCGTTACGCCCGTGAAGATGTCGATTTCTCCTATCAGAACTGCCTTGTCGCAGAGGCTGACGGACAGGTCATCGGCATGATGCACAGCTATGTGATGCGTCACGATCCATTGGCAGCTCCCGTGACCGATCCGGTCCTGGCGCCTTACGCCGACATGGAAGTCCCCGATACCCTTTATATTTCGAGCCTGGCCCTGCATGAAGGTTGGCGCAGCAAGGGGCTGGGTGTGCGCTTTCTGGAGCACGCTCAGCATCGCGCCGATCAACTGGAACTCAACGGCCTGAGCCTGATCGACTATGCGGCGAATACCGGGGCTCGGCGTTTTTATGAGCGCCATGGTTTTGGGATCGTCAAAACCTGTCAGGTTGTTCCTCATCCGTTGATTCGGGTGACGGGTGATGCCTATCTCATGCATCGGCCTTAGGGGCCTCCCGTTTTTGATGGAGTACATATCCGTTTCTGCGGTCACGGCGGCTGGCGGTTTCGCTTTTACAGCGAGTCACTTTCGAAAAGCGCGAAAGTAACCAAAGCGCTTTTGCCCCTCCATTCGGTGCCTCGCCTAGGCTCGGCATGCCCTCACTCCGGCATTGCTCCGGGGGCCCGCCGCCATCGGCCATCCATGGCCGGGGGCGGCTACCGCGGCATCCTTGCCGCGGTGCCCCCTGCGCAACGCCTGCGTTCGGCCTCTGGGAAAGGGGCGGCAGATCCAAAGCCAAAGCAGAAGCCACAGCAAGATCAAAAGATCGCAGCCTCGCTTCGCTCGACAGCTCCTACAGGGAAATGTGTGCACGTGAGATCAGGCCGGCCGGTAGGCCGCCTTGCTTTTGATTTTGACGCACCGCCCCCTCGAGAGGCCGAGTGGAGGTTCTGCGCAGTGGGCAACCCGGCATGGATGCCGGGTTAGCCGCCCCCGGCCATGGATGGCCGATGGCGGCGGGCCCACGGAGCAGGACCGGAGCGAGGGCATGCCGAGCCTAGGCGAGGCACCGAACGAAAGGGGCAAGAGCCCTTTGGTTACTTTGGGGCTTTTCCAAAGTGACCCGCCGTAAGGGCGGAACCCTAAGTAGCCGTTACCGCAGAAATGGATATGTACTCCCGATACCGTAGATGCGGGGCAAGTATCTGGGTTACCCACAATCCCTGTTAGCGCTTCTGTGGATAACATGTTCGCCCCTCGCTACACCCCATGCCAATCAAGCCTTGCAGCCCTCCGTACAAAAAACAATCAGCCTAACCCACGGTTTTTTCGGGCTTTTTCCACAGAGTAACGTCGCTTACTGGCTGGCACTTGCCCCCAATCTCTGTTGGCGCTTCTGTGGATAAGATGTTCGCTGTCCGCTACAGGCCATACAGATCGCGGCTTTCAGTGGGTTGATCAAATATTGTTCAATTCGGCGTTTTCCTCCGCTAATCGTCCCGTAAACCCCGAATCCTCGCGGGTTTCAGCGGTTTTCCACAGAACCCGAAAAGTTGCCCCCAAAGTCTGTTGGTGCTTCTGTGGATAAGGTGTTCGCCATCCCCTGTACGCTATGTAAAACGTGACCTGCAAGCTTCTGATTAAAAAATAACCAGTGTCTGGCTAAAACCCTGCTTCTGGATAAGTCACGGTTTTTCTTCGGTTTTTGTGAATAGATTTAGCCTGTCACCCACAGTTGTCCCCATTTGCTGTGGGTGGAGATGTGGATAACTTGTTCGCTGAACCCTGTAAGCCACGGCCCGTATAGGCCGGAACGCGATAGATCAGATTTCATACAGTTCTAAGGCACTTCCTTGACTTCGATCTGTCGCCTGTCTTCACTCTCATCGCATAAGGACAACTGTCACTTATCCACATCTGGTTCAGGGAGAACGCGTGATGGATAGCCAGCCACATCATCGCTTGCACCAAAGCCCCTGCACGACCTGTGTCCCGACATCCGCCACCTTGTTGCACAAGCGGATTCATCGTCGCGCCGCCAATCAGCGCGCTCGTCTATAGCACCTGGCCCCCTGATGCCATTACGCCGCTGCCATTGAGGCCCGACCGTGCCCGGTGACCAGGCGTTTGTTCGTCTATCGATTGCAGGCAACCGCAGAGTTGCCCCATCTGCCCGAGAGGAAATGACCCATGACACGGATCGCCACGCCCATCAGCGATATCAAGGAACATTACGACGTGATCGTCATTGGCTCCGGCTACGGCGGCGGGATCGCGGCGTCGCGCCTGTCCCGGGCCGGCAAGCGGGTGTGCCTGCTGGAGCGAGGCCGGGAAATCCAGCCCGGCGAATACCCCAATACGATGCTGGCGGCCACTGAAGAGCTACAAGTGCATGACCCGGACGGGCACATCGGCTCGCGCACCGGGCTGTTCGACCTGCACGTCAACGCCCAGCAGAACGTAGTGGTCGGATGCGGTCTGGGTGGCACGTCGCTGATCAACGCCAACGTCGCGCTGGAACCGGAACCCGGTGTATTCGACGATCCGCGTTGGCCGCTGGCGGTGCGTGAACATCGCGACACGCTGCTCAAGGACGGTTACGCCCGGGCTCGGGAGATGCTCAAGCCCAATCCCTATCCGAAAACCGCTCCGACCTTGCCCAAACTCGAGGCTAACCAGAAGTCCGCCGATTACCTCAAGCAAGGCGCACACTTCTACAAGCCGCCGATCAACGTGACCTTCGACAAGCTGCCGAACAACCTCAACCACGTCGGCGTCGAGCAATTGCCGTGCAACCACTGCGGCGACTGCGTTTCGGGCTGTAACAACAAGGCCAAGAACACCACGTTGATGAATTACCTGCCGGATGCCTGCAACCACGGCGCAGAGATTTTCTGCCAGGCCGAGGTCCGGCATCTGGAGCGCGACGGCGATGGCTGGATCGTGCACTTCCAATACCTGGACAGCGGCCGCGAGAAATTCTCCGCGCCGACGCTGTTCGTCAAGGCGGACATTGTCGTGGTGTCGGCCGGCACCCTGGGCTCCACCGAGATCCTCCTGCGTTCACGGGACAAAGGCCTGTCGACGTCCAGTCAGCTCGGTGAAAACATGAGCGGCAACGGCGACATCCTCGGTTTCGGCCACAATTGCGATGAAACGATCAACGGCATCGGTTTCGGTGCCCATCCAGCCTCGGAAATGAAACCGGTCGGCCCGTGCATCACCTCGATCATCGACATGCGCACCGAAGGCGACTGGCGCAGCCGCATGGTCATCGAAGAAGGCTCGATTCCCGGCGCACTCGGCCGGCCCATGGTGCCGAGCATGGCCACATTCGCCGGGTTGATCGGCAAACCCACCGATGACAGCTTCACCGGCAAGCTCAAGTACGCCGAGCGCGAAGCCGAAAGTTTCCTGCGTGGCCCGTACCACGGCGCCCTGCACAACATGCAAACCTACCTGATCATGAGCCACGACGATGGCAAGGGCCGCATGGTGCTCGACAGCAAGGATCAGTTGCGCATCGACTGGCCGGGCGTTGGCGAGCAGGAAAACGTCAAGATCGGCAACGAGCGCTTGCACCAGAGCACCAAGGCCTTGGGCGGGATCTGGGTCGAGAACCCGATCTGGACCGAGTTGCTCAAACACAGCATCGTTTCCGTGCACCCATTGGGCGGTTGTGTGATGGGCGAGGATGCGACGCAAGGCGTGGTCAACCACAAGGGCCAGGTGTTCAGCGGCGTCAGCGGCACCGATGTCTATGCCGGGCTGTACGTGGCCGACGGCGCGGTGATCCCGACCTCACTGGCGGTCAATCCGTTGCTGACCATCTCCGCCGTGAGCGAGCGCAACATGGGGCTGCTGGCGGCCGATCGTGGTTGGCACATCGACTACACGTTGCCCTCGGCACCGCGCAAACCGGTGGTGGCACCGACCCTCGGCGTGCAGTTCACCGAAACCATGAAGGGCTATTTCTCCAAAGATTTCACCCAGCCCCAGGGCACCGATCTCAAGCTCTACGAAGCGGCGGCCAAACGCGGCAAGTCGGATAACTCGCCGATCGAGTTCACCCTGACCATCACCGCCAACGACCTCAATCGCATGATCAAGGAGCCGGAACATGCCGCGACACTGGTCGGCACCCTGGATGCGCCGGGCCTGTCGCCAGAGCCGCTGACTGCCAGCAACGGCGTGTTCAATCTGTTCGAGGAGTATCAGGAACAGGTTGGCGTGCGGCACATGAATTACGACATGAAGCTGACCGCCGAGGACGGCAGCGATTATTACTTCAGCGCATTCAAGACCGTGCCCGAAGACAACGGCGTGCTTAACGTCTGGCACGACACCAGTACGCTCTACGTGACGCTGTATCGCGGGCCGGACAAGACAGGCGAGGTGATCGGCTCGGGGGTGATGCACATCGAGCCGGCCGATTTTGCCAAGCAGATGACCACCATGAAGGTGCTCAACGCGCGCAACGAGCGCGAGCGCATTGAAGGGCTGGCGCGGTTCGGCAAGTTCTTCGCCGGCATCTTGTGGGAGAGCTATGGCGGGGTGTTCGCGGGCGACATCTACTTCAACCCCGATGCGCCGCCCCGGCAGAAACGGCCGCTGGATGCACCGACGCCGAGTGTGCAGTTCTTCCAGACCGAAGACAGCGTCCAGCTCCGCCTGACCCGTTATCAGGGCGGCAGCAAGGGGCCGGTGATGCTGGTGCATGGTTTGGGTGTGGGCTCGAATATTTTCTCCACCGACACTATCCAGACCAATCTGTTGGAATACCTGTGCAAGCACGAGTACGACGTCTGGCTCCTGGATTTCCGGGTCAGCATCCTGCTGCCGGCCAGCAAACATGAATGGAACGGCGACCAGATTGCCCAGTACGACTTCAAGGCCGCCATCGAGCATATCCAGCAGGCAACCCTCGCCGCTGACGTGCAGTGCGTGGTGCATTGCTACGGCGCGACGACCTTCTTCATGTCGCTGCTGGCCGGCTTGCAGGGCGTGCGCTCGGTGGTCTGTTCGCAGATCGCTGCGGACACGGTGGTCGCCACGGCAACAGGGCTGAAGGCCGGTCTGCATTTGCCGGGGATGCTCGACGCCATCGGCATCAAATCCCTCACCGCGTATGCCGACAACAAGGAGAGCTGGTTCAACAAACTCTACGACAAGGCCCTCAACATCTACGCCCGCATCGAGGCTCAAGGCTACTGCACCAACCCGGTGTGCCACCGCATCACCTTCATGTACGCGTCGCTGTACCGCCACGACACGCTCAACGAAACCCTGCACGACAACCTGCACGAGTTGTTCGGCGAGTCGAACATACAGACCTTCGAGCACCTGGCGCTGATCCTGCGCAAAGGCCATCTGGTGGACTTCAAGGGCCAGGATGTCTATATGCCGCACTTCGACCGGCTGACCATGCCGATCTGCTTCATCAGTGGCGAAGACAACCAGTGCTACTTGCCTGAAAGCACGCTCAAGACCTATGAGCGCGTGTGCAAAGTCCATGGACCGGAACGCTACAGCCGGCATGTGGTACCGGGTTACGGGCATATCGACTGCATGTTCGGCAAGAACGCGGTGGTTGATGTGTACCCGATCATCCTGCAACACCTGGAGAAAACCGCCCTTGGCTAGCACTGCTCATCTGTGGCTTGGGGCTTGTTGTAGCGAGGGGGCTTGCCCCCGTTGGGCTGCGAAGCGGCCCCAAATCGGCAAATGCGGTCATTCAGGAACATTGCGATTGCATGTTTCACGACTGCTTCGCAGCCGAGCGCGAGCAAGCTCCCTCGCCACAATAGCCGTGTGCTGACTTGGGATTGGCGACTACAAGGAAATGGATGCCATGGACAGTTACATCCGCTGGTTTCAACGCTTCATCTGGATAGGCATCGCAATGAACATGGTCTTCGCGATTCCGGCGCTGTTCGCGCCGGCATTGCTGACCTCGATGCTCGGGATGCCTCCGCAGCTCTCCGATCCTTGGCTGGAGAACGCCGGCATGTTGCTGGTGGGGATCAGCCTTTTTTACATGCCGTCAGGCTTCAATGCCCCCAAATACGTGGTGCATTCGTGGCTGTGCGTATTGTCGCGGTTGGTCGCCGTGGCGTTCTGGATCTACCTGATCAACACCAGCAACCAGGCTCAGGTGTTCGTGCCGATGCTGCTGGGCGATCTGGGCATGTTCCTGATCCTCGGGATTCTGCTGTACCTGGGCAGCGCGCCGGCCAATCGGCCGTTCGCCCTGCTTCGCGATGGCTGGCGTGAGTGGCGCGCAGCGTGGGCGCGACGCTGGCGGCGGCACAGCTTCAAGGTCGCCACGCTGGTCGTGGTGCTGGCGCTGGGGTTTATCGGTTACGAAACCTGGTACCAGATGCTGCGAGTGGTGCCGGCCGAGCAATATGCTTCTGACGAAGACCACTACAAATACGCCGCCATCGGCCTGGGCATCGAAGCACGGATTCCCTATTACCTGTTCGCCGTGTTGCCGCAGATGTGCCCGGAGAAACTGCCGAAGCCCGGCGGTTACGAAGTGTTCGGTTTCCTCTACGAGAACGGCAAGGACCTGCCGATCGGCATGGCCAAGCGGCAGATCGGCTACCCGACCGTGGAGCCAAATTGCGCCTTGTGCCACACCGGCTCCTACCGCGCCAATGCCAGCGACGTTGCTACCCCGGTGGCTTCCGCGCCGGCCAATACCCTGCAACTGCAGGCCTTCCAGTGGTTCGCCTACGATTGCGCGAGCGACCCGAAATTTACGCCTGATGCGGTGATGACTGCGATCAACAGCAAGTTCCAGCTCGGGTTTTTCGAACGGTTGTACAACCGTTATCTGATCATCCCGATGGCCACCAGCGCGCTGATCAAACAAAAGCAGGCCTATGCCTGGCAGAAGCTGCGCGCACCGCAAGGGCCGGGGCGCACCGACACCTTCAACCCGACGAAAATGGTGGTGTTCGGCTTCCCGGATGACTCGACCATCGGCACCGTCGACTTGCCGCAAGTCTGGAACCAGAAGCCCCGGGAGTCGCTGTACCTGCATTGGGACGGCAATAACAACGACATCCATGAGCGCAACTACGCGGCGGCCATGGCAGTGGGCGCGACGCCGGAGTCGGTGCTGCCGGACAGTTTCAACCGGGTGACCAATTGGCTGCTGGGCCACAAAGCACCGGCCTGGCCGTTCGCGCTGGATCAGGCCAAAATCGCCCGGGGCAAGCCGGTCTGGGAAAAAAATTGCGCCAGTTGCCATGACTTCGGTCGCACCGACACCGGTCAGGTCACCACCACTATTGATGAACTGGGCACCGATCCCCATCGGCTGAACTCATTTACCACGGGGCTGGTGACGGCTTTCCACGGCTTCAAGAAACCGCCGTTCGACTTTGGTGCCTACCGCAAGACCCAGAGCTATAGCAACACGCCCACCGACGGCATCTGGTTGCGCGCGCCGTACTTGCACAACGGCTCGGTGCCGACCCTGTGGGATTTGCTGCAACCGGCGGAACTGCGGCCGCAGGTGTTCTTCACCGGCTCCGACATTTACGACAAGGACAAGGTCGGCTTCGTCACCAGTGGCGAGCAGATGAAAGCCTCGGCGGACTTCAAATACGACACACGCCTGGAGGGCAACCACAACAGTGGCCACCTGTACGGCACGCAGTTGTCGGAACTCGATAAGCGGGCGCTCATCGAGTTCATGAAAACCCTGTGATTCCACTACGGATGGAGGAAGGCGACATGTCATTGGTCAGTCATTGGGAACACGAGTACGACAAGGTCAAGCTGCGTTTGCACGGCTTGTTCACCCGCCTGGAAATGGCCTGGAAGAAGCTCGTCAGCGAGCTTGAACCGGAGGAGTACCAGGCCATCGTCGCGCTGCTGCAGCGGGGGCACGATCAGGCGCAATACGTGCTCAAGCACGGCGACTTGCCGGACGATCAACCGAGTGTGCCGTGGGAGTTGTCCCATGGTTTGTCGATCCTGCACATCGGCAACGCCAGCCCCTTGCCGCAATCGGTAGATGAGCTGCAAACCCAAGTGCTCAAGGACGGCAGCCTGCTCGGTTGTCGCAAATGGGAGCTGCTGGATCTGTTGTGGAGCGAAGCGCTGCTCAAGTGGATCGAGAACCTGCGGCATCACGCACCGTTCGCCACCAACCCGGCGTTGATGCGCATGGACAGCGACGTGACCCTGGCCATTGCCGGCGACTGGGGCACCGGGCCGTTCGACAGTCATGCCCCGGCGGTGGCGGTGGCCAATCAGATGCAACTGGCCCAGGCTGACTTCACCATTCATCTGGGGGATGTGTATTACGCCGGCACCCGCTCCCAGGAAGACGTCGACATGGTCGGCTGGCCGATGGGCAAGCAGGGCTCGTTCACCCTCAACTCCAACCATGAGATGTACAGCGGCGCCCATGGCTACTTCAAGGAACTGGCCAAGCGTTTCCCAGCGCAACAGGGCACCAGTTATTTTGCGTTGTACAACGATGACTGGCTGGTGATCGGGCTCGACACGGCTTATGCCTCGGATCCGATTAACCTGTACATGGACGGTGCGCTGAACAAGCAGCAGATCGACTGGATGAAAGACTTGCCCCAACGCAAGAAGATCATGGTGCTCAGTCATCACCAGGGCTTTGACATTACCGGGCATGACAAGACGGCGTTGTATCAGCCGGTGTGTGATGCCTTGGGGCGCGAGCCGGATTACTGGTACTGGGGGCATTTGCATAACGGCATCTGCTACGCCACCCAGGGTGGGCTGCATGCACGTTGCGCCGGGCACGGGGCGATTCCCTACGGCAATGCCAGCGAGTTGAACGGGCATTCGCGGGTGCTGTGGTCGGAAACACAAAATGCGCGGGATGAGGCGTACCCGGATCGGGTGTTGAACGGTTATGTGAAGGTGCGGCTGGTGGGGGAGAACATCGAAGAGACGTTTATTGGCGAGGATGGTTCGGTGCGGTGGTCTTCAAATTAGCGAGGAAGGATCGTTCCCATGCCTAGCGTGGGAACGATCCGATTTCGATTAACCCTGAACCGGAACACCTTTGAGGTAAGGCGCAGGCTCGGCCCCCAGGTTGTTCAGCATCCGCTCGCTGTACCAGTCCACGAAGTTCACCACGCCGAACTCATAGGTCTTGGAGTAAGGCCCTGGCTGGTACGCGGTGGAGTTGATCCCGCGCTGGTTCTCTTCGGCCAGGCGACGGTCCTGGTCGTTGGTCGCATCCCAGACCTGGCGCATGCGCTCCACGTCATAGTCCACGCCTTCGACCGCGTCCTTGTGGACGATCCACTTGGTGGTAACCATGGTTTCCTGGGCGCTGATCGGCCACACGGTGAACACGATGATGTGGTCGCCCATGCAGTGGTTCCACGAGTGCGGCAGGTGCAGGATGCGCATCGAGCCCAGGTCCGGGTTCTTGATGCGGCCCATCAGTTTGGCGCAGCCCTGTTTGCCGTCCATGGTCATCGATACGGTGCCCTTGAGCAGCGGCATGCGCACGATACGGTTACGCAGGCCAAAACTGGCGTGGGCGTAAGGGATCTTCTCGGCTTCCCAGGCAGCGGCGGAAGCGGCTACGTGGTCCTTGAAGGCCTGGTCGGCACGCGGGTCGGTGACGTCGTCCCATTCCAGCAGGGTTTTCAGCAATTCCGGGTGTGAACCGCCGCAGTGGTAGCACTCGCGGTTGTTTTCCAGCACCAGTTTCCAGTTGGCCTTTTCCATCAAGGTGGTTTGCACAGCCACCTTGGTGTTCTCCATGTCGTACGGTTCCATGTAATGGCTGAGCGTCGACAGGAAGTCATCGATGGCCGGCGGGTTTTCTGCCAGGCTGATGAAGATGTAACCGCCGGCGGTCTTCACGTTCACCGGTTTGAGGCCGTACTGCTTCATGTCGAAGTCGGCGCCCATTTCGGTGCCGGCGAACAGCAGGCGACCGTCCAGTTCATACGTCCACTGGTGGTAGTGGCAGACCAGTTTGGCGACTTTGCCTTTTTCACTGGTGCACAGGCGTGAACCACGATGGCGGCAGACGTTGTGGAACGCATGCACCACGCCGTCGGCGCCGCGAATCACGATGATCGGGTTCTTGCCGACCTGCAGGGTCAGGTAGTTGCCCTTGGTCGGGATCTCGCAGGTCATGCCAGCGATCAACCACTCTTTCTGGAAGATTTCCTGCATGTCGATATCAAACAGCCGCTCGTCAGAGTAAAACGGCTGCGGCAGCGAGAAAGTGCGCTCGCGCTCTTGCAGCATCTGCGCGGTGGCCTTGCGTGCGGGTTCCAGTGGATCGCCGAGGCTCAGGGTAGTGGTGACGTCCATCATGTGTTTCCTCAAGGCCATCTGCGTGGCCGCGAAAGTGGCTGATCAGGTTTGCTACGCAAGGTGTAAAGGTTGTGTCTTGGTATGGGGCGAGTGTGGGGCCGGCGCTCCCCGGAACCTTATCCATGGGCGACATGGCCCAATCTGTTCCCGACGCGCAACCCCCGGTAATTGGGGGCTGGTCGCGATAAGTATGTCAATGTCGCAGATAGGTAAATGGCGGGGCTGCGCTATACGCAGAATCGCCAACATAAAGGCCGGTAGTCGGCCGTGGAGATCAGCATGTCCAACAACTTCCTGAACCCGGTAACCACCCAGACCTGGGCCAATGGTCGACACATTGTCCGTTGCGTCAAAGTCATCCAGGAAACCTGGGATGTGCGCACCTTCTGCTTTATGGCCGACCAGCCGATCATGTTCTTCTTCAAACCGGGGCAATTCGTCACCCTGGAGCTGGAAATCGAAGGCCAGCAGATCATGCGTTCGTACACCATTTCCAGCTCGCCGTCGGTGCCGTACAGCTTCTCGGTGACGATCAAGCGCGTACCGGGCGGCAAGGTCTCGAACTGGTTGCATGACACCCTGCATGAAGGCTACGAACTGGCGGTGCACGGCCCGGTCGGGCTGTTCAACGCCATCGACTTTCCGAACCCGAAAGTGCTGTACCTCAGCGGCGGCGTGGGCATCACCCCGGTGATGTCCATGGCGCGCTGGTTCTTCGACACTAATGGCAATGTCGATATGGCCTTCATCCATAGCGCCCGCTCGCCGAAAGACATCATTTATCACCGCGAGCTGGAGCACATGGCGTCGCGGATCGAAAACTTCAGCCTGCACCTGATCTGCGAGAAACACGGTTTCGGTGAGCCGTGGGCCGGATACCGCGGCTATCTCAACCACAAGATGCTCGAGCTGATGGTCCCGGACTTCCTTGAGCGGGAAGTGTTCTGCTGCGGCCCGACGCCTTACATGAACGCGGTCAAGCGCTTGCTGGAGAACGCCGGCTTCAATATGAAGCGCTACCACGAAGAGTCCTTCGGCGCCACGCCGCCAGAGGCAATCGCTGATGCAGAGGAACACGCTGAACAAGCGGCCGACGCCCCTGCAATCGACGCCGCCGACCTGCACCAGGTGGAGTTCACCGCCTCCGACAAGAGCATCCGCGTGGCTCCGGGCGAAACCGTCCACGCCGCTGCCGCCAAACTGGGCCTGATGATCCCCAAGGCCTGCGGCATGGGTATCTGCGGTACCTGCAAGGTAATGAAACTTGCCGGCGAAGTGGAAATGGAACACAACGGCGGGATTACCGAGGAAGACGAAGCCGAAGGGTTCATCCTGTCTTGCTGCAGCGTGCCGAAGGGTGACGTGCGGATCGAGTATTAAAGTCCGGGGGAATGAGTGACCTGAGCATGGTCACTCATTTTTACTCGGTAAAACATTGTTGGTCATTAGTGTTGTGCGGAGATTTAATTAATATTATTGGTGTTGTTTTTGTGTGAGGCGTTTGATGTATATGCCAATGAGTGTTAGGTCTCCTGAGCCGCCTGGGTGGATGTTAAGTGTGAACTTTTTGCGTAGCACGTCAGCAGTTTCTTTTTCGCTAATGAAAATGGTGTCGGATTTGGTCATCGATAGCATTTCATTATAACCGTCAGGGTTTACTGCTTTGTCGGGAGCATACAATAACTCGCCTTCATTGTTGTCCGGCGCTATAAGAGCTAATGTATGGATGTAGTATCTATCGTCTTTCTTCTGATAGATCTTGTAGCTGACAGATCTAGCTCCAATGCCGCCGTCGACTACAGCAACATCGCCTGCTCTAACCGCTAGATACTCTGGGGATGAAGGGAGATTGTGCAAGAGGCGTTTTTCATCTTGGCGTTCCATTTGATTTTCCTTTATATATAAAACGTCTATGAGGTAAAGACCCATGGGGGATATCGGCCCGCTGAGTAAGCATGAATTTAATAGGGGCGTGATAAGTCGTCTAGCTATCAGTTCTTACAGCTAGACAAATCTGTAGGGCTGTGATTCTTGTGCGCTGAGAGTTTTGAACTTTCAACAAGAACATTGTTTAAGTGAAGCGGCGCAAGAAGTCCGACCGTTGGATCGACAGATTTACGCCGTTTTAAAATTGGCGTTGAAAACTCAATCTACGAACAGATCCGGTATCAACGTAGCGTTGCTGTCCGGTTCGTAGCGATAGTGGGAAAACTCAGTCGTTCCGTGTTCGCGCAAAATCTCTTCATCAATCAGCAACCGACCGGTAATGCTGCGACCGCTGCTGTCGAGAATGATGTGGGCGGCATCCGCCATGATCGCCGGTGTGCGGGCATGCTTGAAGGATTCGCGCGACCCCAGCTGAAATTCGATGGCAGCCGTGGCGATCATGGTCTGCGGCCACAGGGAGTTGACGCTGATGTCATAGGCGGCAAATTCCTCACTCATGCCCAGGGTCAACATGCTCATGCCGTATTTGGTCACTGTGTAGGGGCTGTACTGGGCGAACCATTTGGTGGCCAGGTTCAGCGGCGGTGACAGGTTGAGGATGTGGCCGCTGGATTTTTTCAGATAGGGCAGGGCGGCCTGGCTGCACAGCAGTACGGCGCGAGTGTTGATCTGGTGCATCAGGTCGAAGCGCTTGAGTTCGATGTGTTGCACACCGGTCAGCTTGATCGCTCCTGCATTGTTGACCAGCGCGTCGATGCCGCCGAAATGCTCATTGGCGTCAGCCAGGGCCTGGCGCACGATGGCTTCATCGCGCACATCCACCTCCAGGGCCAGCGCCTTGCCGCCCGCGGCTTCGACTTCCGCTGCCACGCTGAAGATGGTGCCAGGCAGTTTGGGATGAGGGGCGGCGCTTTTCGCGGCAATCACGATGTTGGCCCCGTCCCGCGCGGCCCGCAGTGCAATCTCACGCCCGATCCCGCGACTGGCGCCGGTGATGAACAGGGTTTTGCCTTGTAATGACATGCGGACGCTCCCGATTGGCGTGATCCGAGCGGATCGAAATGGCTCGCAGTCAATGTAGACCAACTCGTGCGGGACTGTGGCAAGGGGGGGTAAGCCCCCTCGCCATAAGATCTCTTGCCAATCAAATAGCTGAGGTCGAGCGCAGAACCTGTGGCGAGGGAGCTTGCTCCCGTTGGGTTGCGAAGCAGCCCCAAAGCCTGAGCATGCGGTCTGTCAGGTGGACCGCGTTGGCTGGTTTTACGACTGCTGCGCAGCCGAGCGGGAGCAAGCTCCCTCGCCACAAAAGTTGGTGGGGTGTCAGGCTGTCATCACGTGCCGAATATCCGCTGCCAGTTCCCGCACGCGTTCTTCTTCGGTGTCCCACGAGCACATGAACCGTGCGCCACCGTTGCCGATGAAGGTGTAGAAGCGCCAGCCCTTGGCGGTCAGTGCTGCGATGGCCGGCTCCGAGAGTTGCAGGAACACACCGTTGGCCTGCACCGGGAACATCAGTTCGACGCCAGGAATGTCGCTCACCAGTTCGGCCAGCAACTGCGCGCAGTGGTTGGCGTGGCGGGCGTATTTGAGCCAGGCGTCGTTTTCAAGAATCCCGACCCAGGGGGCCGAGAGGAAGCGCATCTTCGACGCCAGTTGCCCGGCCTGCTTGCAGCGGTAGTCGAAGTCTTCGGCCAGTTTGTGGTTGAAGAACAGAATCGCTTCGCCCACCGCCATGCCGTTTTTCGTACCGCCAAAGCACAGTACGTCGACGCCGGCCTTCCAGGTCAGGTCGGCTGGCGAGCAACCCAGATAAGCGCAGGCGTTGGAGAAACGGGCACCGTCCATGTGCAGGTTCAAGCCCAGTTCTTTACAGGTGACGCTGATGGCGCGGATTTCTTCCGGGGTGTACACGCTGCCGACTTCAGTGGCCTGGGTCAGGGTCACGACGCGTGGTTTCGGGTAGTGGATGTCCTGGCGCTTGAGGGCAATTTCGCGGATCGATTCCGGCGTCAGCTTGCCGTTTTCGGTGCGGGCGATGAGCAGCTTGGAACCGTTGGAGAAAAACTCCGGAGCGCCGCATTCGTCGGTTTCGACGTGGGCGGTTTCCGAGCAGATCACGCTGTGGTAACTCTGGCACAGCGACGACAGGGCCAACGAGTTGGCCGCGGTGCCGTTGAAGGCGAAGAACACTTCGCAGTCGGTTTCGAACAGTTTGCGGAATTGATCCGCGGCGCGTGCGGTCCACTCATCGTCGCCATAAGCGCGCTGGTGTCCGTGGTTGGCCTGTTCCATGGCAGCCCAGGCTTCAGGGCAGATACCGGAATAGTTGTCGCTGGCGAATTGTTGGCTCTTGTCGGTCATGGCCGGCTTCCGTGATCGAGGCGCTTGTGGCGCTTCGTTGGTCAATGATGATGTGCACTTTACCGAAGATCGTCCGGGGAGCACACGGGATGAGTCTGTCAGAAAAATACAAACGCCTTGGGCAATTATGCACATGACGCAGAGGGACGGTGCACTGGATCTGCTCAAGTGGCTGGCGCTGTTGAGCATGGTGCTCGATCACCTGCGATATGTCGGTTATTCCCTCGATCTGCTGTATGTGCCGGGCAGATTGGCGTTCCCATGGTTCTGTCTGGCGATGGCGGCGAACCTGGCGCGTGTCCATACAGTGACGACCGATGGCCAGTGGCGCTACCTCGGTTGGTTGTTGCTGTTTAGTGCCCTGAGCGAAATTCCCTACCGGATGTACATCCCCGATCCCGACACCTTAAACGTGTTGCTCACGCTGGCCCTGGGGTTGTTGGTGGCCCGTGGCTGGCAGCACGGGCCAGTTCAGTCGCGTCTGTTGGCGGTCGTTGCCTTGGTGCTGGCGGCAATGTTTCCGCAGCGACTGATGTTCGGTTTCTTCGGCGTACTGTTGCCGCTGGCGATGTTGCTGGTGATCCAGCGGCCCTGGTATTTCAGCCTGTTGCCGGGGTTGGTGTGCCTGGCGGCCAATCAATGGCAGGTGCTGTACTCCGCAGCCTGGTTCGGCAGCGGTGCGGCGATTTTCGGCATTGCCGCTTGTCTGATTGCGCCATTGTTGGGGCTGCTGTTATTGCGACATGCCCAAGGCATCCAGCCACCGCCGATGCGCCGCTGGGCCTACGCGCTCTATCCCGGGCATTTCCTCGCGCTTCTGGCCTTGCGCCAACTCATCGCCTGACGCCCGTCCCCTGTGGCGAGGGGGCTTGCCCCCGTTGGGCTGCGAAGCGGCCCTAAACCCTCAGAGCGTGGTTTATCAGGCAAACCCCGTTTGTTGATTTTGCGACTGCTGCGCAGTCGAACGGGGGCAAGCCCCCTCGCCACAAGAGCCTTCCTGGCTCAGCCTTCTCGGTCCATGTCGTAAACGCACCTTTGCGTGGCGTCCATAGGCATTTGACCTGTCTGCGCCGGTCATACCATCGCATCCAAAGGGCACTGCCGTAACGCCAGTGCCTTACCGAGACGAATGGCGCATAGATGCCGCTGGGAGAGACGCGATGTTCAGCAAGCAAGACCAGATCCAGGGTTACGACGATGCACTGCTGGCGGCGATGAATGCCGAGGAGCAACGCCAGGAAGATCACATCGAGCTGATCGCGTCAGAGAACTACACCAGCAAGCGCGTGATGGAAGCGCAAGGCAGTGGCCTGACCAACAAATACGCCGAAGGCTATCCGGGCAAGCGCTACTACGGTGGCTGCGAGCACGTCGACAAGGTTGAAGCCCTGGCCATCGAACGCGCCAAGCAATTGTTCGGTGCCGATTACGCCAACGTGCAGCCGCACTCCGGTTCTTCGGCCAACAGCGCCGTTTACCTGGCCCTGCTGCAAGCTGGCGACACCATTCTGGGCATGAGCCTGGCCCACGGCGGTCACCTGACCCACGGTGCCAAAGTGTCGTCGTCGGGCAAGCTGTACAACGCTGTGCAGTACGGCATCGACACCAAAACCGGCCTGATCGACTACGACGAAGTCGAGCGTCTGGCCGTCGAATGCAAGCCGAAGATGATCGTCGCCGGTTTCTCGGCCTACTCCAAGACCCTCGATTTCCCGCGTTTCCGCCAGATCGCTGACAAGGTCGGTGCCCTGCTGTTCGTCGACATGGCTCACGTTGCCGGTCTGGTCGCCGCTGGCCTGTACCCGAACCCGCTGCCATACGCTGACGTGGTGACCACCACCACCCACAAGACCCTGCGCGGTCCACGTGGTGGCCTGATCCTGGCCAAGGCTAACGAAGAAATCGAGAAGAAGCTCAACGCCGCGGTGTTCCCTGGTGCCCAGGGCGGCCCGCTGATGCACGTCATCGCCGGTAAAGCAGTGTGCTTCAAGGAAGCACTGGAGCCTGGCTTCAAGGCCTACCAGCAACAAGTGATCGACAACGCCAAGGCAATGGCCGGCGTATTTATCAAACGCGGCTACGATGTAGTGTCCGGCGGTACCGATAACCACCTGTTCCTGGTCAGCCTGATCCGTCAGGGCCTCACCGGTAAAGAGGCGGACGCAGCACTCGGTCGCGCCCACATCACCGTGAACAAGAACGCTGTCCCGAACGATCCACAGTCGCCGTTCGTGACCTCCGGCCTGCGTATCGGCACCCCGGCGGTGACCACTCGCGGCTTCAAGGTCGCCCAGTGCACGGAACTGGCCGGCTGGATCTGCGACATCCTCGACAACCTCGGCGACGCCGATGTCGAGGCCAATGTCGCCAAGCATGTGGCAGCCCTGTGCGCGGACTTCCCGGTTTATCGCTGAGCGCGGTTTTGGAGTAAATGACTATGCAACGCTATTCGGGCTTCGGCCTCTTCAAACACTCCCTCAGCCACCATGAAAACTGGCAGCGCATGTGGCGTACGCCGACCCCGAAAAAGGTCTACGACGTAGTCATCGTCGGCGGTGGCGGGCATGGTCTGGCGACCGCCTACTACCTGGCCAAGGAGCACGGCATCACCAACGTGGCCGTGGTCGAGAAAGGCTGGCTGGGCGGCGGTAACACCGCGCGCAACACCACCATCGTGCGTTCCAACTACCTGTGGGACGAGTCGGCGCACCTGTACGAACACGCGATGAAATTGTGGGAAGGCCTGTCCCAGGACCTGAACTACAACGTGATGTTCTCCCAGCGTGGCGTCTACAACCTGTGCCACACCCTGCAGGACATTCGTGATTCCGAGCGTCGGGTCAGCGCCAACCGCCTCAACGGCGTGGACGGCGAACTGCTTGATGCCAAGCAAGTGGCAGACGAGATCCCGTACCTCGACTGCTCCAAGAACACCCGCTACCCGGTGATGGGCGCAACCGTTCAGCGTCGCGGCGGCGTGGCCCGTCACGATGCCGTGGCGTGGGGCTTTGCCCGTGCCGCCGACGCCTTGGGCGTGGACCTGATCCAGCAGACCGAAGTGATCGGTTTCCGTAAGGAAAACGGTGTGTGCATCGGTGTTGAAACCAACAAGGGCTTCATCGGCGCCAAGCGCGTCGGCGTGGTGACTGCCGGTAACTCCGGGCACATGGCCAAACTCGCCGGTTTCCGCCTGCCGATCGAATCGCACCCGCTGCAAGCGCTGGTGTCCGAGCCGATCAAGCCGATTATCGACAGCGTGATCATGTCCAACGCCGTACACGGTTACATCAGCCAGTCCGACAAGGGCGACCTGGTGATCGGCGCCGGTATCGACGGCTACAACGGCTACGGCCAGCGTGGTTCGTACCCGGTGATCGAGCACACCATCCAGGCCATCGTCGAGATGTTCCCGGTGCTGTCGCGCGTACGCATGAACCGTCAGTGGGGCGGCATCGTCGACACCACGCCGGATGCGTGCCCGATCATCTCGAAGACTCCGGTACCGAACATGTTCTTCAACTGCGGTTGGGGCACCGGTGGCTTCAAGGCTACACCTGGCTCGGGCAACGTGTTTGCCGCAAGCCTGGCCAAGGGTGAAATGCACCCATTGGCTGCACCTTTCTCCATCGACCGCTTCCATAGCGGTGCGTTGATCGACGAACACGGCGCTGCAGCAGTCGCCCACTAACAGGAGAAATCCCTATGTTGCATATCTTCTGTCCTCACTGTGGCGAACTGCGCTCCGAAGAGGAATTCCATGCATCCGGCCAGGCGCACATCCCGCGTCCACTGGATCCGAACAGCTGCACCGACGAGGAGTGGGGCGACTACATGTTCTTCCGCGATAACCCTCGCGGTCTGCACCACGAACTGTGGGATCACGTCGCCGGTTGCCGTCAGTATTTCAACGTGACCCGTGACACCGTGACCTACGAGATTCTCGAAACCTACAAGATCGGCACCAAGCCGCAGTTCACCGACAAGACCGACAGCCCGAAAGCGGCCGCCACGGCTCTGGGAGAGAAGGTATGAGCCAGATCAATCGCCTGTCCAACGGCGGACGCATCGACCGCAACAAAGTGCTGAGCTTCACCTTCAACGGCCAGGTCTACAAAGGCTTTGAAGGCGACTCCCTGGCCGCAGCCTTGCTGGCCAACGGTGTCGACATCGTCGGCCGCAGCTTCAAGTACTCGCGCCCACGCGGCATCTTCGCCGCCGGTGCCGAAGAGCCGAACGCCGTGCTGCAGATCGGTGCGACCGAAGCCACGCAGATCCCGAACGTACGCGCCACGCAACAAGCGCTGTATCAAGGCCTGGTCGCCACCAGCACCAACGGCTGGCCAAGCGTGAACAACGACATGATGGGGATTCTCGGCAAGGTCGGCGGCAAGCTGATGCCACCGGGCTTCTACTACAAAACCTTCATGTACCCGCAATCGTTCTGGATGACTTACGAGAAGTACATTCGTAAGGCAGCTGGTCTTGGCCGTTCGCCTACCGAGAACGATCCGGACACCTACGACTACATGAACCAGCACTGCGACGTGCTGATCGTCGGCGCTGGCCCTGCGGGTCTGGCGGCTGCACTGGCGGCTGCCCGCAGCGGCGCCCGTGTGATCCTGGCCGATGAGCAGGAAGAGTTCGGCGGCAGCCTGCTCGACTCCCGCGAAAGCCTCGATGGCAAACCAGCTACCGAGTGGGTTGCCAGCGTCATCGCCGAGCTGAAAAACACCCCTGACGTGCTGCTGTTGCCGCGCGCCACGGTCAACGGTTACCACGACCATAACTTTCTGACCATTCACGAGCGCCTCACCGATCACCTCGGCGACCGCGCCCCGATCGGCCAGGTGCGTCAGCGCATCCACCGGGTTCGCGCCAAGCGCGTGGTGTTGGCGACCGGCGCTCACGAGCGTCCACTGGTTTACGGCAATAACGACGTGCCGGGCAACATGCTCGCCGGCGCTGTGTCGACTTATGTACGTCGCTATGGCGTGGCACCGGGCAAGAAGCTGGTGCTGTCGACCAACAACGACCACGCCTACCGCGTTGCCCTGGACTGGCTCGACGCCAGCCTGCAAGTGGTGGCCATCGCCGACGCCCGCAGCAACCCTCGCGGTGCGCTGGTGGAAGAAGCGCGCGCCAAAGGCATTCGCATCCTGACCGGCAGCGCCGTGATCGAGGCCCGAGGCAGCAAGCACGTGACCGCTGCTCGCGTTGCCGCGATTGATGTAAAAGCACACACCGTGACCAGCCCGGGCGAATGGCTTGATTGCGACCTGGTCGCCAGTTCCGGCGGTTACAGCCCAGTGGTTCACCTGGCTTCGCACCTGGGTGGCAAGCCGATCTGGCGTGAAGACATCCTCGGTTTCGTACCGGGCGAAGCACCGCAGAAACGCGTGTGCGTCGGTGGCATCAACGGCGTCTACAGCCTCGGCGATTCGTTGGCCGATGGTTTTGAAGGCGGTGCTCGCGCTGCCAGCGAAGCCGGTTTCGGCAAGGTCGAAGGCGTACTGCCCAAAGCCCTGAGCCGACTCGAAGAGCCGACGCTGGCGCTGTTCCAGGTGCCTCACGAAAAAGCCACTGCCCGTGCGCCGAAGCAATTCGTCGACCTGCAGAACGACGTCACCGCGGCCGCCATCGAACTGGCGACCCGTGAAGGCTTCGAGTCGGTCGAGCACGTCAAGCGCTACACCGCACTGGGCTTCGGCACCGATCAGGGCAAGCTCGGCAACGTCAACGGCCTGGCCATTGCCGCCCGTTCGCTGAACGTGACCATCCCGCAGATGGGCACCACCATGTTCCGTCCGAACTACACGCCGGTGACTTTCGGCGCCGTGGCCGGTCGTCACTGTGGGCACATCTTCGAGCCGGTTCGCTTCACCGCGCTGCATCACTGGCACGTGAAGAATGGCGCCGAGTTCGAAGACGTCGGTCAGTGGAAACGTCCTTGGTACTTCCCGAAAAACGGTGAAGACCTGCATGCCGCCGTAAAACGCGAATGCAAAGCCGTGCGCGACAGCGTCGGCCTGCTGGACGCTTCGACCCTGGGCAAGATCGACATCCAGGGCCCGGACTCCCGCGAGTTCCTCAACCGTATCTACACCAACGCCTGGACCAAGCTCGACGTGGGTAAGGCGCGCTACGGCCTGATGTGTAAAGAAGACGGCATGGTGTTCGACGACGGCGTGACTGCATGCCTGGCCGACAACCATTTCGTGATGACCACCACCACCGGCGGCGCTGCGCGCGTGCTGCAATGGCTGGAAATCTACCACCAGACCGAATGGCCAGACCTGAAGGTGTACTTCACTTCCGTGACGGATCACTGGGCAACCATGACCCTGTCCGGGCCGAACAGCCGCAAGCTGCTCAGCGAAGTCACCGACGCCGACCTGAGCAACGAAGCCTTCCCGTTCATGACCTGGAAAGAAGCCCTGGTCGGTGGCGTGCCGGCGCGGATTTTCCGGATTTCGTTTACCGGTGAGCTGTCGTACGAAGTCAACGTGCAGGCCGACTATGCGATGGGCGTGCTGGAAAAAATTGTCGATGCTGGCAAGAAGTACAACCTGACGCCATATGGCACTGAAACCATGCACGTACTGCGGGCCGAGAAGGGCTTCATCATCGTCGGTCAGGATACTGACAGCTCGATGACCCCGGACGACCTGAACATGGGCTGGTGTGTCGGTCGCACCAAACCGTTCTCGTGGATCGGCTGGCGTGGCATGAACCGCGAAGACTGTGTGCGTGATCAGCGCAAACAGCTGGTTGGCCTGAAGCCGATCGATCCGACCAAATGGCTGCCGGAAGGTGCGCAACTGGTGTTCAACACCAAGCAAGCGATTCCGATGACCATGGTGGGTCACGTGACTTCCAGTTACTTGCACAACTCCCTGGGCTATTCGTTTGCCATGGGCGTGGTGAAAGGCGGCTTGAAGCGCATGGGTGAGCGGGTGTTCGCACCGCTGGCCGACGGCAGCGTGATCGAGGCGGAAATCGTTTCTTCGGTGTTCTTCGATCCGAAAGGCGATCGCCAGAACGTGTAATCGATCGCCCCCCGCGCCAGGCGCGGGGGGCGACAAAGAATTCAGGACAGGTGCTTTATGACCGCAGCCAATGTTTACCAACAACGCCCAACCACTGGGGCCAAGGCCGAGTCGTCGCTGCATCATGCCGACCTCGCCAGCCTGGTGGGCAAGGGTCGCAAGAACGCCGGCGTGATCGTGCGTGAGAAAAAACTCCTCGGTCACCTGACCATCCGTGGCGATGGCCACGACGCCGCGTTCGCCGCCGGGGTGCATAAGGCCCTCGGCATCGAATTGCCAGGTGCGCTGACCGTGATCATCAAAGGCGAAACCAGCCTGCAATGGATGGGGCCGGATGAATGGCTGCTGATCGTGCCGACCGGTGAAGAATTCGCCACCGAGAAAAAACTCCGTGAAGCGCTGGGCGACCTGCACATCCAGATCGTCAACGTCAGCGGTGGCCAGCAGATCCTCGAACTCAGCGGCCCGAACGTGCGTCAGGTGCTGATGAAGTCCACCAGCTACGACGTGCACCCCAACAACTTCCCGGTGGGCAAGGCTGTTGGCACGGTGTTCGCCAAGTCGCAACTGATGATCCGCCATACCGCCGAAGACACCTGGGAACTGCTGATTCGCCGCAGCTTCTCGGATTACTGGTGGTTGTGGTTGCAGGATGCGGCTGCTGAGTACGGGCTTAGCGTCCAAGCTTGAGATTGATCGTTCCCACCTGTGGCGAGGGTTTTTTTGTGGCGAGGGGGCTTGCCCCCGTTGGGCTGCGAAGCGGCCCCAAAGTCCATCAGTTAAACCGTATTGATTGGTTTTACGACTGCTTCGCAGCCGAACGGGGGCAAGCCCCCTCGCCACAGAGTTCTCTCTGATCACAGATGTAGCAGCAGGAGTCACCGCACTATGAGCCGCGCCCCAGACACATGGATTCTGACCGCCGACTGCCCAAGCGTCCTCGGCACCGTGGATGCGGTGACCCGCTTTCTGTTCGAGCAGGGCTGCTACGTCACCGAGCACCACTCCTTTGATGACCGGCTCTCAGGCCGTTTCTTCATCCGCGTGGAGTTTCGGCAACCCGACGCTTTCGACGAACAAGCCTTCCGCGCAGGCCTGGCGGAGCGTGGTGCCGCCTTCGGGATGGTCTTCGAGCTGACACCACCGAACTACCGGCCAAAAGTGGTGATCATGGTCTCCAAGGCCGATCACTGCCTCAACGACTTGCTCTACCGCCAGCGCATCGGCCAGTTGTCGATGGACGTGGTCGCCGTGGTCTCCAACCACCCGGACCTCAAGCCGTTGGCCGACTGGCACCAGATTCCGTACTACCACTTTCCGCTGGACCCCAACGACAAACCATCGCAAGAGCGCCAGGTCTGGCAGGTGATCGAAGAGGCCGGCGCCGAGCTGGTGATCCTTGCCCGCTACATGCAGGTTCTGTCGCCAGAGCTGTGCCGCAAACTCGATGGCAAGGCGATCAACATTCACCACTCGCTGCTGCCGGGCTTCAAGGGCGCCAAGCCGTATCACCAAGCCTACAACAAAGGCGTGAAACTGGTCGGCGCCACGGCGCATTACATCAACAACGATCTGGATGAAGGTCCGATCATCGCCCAAGGCGTGGAAGCCGTTGATCACAGCCACTATCCCGAAGACTTGATCGCCAAGGGGCGGGATATCGAAGGGCTGACGTTGGCGCGGGCCGTGGGTTATCACATTGAAAGACGCGTGTTCCTTAACGCTAACAGGACAGTTGTTCTCTAGCGTTTTTACTGCCTGAAAAGATCGCCTGTCTCTGTAGACGCTGCCGAAGTCTGCGATCTTTTGATTTACCGAGCAATCAACGCGCCGCCGCTTCCTGGCGACGCGACCGCTACATAAAAACAACAGCGAGGTGAAAGCATGTCTGGTAATCGTGGTGTGGTGTATCTCGGCGCTGGCAAGGTCGAAGTACAGAAAATCGACTATCCCAAAATGCAGGACCCGCGTGGCAGGAAGATCGAACACGGTGTCATCCTGCGCGTAGTTTCCACCAACATCTGTGGTTCCGATCAGCACATGGTGCGCGGTCGCACCACCGCTCAGACCGGTCTGGTGCTGGGCCACGAGATCACCGGTGAAGTGATCGAGAAGGGCAGCGGTGTCGAGAACCTGCAGATCGGCGACTTGGTGTCGGTACCTTTCAACGTTGCCTGTGGCCGTTGCCGTTCGTGCAAAGAGCAACATACTGGCGTCTGCCTGAGCGTTAACCCGGCGCGTCCGGGCGGGGCCTATGGTTATGTCGACATGGGTGACTGGACCGGTGGCCAGGCCGAATACGCGTTTGTGCCGTATGCCGACTTCAACCTGCTGAAACTTCCAGATCGTGACCGGGCCATGGAAAAAATCCGTGACCTGACCTGTCTCTCCGACATCCTGCCTACCGGTTACCACGGCGCAGTGACTGCCGGTGTTGGCCCTGGCAGCACCGTGTACGTCGCCGGTGCCGGCCCGGTTGGCCTGGCAGCTGCCGCTTCCGCTCGCCTGCTGGGTGCTGCGGTGGTGATCATCGGTGACGTCAACCCGATCCGCCTGGCCCATGCCAAGGCTCAGGGTTTCGAAATCGCCGACCTGTCGACAGACACCCCACTGCACGAACAAATCGCTGCACTGTTGGGCGAACCAGAAGTGGACTGCGCCGTCGATGCCGTAGGCTTCGAAGCTCGCGGTCACGGCCATGCCGGCGTGAAGCACGAGGCTCCGGCCACCGTACTCAACTCGCTGATGGGCGTGGTTCGCGTCGCTGGCAAAATCGGTATTCCTGGCCTGTACGTCACCGAAGATCCGGGTGCAGTGGACGCTGCCGCGAAAATGGGCAGCCTGAGCATCCGCTTCGGCCTGGGCTGGGCCAAATCCCACAGCTTCCACACCGGCCAGACGCCAGTGATGAAGTACAACCGTCAACTGATGCAGGCGATCATGTGGGACCGCATCAAGATTGCCGACATCGTCGGCGTGGAAGTCATCAGCCTGGATGACGCGCCACGGGGTTACGGCGAGTTCGATGCGGGCGTGCCGAAGAAGTTTGTGATCGATCCGCACAAGTTGTTTAGTGCGGCGTAAGGCATCGCGTAAAACAATACGGCGCCTCTTGAGGCGCCGTTTTTTTAGCCTTACCAATCAGATAGCAGCAATCAGGGCAGGGTGAATGTGCAAGACGTTACAGACGTTGCCTTGCATTCTTTGTTAATGGTACCTGCGCTGTTTGTATTATCGCCGCTTGTTGTTTTTTTCTCGTCAGCCCAGCTGCCTGCGTCGGCGATCGCCATTGTTGACGTTCTATGCGAAAGTCTTACGCGGTGGTTTGTTCCTTCACCTGTGTAATCGCATTTTACGAAGCTGATGATGCTACCTGGCGTATCCGCAGGATCTTCACCGTGCGAGCCAGCCTTACGTTGGGCCAGCATCACACCCGCGAATTTGACACCTTTGACCGCCGCATAGTTGACATTCTCTGGTTCAGCGCCTGTATCTGCATTGGTACCCCTCCATTCGTCGACGCTGTATTGAACAATACCGTTAACGTTTTCAGCTTTTACAGAACTGAGTTCAGGGCAACTTTGGGCGAGTGTGTAACTACTCGCCATCATAGCCATCAATGTAAAAGCACTGAGCGACAGTCCTTTCAAGGCTTTGTTTTTTGAGGTCGAAAACTGCATGGGTTGTACTCCGTTACGTAGTTGGAGTGCCAATGCTAATGGACGTGATTTTTCATGCCTACTGTCAGAACTGATAGTTTTTTATACTAATTTGGTATTGGTTGTGGCTTGGTTGTTTGAATGCGAAATAATAAAAAATCAAGAGACTAAACAGTCTCTAAGTCATTTCACCATTATCGATCACGTCAAGATTAATTGCGTAATTTCGACCAGTGTCGCTTTGCACGATGTCATACGCTACCGTTTGCCCGGCCTTTATCACCGGATCGTTCGGGGTTAGTGAACTAATATGTTCCGCCAACTCCGACTGCGAAGCAGTCATGTCGTCAATGACCGAATTGGCGAATTTTATCGGTTGCTTCTCCATCGCTGCATCCCCATTGGAAATGGCCCACGCCCAATCAGGTAGCGCAGACCGTTTAAAACGTTTAGGAACCAAAAGAGACTTGCTTCAGATGACTTTGACCTCCTCCGCCTGCATTCCCTTTTGTCCTTGCTTTGCAATGAAAGACACCCGCTGACCCTCTTTCAGAGTTTTAAAACCATCAACCTGTATTTCCTTGAAGGTTACGAATTCCAAGGTAAGCGCATCGCGGACAGGTGCCAACTGTCAGATCTGATAGTTCATCAGTTTGCTTTGGAATAAAGGAATACGTACTCGGCAGCTCTAGCGAATAAGACGCATCGGTTTTTCACGACTCATAGATGCCACGGGTAAAAATGCCCACCTAGACGAGGGAACATGCCACCGGATACCCGGTCCAATCGGCAGTTTTGCCGCTCCCGTTACCGAGCGGTTTTTCATGGCACAAGAGGATGTCTGGATGAACGTTTCACGCGGTTTTGCACTGGCATCGCTCATGGTTGTCGCTTCGTTGACGACGCTGGCCGCCAGCCCGGCCTTTGCACAGTTAAGCCTCAGCGATGCGGTCAAGGCGGTGTCATCGATGCAGGACGACGAGGATGTCGAGGGTGTCGAGGCCGATGATGTCGATGGCATCGTGGCGGCGGCGCCCAAGGCGGCCGGTTTGCTCAATACCCTGGGTTCGCAGCTCGACATTACCCCGGAGCAGGCCATCGGCGGTGCCGGTGCGATGCTGGGGCTGGCGAGGAATCAGCTCAGCGGCCAGGACTTCTCCGAACTGAGCAAAACCGTGCCAGGCCTCGCTCAGATCGCCGGTAACAGCGCGATCAGTGGTCTGACTGGCTTGGGCGGGCTACTCGGCGCGGGCTCGGACAATAATGCGTTGCTCAATGGCTTGCTGGGTAACGTCAAGGACACCAAGGACCTGAACAACGCCTTCAGCGCCCTGGGCATGGACACCGGGATGGTCGGCGTGTTTGCCCCGGTGATCCTGCAATACCTCGGTCAGCAAGGCGTTGCCGGTTCGCTGTTGCAAAACCTCGGCGGGATCTGGGGTACCGGCGCCGGTAGCTGAGTCAGCCCTCGGCGCGTAGTGCCTGGATGCGCCGATCCTTCTCAATCCAGAGCTGGTTGACCCAGTTCTGGATTGTTTCGCGAAACTCTGGATCGTTTTCGTAATCGCCTTGCCACAGTGCCGGGTCCAATTCGCGGGTGTGGATGTCGATGATCACCTTGGGCACGTTGCCGCTGAGCAAATCCCAGAACCCCGGAATCTTCTGCTGCGGATACACCACCGTCACATCGAGAATGGCGTCCAACTGTTCGCCCATCGCCGCCAGCACGAACGCCACGCCGCCCGCCTTGGGCTTGAGCAGGTGGGTGAACGGTGACTGCTGCTGGGCGCTTTTCGCCGCGGTGTAGCGGGTGCCTTCCAGGTAGTTGACCACGGTCACCGGCTGGCGCTTGTACAACTCGCAAGCTTGTTTGGTGATCTCCAGGTCCTTGCCGGCCAGCTCCGGGTGCTTCTCCAGGAACGCCTTGCTGTAGCGCTTCATGAACGGATAGTCCAACGCCCACCACGCCAGGCCCAGGAACGGCACCCAGATCAGTTCTTTCTTGAGGAAGAACTTGAAGAACGGCGTGCGCCGGTTCAGTGCCTGGATCAGCGCCGGGATATCGACCCAGGACTGATGGTTACTGATCACCAGATACGAGGTGTCGCCGCGCAGCTCATCGCCGCCGCGAATGTCCCATTGAGTAGGAATGCACAGGCGGAAGATCAGCTTGTCGATCTCGGCCCAGGTTTCGGCAATCCACATCACCGCCCACGAGGCGTAATCGCGAAAGCGCCCGGGCAGGAGCAGTTTGAGCAGCGCGAACACCATCAAAGGCCCGAACAGGACCAGCGTGTTGAGCAATAGCAGCAGGGTAACGAAACAGCCGGTGAGCAGGCGGCGCATAGATAACTCTTGAAAGCGTGTGGGCGCGCCATGATAAGCAGCTTCGGTTGGCAGGCCAAATCGGTGGTGACGAATGTTTCACCTTGGCAACGGTATGCTCTCAGCGTATCGCTATTGCCATTGTGGCGAGGGCCACAAAAGTGGGACGTGGTCCAACTATCGTTGTTTTTTGCGGTCTAGAATTCGGCCATGCGTCCACATCCCTCAAGGAAGCCCTTACGTGAAATCTCTCCTTGCACTGCTTACCCTCGTGGCCCTGCCGGTCCTGGCCGCCGAGCCGACCCTGTACGGGCGTTACGAATACATCGCGCTGCCGGAAATCGGCGGTGAAGTCCTCAAGGCCAAAATGGACACCGGCGCCCTGACCGCGTCGCTGTCGGCCAAAGACATCGAAACCTTCACCCGCGACGGCGACGAGTGGGTACGTTTCCGTCTCGCCACCAAAGGCGCGAGCAACAAGGTCTATGAACACAAGGTCGCGCGGATCAGCAAGATCAAGAACCGTGCCGATGAAGAAGATGAAGATAAGGCTGTGAGCGAAGTGACCAAGCGTCCGGTGGTCGATCTGGAACTGTGCCTGGGCAACGTCAAGCGCACCGTCGAGGTCAACCTCACCGACCGCAGCAGCTTCAACTACCCGTTGCTGATCGGCGCCAAAGCCCTGCGCGAGTTTGGCGCGGCAGTGAACCCGGCGCGTCGCTTTACAGCCGACAAACCCGACTGCTGATTGACGGCGAATCAGCCTTGGGGCACCGTTCGCCCACTTAACTAGCGGGCTCGGACGCCATGCCTCATATCCTGATTGTCGAAGACGAAGCGGCGATTGCCGACACCCTGATTTTCGCCTTGCAGGGCGAGGGCTTCACCACCAACTGGTTGAGCCTTGGCGCGGCGGCGCTCGATCATCAGCGCGCGACGCCGGCCGACCTGATCATTCTCGATATCGGCCTGCCGGATATCAGCGGTTTCGAGACCTGCAAGCAATTGCGGCGTTTCAGTGACGTGCCGGTGATTTTCCTCAGTGCCCGTGACGCCGAGATCGACCGCGTGGTGGGCCTGGAAATCGGCGCCGACGACTACGTGGTCAAGCCGTTCAGCCCCCGGGAAGTGGCGGCGCGGGTCCGGGCGATTCTCAAGCGCATGGCGCCACGACCGGTGGCGGAGGTGGCGTCAGCGCTGTTTCGCATCGACGGCGAACGGGTGCAGATCAGCTATCGCAACCAGCCGCTGAGCCTGACTCGCCATGAGTTTCGTTTGCTGCAATGCCTGCTGGAACAACCTGAGCGAGTCTTCAGTCGCGAGCAATTGCTCGATGCGTTGGGCGTGGCCGCCGATGCCGGTTACGAGCGCAGCATCGACAGCCACATCAAGAGCGTGCGCGCCAAGTTGCGCCTGGTGAAGGCCGACGCCGAGCCGATCCAGACTCATCGCGGCCTCGGCTACAGCTACAGCCCGGGGCACAGCTGATGTCACTGGGGATCCGGATTTTTCTGGTTTACGTGCTGTTCATCGGCCTGACCGGCTACTTCGTGCTCAACACGGTGATGGAAGAAATCCGCCCCGGTGTGCGCCAGTCCACCGAAGAAACCCTGGTGGACACCGCCAACCTGATGGCCGAGATCCTGCGCGACGACTTCAAGGCCGGCACCCTCAGCCAGAACCGCTGGCCCGAGTTGCTCAAGGCTTATGGCGAGCGGCAACCGAAGGCGAAAATCTGGGGCCTGTCGAAGAATCAGGTCAACCACCGCATTTACGTCACCGATGCCAAGGGCATTGTGGTGCTGGACTCCAGCGGGATTGCGGTGGGCCAGGACTACTCGCGCTGGAACGACGTCTACCTGACCCTGCGTGGCGAGTACGGCGCGCGTTCGACGCGCAGCAACCCCGATGATTCGAACTCGTCGGTGATGCACGTTGGGGCACCGATTCGCGACAATGGCCAGATCATCGGCGTGGTGACCGTGGCCAAACCCAACAGCTCACTGCAGCCTTACGTCGATCGCACCGAACGGCGATTGCTGACGTATGGCGCCGGATTGATTGGCCTCGGTTTGTTGTTCGGTGCGCTGTTGTCCTGGTGGCTGAGCGCGGCGCTGCGGCGGTTGACGGCCTATGCCCAGGCCGTCAGTGAAGGCCGCCGGGTGGAGGTGCCGCATTACCGCGGCGGCGAGCTGGAGCAACTAGCCACGGCACTGGAGCACATGCGCACCCAGCTCGAAGGCAAAGCCTACGTCGAGCGTTATGTGCACACCCTGACCCATGAATTGAAAAGCCCGCTGGCGGCGATTCGTGGCGCAGCGGAGCTGCTGCAAGGCGAAATGCCGCCGGCCCAGCAGCAGCGCTTCGTCAGTAACATCGACAGCGAAAGTGCGCGCATGCAACAGTTAATCGAGCGACTGTTGAACCTGGCGCAGGTTGAGCAACGCCAAGGGTTGGAGGAGCGGGTGGCGGTGCCGTTGGCGGGTTTGGTGGAAGAACTGTTGAACGCGCAGGCTGCACGAATCGAAGGCAAGCAATTGCGTGTGGAACGGCAAATTGCAGCGGATCTGAATCTGCTTGGCGAGCCGTTCCTATTGCGCCAGGCGCTGGGCAATCTGCTGGAGAATGCCTTGGACTTCACCCAGGCGTATGGCGTGCTGCGATTGTGTGCCGAGCGAGTCGGTGAGCAGATCGAGTTCAGGCTGTTCAACCAGGCCGAAGCGATTCCCGACTATGCGTTGCCACGCTTGAGCGAGCGCTTCTACTCACTGCCGCGTCCGGACAGTGGACGCAAGAGCACCGGTTTGGGGCTCAACTTCGTTGAGGAAGTGGTCAAGTTGCATGGTGGTGTGATGAGTATCGGCAACGTCGACGGCGGTGTTCAAGTGCGTTTGCGGTTGCCTTCAAGCCGCTGAAGATCGCAGCCTTCGGCAGCTCCTGCGCCGAGCGCAAATTCCACACACTCTCCACATTCTTCCCACAAAACCCCCACATACCCAATCCAGACTTTCCCCATCCAAACAGGGAGAGTCCCATGAACCGAAGCCTGACCCTAAAACTCGGGGCAATTGCCCTGCTGATTCTGTTGCTGCTGATCCCGTTGCTGATGATCAACGGCGTGATCCAGGAGCGCCAGCAACTGCGTGACGGTGTGCTCGAAGACATCGCCCGCAGTTCCAGTTACAGCCAGCAATTGAGCGGCCCGCTGATGGTGGTGCCCTATCGCAAAACGGTGCGCACCTGGAAAACCAACGAAAAAACCAACCAGCGTTATCAGGATGTCGGCGAGGAGCGTGGACGTTTGTATTTCTTGCCGGAGCGTTTCGAACTCGACGGCCAGGTCCAGACAGAGCTGCGCTCCCGGGGCATCTACGAGGCGCGACTGTTCCATGTCGATAACCGCATCAGCGGGAGTTTTTCGGTTCCGGCACAACTGGGCATCAAGGAAGACTTCGCCGATTACCGCTTCGATCAGCCGTTCCTGGCTGTTGGCATCAGCGACATCCGCGGCATCGAAAATGCGCTGAAACTCGAACTCAATGGCCAGAAGCTGGATTTTGTACCGGGTAGCCAGGTGGGCTGGCTGGGCGAGGGTGTGCATGTGACGTTGCCGGTACTGGACACCCAACAGGCCACGGAGCTGGCCTTCGGTTTCGACTTGCGTCTGCAAGGCACCGGCCAGTTACAAGTTCTGCCGGTGGGCAAGACCAGCAAGGTTTCACTGGCGGCCAATTGGCCTCACCCCAGCTTCATCGGCAATTACCTGCCGGCCCAGCGGGAAATCACCGATCAGGGCTTCACTGCCAACTGGCAGACCTCGTTTTTCTCCACCAACCTGCAAGAAGCGTTGAACAGTTGCGTGTCGGGCGGTCATTGCGAGGCGTTCAGCGGTCGTAGTTTCGGCGTGAGTTTCATCGACCCGGTGGACCAGTACCTGAAAAGCGACCGGGCAATCAAATACGCATTGCTGTTCATCGTCCTGACCTTCGCCGGTTTCTTCCTGTTCGAAGTGCTGAAAAGCCTGGCGGTGCACCCGGTGCAGTACGCCTTGGTGGGTGTAGCGCTGGCGTTCTTCTACCTGTTGCTGTTGTCGCTGTCCGAACACATCGGCTTTGCCCTGGCGTATCTGCTGTCGGCGAGTAGCTGTGTGGCGTTGATCGGTTTTTATGTCTGTCATGTGCTGCGCAGCGTGCGTCACGGTTTGAGCTTTTCGGCGGGGTTGGCGGCGTTATACGGGCTGCTTTACGGCTTGTTGAGCGCCGAGGATTACGCGCTGTTGATGGGCTCGCTGCTGTTGTTCGGGCTGCTGGGCGTGTTCATGGTGCTGACCCGCAAGCTGGACTGGTACCGGATCGGGCAGAAAGCCGCGAAGCCCTTGGACTTTGATATAGGTGCCGTGGAATGAGCCGGTGGTTGGGGTTGCGCGAGGATCAGCGTGTGGGTGAGGTGTTGGCGACGCGGATTGCCGGGTTGTTTCCGTTGGGTCCGGTGTGGCGCCAACGCGAGCAGGCTCGTTCCCACAACAGATCTCCAGTGGTTCGTTCGCGGGCAAGCCTCGCTCCTACGGAT
The DNA here is from genome assembly GCF_016861935.1 of Pseudomonas sp. 008. Taxonomy (NCBI): domain Bacteria; kingdom Pseudomonadati; phylum Pseudomonadota; class Gammaproteobacteria; order Pseudomonadales; family Pseudomonadaceae; genus Pseudomonas; species Pseudomonas sp. 008. The sequence goes on along the minus strand of NZ_BOMA01000008.1, from coordinate 101,189 downwards.
CACTTCAACTTGTAGGAGCGAGCGGTGCGGCGATCCGACTTGCCCGCGAATAGGCCGGTACAGCCAGCGAAGATTTAAGCCTTGGGCATCGTCGCGATCATCGAAGGCCGCTGACTCACTTCGAAATACCACTCGGCCAACTTTGGATTTTCCTTGCGCCATTCCAGATCCGGATGGCGCAAATCCAGATAACCCAAGGCACAGGCCACACTGATCGCTGCCACATCGAAATGGCTGGTCAGCTCGGCAATCGCATCGGCCTCCAACAGCGCCAGGGCGCGACGAATCTTGTCGCGCTGACCGTCGAGCCATGCGTCCCAATGTTTCTCCGGTGAGCGCAGGGCCACTTCATAGCGAATCATCACGGCGGCATCCATGATCCCGTCTGCCAGAGAAGCCAGGGTCAAGCGCCGCCAGCGCGCCGAGCCTTCACGAGGAATCAGCGGATTGCCGACGTGCTGGTGATCGAGGTAATCGAGGATCACCCGGCTGTCGTACAACACATTGCCGTCGGCCAGGCGCAGCGCCGGAATCTTGCCCAGCGGGTTGTCTTTGTTGAGAGCCTGATCCGGGCTGACCGGCGTGAGCTGGCAGGCTTGCAGCGCCACGCGGTTCGTTTGACCGGTCTCGTGCAACAGCACCATGACTTTGCGAACAAAGGGCGAGGCGGGGTTGTGGAACAAGGTCATGCTGGGGGCGGACATGTCGGCATCTCGATCATGGGCAGAGTCGGGAGCATAGCGCTTTAGTGCCTGAGCTCAAGCTCGTTTCCACAGGTTTTGTACCGTTCGCCGATGTCGCAAGCGACACAAAGCCTGTAGGAGCGAGGCTTGCCCGCGAAGGCATCAGCACAGCCACCGCAGATTCAGAAAGAAGGCGCTTGCCGCCGCCGCTTCCACTGACTCAGCCGCTGCTGCAGGTTCAACGGGCTATGAATCTGTTGCTGCCGCGCCCGGCTGAACAAAATCAGCATCAGCTCCGCCGTTGCCAAGGCATCGGCACTGGCGTTATGCCGTTCGAAGACCTCCAGCTTGAACCAGTCGATCCACTCATCCAGCCCGGCCTCGCGAAAGTGTGCCTGGGGACAAAGCAGCGGGGCGATGTCTGCCACGTCCAGAAACGGATGCTGCAGCTTGTAACCCAGATGTTCTTTCAGTGCGCGCCCGAGCATGTGCTGATCGAACGGCGCATGAAACGCCAACACCGGGCTGTCGCCGACAAATTCCATGAATTCGAGCAGGGCCTGCGCGGGGTCGCTGCCGGCGGCAATGGCGCTCGGACCCAGCCCATGAATCAACACGCTGGGGCCGAGTTTGAGTTCGGTGCATTGCAGCGTGCGCTCGAACTGCTGGCTGAAGTCGATCGCCCCATCCTCGATCACCACGGCTCCGATGGACAGCAGCCGATCCTTGTTCAGATTCAGTCCAGTGGTTTCCAGGTCGAGCACCACCCAGCGTTGCTCGCGCAGGCTGCAGTCGCTCAGCTGGGTCACGGCCGGCAAGCGCTCCAGACGGTGTTGCAGTTCGCCGGGTAAAACGGGACTGGCCGGGCGCAGCCATGAAAACAGGCTCATAACTGATACCGCAGGGTCAGGCTGCTTTGCAGGCGCTGGGCCTGGCGCAGGGATTCACGCAGGATGCGTCGGTCCAGATGATTGAGGCTGTCGGGATCGACTCGGTTGGAGTAGGGCAAGTTCTCCCGGGTCTGTAGCTGATGTTGCTGCATGCGGGTTTGCTGGATGAAGTGGTACGCCTCTTCATAGGCCGCGCCGTCCAGCTGATCGATGACCTCTTTTTCCACCAATTGGCGAAAGCGCTCCAGGGTGTTGTTGGCATCGATGCCGTGGGCCAGGGCCAGCACTCGCGCGCCGTCGACGAATGGAGTCAGGCCCTGAAGTTTCAGGTCGAGGGTGGCTTTCTCGCCATTCTTGCGCGCCAGCACGAATTCGCGGAAACGCCCTACGGGCGGACGGTTGCGCAGGGCGTTCTCGGCCATCATGCGCTGGAACAACCGGTTGTCGCCGACCTGATCGAGAATGCCCCGGCGCAGTTGCTCACAGCCTCGCTCATCGCCCCAGACCACGCGCAGATCGAAATAGATACTCGACCCCAACAGGTTTTCCGGTGTCGCCTCGCGGATAAACGCCGCAAAGCGTCGTGCCCACTCGATCCGGGACAAACACAGCTCGGGGTTGCCGGCCATGATGTTGCCTTTGCACAAGGTAAAGCCGCACAGCGCCAGGCTCTGATTGACCTGCTGGGCGATGGGCAGCAACTTGCCGCGAATCTCGGCGGCGTGGGCCGCATCGCGAGCTTCGAACAGAATGCCGTTGTCCTGATCGGTGTGCAGCGTCTGCTCGCGGCGGCCTTCGCTGCCGAAGCAAAGCCAACTGAACGGCACACCGGGATCACCTTTCTCCGCGATGGCCAGTTCGATCACCCGGCACACGGTATGGTCGTTGAGCAGGGTGATGATATGGGTGATCTGCGTCGAGGACGCGCCGTGGGCCAGCATCCGCTCGACCAATTGGCCAATCTCGCCGCGGATCGCCACCAGGTTCTCTACCCGTTGGGCACTGCGAATGGTCCGCGCCAGGTGCACCAGATCGACCCTTTGCAGGGAAAACAGGTCACGCTCCGAAACCACGCCGCACAGGCGCTGGTCCTTGACCAGGCAGACGTGGGCGATGTGTCGTTCGGTCATGGCGATCGCTGCGTCGAAGGCACTGTGGTCCGGCGTCAGGTAAAACGGTGCCGGGGTCATGTGCCGCTCGATGGATTCATTGAAATCACTGGTGCCGTTGGCCACCACGTGTCGCAAGTCGCGCAGAGTGAAAATGCCCAGCGGCGCCTTTTGCTCATCGACCACCACAATGCTGCCGACTTGCTGATCGTGCATCAGTGTCACCGCTTCACGCAGGGGTGTGATCGGGCTGCAGGTTACCGGGTGACGCATGGCCAATTCGCCCAGCCGGGTATTGAGCGAATACTGGGTGCCGAGGGTTTCCACGGCTTTTTGCTGGACTTGCTGATTGACCTGGTCCAGCAAGCTGCTGACACCACGTAGGGCAAAGTCGCGGAACGGGTTGGACAGTGCGAACAGTTTGATGAACGCGAGCTTATTCAGCTGTAGGCAAAAGGTATCTTCGGCCGCCAGATGTTCGGTGCGGGTCGCACGTTCGCCCAGCAGCGCGGCAAGGGGAAAGCACTCGCCGGTGGTGATTTCGAAAGTGGTTTCGGTGCCGCCCTTGGCCGTGTGCGGGCGCTCCCCCACGACCCGGCCTTGTTTGACGATGTAGAAATGCTCAATCGGGCCATCGGCGGGTTTGATGATGCTCTCGCCGGGGGCATAAAAACGCAGCTGGCATTGCTCCACCAGATAGGCCAGATGAGCGTTTTCCATCTGATTGAAGGGTGGGAAGCGCTGCAGGAATTGCAAAGTGCCCTGGATGTTCTGCAACACCGCGGTTTTCCCTGCCTGGGTGAAGGCGTCCGCTTTACTCATAACCATTACCGCAGTCTTTTTCTGATTGTTGTGTCGGATCGTTGTTTCAGATCGTTCCAGGCATGGTCGACCCCTGCGGGCAGGGTGCCCATTGGACGTAAGTCTAGGTAGGCAGTGCAGCGGCCGGAATATGGGAAATGTCTGACACAACGGTGGGAAAAACCTCCTACATTGTCTATTGGAAAAGATTCCGACGAAGTGCACATTGAAGTCTGCTGAGCGATGTCTGACACCCTGTGTCAGGGATCGCATTGAAAACGTTGAGAACGCCATGTCCGACCACGATATTTTGAGTGATGCCGAGCGCGAAGCGCTCAGCGCCGTCATGCTGGAACCAGACTTGCCGCCGCAGCGGGTGCTGATCGTCGATGACGATAAGGATGCCCGCGAATTGCTGTCGGAAATTCTGGGGCTCGATGGCATTCACTGCATGACGGCGGCCAGTGGCGAAACTGCGCTCAAAATGCTGGAAGAGAAGCCATCGATCGGTCTGGTGATTACCGACCTGCGGATGGGGCACGTCGATGGCCTGGAACTGATCCGCCAAGTGCGTGAGTCGGCACGTGCGGCATTGCCGATCATCATCGTTTCCGGCGACGCCGACGTGAAGGATGCGATCGAAGCCATGCATTTGCACGTCGTGGACTTTTTGCTCAAGCCCATCGATAGCGAAAAATTGCTTGAATTGGTCAAGCATGAGCTGGGGATGGATCTGTAGCGCGGACTTCCAGGTTGGCAGCTTTTGTGGCGAGGGGGCTTGCCCCCGTTCGGCTGCGCAGCAGTCGTAGATTCTGCCGATGCGGTGTACGAAAGAATGTATGGGGCTGCTTCGCAACCCAACGGGGGCAAGCCCCCTCACCACAGGAATTGCATGTCTAGTCCTGAAACAGGTGTGAACCTATTTCAGGACTAGACAGCGTAAATGAAAAAGCCCTGATCTCTCGATCAGGGCTTTTTTACGTCCGGCTTCAGCGTTTACTCAAAGGCCATTGGCAGCTTTGAACTCGCGACGACGACGGTGCAGAACCGGCTCGGTGTAGCCGTTCGGCTGTTTAGTGCCTTCGACCACCAACTCGACCGCCGCCTGGAAGGCGATGTTGCTGTCGAAGTTGGGTGCCAGCGGGCGGTACAGCGGGTCGTTGGCGTTTTGACGGTCAACCACCGGCGCCATGCGCTTGAGGCTTTCCATCACTTGCGCTTCGGTAACGATGCCGTGGCGCAGCCAGTTGGCGATGTGCTGGCTGGAAATACGCAGCGTCGCACGGTCTTCCATCAGGCCGACGTCGTTGATGTCCGGCACTTTCGAGCAACCTACGCCCTGGTCGATCCAGCGCACCACGTAACCGAGAATGCCCTGGGCGTTGTTGTCCAGTTCGTTCTTGATCTGTTCCGCAGTCCAGCTCGGATTCACAGCCAGCGGGATAGTCAGGATGTCGTCCACCGAAGCACGCGCACGTTTGGCCAGTTCGGCCTGACGGGCGAACACGTCGACCTTGTGGTAATGCAGCGCGTGCAGCGCAGCAGCGGTCGGCGATGGAACCCAGGCGGTGTTGGCACCGGCCAATGGGTGAGCGATTTTCTGTTCCAGCATCGCTGCCATCAGGTCCGGCATGGCCCACATGCCTTTACCGATTTGGGCACGACCTTGCAGGCCGGTGCTCAAGCCAATATCGACGTTCCAGTTCTCGTAGGCACTGATCCACTTCTCGGCCTTCATGTCGGCCTTGCGCACCATCGGGCCGGCTTCCATGGAGGTGTGGATTTCATCGCCCGTGCGGTCGAGGAAACCGGTGTTGATGAACACTACGCGCTCGCTGGCAGCCTTGATGCAGGCCTTGAGGTTGACCGTGGTACGGCGCTCCTCGTCCATGATCCCGACTTTCAGCGTATTGCGCGGCAGGCCGAGGACGTCTTCGATGCGACCGAACAGCTCGTTGGTGAACGCGGCTTCTTCCGGGCCGTGCATCTTCGGCTTCACGATGTAGACCGATCCGGTACGGCTGTTCTTGCGCGAGCTGTTGCCATTGAGGCTGTGGATCGCCGCGAGGCAAGTCACCAGACCGTCGAGAATGCCTTCCGGCACTTCGTTGCCGTCTTTGTCGAGGATCGCGTCAATGGTCATCAGGTGACCGACGTTGCGCACAAACAACAGCGAGCGACCGTGCAGGCTCAGTTCGCTGCCATCGAGAGCGGTGTAGGTGCGGTCGGCGTTCATGGTGCGGGTAAAGGTCTGACCGCCCTTGGAGACTTCTTCCGACAGGTCGCCCTTCATCAGGCCGAGCCAGTTGCGGTAGATCACCACTTTGTCATCGGCATCGACTGCGGCGACCGAGTCTTCGCAGTCCATGATGGTGGTCAGCGCGGCTTCCATCAGGATGTCTTTGACGCCGGCAGCGTCGGTCTGGCCGACCGGGGTGCTGGCGTCGATCTGGATTTCGAAGTGCAGGCCGTTGTTCTTCAGCAGGATCGCGGTCGGAGCCGCTTCATCGCCGTGGAAACCGATCAGTTGAGCATCGTTGCGCAAGCCGGTGTTGCTACCACCCTTGAGGGCGACAACCAGTTTGCCGTCAACGATCTTGTAGCCGGTGGAGTCGACGTGGGAACCGGCAGCCAATGGCGCGGCTTCGTCGAGGAAAGCGCGGGCGAAGGCAATAACCTTGTCGCCACGTACCTTGTTGTAGCCTTTGCCCTTTTCCGCACCATCCGCTTCGCTGATGGCGTCGGTGCCGTAGAGCGCGTCATACAGCGAACCCCAGCGGGCGTTCGAGGCGTTGAGCGCGAAACGGGCGTTCATTACCGGCACCACCAACTGTGGGCCGGCCATGCGGGCGATTTCGTCATCGACGTTTTGTGTCGTTGCCTGGAAATCGGCCGCTTCTGGCAGCAGATAACCGATGTCTTGCAGGAAGGCTTTGTAGGCCACCGCATCGTGCGCAACACCTGCACGAGCCTGGTGCCAGGCATCAATGCGAGCCTGGAAATCATCGCGTTTGGCGAGTAGGGCTTTGTTCTTCGGTGCCAGGTCATGGATGACCTTGTCAGCACCGGCCCAGAACGTGTCGGCGGTGAGGCCGGTACCGGGAATGGCTTCGTTGTTCACGAAGTCGAACAGGACTTTGGCGACCTGCAGGCCACCGACTTGAACGTGTTCAGTCATTGCTTGCCTCACTCTGCTCAGCTATTTCGCTTTTCAGCTCTTCAATTTAACAATGAAGCCTCTGGCCATTTAAACCACAAACCCTTCTACCAGTACATGCCATTGCTGGCGGCTGGGTTCGTTCCGATCAACGGCATTGCGGCCTTGCTGACGGGGCTTTCAGGGTTGCGAGTGTGCCTGCGGCAGACATCGATCCAACGTTATGTAGTGCGCGCTGCGGCATACTACATGATGAATTGCGGTTGTGAAAATTAGACTAATTACGTCGTTCTGCGACCCCATGACGCATTGCAGTCATGTCGGGGAACGGGATGTTCTCAAAAAACTATTGGATTGTTCCAGTTAAATATAAAAACTTGTACACATAATATTCGATGCCCTGCTATGGAGATGGGGCTTTTGTGGCTAGGGGGCTTGCCCCCGTTCGGCTGCGAAGCAGTCGTAGATCGCCTGATGCGAATACGCTGGAGAAACTCAAGTGGCCGCTTCGCGACCCAACGGGGGCAAGCCCCCTCGCCACAACCAGCGCCTTGCCTATACTTGCCTTTCCATAACAAAAGTCATGACAAGAGGGCTGTGCCATGGACCATCTCGTACTCACGGTATTCGCCCCGGACAAGCCCGGGCAGGTCGAGCGCATTGCCCAATGCATTGCCGAGCATGGCGGCAACTGGCTGGAGAGCCGCATGTCGCGCATGGCCGGGCAGTTCGCCGGGATTCTTCGGGTGGGCGTACCGGCCGAAGCCTACGATGAACTGGTAGACGCCCTACAGGGACTGTCGACCCAGGGCATCCGTGTGATGATCGCCGAAAGCAGCATCGAACAATCCTGCACCTGGAAGCCGATTGCCATGGAACTGGTGGGCAATGATCGTCCGGGCATTGTGCGGGACATTACGCGTCTGTTGAGTGAGCAAGGGGTGAGCCTGGAGCGGCTGGTGACCGAAGTGCGTCCGGCGCCGATGAGCAGCGAGCCGTTGTTCCATGCCGAAGCAATTCTTGCGGTGCCCTTGACCTTGTCGCTGGAGGTGCTGCAATCGCGCCTGGAAACCCTGGCGGACGACCTGATGGTCGAATTGGTGCTGCGCAGCGAACCTTGAGCAGGTTATCCAAGTTATACGTGCACCTGCCTGTGGATAACCTGTAGAGACACCCCGCCAGCCCACGCCGGCCGGGGCTCTTCAGGATCTGATCAAAAAACCAGCAGTTTCAGTGACTTGCGCACAAACGCCGGGGATCACGCTGTGGATAACCTTGGGAAGGATGGATGCAGGCCACGGGATACGTGGCCTGTAGAGGTTTGTACGTTTTCTGATCAGCTACGGCGGCGCAGACTTATCCACGCGTCGACGCTGTAAACCGCCAGACCTGCCCAGATGAAGATAAACGCCACCAGCGTGCTGGATGACAAGTGTTCGCCAAACAGCAGGACGGCTTGCAACAGCACCAGCGTCGGCGCCAGGTACTGGAGAAATCCGAGGGTGGTGTAGGGCAAGTGCCGTGCGGCGGCGTTGAAACACACCAGCGGCACCAACGTCACCGGACCGGCGGCTACCAGCCACCAGGCTTCGGAGCTGGTCCAGAATGCGGCTTGCGCGCTGGTCGCCGTCGGGTTGAACAGCAGCCAGGCGACAGCAATCGGCACCAGCATCCAGGTTTCCACCACCAGCCCCGGCAGCGCCTTGACCGGCGCCTGTTTGCGGATCAGGCCGTAGAAGCCGAAGGTCAATGCCAGCACCAGCGACACCCACGGCAGACTGCCGACTTGCCACACTTGCTGCGCGACACCGACCGCCGCCAGCCCCACCGCAATCCACTGCATGCGCCTTAGCCGTTCGCCGAGGATCAGCATCCCCAGCAGCACGTTTACCAACGGGTTGATGTAGTAACCGAGGCTGGCCTCAAGCATGCGTCCGTTGTTCACCGACCAGACGTAAGTCAGCCAGTTGGCCGCGATCAGCGTGCCGCTCAGGGCCAGGATCGCCAGCCGCCGTGGATTCTCACGCAGCTCACGCCACCAGCCGGGATGCTTCCAGACGAGCAGCAGCAAGGCGCCGAACAACGCAGACCAAAGCACTCGGTGGATGATGATCTCCACGGCGGGCACGCTGGCGATGGCTTTGAAGTAGAGCGGGAAAAGTCCCCAGATGATGTAGGCACTCAGGCCCAGGATGTACCCGCGACGCAGGTTGGCGGCTTGCATGAGAATCCTTGCTTAGGCAGCTAACAAAGAGGGGATTGTATAGATGTGTCATGACTTTTGTAGGCGCGAGGCTTGCTCGCGAAGAACTTTAACGCCGTTTGCCGGCTAGCCCGCATCGATCTTTTCGCGGGCAAGCCTCATTCCTGCAAGGGGCGCGGCGTCAAAAGAGTTTCAACGGCTCTTCATTCAGCGCCGCCAATTGCTCACGCAACGCCAGCACTTGATCGCCCCAATAGCGTTCGGTGCCGAACCACGGAAAGCTGCGAGGGAAGGCCGGGTCGTCCCAGCGACGGGCGAGCCAGGCGCTGTAGTGCATCAACCGCAAGGCGCGCAGCGGTTCGATCAGTGCCAGTTCCCGCGGGTCGAAGTCGTGGAATTCGCTGTAGCCGTCCATCAGTTCCGACAATTGCCCCAGACATTCCTGGCGGTCACCCGCCAGCATCATCCAGATATCCTGCACCGCCGGGCCCATGCGGCAGTCGTCGAGGTCGACGATGTGGAACATTTCATCGCGGCACATCATGTTGCCGGGGTGGCAATCGCCATGTATGCGGATGTTCTGGTGTGGCGTGGCCTGGTAGACCTCTTCCACGCGCTTGAGCAAGTCGCGGGCGACGGACTCGTAGGCCGGCAGCAGACTGCGCGGTACGAAATTGCCTTCGAGCAAGGTGGCCAGTGAGTCGTGACCGAAGTTTTTCACCCCAAGCACTTCACGGTGTTCGAACGGTTTTGTAGCGCCGACCGCATGCAGACGACCCAGCAGTTGGCCCAGGCGATACAGCTGATCAAGGTTGCCCGGCTCCGGTGCGCGACCACCCCGGCGCGGGAACAGGGTGAAACGGAATCCGGCATGTTCGTGCAGGCTTTCATCGTTGTGGATCAGCGGCGCGACCACCGGTATATCGCACTCGGCGAGTTCGAAGGTGAATTGGTGTTCTTCGAGAATCGCTTCGTTGGTCCAGCGCAGCGGACGGTAAAACTTGGCGATCAGCGGCTCGGAGTCTTCGATGCCGACCTGATAGACACGGTTCTCGTAGCTGTTGAGCGCCAGAATGCGCGCGTCGCTGAGAAAGCCGATGCTTTCGACGGCATCGAGCACGAGGTCTGGAGTGAGGGTTTCAAACGGGTGGGCCATGCTGACTCCTGCGCGCGGCAGGCTGCCGCGTCCGGCCAAGCATGGTAGCGCAGACGGGGCCTCTTTAGGGGGTGGGCTTGAGGTAAGTGTGGTTTGGGCTGACGCTTTCGCGGGCAAGCCTTGCTCCTACAGTAGGCGCGAGACTTGCCGCGAAGAGGCCCTGTCAGGCGCCGACGATCCCGCCATCCTCGCGGGTAATCGCCATCACCGAAGACCGCGGCTTGCCATTGGGCAGGTGTTCAGGGAATGTCGACCCGCCGTTTTCCCCCGGATGCTGAATCCCGACAAACAAGGTCTTCTGATCCGGCGAGAAGCTGATCCCCGTCACCTCACAGCCCACTGGCCCGACCATGAAACGGCGGATCTCACCGGTTGCCGGGTCGGCGCACAGCATCTGGTTATTGCCCATGCCCGCGAAGTCGCTCGCGTTGCTCGTGTCGCCGTCGGTCAGAATCCACAAGCGTCCGGCCTTGTCGAAGCCCAGGCCGTCCGGGCTGTTGAACATGTTCTGCGGGGTGATGTTTGACGAGCCGGCCTTCGGCGTGCCGGCGTGGACGCCCGGGTTGCCGGCGACCACAAACAGGTCCCAGGCAAAGCTATTCGAACCGTGATCGTCGCGGTCGGTGCGCCAGCGCAGGATCTGCCCGTAGACGTTCTTCTCGCGTGGGTTCGGGCCGCCCACCGGTTGGCCTTCTTCGCCGCGTTTGGCGTTGTTGGTCAGGGTGCAATAAACCTGGCCGTCCTTGGGGCTGACGACGATCCATTCCGGGCGGTCCATGCGCGTGGCGCTCACCACGCTGGCGGCGAGGCGCGCATGAATCAGCACTTCGGCCTGATCGGCAAAGCCGCTGCTGGCGTCGATGCCGTTCTTGCCGTGGGTCAGTTCGATCCACTGACCCTGGCCTTTCGGATGATCGGCGTTGCCGTCGCCCGCATCGAAACGCGCCACGTACAAGGTGCCGTGGTCCAGCAGATCGCGGTTGGCCTTGGGGTTTTTGTGGTTGATCTTGTCGCGGCTGACGAATTTATAGATGAACTCGCCACGTTCGTCGTCGCCCATGTACACCACGGCACGACCGTCGTTGGTTTCAGCCAGGGCAGCGTTTTCATGTTTGAAGCGGCCCAGCGCGGTGCGTTTGACCGGCGTCGATTGCGGATCGAACGGGTCGATTTCCACCACCCAGCCGTGGCGGTTGAGTTCGTTGGGATTTTTCGCCAGGTCGAAGCGCGGATCGTGTTGATGCCAGTTGATGTCTTTGCTGGTTGCCACTGCGCCGTAGCGTTTCTGCGCGGCGTCGAATTTTTGCTCGGCATTGCTGCTGCCGAAGCAGTCGGTGAAGTTCTCTTCGCAGGTCAGATAAGTGCCCCACGGCGTTTTGCCGTTGGCGCAATTCTGGAAGGTGCCGAGGACTTTCTTGCCGTGTTTGTCGGCACTGGTTTTCAGCAGGTCGTGACCCGCTGCGGGGCCGCTCAGTTTGATGGGCGCATTACCGTGAATGCGCCGGTTGTAGCGCGAGCCCTGGACGAATTGCCACTGGCCGTTCTTGCGCTGCACTTCGATCACTGACACGCCTTCGCAGGCCAGGGCCTTGCGCACATCTTCCGCCGATTGCGGCATGCCGCCGTGGGGGTAGAGGTAGCGGTAATTGGTGTATTCGTTGTTGATCGCCATCAGCGCCCGGTCTTTGTCACCGGGGAATTCGAACAGGCTCATGCCGTCGTTGTTGTCGCCGAACTGGACTTCCTGCGCCTGGGCCGTGCCGTTGCCGCTCGGGTCGAATGCCGGGCCATTCTTTTGCAGTGGCTGGCCCCAGCTGATCAGCACCGAGGATTTGTAGCCCGGTGGCAGGGTGATGGTGTCGGTCGTGGCGGCGGCGATGCTGTCGAAGCCCAACAGTTTGCTGGAGCCGGCGCTGACGCTGGCGGCCAGCACACTGCGACTCAGCAGGTTGCCACCGAGGAACATCGCCGCACCGCAGAGGGCGCCGGCGCTGATGAAGCCACGACGGCTGAGGCCGACCATTTTTTCGAGGTCGGTGGGTTGGTTGTCTTCTAATAGGCTCACATCAGGCTCCCTGCGGGTTTTTGCAGTCACCTTAAGGGCGGTTGATGAAGCTTTTGTTGCAGTGTCTACAGGCTAGAGCGGTGTACCCAGCAGGATGTTCGATGGCGCGAACTGCACCTGCACCGGTTTACCGGCGGCAAGCCCGAGGTTTTTCAGGTGCAGCGGCTCGGCCAGGGCGCAAAGTGTCTGGCCATTGGGCAGGCCGATGCGCACTTCGCTGGGGCTGTCTTCGGCGTCGAGGATTTCTTCGATCGTGCCCTTCAGGCAATTGTTGCCATGTGTTGCAGCTTGATCGATGCCAAGCAGTTCCAGCCAACCGGCCTTGATCAGTGCGACCACTTCGGTACCCGTTTCCAGCTCCAGGCGCAGGGTGCTGTCGTGAGTGATCTGCGCGTCGATGAGCAAGCCTTCGGCCAGTTCAAGGCGGATCCGGTCGTTGCGCCCCTGTGCATCGATCGCCACGACCTTGCCGTGCAATTGATTGCGCGCGCTGGTTCTGAGCATCAGCCGACCGAGCAAGTCCAGGTCGCTGGCCTCTTCGGCGGCTTCCAGAACCTGAGCCTGCAACGCTTGCAGCTTTTGATACAGGCGCAACACGCGCTCGCCTTCGCTGGACAATTTGGCGCCACCGCCGCCCTTGCCACCAACGCTGCGCTCCACCAGTGGTTTCTGCGCGAGGTTGTTCAGCTCGTCGATGGCGTCCCACGCGGCCTTGTAACTCAGGCCGGCGCTTTTTGCGGCGCGGGTGATCGAGCCCTGTTCGGCGATGTGTTGCAGCAACGCAATGCGTTGCGGACGACGGACAATGTGCTGGGACAACAACGTAGGCAAGGACATGGCAAGGCGCTTTGGGCTGTGGCGATGGATGGGACGTTGGCGACTTGGCGTGCGGGAGTCAAGTCAGGCCCCATCGCCAGGTTTGGGGGTACGGGCCAGGCAGTAGACGTCGACCCGCGTCGCCCCCGCCGCCATCAACAGCCGGGCCAGGGCCTGTGCAGTGGCGCCGGTGGTCAGCACATCGTCCACCAGGGCGAAGTGGCGACCTTTGACCGAAGCCTCGGGCGCCAGGGCGAAGGCGTGGCGCAGGTTCTTTTTACGTGCGTCGGCATTAAGGTCTTGTTGCGCGCTGGTGTCCTGAGTCCTCACCAATAGCGTTTCATCGCAAGGAATGTCGAGGCCGGCGCTGAGCCAGCGGGCGAGCATTGCCGCCTGGTTGAACCCCCGCTGGCGCAGCCGCTTGGGGGCCAGCGGTACCGGTATCAGCGCGTCGGGCCGATCCAGATCTTCATCGAAGCGATGTTGCAGGAACTGAGCAAGAAGTTCGGCGAGCAGGCGGCCAAACGGCCATTTTGCGCTGTGCTTGAAGCGGGTGATCAAACTGTCGACGGGAAAGCTGTAAGTCCAGGGCGCGGCGACTCGCTCGAAGGCTGGCGGTTGTTTCAGGCATTGGCCGCACGTCAGGCCCGTGGCGGGCAAGGGCAGGGCGCAGGTATGGCATTGGTCGCCCAGCCAGGGCAGCTCGGTTTCGCAGGCCATGCAGATCGGTATGGTGTCGTCCGCGACCTCTGAGCAGAGTAAACAGGATTGTTTGTTTTTTAACCAGATGTAAACCGGTCCTTCGTATCGTGGTTGACAGTGCATGAGTCTTCCTTAAATATGCCGAACATCCGTGTCGCGTCTGTGGGTATTCCATTCCCCAGTCGCTTGCCAAGCATAACCAAGGAATCGCCCATGAGCGCCAGCACCACTGCCACCCTGCGTCACGACTGGTCTTTGGCTGAAGTCAAAGCACTCTTCGTTCAGCCATTCAATGACCTGTTGTTCCAGGCGCAGACGGTGCACCGCGCGCATTTCGACGCCAATCGCGTCCAGGTTTCCACCCTGCTGTCGATCAAGACCGGCGCCTGCCCTGAAGATTGCAAATATTGTCCGCAGTCGGGTCACTACAACACTGGCCTGGAAAAAGAAAAACTGATGGAAGTGCAGAAGGTCCTCGAAGAGGCCGCTCGCGCCAAGGCCATCGGTTCGACCCGTTTCTGCATGGGCGCGGCGTGGAAACACCCGTCGGCCAAAGACATGCCTTACGTGCTGGAGATGGTCAAAGGCGTGAAAGCCATGGGCCTGGAAACCTGCATGACCCTTGGTCGTCTCGATCAGGACCAGACCGTCGCCCTGGCCGAAGCCGGCCTGGACTACTACAACCACAACCTCGACACCTCGCCGGAGTTCTACGGCAGCATCATCACCACCCGCACTTACAGCGAGCGCCTGCAAACCCTGGCCTACGTGCGTGATTCGGGGATGAAGATCTGCTCCGGCGGCATTCTCGGCATGGGCGAGTCCCTCGACGACCGCGCCAACCTGCTGATCCAGCTGGCCAACCTGCCAGAGCATCCAGAGTCGGTGCCGATCAACATGTTGGTGAAAGTCGCCGGCACGCCGCTGGAAAATGCCGACGACGTCGATCCGTTCGACTTCATCCGCATGCTCGCCGTTGCACGCATCCTTATGCCGAAATCCCATGTCCGCCTGTCCGCCGGTCGCGAAGCGATGAACGAGCAGATGCAGGCCCTGGCGTTCTTTGCCGGCGCCAACTCGATTTTCTACGGCGAAAAACTGCTGACCACCGCCAACCCGCAGGCAGACAAGGACATGCAACTGTTCTCGCGTCTGGGCATCCTGCCGGAAGCCCGCGAAGAGCACGCCGACGAAGTGCATCAGGCCGCCATCGAACAGGCACTGGTGGAGCAGAAGAGCAGCGAGCAGTTCTATAACGCTGCTGTTTAACCCACGCAAAACCCTGTAGGAGCCTGCTTGCTGGCGATAGCATCACCACGGTCTGTCTGAATGACCGTGGTGATGCTATCGCCAGCAAGCAGGCTCCTACACTCTGATCTTCGAGGCCTGCATGTCTTTCGATCTCGCCGCACGCCTTGCTGCCCGTCGTGCCGAAAACCTTTATCGCCAGCGCCCACTGCTTGAAAGCCCTCAAGGCCCGGAAGTGGTGGTTGATGGTCAGCCATTGCTGGCGTTCTGTAACAACGATTACCTGGGCCTGGCCAATCACCCGCAAGTGATCGAAGCCTGGCGCGCCGGCGCGTCGCGTTGGGGCGTGGGCGGTGGTGCTTCACATCTGGTGATTGGCCACAGCGGCCCGCATCACGCGCTGGAAGAAGCCCTTGCCGAATTCACCGGACGTCCGCGCGCATTGCTGTTCACCACCGGCTACATGGCCAACCTCGGTGCGGTCACCGCATTGGTCGGGCAGGGCGATACGGTGCTGGAAGACCGGCTCAATCACGCGTCGTTGCTGGATGCCGGTTTGCTGTCCGGTGCGCGTTTCAACCGCTATCTGCATAACGACGCGGCCAGTCTGGCAAAACGCCTTGAGAAGGCCACCGGCAATACGCTGGTGGTCACCGACGGCGTGTTCAGCATGGACGGCGACATCGCCGATCTGCCGGCGCTGGCGCGGGAAGCCAAGGCCAAAGGCGCCTGGTTGATGGTCGATGACGCTCACGGCTTTGGTCCGCTGGGCGCCAATGGCGGTGGGGTCGTCGAGCATTTCGGCCTGAGTCAGGAGGACGTGCCGGTGTTGGTTGGCACCCTCGGCAAGGCGTTCGGTACGGCCGGTGCTTTTGTGGCTGGCAGTGAGGAGTTGATCGAGAGCCTGATCCAGTTCGCTCGCCCCTACATCTACACCACCAGCCAGCCGCCGGCACTGGCCTGCGCGACGCTTAAAAGCCTGGAATTGTTGCGCAGCGAACACTGGCGACGTGAGCATTTGCAGGCGCTGATTCGCCAGTTCCGCCAAGGCGCCGAGCAGATTGGCCTGGAGTTGATGGACAGCTTCACGCCGATTCAGCCGATCATGATTGGCGATGCCGGGCGCGCGGTCCGGCTGTCGCAGATGCTGCGTGAGCGTGGCTTGATGGTGACCGCGATCCGTCCACCGACCGTGCCTGCCGGCAGCGCCCGCTTGCGCGTAACCCTGACCGCCGCTCACAGCGAGGCGCAGGTGCAGCTATTGTTAAATGGACTGGCCGATTGTTTTCAACAACTGGGACCGGAGCCAAGCCATGCGTGATCGTCTGATTCTGCTGCCGGGCTGGGGTCTCGGGATTTCGCCGCTGGAACCCTTGGCGGCTGCCTTGCAAGGCTTGGATGAGCATCTGCGCGTCGAAATCGAACCACTGCCGGAACTGGAATCGAGCGACCTTGAAGAATGGCTCGATGAACTGGATTCGACGCTGCCCCAGGATGCCTGGCTCGGTGGCTGGTCATTGGGCGGCATGCTGGCGTCCGAATTGGCGGCGAAGCGTGGTGACCGTTGCTGCGGTTTGGTGACCCTGGCGAGTAATCCTTCTTTTGTCGCCCATGAGCAGTGGTCGAGCGGGATGCCCGGCGAGACCTTCGACGCGTTTCTGGCCGGTTGCAAAGTCGACCCAGGCATAACGTTGAAACGTTTCTCGCTGCTGTGCACCCAAGGTGCCGCAGACCCGCGCGGGCTATCGCGGCTGTTGCTCGCTGGCGCACCGCTTTCGTCTCCATCGGTGCTGATGAGCGGCCTGGAGTTGCTTGCACAGCTGGATACCCGGCAAGCGTTGCAGGCGTTTCGTGGTCCGCAATTGCACTTGTTCGGTGGCCTCGACGGATTGGTCCCGGCCGAAGCGGCGGGGGATTTGCTGGCGCTGCTGCCGGATGTCGAAATCGGTCTGATTGAACAGGCCAGCCACGCGTTTCTTCTGGAAGACCCCCATGGTGTGGCGGGGGCGATTCAGGCCTTTTTGCATGAGTCCGGTGATGACTGATTTGTCCCTTCCCAACCTGCCCGGCGGCTTGCCCGATAAACGCCAGGTAGCGGCGTCCTTTTCCCGAGCGGCAGCGAGCTACGACAGCGTGGCCGAATTGCAGCGCGACGTTGGCAATGAATTGTTGCGTCGCTTACCGGAGGATTTTGTCCCGGGTCGATGGCTGGACATGGGGTGTGGCACCGGGTATTTCAGCCGTGCGCTCGGTGAGCGTTTTCCTGCCGGCAACGGGCTGGCCCTTGATATCGCAGAGGGGATGCTCAATCACGCCCGTCCCTTGGGCGGCGCCAACCATTTCATCGCCGGTGATGCCGAACGCTTGCCGTTGCAGGATTCGACCTGCGACCTGGTCTTCTCCAGCCTGGCGGTGCAATGGTGCGCGGATTTCGCCTCGGTGCTCAACGAAGCGAATCGGGTGCTGAAACCGGGCGGTATTTTCGCGTTTGCTAGTCTGTGTGTAGGGACTCTGTACGAATTGCGCGACAGCTGGCGTCAGGTGGATGGCATGGTGCACGTCAACCGCTTCCGCGAGTTCGGTGTTTACCAGCAGCTTTGCGCGGGCAGTGGCTTGAAGGTCATCAGCCTTGAAACACATCCACATGTGTTGCATTACCCCGATGTCCGCAGCCTGACCCATGAGCTCAAGGCTCTCGGGGCGCATAACCTGAACCCCGGTCGGCCGGGCGGTTTGACCGGCAGGGCGCGAATCCTCGGCTTGATCGAGGCTTACGAGCAGTTTCGTCAGGCACAGGGACTGCCGGCGACTTATCAAGTGGTTTACGCCGTGCTGGAGAAACCCTTATGAGCGCAGCCTATTTCATCACCGGTACTGACACCGATGTCGGCAAGACCACCGTCGCCGCAGGTTTGCTGCATGCCGCGCGATTGGCGGGGTTGAGCACCGCGGCGGGTAAGCCGGTAGCCTCCGGGTGTGAGCTCACGCCCAAGGGGCTACGCAACGCCGATGCGCTGGCACTGCTGGCCGAATGCTCGATACCGTTGACCTACGATCAGGTCAATCCGGTCGCGTTCGAGCCGGCGATCGCACCGCATCTGGCGGCGCGGGAGGCCGGCGTGGCGTTGACCGTGCAATCGCTGCTGGCACCGATGCGGCAGATTCTCGATATGCGGGCGGACTTCACCTTGATCGAAGGCGCTGGCGGCTGGCGAGTGCCGTTGGCGGATCAAGACAATCTGTCAGATCTGGCCATGGCGCTGGATCTGCCGGTGATCCTGGTGGTCGGCGTGCGCCTGGGCTGCATCAACCATGCGCTGCTGACGGCCGAGGCAATTGCTCGCGATGGTTTGCAGTTGGCGGGGTGGGTGGCGAACATTATCGATCCGAAGACCTCGCGTCTTGAAGAGAACCTGGCGACGCTGGCCGAGCGCATTCCCGCGCCGTGCTTGGGGCGGGTGCCGAAACTCAAGTCGGTGACGGCCGAAGCGGTGGCCGAACATCTACAGCTGGATCTGCTGGACTGACGTTTCTGGCGTGGGTTTTACCTATGATAAGGCACTGTGCCATTAGTGTTTTTGTCGGGCCTTTTAGCGGCGTGTCTGGTTCAATGGCCGCTGTTGATCCTTTGTAGGACGAGTTCTCCCATGGAAATCTCAGGAAACACCGCTTTTTATGCCGGTCTGAGCACTATTCAGACAGGGCAGAACCGTGTCGATCAGGCTTCGGGGCAGATCGCCAACAACACCATCGAGCGTTCGGTCACCAGTCAGTCCTCCGAGGTTCAGGTCGATCGTCTACGCTCGGTAGACCGCAGCCAGCAATCGGATCTGGCCAGCAATGTGGTCGAGATGTCTCAAGGCAAGTTTCAGGTGGAACTTGGTGTCAAAGTCGCCAAGGCCTCCGATGAAATGCTCGGTACGTTGATCGATACCTTCGCCTGATTCCTCATTGAATTCACTACCCCAGCGCCGCGCCTGTTCGCGGCGTTTTTCTGCGTAAGTCCTTCTCCCTCAACTAATCTCTCCTACATGACGTGTTGCTCAATCAACGACGTTGCGCCACTGCGCGCCCAAGATTTTCATAGATCGAAGATGAACGGCAAAAGATCGGCGCTTGACAAGATTTGGGCGTAAACGTATGTTTCAAACAACTGTTTGACCGTTACAACAAATCACCACGGTCGTTCATTCCCGGTTACATCAGCAGAGGTTTATCGCTATGCCTGACTACAAGGCCCCCTTGCGTGATATTCGCTTCGTTCGTGACGAACTGCTCGGCTACGAAGCGCACTATCAGAGCCTTCCGGCTTGCCAGGACGCAACTCCGGACATGGTTGACGCCATTCTCGAAGAAGGCGCCAAGTTTTGTGAGCAGGTGCTGGCTCCGCTGAACCGCGTGGGTGACATCGAAGGCTGCACCTGGAGCGAGTCCGGCGTTAAAACTCCGACTGGCTTCAAAGAAGCCTACAAGCAATTCGTCGAAGGCGGCTGGCCAAGCCTGGCTCACGACGTAGAGCACGGCGGCCAGGGCTTGCCAGAGTCTCTGGGCCTGGCTGTCAGCGAAATGGTTGGCGAGGCCAACTGGTCGTGGGGCATGTACCCAGGCCTGTCCCATGGCGCGATGAACACCATTTCCGAACACGGCACGCCTGAGCAGCAAGAGGCTTACCTGACCAAACTGGTTTCCGGCGAATGGACCGGCACCATGTGCCTGACCGAACCGCACTGCGGCACTGACCTGGGCATGTTGCGCACCAAGGCTGAACCTCAGGCCGACGGCTCCTACAAAGTGTCCGGCACCAAGATCTTCATCTCGGCCGGTGAGCACGATATGGCCGACAACATCGTCCACATCGTTCTGGCACGTCTGCCGGACGCACCTGCCGGCACCAAAGGCATCTCGCTGTTCATCGTGCCGAAATTCCTGCCGAACGCAGATGGCTCGATCGGCGCGCGCAACGCTGTGAGCTGCGGTTCCCTGGAACACAAGATGGGCATCCACGGCAACGCCACCTGCGTGATGAACTTCGACGCGGCCACCGGTTACCTGATCGGCCCGGCGAACAAAGGCCTGAACTGCATGTTCACCTTTATGAACACCGCACGTCTGGGTACCGCGCTGCAAGGTCTGGCACACGCCGAGATCGGTTTCCAGGGCGGCCTGAAATACGCTCGCGATCGCCTGCAAATGCGCTCCCTGACTGGCCCGAAAGCGCCGGACAAAGCCGCTGACCCGATCATCGTTCACCCTGACGTACGCCGTATGCTGTTGACCATGAAGGCGTTCGCCGAAGGCAACCGTGCGATGGTTTACTTCACCGCCAAGCAAGTCGACATCGTCAAATACGGCGTCGATGAAGAAGAGAAGAAGAAAGCCGACGCATTGCTGGCCTTCATGACGCCGATCGCCAAAGCCTTCATGACTGAAGTCGGTTTCGAATCCGCCAACCACGGCGTGCAGATCTACGGTGGCCACGGCTTCATCGCCGAGTGGGGCATGGAGCAGAACGTTCGCGACAGCCGTATTTCGATGCTGTACGAAGGCACCACCGGCATTCAGGCACTCGACCTGCTAGGCCGTAAAGTGCTGATGACTCAAGGCGAAGCGCTCAAGGGCTTCACCAAGATCGTCCACAAGTTCTGCCAGAGCAACGAAGGCAATGACGCGGTCAAAGAGTTCGTCGAGCCATTGGCTGCGCTGAACAAAGAATGGGGCGAGCTGACCATGAAGGTCGGTATGGCGGCCATGAAAGATCGCGAAGAAGTCGGCGCAGCATCCGTGGACTACCTGATGTACTCCGGTTACGCCTGCCTGGCCTACTTCTGGGCTGACATGGCGCGTCTGGCGGCCGAGAAACTGGCTGCCGGTACCACCGAAGAGGCGTTCTACACCGCCAAGCTGCAGACTGCGCGCTTCTACTTCCAGCGCATCCTGCCGCGTACCCGCACTCACGTTGCAACCATGCTGTCGGGCGCCAACAACCTGATGGACATGAAAGAAGAAGACTTCGCACTGGGTTACTAAGCCCTACGCAGTCTCTTCACAAAGCCGCTGCTTCTTCGGAAACAGCGGCTTTTTTATGCCTGACGCAAACGATCACGTCTTTAAATATTCCTGACTAAAACGCTAAGAAGAACGACTTTGCTGCCGTTAAAGAGGCTGCGATGTGACACGTGTCACATTGCACGTGCTTAGCTGCTCCAAATGCAGGCACAATGCCATCTTTGTTTGCCGGGTCGGAGCTTTACCCTTGCCGCGTTCTTCCGCTGTACGTTTCAGCCATTTTTTGCCATCGCTGCTGTTGTTGCTCGCGGGGCTTGCGGCTGCCTACGTCAAGGATCTCAACGTCTTCTTCACTTCGCTGTTCAACGTGCTGCCCACTCTGGTGCTGTTGCTCGGCGGTGCGTATTGCGCGGTTTATCGACGTCAGCGTGAACTGTTTCTGATGGTCACGGTGTACATCGCCTACTTCCTGCTCGACACCCAGACCGACTATTACCGCGACAACGGCAAGGTTCGTGAAGACGCCGCGGTGGTGTTCCATCTGTGCTGTCTGTTGTTGCCGTTGCTGTTTGGCTTGTTCGCTGCCTGGCAAGAGCGTACTCACCTGTTCCAGGACATGGTGGCGCGTTTCGCTGTGTTGCTGGCGTTCGGCAGTGTGGCGCTGGGGCTGGAGCAAAGTTACCCACAGGCGCTGCTGATGTGGCTGTCGGAGATCCGCTGGCCGGCGTTGCATGGTGCGTGGATGAGCCTGATCCAATTGTCTTATCCCGTGTTCATCGCCTCGTTCCTGTTATTGGCCTGGCAATACTGGCGCAACCCAAGACCTTTGCACGCTGCGCAATTGGTGGGGCTGTTGGGATTGTTCTGGATGTTGCCGAAAACCTTCATCCTGCCCTTCACCCTCAACATCATGTGCAGCCAGGTGATGTTGATGATTGCCGCCGCAGTTGCCCATGAGGCCTATCAGATGGCTTTCCGCGACGAACTCACCGGCCTGCCGGGGCGTCGCGCCCTGAACGAGCGCATGCAACGGCTGGGGCGCAATTACGTGCTGGCCATGAGCGACGTCGACCACTTCAAGAAATTCAACGACACCCACGGCCACGATGTCGGCGACCAAGTGTTGCGTCTGGTCGCCAGCAAGCTGTCGAAAATCAGTGGTGGTGGTAGGGCATATCGCTACGGCGGTGAGGAATTTGCCTTGGTGTTCGCAGGCAAGACCCTCGAAGAGTGCATGCCGCATCTGGAGGTCATCCGCGAATCCATCGCCACTTACAACATCCAGCTGCGCAATCAGGACAGCCGTCCCCAGGATGACCAGCAGGGGCGCCAGCGTCGTGCAGGTTCGGGCGCCTCGAGTGTTTCGGTCACCGTCAGCATCGGCGTCGCCGAACGGCTGGAACAACGCACCCCTGAAGAAGTGCTCAAATCCGCCGACCAGGCGCTCTACAGCGCCAAGGGCGCGGGGCGAAACTGTGTGATGGCCTTCGGTCAGAACCGCCGTGGCGCAGTGCGCATGGACGCCGCCGCGGGTTGAGTGATGATGGCGCATTCAGCGTCTGGACTGTGATTGTGAGGTGTGATGCACGGCAGTAGGTTTGAGCCATCTGCTGCCGGAGAAATGACCATGCCCGAGTACAAAGCTCCCCTGCGCGACATGCGCTTTCTGATCGATCACGTCTTCGATTTTCACCGCAATTACGCCGCGCTGGGGGCCACCGATGCCAGCCCGGACATGGTCAATGCGATCCTCGAAGAAGGCGCGAAATTCTGTGAGAACGTTCTCGCACCGCTGAACCGCAGCGGCGACGAAGAAGGCTGCCATTTCGACAACGGTGTAGTCACAACGCCTACAGGTTTCAAGCAAGCATTCGCACAATACGTGGAAGGCGGCTGGCATGGTCTGGCGGCGGACCCGGCTTACGGTGGCCAGGGCCTGCCAAGTTCCTTGGGGCTGGTCATCAGCGAAATGGTCGGTTCCAGTAACACGTCCTGGGGCATGTACCCCGGCCTGACCCACGGTGCGATGTCGGCCATCCATGCCCATGGCACTGAAGAACAGAAACAGACCTACCTGAGCAAACTCACCGCAGGCCAATGGACCGGCACCATGTGCCTGACCGAAGCTCATTGCGGCACCGATCTGGGCATCATCAAGACCCGCGCCGTGCCTCAGGCCGACGGCAGTTACGCGATCTCCGGCAGCAAGATATTCATATCCGCCGGCGAACACGACATGAGTGACAACATCATTCATCTGGTGCTGGCCAAACTGCCGGACGCGCCAGCGGGGACCAAAGGTATTTCGCTGTTTATCGTGCCCAAATTCCTACCCAATGCCGAGGGCGAGGCGGGCGAGCGCAACGGCGTTTCCTGCGGCTCGATCGAACACAAAATGGGCATCAAGGCCTCGGCCACCTGCGTGCTGAATTTCGACGATGCCAAGGGCTTCTTGATCGGTGAGCCGAACAAGGGCCTGAACTGCATGTTCACCATGATGAACCACGCGCGGCTCGGCACCGGCATGCAAGGTTTGTGTCTGGGGGAGGCGAGCTTCCAGGGCGCGGTCAAATACGCCAACGACCGTCTGCAAATGCGCTCGCTGACCGGCCCGAAAGCGCCGGAAAAACCCGCCGACCCGATCATCGTGCATCCCGATGTGCGCAGGATGTTGTTGACCATGAAGGCCTTCAACGAAGGCAACCGGGCGCTGACTTACTTCACCGCACAGTTGCTGGACGCTGCGCATATGAGCCCGGATGAAACGGCGCGTCAGGACGCCGAGGATTTGCTGGCGTTCCTCACACCAATCTGCAAAGCCTTCATGACCGACACCGGGCTGGAGGTGACCAACCTTGGCATGCAGGTGTTTGGCGGCCACGGTTTCATTCGTGAGTGGGGCATGGAGCAGTTGGTTCGCGACTGCCGGATCGCGCCGATCTACGAAGGCACCAACGGCATTCAGGCGCTGGATCTGCTGGGGCGCAAAGTCCTTGGCAGTCAGGGAAAACTGCTGCGTGGTTTCACCAAAATCGTCCATAAGTTTTGTGCGGCAAACGCTGAGCATCCGCAACTCGGCAGCTATGTGGCGCAACTCAACGATTTGAATCAGCAGTGGGGCGAATTGACCACCAGGATCGGCATGGCGGCGATGAAAAATCCGGATGAAGTGGGTGCCGCCTCGGTGGATTACCTGATGTACAGCGGCTACATCATCCTCGGCTACCTGTGGCTACGCATGGCGCTGGTGGCTCAGGCGCAGTTGGATGCAGGCACTGGGGATGCCGATTACTGCCAGGGCAAACTGGCGACCAACGAGTTTTACTTCAAGCGTTTACTGCCGCGTACGGCTGCTCATCGGGCGGCCATCGAGGCGGGTAGCGACTGTTTGATGAAGTTGCCGGCGGAGTTGTTTGCACTTTAATCATTCAAATCAGCCATAAAGAAGCCCGCCTTGCTGCGGGCTTCTTTATGAAGAACAGCTCAGTGACTAAAAATAACAAATCGGTCATGGGCTGACCCTATGTGTCGTAAAAGTTGTTGAGGTACACTCGGACACAACGAAATCACTATTCCTACGAACCACCTGTTTAGATCTTGCGAGGTTTGCCATGGCTGACTACAAAGCGCCCCTGCGCGATATGCGCTTCGTCCTCAATGAAGTTTTCGAGGTCGCCAAACTCTGGGCCGAACTGCCTGCGCTCGCCGAGACCGTCGATGCTGAAACCGTCGAAGCCATTCTGGAAGAAGCCGGCAAGGTCACCAGCAAAAGCATCGCGCCCCTGAGCCGTGCGGCTGACGAAGAAGGTTGCCACTGGGCCGACGGTGCCGTCACCACCCCTGCCGGTTTCCCACAGGCGTATCAGACCTACGCTGAAGGCGGTTGGGTCGGTGTCGGTGGCGATCCGACCTACGGCGGCATGGGCATGCCCAAGGCCGTTTCGGCGCAGGTCGAAGAAATGGTCAACTCCGCCAGCCTGTCGTTCGGTCTGTACCCGATGCTGACCGCCGGCGCCTGCCTGTCGATCAACGCCCACGCCAGCGAAGAGCTGAAAGCCGCGTACCTGCCGAACATGTACGCCGGGGTCTGGGCCGGTTCGATGTGCCTGACCGAGCCGCACGCTGGTACTGACCTGGGGATTATCCGCACCAAGGCCGAACCTCAGGCTGACGGTTCCTACAAGGTCAGTGGTACCAAGATCTTCATCACCGGCGGCGAACACGACCTGACCGAGAACATCATCCACTTGGTACTGGCCAAGCTGCCGGACGCGCCAGCAGGGCCGAAAGGTATTTCGCTGTTCCTGGTGCCGAAGTTCACGGTCAATGCCGACGGCAGCCTCGGTGCGCGCAACCCGGCGACCTGCGGTTCGATCGAACACAAGATGGGTATCCAGGCGTCCGCAACCTGCGTGATGAACTTCGACGAAGCCGTGGGTTACCTGGTCGGCGAGCCGAACAAAGGCCTGGCGGCGATGTTCACCATGATGAACTACGAGCGTCTGGGCGTCGGCATCCAGGGCCTGGCCTCGGGTGAACGTTCCTACCAGAACGCTATTGAATACGCTCGCGACCGCCTGCAGAGCCGTTCGCCGACCGGCGCGCAGAACAAGGACAAAGTGGCTGACCCGATCATCGTCCACCCGGACGTGCGTCGCATGCTGCTGACCATGAAAGCCTCGAACGAAGGCGGCCGTGCATTTTCCACTTACGTGGCGATGCAACTGGACACCGCCAAGTTCAGCGAAGACGCCACCACCCGCAAGCGCGCAGAAGACCTGGTCGCACTATTGACGCCTGTTGCCAAGGCATTCCTGACCGATTTGGGGCTGGAAACCACAGTTCATGGCCAGCAGATTTTTGGCGGCCACGGCTACATCCGTGAGTGGGGCCAGGAGCAACTGGTTCGTGACGTGCGCATCACGCAGATCTACGAAGGCACCAATGGTATTCAGGCGCTGGACCTTGTCGGGCGCAAGATCGTCGGCAGCGGCGGGGCGTTCTACAAACTGTTCGCTGACGAGATTCGTCATTTCACCGCGACGGCCAGTGCTGATTTGGCGGAGTTCACCAAACCGCTGAACGATGCAGTGGGCACCCTCGACGATCTGACCGCATGGCTGCTGGACCGGGCTAAAAACAACCCGAACGAAATCGGCGCTGCTTCGGTCGAGTATCTACAAGCATTCGGTTACACCGCCTATGCCTACATGTGGGCACTGATGGCCAAGGCAGCCTTCGGCAAGGAAGCGCAGGACGATTTCTACGCGAGCAAGCTCGGTACGGCGCGGTTCTATTTCGCCCGTCTGCTGCCGCGTATTCACTCGTTGAGCGCGTCGGTAAAGGCGGGGAGTGAGTCGCTGTTCCTGTTGGACGCAGGACAATTCTGACCCTGTAACGTCATGTAAGCATTCTCTTACATGGCGTGCTGCTGTTTTCCCATATGCGCAGATTGGATCCAGAGCTAATCTACTTCACATGGACGTCGCGCAGGAAGCGCAAAGCAACAACACGGACACGTAGGATTCTGCCAGGACGGCGGAGTGAAATGGATGTCAGGGAAACAGTCTGCAAAGCCCCGCTTCGGCGGGGTTTTCTTTTGCCTGCAAAAAAGTTCAGCTCAACCCATCCAGGGCCGTCGGGCTACGCAAGTGTTCATCCATCACCTCTTCCAGCAATGTCCGCAACAACGCCAGCGAAGCCTGTTGCCGCTGCACATCCCGACACACCAACCCCACCTTCAGCGGCACCCGCGGCTCACTCAGTGGTTTCCACAGCAACTCTTGGTCGCCATGGGTCTTTTGCGAGCGTCCGGGCAGCACAGTCGCCAGCCGCGTGTGCGGCAGGCTGTCGAGAATCCCCGCCATGTTGTTCAGCTCGGCCTGCACCTGCGGCCGGCGCCCAAGACTGGCCAGTTGTGCCTGCCAGATCTGCCGCACCTGAAACTCTTCACCCAACAGCAACATGGGCAACTCGGCGGCCTGGCTCATGGAGACCTTCTTGAATTCGCGCAACGGATGGTCCGCCGGGATGACAAGGGTCAGCTCATCTTCGTACAACGGTACGCCGTGCAAACCCGGCTGACGGGGCGGCAGGTAACTGATCCCGATGTCCAGCGAACCATTGAGTAGTCGCCGCTCGATTTCCAGGCCGGTCAGTTCATAGATCTGCACCACCAGATGCGGCTGTGCCTTGCGCACGCGTTCGAGCATTTGCGGCACCAGGCTGGAGTGGACGGTCTGCAGCACGCCAATGGCCAAGGTTCGCAGCGCCTTGCCCTTGAAATTGCCCAAGGCTTCGCGCGCGCGTTGCAAGCCATCGAGCAAGGGCAGGGCATGGTTGTACAACGTGTGGGCCGCCAGGGTTGGCAGCAGACGTTTGCTGCTGCGTTCGAACAGGCTCACATCGAGGTTCTGTTCGAGTTGGCGGATCTGCTGGGACAACGCTGGCTGGGAGATAGACAGCCGCTCGGCGGCCCGACCGACGTGGCCCTCTTCGTAGACCGCGACGAAATAACGCAGTTGTTTGAAATCCATAAGCAATACTTATCGAAAATGCTGAGAAATCGAAATGGCTCAGTGCCTTGCCTACGCCTAGTCTAACCGCATTCACAAGGCTTACAGGGCCATAAAGCACGATGAATACCGTTTACAGCGATGGTGTTTACATAGGCAAGGCAAAAAACCTCGGACGAGGTTTTATCCGATGAATCTGTTCAACCTGCGACGCAAGCCACCGAGCCTTGATGACCTGGCGATGGACACTTCCCTGCCGGCCAGAAGCGACAACTTTTCCAGCGAGTGCCTGATGCCCAGTGTCGAACGACCGAAACAGATTTTCGTGCGTGGCCAAGGCTCCTGGTTGTGGGACAGCGATGACCGCGCTTACCTGGATTTCTCACAGGGTGGCGGCGCCAATAGCCTCGGACATAGCCCTTCAGCACTGGTCAAAGCGATTTCGGAACAGGCTCAGTCGCTGATCAATCCGGGTTTCGGACTGCACAACCGCGGCATGCTCAACCTCGCCGACCGGCTCTGCGCCAGTACCGGCAGTGACCAGGCGTACCTGCTCAACAGTGGCAGCGAAGCCTGTGAAGCGGCGATCAAACTGGCGCGCAAATGGGGCCAGCAACATCGTGGCGGCGCTTCGCGGATCATTGTGGCCAGCAAAGGTTGTCATGGCCGTAGTCTCGGGACGATTTCTGCGTCGGACAGTTCGAATCTGACCAATCGATTCGATCCACAGTTGCCGGGCTTCAGTCATGTCCCGTTCAATGACCTGCCCGCCTTGCATGCGGCCGTGGATGCCCAGACGGTCGCGATCATGCTCGAACCGATCCAGAGCGAGGCCGGGGTGATTCCCGCTACCGAGCACTACCTCAAGGGCGTCGAGCGCTTGTGTCGTGAGCTTGGCATTCTGCTGATATTTGACGAAGTGCAAACCGGCGTCGGTCGCTGCGGCACATTGCTTGCCGAACAGTCCTACGGCGTACGGGCAGATATCGTGGTGCTCGGCAAAGGGCTCGGCGGTGGCGTGCCATTGGCGGCATTGTTGGCGCGAGGCAAGGCCTGTTGTTTCGAAATCGGCGAAATGAGCGGCACTCATCATGGCAATGCGTTGATGAGTGCCGCCGGGCTTGTCGTGCTCGACAGCGTGCAAGACAAGGGCTTTCTCGATCATATGCGGGAAACCGCTCAGCATCTGGGCGAAGGTCTGAGTCGTCTGGCCCATCGCTATGGTCACGGCGAATTGCGCGGGCAAGGGCTGCTCTGGGGGCTCGATCTGTCCGACGATTCGGCCGACGCCGTAGTCAAGGCTGCGTTGTACGAAGGCTTACTGCTCAATGCCCCACAACCCGATTGCCTGCGCTTTACCCCGGCCCTTACGGTCAGCAAGGCCAATATCGACGAAATGCTCCTGCGCCTGGCCCGCGCCTTCTCCCGCGTACGCACCGCGCAACTGCAGTGTCGAAAAGGTATTGCGGTCTGATCAGACCCGCCCTACACGAATTTCCGAACCGTCTCGCGGTATAACGCAGCGCCCCACGTTTGATTCTTTTCGCGTGGGGCGTTTTTTTGTCTCTGCGTTTTGCCGAAGGCATTTCAGTGCTTGAGCGATAGCAGGATCAATGGTTGCCCGCGAATGGGGCACTACGATTTCAGTCCGCCAACTCCATCACCCGCCGATAAAACAACCATTCCTGTTCCAGCGCATGGGCCTGGTTGCCGGCCTTGCGAAAGCCATGGCGTTCGTCGGCGTAGTAATGCGCTTCGACCAGAATGCCGTTGTCCTGTAATGCCTTGACCATGTCGCGGGTCTGTTGCGGCACCACCACGGCGTCCAGTTCACCCTGAAAGAAGATCATCGGAACGCTGATGTTGTGCGCGTGCAGCAGCGGCGTGCGCGCGGCGTAGCGTTCAGCGTCCTCTACCGGGTCACCGATCAACCAGTCCAGATAATCGCCTTCGAACTTGTGGGTGACGCGGCCCAGCGCAACGGGATCGCTGACGCCATACAGGCTGGCGCCCGCACGAAAGATCTTGTGAAAGGCCAATGCGCACAATGCGGTGTACCCGCCGGCGCTGCCACCACGGATAAACGCTTTATCGCCGTCGATCAGTCCGCGCCCGGCCAGGTAGCCGACTACTGCGCAGGCATCTTCCACGTCCACGTCGCCCCAGCTCAAATGCAGCGCCTGGCGATAAGCGCGGCCGTAACCACTGCTACCCCGGTAATTAAGGTCGGCCACGGCGAAGCCCCGTTGTGCCCAATACTGGATTCGCGGGTCGAACATCGGATAACAGGCTGAAGTCGGTCCGCCGTGAATGAACACCACCAAGGGCGGTTTCGTACCGTCGTTCATTGCCGGGTAGAAGAACCCGTGGGCCTCGCCCGAACCGCTCGGATAACGCAGGGTTTGCGGGCGGCTGATCTGATCGGCCGGCAGGGGGACAACGCCACCGGCGAGGGTCTTTATCTGCCGGGTCTTGCGGTCAATGGCAATCACCGACGCCGAACTGACTGGTGAAGCGGCGATGCAGTAGATGAACTGGTCATCCTGTGCGAGATGGCGGAAGCGGCTGTAGTCGCCCGTGAAATCCTCACGGGAGCCATCGCCATGACAAAGCCCCAGTCGCCCAAAACCCTCTTCGGTCCAACTCGCCAGATAAGTGTCTTCGCTCAACGGTAACCAGGTGCAACCACCCAATTGCCAGGGCGCCGGTCCATGGTCGGCAGCAGCGCTCGGGAGTGGGCTCAGACCGTCGGCCGACTCCACCCACGGCTGCCAGAAACCGCCGCGATCGGTCAGACAATACAGACGGCCGCTGTCATCGAATCTCGGTTGTTGCAGTGACTCCTGAGGACCGTCGCCGGCCACACAGCGCGGCGACGCAAAGGTGTGATTGCTCTGGCGTTCGGCAACCATCAGGCGAGTCGCGGTCCAGGGCTGATCCGGGCGATTCCACTCGATCCAGGCCAGTCGCCGGCCATCGGGGCTCAGGGTCGGTGCCGCGTAGAAATCGGCACCCTCGGCCAGCAGATGGCGTCGGCCATCTGCCAGATCGATCGCCACCAGGCGATGCCGATCGCGGTTCTCTTCCACCGCCAGCACTTGCCCGTTGGCGAACTGCAGATCGCCGTAACGGCATTCACTTGAAGTCAGCACCTCAGGTGTCTCATCGCTCAGTGATTGCCGATACAGCTGCTGATCGGCCTCGTTGACGAACACCAGCCCGTCATCGGTCAGACAAAACGCGCCACCGCCATATTCGTACACTCGGCTGCGCGCACTGAACGTGGGTGGCGTCAGGCAATGGGCCTGACCGTCGCGCCACTGCCAGACTCGGCAGGCAGCATCTTCGGGGCGGTACTCGTTCCAGAACAGGCCATGTGGCCCGACCTGCAACTCGGCGAAGTCGATGCCGGCCGCGACGGCCCTGGCGGCGCTCAAGGGTTCAGCTTTTGGCGATGAGGCGTGAGTTTCGTTCATTGCGAAAGGCCAGTTGTTCGATGGTCTGGGTCGCGTGCTCGGCTTCTTCGCGGGCCTTGAGGATCACGCCGTGATGTTTCGACTTGCTGCACACCGGGTCGGCATTGCTCGCGTCACCCGTGAGCATGAACGCCTGGCAACGGCAGCCGCCGAAGTCCTTTTCTTTCTCGTCGCAGGAGCGGCACGGCTCGGGCATCCAGTCGTAACCGCGAAAGCGGTTGAAGCCGAACGAGTCGTACCAGATGTGCTGCATGCTGTGGTCGCGCACGTTGGGAAACTGCACCGGCAGCTGTCGGGCGCCATGACAGGGCAGGGCGGTTCCGTCTGGTGTGACCGTCAGAAAAATACTGCCCCAGCCGTTCATGCAGGCTTTCGGACGTTCTTCGTAATAGTCCGGCGTCACGAAAATCAGCTTGCACGGATGCCCTTCGGCTTCCAGTTTGGCGCGGTATTCGTTGGTGATGCGTTCGGCGCGAACCAGTTGCTCTTTGGTCGGCAACAGGCCGACCCGATTGAGCTGCGCCCAGCCGTAGAACTGGCACGTCGCGAGTTCGACGAAGTCTGCCTCAAGGGCAATGCACAGCTCGATGATCCGGTCGATCTTGTCGATGTTGTGCCGATGGGTGACGAAGTTCAGCACCATCGGATAGCCGTGTGCTTTCACCGCACGGGCCATTTCGAGTTTTTGCGCGAAGGCCTTTTTCGAGCCGGCCAGCAGATTGTTCACCTGCTCGTCGCTGGCTTGAAAACTGATCTGGATGTGGTCCAGGCCGGCCTTTTTGAAGTCGCTGATTTTCTGCTCGGTGAGGCCGATGCCGGAGGTGATCAGGTTGGTGTAGAACCCCAGTTTGCGCGCCTCAGCGATCAACTCGGCGAGGTCCTGGCGTACCAAGGGCTCACCGCCGGAAAAGCCCAACTGCGCCGCGCCCATTTCCCGGGCTTCGCGAAAGACTTTGATCCACTGCTCGGTGGTCAACTCCCGGCCTTGCTCGGCGAAATCCAGTGGATTGGAGCAATACGGGCATTGCAGCGGGCAGCGGTAGGTCAATTCGGCCAGCAGCCACAGCGGCAGGCCGATGTCGGGCTTGGGCGGTAACTTGCCTGACATGGAATCAGGCAAGTTCGATCCAGTGCTGAGCACGGGCGACCTCCATGAATTGCTCGATGTCGTCACCGAGCTCGGGCACGCCGGGGAACTGTTTGTCGAGCTCGGCGATGATTGCCGCGACATCCCGCTGGCCATCGATCAAGCCGCCGATCAGCGCGGCGCTATCGTTGAGTTTGATCATGCCTTCGGGGTAGAGCAACACATGGCCTTTTTGCGCCGGTTCGTACTGGAAACGGTAGCCGGGACGCCAGGTCGGGGTTTTGCTGCGATCAAAACTCATAAGGTGATTCCTTTATGCCAGACCCGCTGTTCGGTCACGCTGTGGTACGGCGGGCGGTTCAGTTCGTAGGCCATGCTCATGGCGTCGAGCATGCTCCAAAGAATGTCCAGTTTGAACTGGAGAATTTCCAGCATGCGCTCCTGGCCTTCCCGCGTGGTGTAGTGCTGCAACGTGATTGCCAGACCGTGCTCCACATCTCGGCGAGCCTGGCCCAGGCGCGTACGGAAATATTCGTAACCGGCCGGGTCGATCCACGGGTAATGCTGCGGCCAACTGTCGAGGCGCGATTGGTGGATCTGCGGCGCGAACAACTCGGTCAATGAGCTGCTGGCGGCTTCCTGCCAACGGGCCCGGCGGGCGAAGTTGACATAGGCATCCACGGCGAAACGCACGCCGGGCAGCACCAGTTCCTGGGAGCGCAACTGATCCGGGTCGAGGCCGACCGCTTGCCCAAGACGCAACCAGGCTTCGATACCGCCGTCTTCACCGGGGGCGCCGTCATGGTCCAGCAGGCGCTGAATCCACTCGCGACGGATTTCGCGGTCCGGGCAGTTGGCCAGGATCGCGGCGTCCTTGAGCGGGATGTTCACCTGATAGTAAAAGCGGTTGGCGACCCAGCCCTGGATCTGCTCGCGCGTCGCCCGGCCTTCATACATCGCCACGTGATACGGGTGATAGATGTGGTAATAGGCGCCCTTGGCGCGCAGGGCCGCTTCGAATTCGGCGGGGGACATTGGGGTATCAGTCATTGCGGTTCTCCGGGAACAACCGGTGGATTCTTTGGTGTCTGGTCTGACGCCTTCGCGGGCAGGCCTGCTCCCACGGGGATAGCGCTATCCTTGTGGGAGCGTGGTTGGCCCGCGAAGAGGCCATCCGCTACAGCACAATACTCATGCCGTCATAAGCCACTTCAACTTCACGACGGGCCAGCTCCGCACGCTCTGGCGAATCCTCATCGAGAATCGGGTTGGTGTTGTTGATGTGGATAAGCACTTTGCGCTGCTTGGGCAGTTGTTCCAGCACTTCGAGCATGCCGCCGGGGCCGTTCTGCGCCAGGTGGCCCATTTCCCGACCCGTGCGCGTGCCGACACCACGGCGCTGCATCTCGTCGTCGTCCCACATCGTACCGTCCACCAACAGGCAATCGCTGCTGGCCATGATCTTCAGCAGTGGAGCATCGACCTTGCCCAGGCCCGGTGCGTAGAACAGTTTACCGCCGGTGCTCAGGTCTTCGACGATCAGGCCGATGTTGTCGCCCGGATGCGGGTCGAAGCGGTGCGGCGAGTAGGGTGGGGCGGCGCTACGCAGGGGCAGTGGGGTGAAACGCAGATTCGGGCAGGCCGGGACGGTGAAGCTCTGATCGAGTTCGATACGGTTCCAGTTCAACCCGCCGTTCCAGTGGGTCAGCATGGTGAACAACGGGAACCCGGTACTCAGGTCTTCATGGACCATGTCAGTGCACCAGACCTGATGCGGGCAACCTTCGCGCAGGCTGAGCAGGCCGGTGGTGTGGTCGATCTGGCTGTCCATCAGGATGATTGCGCTGATGCCGGTATCACGCAGCGCGCGTCCCGGCTGCATCGGCGCGAAACTCTGGAGCTGGGCGCGGATGTCCGGCGAAGCATTGCACAGCACCCAGTTCACGCCATCATCGGAAATCGCGATGGACGACTGGGTACGCGCTTCGGCCCGCAGGCTGCCGTCGCGAAAACCTGCGCAGTTCGCGCAGTTGCAGTTCCACTGGGGGAAACCGCCGCCGGCGGCGGAACCTAGAATCTGGACAAACATGGCCGCTCCATCATTGAAAACTGAAAATAAAAACGCCCCGGCAAGCCGAGGCGTAGCACTGCATTCTCTACCAAACGGCAGAGCTTAGCGGCTTGCGAAGTACATGGTGACTTCGAAGCCGATACGCAGGTCGGTGTAAGCAGGTTTGGACCAGGACATAGGAGCGCTCCTTCAGGTGGATGGGACAGTTGAGGCCTATACATATAGTCCACCTCCAGTCGGAGATGTTCAGATAGTTAGGTGGCTATGTTACTCAAAATTACAGAACGATTGGCTGCGAATCTTTGAGAAAGCTAATTGCAGCGCCGGTAATGATCATTTTGCCACTTGCCAGCGCGTAGTCGGGCAAGGTCCGCTGGCCAGACAGCGCCAGCCACCTTCGGCCCTATTCAGTCGCTGTGCCGCGGCCAGCAAGGCTTTGCGGTCGATCATCAGAATCGCTTGAGGTAGAAGGCCCAGATAATCCGACGAGTGGCCGGCCAGTTTGCCTTGCCAGAGCAGTTCGGCGGCCTGGGTGTTGGGCAGGGCGGTGCTGTCGAATTGATCGGCCAAGGCTTGGCGTTGGGCGATGAAGGTCAGCTCATCGATGCTTTCGATCATCCTTTCGAGCTCGCCGAGGAATTGTTCGATGTGTTGCAACAAGTCCAGAGGCGCGACGCTCGGCGATTGCACGCCGAACAACAGCCCGGTCTGACCGTTGATCTGGCGCAGGCCGCTGAACACCGCGTAACCGAGTTGCAGCTCCACCCGCAAACGTTGATAGAACGGTGTCTGGCACAGGTGTGTGAGCAAGCGCCAGGCAGCTTCGTCGGCGATGTCATGGGTTGCCGTCGGACAAAAGAGTAACAGCGCGTGTTCGCTGGAGCCGGTATCGACGGCGCTCCAGAGATGCTGTGAGCCGATCGATAGAGGTGATGTCGATTGATGGTCTGGCGTTCCCTGCACACGACTCAAGGCCAACCCCATCGCCGCTTGCGTCTGGGCCGACAATCCGGTCGCCAGGCCATCCCAGCGCGCACTCGACCAGAGTTGCTGCAAGTCATCCGAGGCTGCGGTGTGCTCAGTGCATAGATCGGGCAACGCCTTGAGCAGCTGTCGAATCGGCATCAATGGGGTGGCCGTCGGTGCTTCCTGTAAGAAACGCGCATCAGGTTTTGTCAGCGCTTTCAGCACATGTTCGAGGACTGTTGGCATCGGCTCCTGCAGGCCCGTCAGTTTCAGCAGCCATTCATTGCCCGATGCGCTGAAGGAAACGTCGACACCGGCCTGACGTGCCTCTTCGCGCAACGGCAGCAGGTTGTTTTCCAGATGCGACTGTAGGCCGTTGTGAGGCGCGGACTCCAGGCGCCAGCGCAGATACACCGCGCCTTCATCCGTGTTGTCCGGCAACGCCTGACTGAACTGCATCGGCGAACGTTCGCGGCGACTGCGCGAGCGATCCTGGGCAAAGGTCCGCAGGCCACGGTGGGCGCTGGTCTGGCCGCGAATCAAGCCGGCATTCGGGGCTGGAGTATCGGTACGCAAAAACGGGTTGGGGGTCGGCAGTTGCCACTGGCCGGTGAAGTTATCCTCAGCGCCGATTTGTTGCAGGATTGCCTTGAGGGCGACAACGCCCTGTTCGGACAACCCTGGTTCAAGTTGCTCGCTGTCCCGTTGGACCAGTTGCAAGGCGCTGCTGACTTGTTGTTGGCGCTGCTGCAGGGCTGCGTATTCTTCGCGCAATTGGGCCCAATCCTGACGGGAGGCAAAAAAGCCCAGCCAATCCAGAAGCCGTTCGCGGATCACGCTGCCCGATTGCGTGGCGTTTGCGGGCTGCGTGAATTCGATGTGCAGCAAGGCTTGCCCGGCGTAGCAGTAGAGCGGCGCGGCTTTCAGGTTGTCTGCCAGCCCGCTGTCTCGCAGCTGCGCCAACAGGCCGCCGGGTTTTGCGGCGGTCAGCCAATGGCACAGGAATGCCAGCGCTTCGGGCGATGAGTCGGGCAGCCCTTCGAAGGTGAACAGCAGATCCAGTCGACGTTCTCCAGCCTGTTGATAACTATTGGCCGATGAATCCATCAACAGGCTGGGCTTTGCCTGGGGGACTTTTTCACCGGCGGGAATGGCAAGGGCAAACGCCTGCGCCGCCCCTTTCAATGCTTCGAGGCTCTGCGGGCCGGCCAGGCTCAGCGTCATCTGCCCGGTCTGATAAAACTGCTGATAAAAGTCCTTCAACGCTTGCTGAAACTCGGGCTGTGGAATCGGCAGGCTGTAACGGTTGCCAGCATGAAACGCCCGCAACGGGTGAGCCGCCGAGAGCCCATCGAACAGCGCGAATTGCTGTTGGGCTGTGGCATCCCGCGACCAGGCGACAAATTCAGCGTGTAGCACTTCCCGTTCGCGCCGCTGATCATCCGGATTCATACGCGGATGGGCGAGCATGTCTGACAGACGCTCCAGCCCAGCGCTGAACGCCTGGGGCGGCAGTTCGAAAAAGAAGTCCGTCGTCCGTTCGCTGGTTCGCGCGTTTACCTGCCCGCCATGACCTTGTACGTAGGCCATCAGCCCTTGCTCTGCAGGAAAGCGCTCCGTACCCAGGAACAGCAAATGCTCAAGAAAGTGCGCCAGCCCCGGCCAGGCCGGTGGCACGTCGTGACTGCCGGCAGCGACCCGCAACGCCGCGGCGCAGCGCTTCAAACCGGGAGCATGACGCAGCGTCACCCGCAGACCGTTGGCCAGGGTTTCAGTGTGAAGGTGGGGGTGATTCAGCGCAGGCATGAGCACTTCCAGAACAGAGAAGCGCTAATGCTAGCGGATTAGGGGGCGTTCTCAATGAGTTTCCACACTGCGCCGGGGAAACTGATTGAGAACGCCCCCTAAGTGGATCAGCGCTTGTTCAGCGCGCCGTAAAGCTCGGGACGGCGATCGAGGAAGTAGCGATTGGCAGCGCGGGAATCAACCATCAGCTGGCGATCCAGCTCACCAACAATCAGTGCTTCATCAAGACCGGCCTGGGCGATACGGCTGCCATCCGGCGCGGCGATGCTGCTCTGGCCGCAATACTGGATCTCGCCCTCGCTCCCACAGTAGTTGGCGTAAGCCACATAACACTGGTTTTCGAAGGCCCGGGCGCGGACGGTGACGTCGGCGATGAAATCGTAGGGAATCATGTTCGCCGTCGGCACCAGGATCAGCTCGGCACCGGCTAACGCCAGGCGCCGGGCGTTTTCCGGGAACTCCAGGTCGTAGCAGATCAAAAAGCCAAGCTTCCAGCCATTGAGTTCAACCAACGGAAACTCATCCGGCCCAGGGCTGAACATCGAGTGATCGAGGTCACCGAACAGATGAGTCTTGCGGTAGTTGCACAGCCGCTCGCCATTGGCGTCGATCAACTGCACGGCGTTGTAGATCTGCCCGTCCTCGGTACGCTCGGGGTAGCCATACAGAATGGCGATCCCGGCTGCCTTGGCGATGCGCGCGATTTGCTGCGCCGATTCACCGTTGTGCACCTCCGCCAGCACGCTGACGGCGTCTATGCCGATGTTGTAGCCGGTCAGGAACATCTCCGGCACCACCAGCAAATCCGCGCCCTTGGCCTCCAGCGCCAGTTGATGCAGGCGTTGCAGGTTGCCTGCGACATCCAGGGGCAGCGGTGGACATTGGTAAAGGGCTACGCGCATTTCGGATTCCTCTTACTCGGGCAGGGCGATCGGACCGATCTCGTTGAACACATCTCCTGGACCCGGGTTTTCAGCGTGAGTTTCACCGCCGAAGTGTTTCATGATGCCCCACACCGCGTTGAGCGAGGTCTGCACCGCGCCTTCAACCCACGCCGGTGTCCATGAAACGTCATCGCCGGCGATGAAAATCCCGCGTTGCTCGGGCGGCATGTCGTCCTGCATGAAGTGCGCGTACATGCGCTGGTTGTAGCGGTAGTGACCGGGCAGGGCGCCCTTGAAGGCCCCGAGGAAATGCGGGTCGGCTTCCCACGACACGGTGATCGGATCGCCGATGATCCGCGCGGCGATGTCGACTTTCGGGTAGATCTTCTTCAACGCATCTAGCGCCAGCTTCACGCGCTTTTCCACTGGCTGTGGAAGCATTTTCAGGGCGTCGCTCATCCATGAGTACGACAGGCAAATCACCCCAGGCTTGTCGTCGCCGTTATCGAACAAGTACGTGCCACGGGTCAGGCGATCAGTGAGGGTCATGCTCATCAGGTCGCGGCCGGTTTCCGGGTCTTTGTCCTTCCAGAACGGGCGGTCGACCATCACGAAAGTTTTCGACGACTGCATGTAGCGGGTACGGTCCAGGGCCATCCACATCTTTTGCGAGAACAGGCTCTCGTCGCATTCGATCTGGGTGGTCAGCAGCCAGCTCTGGCAAGTGGTCAGCACCGCTGCGTATTCGCGGGTGTCGCCCCAGTTGTCGGTGACCGCAAAACGGCCGCCTGCCGCGTGGGCAATTTTCTTCACGCCGGTACGCGGTGCGCCGTTGTGCAGCGAGCTGAGGCTGGTGCCTTCAGGCCAGTGCACGCAACGCTCCGGCACATGGCGCCAGATGCCTTGCGGCACTTGTTCCACGCCGCCGACCACCAGGTGCTGGTGATCGTCGCAGTTGGTCATCACTACGCGGAAGATTTCCAGCATCGAGTTGGGGAAGTCCGAGTCCCAGCCACCGGTGCCGAAACCGACCTGGCCGAACACTTCGCGGTGATGGAACGATAGCTTGGCGAAGGCTTTGGAGGTGGCGACGAAATCGTAGAACGTGCGGTCGTCCCACAACGGCACGAGGGTGTTCCACAATTCCTTGAGGCGCGGCACGTCGCGATCGCGGATCGCCTGCTGGATCTCGCCGAAGCGCGAACCGTCTTCCAGGGCATCGGCCCAGGCGTCAGCGACTTCCTGGAACAGTGCGGGAAGATCCGCCAGTTTCTGTGCGTAATGGGTTTTGCCTTCCAGATCGATCACTGTGCTGCCAGACGCGGGGGTCAGCGGGTTCGGGAAGGGCTTGGTCTCGAGGCCGAGCTTGTCGACGTAGTGGTAAAACGCAGTGGACGACACCGGGAAGCGCATGCCGCCGAGCTCGGCGATGATGCCTTCGGCACCATTGAACGCTTGGGAGCGTAGACGACCGCCCATTTTCGAGGCTTCGTAGACGACCGGTTTGAGGCCCAGTTTCATCAGTTCATAGGCGGCCACCAGACCGGCAATGCCAGCCCCGACGATCGCCACTTCGGCGCCGTGATTGTGCGCTGGAATGCTCCCCAGGCCGGCTGGGTGCTCGATCCAGTCGTCGAAGGCGAAAGGAAAATCCGGGCCGAAAATAGTGACTGGTTTTTTACCGTCTGCAGGATGGCGATTGTTCTTGTTCATGGCTGACCTTGCTGGCGACCCGACGCAGGATGCGCGTCTGAGTATAGGAAAAGATGGCAGCCATTCTAGAGAGCGTAGAACACGTTAATAAGACGCAATGTGTCGTCGTTTTGCTAATTGTTTTATCAATATGACGATGTATCACTACATATTGTAGGTGTGAGCAGTGCAGCGATCCGACTTGCCCGCGAAGAGTCCCGACCAGACACCGAAGGCCTCAAACCGGCTGCCCCCGATCAATCTTGCTGCTCAGGATGATCGAAGTCGTCGTCTTCTCCACCCCATCCACACTGCCAATCTGATCCAGCAACTGATCCAGCTGCTCCGGCGAATCGGTGCGCAACCACGCCACATAATCAAACTCGCCACTCACCGCACACAGCTGCTGCACCTGAGCCATGGCGCTAAGTCGTCGCAGCACTTCCTTGCCAGACCTCGGTTGCACCGTAATCCCGACGTAAGCCTGCAATCCGCCATCCACCACACGCTGACCCAGTCGCACACCGTAACCGGTGATCACCTTGGCCTTTTCCAACCGGGCCAGGCGCGAAGTAACGGTGGTCCGGGCGATGCCCAGTTGTCGGGCAAGCATGGCCACACTTTCACGGGCATTGATCTGCAAGGCGGCGATCAATTGGCGGTCGATTTCGTCGAGAACGGGCGGGCGAGTGTCAGGCAAAGGGGCATCTCCAGCGGTACAGAGCAATGGGCTGGCATATTACAGGCAGTCCATGCCCTCAACGGGTTAATTGGATGGACACAAATTGTCACTCGTAGTCGAATGCGTAACCAGGAGCTGCGAAGCGAGGGGATGAAATGAAGGGTATGCCTGCGGCTCTGCGCGACTATGCATTGCAGATTGCCAATCACGAAATGGGGCATTACGTCGTAGCCCGAGCCCTGGGTTTTGAAACGGGTGATGTGACCCTGAAAGTGACCATGGGCCTGACGCATCATGGCGGGGCCTCCATTACCTTGACGCGGTCCATTTCGTCGCTCGAAGCCATGAAGGAACATTTGGAAGCCCGCATAATGGTCCTCTGCGCCGGCGCCATGGCGCAGACCTTGCCTGCAAAGCACTCGCCCGAGAAACGCGTCCATAAGTCGAAAGCGGCAGCCATCCTGAACGGAGAGTTTGGAGCGGAACAGGATCACGCAAAAATAAGAGAGTTGCGGTACTTGCTTCGAAACATCGCCTATCCCGATACGGATCCAGCGTCGTCTGATCGCATCATTGCTGAGCTGACAGAAATTAATGATCGCTTGTGGTTGCGCACTCAAGAAATCGTAGAGGAATTGGCCGAGACGATTACTGGACTGGCAGGGCTTCTGGTAGAGCGCATGGTCATTGTGGAGCAGTGGGGGCGGCCGGCGGATACGTATGAGGTTGTGTTGACGGGGGAAGTGCTTGAGCGGTTGCAGCCGGTGCAGGCGATCCCTTCATTGGGTGTTTGGACGTAAGCTGATTGGCAGCGACGTCCGGAGAGTATCCCGTCGAAAAAAAGCCCAACAAGGCGGCAAAGTGCCCAAATGCGCCCATTACGCAATTCTCGGAGTTTGCCTACAACCTTGGCGGACGTCATCCGATAACCCGCCGTCCGCGCAAAATATAACCTAGACGACAGGCAGGAAAAATGACGCACGACCCGCCTCGGAGCCGCGCACAAGGCGCGATCTGATCCCGACAGGAAGACGCTGTATGTCCTTACCTCCCACGACTCAAGCCAGCATTGAACAGTTGCACCGAGACGTGGCTGCTTTGGCTGAAGACATGCGTAGCCCGGCCCCCACCGCGACCCGAGCGATACTACTGCCGTTCGGGCTCGGCGCCGCGCTGGCCCAGGTGACCTTTCATGTGCGCTAGATCCGTGCTGTCTAGGATCAGAATTAGGCCGCGCCCGCAGAGTTGGCAAGGCTGGTCAATGTGGCATTACACATATCCGACTGCACCTGGCCTGCGTTACAGCCGCCACCGATCATTTAGCAGTGATTTTGGCGGCATCTAACCAACGTTAGGAGTTACCAGTATGTTCAAAGTAACCCCCAATCCGCCGGCAAGGTCCAACGCTAAGATCATCGATCAACGCGCTGTTGATCGACTGTTGTCCCATATGATTTTGGGTCAGAGACGGCACCGAGAAATCGTGCCAGGGCTTCAGTCCCCCTCCGTGAACCGCCGCCGCGTCAGGAAAAGCACCACGCCCAGCGGCACGGCCAGCAGTGCTAGCAGTTCCAGGTCAAAGCCCAGCACCTGCTGCTCACCAACCTTGAAGATGCTGACCAAGCCCGTTGCCAGCAGCGTCAAACCCAGCCACTTGCGCAACGGGTACGGTTTCAGAAACTGAACGAGGATCGCGCCCAGCACCAGAAGGACGATAGTTTGCATGATGTAGGGCATGTGCAGTTCCTCAGACCTTGATGACCAGCGTCACGACAGAGCGCTGTGGGCCAATCCCGCCATGGACCTCTCCCTCGATGCTGACCAGCACGTCACCTGCATGCAGGTTCGGCAGGGCCCCTTTGAGGTACCAGTTGACACCTGTCGTCACGACTGCACCTGAAGCCCAGCCAATGAGCGGCCCGCCCAACGCACCTACCTTCCCGGCAACGCCACCTGAGGCCGCAGCAATTCCCTTGGCGACGTTGCCGCGCATAGTGCTGATAGCATCGGCCTGCTGCCGGGTGAGGGGATTGGAAATGCAGACTGTCAGCAGGCATGGCAGGTTTCGAGCCTGCATTCGGTCGTACATATCGACGACTATGCTGTTGACTTGGTAATGGGCGCGTTTTGCTTCGCCAAAGTGCAGCTCGCGCAGGCGACCTCGGTCGCTTTCCATGAGGGTGATTTGAGAAAGATTGAAGACGATCCCTTCCTCGGACCTGTA
Source organism: Pseudomonas sp. 008 (assembly GCF_016861935.1). NCBI lineage: Bacteria > Pseudomonadati > Pseudomonadota > Gammaproteobacteria > Pseudomonadales > Pseudomonadaceae > Pseudomonas > Pseudomonas sp. 008. The sequence goes on along the minus strand of NZ_BOMA01000008.1, from coordinate 58,950 downwards.
CTGCGTGGTCTTCTCGAACTTCATGCGCGTATCCATTCGTGCAAAAAGACGATGATTTTCTACAAGCGGTGACTAAGATGCAAACCGTCTTTGATGTGAGGCCCCCAGGGAATTTGACGTCTGCACGGGTCTCATCGCCAGCTACCGCACCCCCGCAAGGTCCGTTTTCGGTCAGCGGCAACAGCGACGGCTCATTCGGCGTCCGAAAGTGTGCTGTGGGACCTGAAGCAAGAGAACAATAGCTTCGACCTGGATTCGGCTTACGATCAGTATGATCGTGCTCGGGAGATGTCAGCTGCGTTGGAGCTGGGCACTATGCTGGGACGGTACTCCTTCGCGGTGCCGGATGAGGTTGCACGCGGTGAGTTGCGGCTGTTGCGCAATCCAGAGGATGACCTGTAGGCCAAGGCACCTCCTTGAAGCGCCTTGGCGGCTGGCGAACCAGCACTGTACCTAAATTGTACCCTTGGACCCTGGGACTGTATCTGTGGTGGACCAGCCAGAAACGCGAAAGCCGCGCAATGCGCGGCTTTGGAGTTGGTGGGCCCACACGGACTTGAACCGTGGACCAAAGGATTATGAGTCCTCTGCTCTAACCAACTGAGCTATAGGCCCTCAGTAGGCCGCGGATTATAGCGATGGTTTCTCGGCTGTGCTATCCGAAAAGTCTGAAACGGCTATACGAAGAAACGTCGCGGCGAATTCGTCGGGGGAAAGTGGCAGGCTGACGATGTAGCCCTGGATCTGTTCGCAGCCTTCGGTGGTGAGGAATTGTTGCTGGGCATGGGTTTCGACGCCTTCGGCGATGACGGTGAATTGCATGCTGCGGCCCAGGGCAATGATTGCGCGGACAATCGCCGCGTCGTGCGGGTCGTCCGGCAAGCCGCGGACGAAGGATTGGTCGATTTTGAGGATGTCCAGCGGCAGGCGTTTGAGGTAGCTCAGGGACGAATAGCCGGTGCCGAAGTCGTCGATTGCCAGTTGCACGCCCAGGCGTTTGAGTTGGTGCAGGACCGCTAGTGCTTCCTCGGCCTGGCTCATGATGAAGTTTTCGGTAATTTCCAGTTGCAGAAAATCGGGTTTGAGGCGGTTGTCCTTGAGCAATTGCTCGATCCGGCCGAGCAGGTTCGGCTGGCGTAATTGAGCGCCCGCGAGGTTGACCGAGAGTGGGCCGAGGCACTCATAGACCTGATTCCACTCGTACATCTGCTGGCAGGCGGTCTCCAATACCCAATCACCGATTTGCAGGATCATGCCGTTTTCTTCGGCCAGGGGAATGAAGTGCTCGGGGGGCACATCGCCGAAGGTCGGGTGATGCCAGCGAATCAGCGCTTCGGCGCCGACCAGCCGGTGATCCTTGAGGCTGATTTTGGGCTGGTAGTACAAAAACAGCTCATTGCGCTCGATGGCGCGTCGCAGTTCATGCTCCAGTGCCACGCGTTCGCTGGCCTGGGCGGTGAGGTCGCGGGTGTAGCTTTCAACCCGGTTACGGCCCTTGGCCTTGGAGCGATACATTGCGGCGTCGGCGTTCTTGACCAGCGTGGCAACGTCGCAGCCGTCCTTGGGATACAGGCTGGTGCCGATGCTGGCGCTTATGAAAAACTCATGCTCACCGGCCTGGAAAGGCGCGCTGAAGCAATTGAGCAGCTTGGTGGCAATGTTGTCGGCATCGCTGGCCTGTTGCAGGCCGGGGAGCAGGATGATGAATTCGTCACCACCCAGCCGCGCCACGGTATCGATATCGCGCAACTGCTCCTTGAGGCGCACGGCGATGCCTTTGAGCAGCAGGTCGCCGACCGGGTGGCCGAGGCTGTCGTTGATGTGTTTGAAACGGTCCAGGTCCAAGAATAGCACGGCGCCTTGGCCACCGTTTTCCTGCTGGTTGTTCAGCGCGGTCAGCAGGCGGCTTTCGAACAGTGTGCGATTTGGCAGGCCGGTCAACGGATCGTGGTGCGCCTGGTAGTCGAGTTTGGCTTGTGCGTGCTTGAGGCTGGAAATGTCCGCGAATACCGCGACAAAGTGGGTGATGAGTTTGTCCCGGTTGCGCACGGCGCTGATGGTCAGCCAGCTTGGGTAGAGCTCACCATTCTTGCGCCGGTTGGAAATCTCGCCCTGCCAATGACCTTCGGCGGTCAGTTGATGCCACATCGCCGCATAGAAGGCGCTGTCGTGCAGGCCCGAGGCGAGCAGGCGAGGGGTGTGGCCCAGTGCTTCGGTCTCGCTGTAACCGGTGATTTCGGTAAAGGCCCGATTGACCGCGCTGATGTGCTGTTGGGTATCCGTGATCAAGACACCCTCGGCGGTGCTTTCGAACACGGTGGCGGCCTGCTGCAGTTTCTCCTGCATCAGGTGCCGCTCGGTGATGTCCCGGGCGATGGTCAACATGCAGTCTTCATCGCCGATGGGCAACGGTCGGCTTGAAACCTCGCAGAGCCGGATCTGCCCGTCCTTGCGGCGGATGTGGCAGCTGAAGTCGCGGACGAACCCGTCCCGGTGCAGCAATTCGAGCATCTGTTTGCGCTCGTTGAGATTGACCCAGATCCCCAGGTCCAGGGCCGATCGATCCACAGACATTGCGCTGTTGAAACCGGTAATACGGCTGAAACCTTCGTTGACCTCCAGCAGCAAGCCATCGCTCTGCCGGGACAGCAGCAAGCCGTCGGGGGAGGCGTGGAAGGCCTTGGCGAATTTCTCTTCGGAGGTTTGCAGCTGTTGCTGGGTTTCCTTGAGCTGACTGATGTCTCGTACGACCACCACCAGGGCCGGGGTCGTGTCGAGGTCGAAAGGCTCGGCGGAGATCAGGCCGGTAAACACCTGGCCATTGTTGCGGCGAAAGGGCATCTCCAGGTTGCGGATACTGCCGGCCTGCAATCGCTGCAGCAAACCCGGTCCCACGCCAGGAACGCCCCAGATATTCAGGTCGGTGGCCGTCTGGCCTATGACGTCTTCGGCCTTGAGGCCGATTTGTTCCTCGAACGCTTCGTTGACTTCCAGCAGGCAGCCATCGGAAAGCCGTGCGATCACCAGAATATCTGGGCATTGCTGGAACACCGAGGCGAACTTCTGTTCCGACAGGCGCAGTGCCTCCTCGGTGCGCTTGGCTTCGCTGATGTCGATCATCAGCCCGCGCAGGACTGGTTCACGGCCGTGTTCGATCAGGCTGACGATATCGCGGACCCACAGGCAGCGGCCGTCAGCGGTGATGACCCGGTAATCGACGCTGTGATCGCGCCCGGCCGCCACTTCACGGTCGCAGAAGGCTTGGGCGCGGGTGAGGTCCGCGGGGTGGATGATGTTGCGCCAGAAGCCCGGAATCAGCCAATGGGACAGGGGATAACCGAGGAGGTCCTGGGCGTGGGGCGACACGTAACTGTAGGTGTAATCGCTGATCTGCGCTTCCCAGGCGATGGCTGAAAGACTCTCCACCAGCCCACGGTAATGGTATTCGCTGCTGCGCAGCTCCTGTTCCAGGTCGACCCTGCGGGCAATTTCCGAACTCAGTCGGCGATTGATACGGATCACCACGGCCAGCACGATCATCAGTGCCAATAGTCCTGGCAGGCCGTAAATCAGCACGTCGGACCAGAAGGTCCGATGATCCAAGACGTTACCGACCCAATGTTCCTGGATGGCGCTGATTTCACTCGGGCTCATGTCTGCCAGGACTTTGTCCAGGATACTGACCAGCAGCTTATTGTTCGGGGGGACGGCCATCGCCAATTGATAGCGGTAGGGCGTCTCACCGCTGACGTAGAGCCCTTCGAGCTTGAGCTGGCGCAGGCTCCAGACACTGGAGGCGAGATCGCCCACGACCGCGTCCACTTCGTCAGTAGCCAGCGCTTGCAATGCCGAACTGACATTGGGCATCGCCACCAGATTCAGGTCGGGATGTTGGGTGCGCAACAGTTCATGGGGGGCGTAGTTTTCCACCACGGCGATCTTCAGTCCGTACAGATCTTTGAGTTTGCGCGGTTGGGGGCCTCCGACGTGGGCCAGAATGACAATCGGAAAATCGAGGTAGGGGCGGGTGAACGACAGATAGGTCTGGCGCTCGGGGGTCGACATGATGCCCGGCAAGATGTCTAGCTTGCCTTGTTTGGCCTGCTGCAGCACTTCGGTCCAGCTGACCGGTTCGATGGGCGTGAGTTTGATGGCCAGCCGTTGCCGGATGACGTTGATATAGTCCGCTGCCAGGCCCTGATAACGCCCATGATCGTCGCGAAACTCAAACGGCGGCCAGGAGGCATCGACGCCCAGGCGCAATTCCGGGTGAGCCGCCAGCCAGCTACGTTCTTCGTCGGTCAGAGTCAGCGCGCCAGCCGTTGCGGTCCAGGTCATCAGCGACAGCAAAAAAAGCACGGTCGACCATCTGGGCATAACGGTCTCGTTATGGCTTTGGGGGAATGCTTCGAGTGTAGACGGGCTATTCGGCGGGTGGGACGTGCGGGGCATTTAATCTGCATAAAGCAAAACCCCCGGCCTGGGCCGGGGGTTCTGTGATCACTCGTCGAGGAAGGAGCGCAAATGCTCGCTTCTCGTCGGGTGGCGCAGCTTGCGCAGCGCCTTGGCTTCGATCTGACGAATCCGTTCACGGGTCACGTCGAACTGCTTACCAACCTCCTCGAGGGTGTGGTCGGTATTCATGTCGATACCGAAACGCATGCGCAAAACCTTGGCTTCACGGGCAGTGAGGCCGGACAGGACTTCGCGAGTCGCTTCTTTAAGGCTCTCAACGGTGGCGACATCGATTGGCGACTGCATGGTCGAGTCTTCGATGAAGTCACCCAGATGGGAGTCTTCGTCATCACCGATCGGGGTTTCCATGGAGATCGGCTCTTTAGCGATCTTCAATACCTTGCGGATCTTGTCCTCAGGCATTTCCATGCGTTCGCCCAGCTCTTCCGGGGTCGGTTCGCGACCCATTTCCTGCAACATCTGCCGGGAAATACGGTTGAGCTTGTTGATCGTCTCGATCATGTGCACCGGAATACGGATGGTGCGGGCCTGGTCGGCGATCGAGCGAGTGATCGCCTGACGGATCCACCAGGTGGCATAAGTCGAGAATTTGTAGCCGCGGCGGTATTCGAACTTGTCTACCGCTTTCATCAAGCCAATGTTGCCTTCCTGGATCAGATCGAGGAACTGCAGGCCACGGTTGGTGTACTTCTTGGCGATGGAGATCACCAGACGCAAGTTCGCTTCGACCATCTCTTTCTTCGCGCGGCGGGCCTTGGCCTCACCTATCGACATGCGACGGTTGATGTCCTTGATCTCGGCGATCGTCAAACCGGTTTCGGTTTCCAGCGCGGTCAGCTTCTGCTGGCAACGAATGATGTCCGGTTGCAGGCGACCAATGGCTTCAGCGTATTTGCTTTTGCCTTTGGCCAGTGCATCGCTCCAGCTTTCGTCGACTTCATTGCCCGGGAACTGGCGCAGGAAGTCGGCACGCGGCATGCGGGCATCACGAACGCACAATTGCATGATCGCGCGCTCTTGCTGACGCAGACGATCCAGGGCGCTGCGAACACGCTCGACCAGGCCTTCGAATTGCTTCGGCACCAGTTTGATCGGCATGAACAGCTCAGCCAGGGCCAACAGCTCGGCAATCGCAGCCTTGTTGTAGCGACCGTGCTTTTTCAGCGCCTTGCGGGTGATTTCCATCTGATCGGCGACAGCGCCAAAACGCTGTGCGGCGATGACCGGATCCGGACCGCTTTCGGCTTCTTCTTCGTCATCGCTTGCTTCGGCGTCATCGTCGTCGGTGTCGTCGTCCGCTTTCACGGCTTTCGGGTCGACAGGCGGTGGCACTTCGGCTGCAGGCGGCGCAATGCCGTCGTCCGGGTCGATATAACCGCTCAGGACGTCGGACAGGCGGCCACCTTCGGTGGTGACGCGAGTGTACTCGGAGAGAATATGGTCAACCGTGCCAGGGAAGTGCGCGATTGCGCCCATCACTTCGCGGATGCCCTCTTCAATACGCTTGGCGATTTCGATTTCGCCTTCACGTGTGAGGAGCTCTACCGTACCCATTTCACGCATGTACATGCGCACTGGGTCGGTGGTGCGACCAATGTCGGTCTCGACCGCTGCCAACGCTGCAGCTGCCTCTTCGGCCGCGGCTTCGTCGGTATCGGCGTCGGCCAGCATAAGGGAATCCTTATCTGGCGCAACCTCGAATACGTTGATCCCCATGTCATTGATCATGCGGATGATGTCTTCCACCTGTTCCGGATCTGAAATATCCTCCGGCAGGTGGTCGTTGACCTCCGCGTAAGTCAGGTAGCCCTGCTCACGACCAAGTGTGATCAACTCTTTGATACGAGACTGCTGTTGCGCTTTTCCGGACATAACACCCTATCCACTGAAGGTCTTGGCGGGCAAAAAACAAGCCGAGGATTATACCTGAGCTATGACCTCACGCGCCAGTTGAGGTCGGGTTTGATGCGCAAACATTGCGGCTTAAAAGGTCGCGCAGTTGATTTTTCTCTTCGGCACTCAACTCACTTTGACGCGCTTTTCGAAGAAGTTGTTCCAGATTTCGCTCGCGTTGGCGGGCTGACAAGCTAGTAATGGTGTCGAAAAACTGTTGTTCAAGGTTATCTCCATCAATCAGCCATTCCTTTTCTGCCAGCGCTTTCAGCAGTCGGCCCTGTTCAGTGCCGTGCCAACGCGCAATCAGTTGAAATGAGTTTAGCTTGGGATTCTTCTGTACGGCTTCGAGCAGGGCGACCAGCAGTTGCGTGTTAGTGTGGTCTTCGGCCGCAAAGTGCCCGGCATCCTCGACTTTTTCGGCCAGTTGCGGGTGATGCAGCAACGTGCGCAAGGCGGCCAGGGTGGGTGGCTCTACAGCAGCCGGTACTCGTGGCGCGCGTGGTTGATCGCGATCGCCGCCACGTTTGCCGTTCTTGTCCCACGGTTTCTTGTCCCATTTCTTGCCGCCCGCACCGGGTTTTTTCGGCGTCCACTCCTGCTGCGGCACATACATCTCTTGTGCCTGCGGCTGATGGTAGTCGCTGTAATCGGGCATGGCGTCGTAATCAATACCCGGGTCGTAAGCCGGTGGTGCTTCCTGAGGTGCGCTTTGCACCAGTTGACTCACGGCTTCGCCGCTGAGCCCGGTAATTTCGGTCAGGCGCTGGCGCATCAGAATGCGTAGGTTGGCGCCCGGAACCTTGTCGATCAGTGGCGCGGCGAGGGTAGCCATGTGGGCCTTGCCTTCAAGCGAGCGCGGGTCCGATTCCTCGGTCAGCTGTTGGAAAAAATAATCGGCCAATGGCTGTGCATGCTGATTGATCCGCGCGCGGAAGGCGTCAGTGCCTTCGGAGCGGACCAGAGTGTCCGGGTCTTCGCCTTCGGGCAGGAATAGAAAGCGTGCGCGCCGTCCGTCCTGCAGGCTCGGCAACGTCGCTTCCAGTGCACGCCAGGCAGCGTTGCGGCCGGCCTGGTCGCCGTCAAAGCAGAACAACACGTTGGGCACGACGCGAAACAGTCGCTTCAAGTGCTCTTCGCTGGTGGCGGTGCCCAGGGTCGCCACAGCATTGCGCAGGCCTTGCTGGGCGAGGGCGATGACGTCCATGTAGCCTTCGACGACGATGATTTCGTCGAGGTTGCGGTTGTTTTTGCGCGCTTCGTACAGGCCATAGAGTTCCTGGCCCTTATGGAAAACCGGGGTTTCCGGTGAGTTCAGGTATTTCGGCTTGTCATCGCCCAGTACCCGGCCGCCGAAGGCGATGATGCGCCCGCGACTGTCGCGGATCGGGAACATCACGCGATCGCGGAAGCGGTCATAGCGCTTGCCGGTTTCGGCGTTCTCCACCAGCAGGCCGGCATCGATCATGGCCTTTTGCTGCAGGGTGTCGCTGCTCAGATGCTTGAACAGATTGTCCCAGCCGGGCGGAGCGAAACCGAGGCCGAAATCCCGAGCAATTTCGCCGGTCAATCCACGACCTTTCAAGTAATCCACAGCCGCTTTGCGCGCCGGATGGCCTTTCAGGGCCTGGCGGTAAAAATCGGCGGCAGCGGTGAGCAGCGGATACAGAGGCGAATCGGTGGGCTGTCGCGGTTTGTGCGGTCGGCCGCTTTCTTCGCGGGGGATTTCCATGCCGGCGGCTTTGGCCAGTTCTTCGACTGCCTGGGGGAAGTCCAGGTTGTCGTGGTCCATGATGAAGCCGAGGGCGTTACCGCCAGCGCCGCAACCGAAGCAGTAATAGAACTGTTTGTCGGGGCTGACGCTGAAGGAGGGGGTTTTCTCTTTGTGAAACGGGCAGCAGGCGGTGTAGTTCTTGCCGGCCTTTTTCATTTGCAGGCGCGAGCTGACCACATCGACGATGTCGGTGCGGTTCAGAAGGTCGTCAATGAAGCTCTGGGGAATTAGCCCGGCCATGGCGTTCTCGTCATCTGCGCTGAAATGGACCCGAAACGAAGTGCGGCCGAACGCAGGTCATTGTTTGAGGCGCGCAGGGTGTGCGGCTCGACCGGTGTCGTCTGCGTAATCGCTGTCGGGAAGTGTATCTGCCGAAAATCCACTGACGTTAGTACCAATCAGCATTCGACTATTCGAAAGTGTTTCGCTGAGTCCGGCGACGGCCAATCAATGGCCTCGGATAGCTCAATAAGCGGGCACGCAAGAAGGTGCCTTGGGCTGATCGTCGTGAGAGGAATCAGTGGGTGTGCTCGTCAGTAGCCTTGAAAGGCTCGTCAGAAAAGACGTGCACCGCTGGCAAAAGAGCCAGGTCTGACGCTGTGAAGCAGGTTTGTCTCGGTCGCGTCTGCGGCTTTGACGGTGAAGCATCAAGCGTTGTCCGCAAATGCCATTAGCCCGGCTGAGGGCCGGGCTTGGCAGAAGCTTGCTACGATCGTCTGTGTATTAGTACAGACGAACGGCGCGGCGCTGTTCGCGCTGTACTTTCTTGGCGTGACGCTTAACAGCGGCTGCTGCTTTGCGCTTACGCTCAGAAGTAGGCTTCTCGTAAAATTCGCGGCTACGAACTTCAGCCAGTACACCGGCTTTTTCGCAGGAGCGCTTGAAACGACGCAGAGCTACGTCGAAGGGTTCGTTCTCTTTAACTTTGACGGCTGGCATCCAGAGCTACCTTCATTCATTACCGGGGTCAACATCCTCGCGGCAAAAGAGCACTTGAAGACGTCGGTTTTTAAGGGTTGCGGATGTTAACCCCTCATCGCTCGGAATGCAAAGCCTCTGATCGAAAACCGCTGGTCGGGGCATCACGCGACGACTATTATGCGCGCCTTCGAATTCAGCCTCTACAAGGCGCAAACCCATGCTAGTACTGGGATTAGAAACCTCTTGCGACGAAACCGGTGTCGCACTTTACGACAGTGAACGCGGGTTGTTGGCCGATGCGCTGTTCAGTCAGATCGACCTGCATCGCGCTTATGGCGGCGTTGTGCCGGAGCTGGCTTCGCGCGATCACGTCAAACGCATGCTGCCCTTGATCCGTCAGGTGCTGGCGGAGGCCGACTGCGTGCCGACCGAGATCGACGCCATCGCTTATACCGCCGGCCCCGGCCTGGTCGGAGCCCTGCTGGTAGGGGCTTCCTGCGCGCAGGCGCTGGCTTTTGCCTGGGGTATCCCGGCGCTGGGCGTGCACCACATGGAAGGTCACTTGCTGGCGCCGATGCTGGAACCGCAGCCACCGGAGTTCCCGTTCGTCGCTTTGTTGGTCTCGGGCGGTCATACGCAGCTGGTTCAGGTCGACGGGATCGGTCAGTACACGCTCTTGGGCGAGACCCTCGACGATGCCGCCGGCGAAGCGTTCGACAAAACTGCAAAAATGATGGGCCTCAATTATCCGGGTGGTCCGGAGATCGCTCGTCTGGCGGCGCAAGGCGTTGACGGACGTTTCGTCTTTCCGCGTCCGATGTGTGATCGTCCGGGCCTGGCGTTTAGCTTCAGCGGTTTGAAAACCTTCGCCTTGAACACCTGGCAGCAATGCGTCAGCGCCGGGGACGACGGCGAGCAAGCCCGTTGCGACATCTCGCTGGCGTTCCAGCAGGCCGTGGTGGAGACTTTGACCATCAAGTGCAAGCGTGCCCTGAAACAGGCCGGCATGAAGCGTCTGGTGATCGCTGGCGGCGTCAGCGCCAACAAGGCGCTGCGCACTTCACTGGAAAAAATGCTCGGCGACATGAAGGGCGACGTGTTTTATGCCCGTCCGGAGTTCTGCACCGACAACGGTGCGATGATTGCGTTTGCTGGCTGCCAGCGCTTGCGGGCCGGCCAGCACGAAAGCCTGGCAATCAGCGTGCAGGCGCGTTGGCCGATGGAGCAGTTGTCGGCGCTGTGATGAGTGGCGTTCACGTGCGGTATTTAAAAATGCCGTTCGCGCCCGGCAAACAGGTCGCGTAGATTGCCGCGATGACGCCAGACGATCAGCCCCGTGAGCGCGCTCATGGGCAGCAGTGCCGCCGGTTCTTGCCAGGCGAGCAGCGGCAGGGTCAGGGGGGTGGCAATCAGGGCGGCGAGTGAGCTGGTGCGGGTCAGGTAGAACGTCAACAGCCAGGCACAGACCGCCAGCAGCGCAGCGGGTGGATAGAGCCCCAGCAGCATGCCGGCCGCGGTGGCGACACCCTTGCCGCCGCGAAAGCGGAAGTACAGTGGAAACAGGTGACCGATGACGGCGAAGACGCCGATCCAGGCCTGTTCCTGCAGTGAAAGGCCCATTGCACCTGCGACCAGCACGGGCAGCAGGCCTTTGCAGAGGTCGCCGAGCAAGGTCAGGATGGCGAGTTTTTTGCCGGCCAGACGAAACATATTGGTGGCACCGGCATTGCCCGAGCCACTCATTCGCGGATCGGGGTTACCGGTCAGGCGGCTGAGCAAAATGGCGAAGGACAGAGAGCCGAGCAGGTAGGCGAAAATCGCCAGTGACCAAAACATGCTAACTATTCCGGGCGAGGACGCCCTGATTCTAACGGCGCATTGCGCCCTTGTCGTGCAGCGGAGAGAAGTGCTTGGACAGAGTGTTTATCGAGGGCCTGGAAGTCGACACCGTGATTGGTGCCTACGACTGGGAACGAGGCATCCGACAGTGTCTGCGACTTGATCTGAGTTTCGCCTGGGACAATCGTCCGGCCGCTGCTGGTGATGACCTGACCCTGGCGCTTGACTACGCGAGCGTTTCGTCACGCATCCAGGCTTTTGCCGAGCAGGCGCAGTTCCAGCTGGTCGAGACCTTTGCCGAGCGTCTGACCCAAGTGCTGATGAGTGAATTCAAGATCACCTGGATGCACCTCAGGCTGACCAAGCCAGGTGCCGTTCCGGCGGCCAAGGGCGTTGGTGTGGAGATCGAGCGCGGATGTCGCTGACTCAGGTGTACCTCGGGCTCGGTAGCAACATCGAGCGCGAATCCCATTTGCAGGCTGGTCTGGACGCCCTGGCGGGTTTCCTGGTGGATATGCGCTGCTCGGCGGTGTTCGAAAGCCAGCCGGTGGGGATCAAGAGCGGGCCGTTTTTCAACTTTGTGGTCTCGGCCTATACCGATCTACCGTTGATGGAGCTGGATCGACGGCTGAAATTCATCGAAGCGGATAACGGCCGTTACGCGCCGGACCGCAAGGGCTTGCCGCTGGATATCGATGTGCTGCTGTTTGGCGATCTGGTGGGCAATTTCGATGGGTTGGTCTTGCCGCGGGCTGAGATTCTGAAAAACGCCTTCGTGCTGTGGCCGTTGTCGCTGATTGCGCCGGACAGAGTGCATCCGGGTGTAGGCAAAAGCTTTGCGACCTTGTGGAGCGAGGCGCGGATCGATCAGGTGTTGGCGCCGGTGGCTTTTGAGTGGCGTGGCCAGCAGTTGACCCCCTTGAATCTGCTGTGATCTTGCTGACGCCTTCGCGGGCAAGCCTCGCTCCTACAAGTTTGACGTCGATTGTATGAACGGCACCAACCTGTAGGAGCGAGGCTTGCCCGCGAAGCTTTTCAGGCTGACGCCGCGTCTTTGTAAGCCTTCAGCGCCTTGAGCCGCTCGCGCTTGATCGCTTCGCCCAATTCCGGCCCCTTGAATCCCTTCTCCAGCAACGGCTGAACCGCCACGCTTCGCGCTGCAGTCGCCGCCCCGCGCAAATAATCCGCCTGTGGATAACTTTGCTGTTCCAGGCCTTTGCGCCCTCGAGCGTCCATCTCGCACGCCGCAATAAACTCCTCAAAGCGCTGAGGTCGACGATAGACGTCGAAGCTCTGCAGCAACTCCAGCAAGGTCGACGGTTTCAGCTCCAGAGCCCGATGGCCATGGGTGTGATACTCGCCCACCAGCAGTGCCAATTCCTGACAATCCTTCGGTGCCTTGAAGCGCACGTTGACCGCTTTGATCAGCTTCAGGCCTTTGTGCTCGTGGGCGATGTGGCGAGGCCATTCCTCCTCGGGCGTCAGTCCTTTGCCCAAGTCATGCAGCAGGCAGGCCCAGCGCACGGTCAGCGGTTGTTTGTGCTGTGCCGCTTGCTCCAGCACGCTCAGGGTATGCACGCCTGTGTCGATTTCCGGGTGGTGGGCCTCGGGTTGCGGTACACCGAACAGCGCATCGACTTCCGGCATCAGCACTTTGAGCGCACCGCACTCGCGCAGCACCTGGATGAACACCTGGGGTTGGTCTTCCATCAGCGCGCGGGCGATTTCTTTCCAGCTGCGTTCCGCGGTCAGTGCCTCCAGTTCACCCGATTCGCTGAGTTGCCGCATCAGCGCCAGTGTCTCGGGGGCGACGGTGAAACCCAGCCCTGCATAACGTGCGGCGAAGCGGGCAACGCGCAGAACGCGGAGCGGATCTTCGGCGAACGCGGGGGAAACATGACGAAGCAGGCGAGCCTCGAGATCCCGCTGGCCATGGTAGGGGTCGGTCAGGTTCTGCTGATCGTCTTCGGCCATGGCGTTGATCGTCAGGTCACGACGAATCAGGTCTTCTTCGAGCGTGACTTCGGGGCTGGCGTGAAAGGTGAAGCCGCCGTAACCGCGTCCGCTTTTGCGCTCAGTGCGGGCGAGGGCGTATTCCTCACCGCTTTTGGGGTGAAGAAACACTGGAAAATCCGCACCCACCGGGCGAAAGCCCTTGGCGAGCATTTCTTCGGTGGTAGCGCCTACCACGACCCAGTCGATATCGGTGACAGGCCTGCCCAGCAGGCGATCGCGTACCGCACCACCGACTTTATAAATCTGCATAAAAAACCTCCGTTAGCCCGACAGAATAACCTTTGCGTCGAACTTCCGGAGGCCGAAACAGGATCAAAGATGAATGACAGCCAAGTCTAACCGGCCGTAGTCCCCCTCGCCGTGTTCGCTTCTGGGTGGAACATGGTGGGTTTTCACCACCTGATCCCCTTGCAGGGTTTCCAGGTGAATGTCGAAGCCCCAGAGCCGGTGCAGGTGCTTGAGCACTTCCTCGGTGGAATCGCCGAGCGGCTTGCGGTCGTGCTGCTGGTGACGCAAGGTCAGCGAGCGGTCCCCGCGCCGGTCGATGCTGTAGATCTGGATGTTGGGTTCGCGATTGCCGAGGTTGTATTGCGCCGCCAGGGTTTCGCGGATGGTTCGATAGCCCTCTTCGTCGTGGATCGCCGGAACCAGCAGATCATCCTTCTGGTCGTCATCGAGGATGCTGAACAGCTTCAGGTCGCGGATCACCTTGGGTGACAGGTACTGCAGGATGAAGCTCTCGTCCTTGAAGCTGCTCATGGCGAATTTGATGCTGGACAACCAGTCTGTGCCGGCGATTTCCGGGAACCAGCGGTAGTCCTCTTCGGTAGGCTGTTCGCATATCCGCCGGATATCGCGATACATGGCAAAACCGAGGGTGTAGGGGTTGATTCCGCTGTAGTAGGGGCTGTCGAAGCCCGGCTGGAACACCACGCTGGTATGGGACGTCAGGAACTCCATCATGAAGCCATCGGTGACCAGGCCTTCGTCATACAAGTCGTTCATCAAGGTGTAGTGCCAGAAGGTGGCCCAGCCTTCGTTCATTACCTGTGTCTGGCGCTGTGGATAAAAATACTGGGCGATCTTGCGCACGATCCGCACGATTTCACGTTGCCATGGCTCCAGCAGCGGGGCGTGTTTTTCGATGAAATACAGGATGTTTTCCTGAGGCTCGGCGGGGAAGCGTGCGTTGTCCTTGTCGCTGAATTTGTCCGCGCCTTTTGGAATGGTCCGCCACAAATCGTTGATCTGCTTTTGCAGATGTTCTTCCCGATCCTTCTGCCGACGGCGTTCTTCTTCGGCGGAAATCGGATAAGGGCGTTTGTAACGGTCGACCCCGTAATTCATCAGCGCATGGCAGGAATCGAGCAAGTCCTCTACCGCGTCGATACCGTGGCGTTCTTCGCACTGCATGATGTACTGCTTGGCGAACACCAGGTAATCGATGATCGAGCTGGCGTCGGTCCAGGTGCGAAACAGGTAATTACCCTTGAAGAAGCTGTTATGGCCATAGCAGGCGTGAGCCACCACCAGGGCCTGCATGCAGATGGTGTTTTCTTCCATCAGATAGGCGATGCAAGGGTCCGAGTTGATCACAATCTCGTAGGCCAGCCCCATCTGGCCGCGGCTGTAGGATTTTTCGGTACTTAGGAAGTGTTTGCCATAGGACCAATGGTGATAACCCAGGGGCATGCCCACTGAGGCGTAGGCGTCCATCATCTGTTCGGCAGTGATCACTTCGATCTGGTTGGGGTAGGTATCGAGCGCATAGCGGGCCGCGAGACGACTGATTTCGCGGTCGTAGGCCTGGATCAGCTCGAACGTCCATTCAGAGCCGGTGGAAATGGGTTGGCGCTTTTGCTCTTTGGCGGTCATGTCACTAACCTGCGCTGGAAGAGTTCACGGAAGACCGGATAGATGTCCCCGGCCGAGACCAGTTGCTGCTGGGCAAAAGTGTCAGAGAAGGCTTCGGCGATGCGTTCGTACTCGAACCACAGGGCCTGGTGTTCGCGCGGGGTAATCTCTACATAAGTGTAGTACTGCACGAACGGCATGATCTGATTGATCAGAATGTCGCGGCAGATCGGCGAGTCGTCGTTCCAGTTATCGCCGTCGGACGCCTGGGCGGCATAGATATTCCACTCATTGCTCGGATAACGCTCGGCCATGATCTCCTGCATCAGTTTAAGGGCGCTGGAGACGATGGTGCCGCCGGTTTCCCGGGAGTAGAAAAACTCCTCCTCATCCACTTCGCGGGCACTGGTGTGGTGGCGGATGAACACGACGTCGATTTTGTCGTAGTTCCGCTTGAGGAACAGGTACAGCAGGATGAAGAAGCGCTTGGCGATGTCTTTGGTCGCCTGGGTCATGGAGCCGGACACGTCCATCAGGCAGAACATCACTGCTTTGGAGCTCGGGTTCGGCTGTTTGATCAACAGGTTGTACTTGAGGTCAAAGGTGTCGAGAAATGGCACTCGGTGAATGCGCGCACTGAGTTTCTCGATTTCCGCTTCGAGTTCCTGGATGTCGCCGAAGTTGTCCGGCTCCTCCCGTCTAAGCCGGGCGAGCTCCTCTTTGACTTCGCGCAGTTTTGCCCGGCTGCTGCCGGACAGGGCGATTCGCCGGGCATGGGCCGAACGCAGCGTACGGATGATGTTGATCCGTGACGGGTTGCCCTCGTTGCTGATGCCCGCGCGTACGGTCTTGAAGGTGTCGGTGCCGGTCAGGTGACGTTTGACCAGGTTAGGCAGTTCAAGGTCCTCGAACATGAATTCGAGGAATTCTTCCTGGGTGATCTGGAAGACGAACTCGTCCATCCCTTCACCCGAGTTACCGGCCTTGCCGGGGCCTCTGCCGCCGCCACCTCCGGGCGGACGGGCAATGTGCTCGCCGCTGGTGAACTCCTTGTTGCCCGGGTGCACGATGGTCTGCTTGCCGCCCCGGCCATGGTGAAGCACCGGCTCGTCGATGTCGCGGCCGGGAATGCTGATTTGCTCGCCGTGTTCCATATCGGTAATGGAACGCCGGCCTACCGCCTCTTCGACGGCCTTTTTGATGTGATCACGGTAGCGCCGCAGAAACCGCTGACGGTTTACCGTGCTCTTGTTCTTGCCATTGAGACGTCGGTCGATCACATAGCTCATGACTGCTCCTTAGAAGCTGTCCTGAAAGGGGCGAGCGGTTACGCAGCATCGACCTGTGCCGAGGGATGTTCACGCTCCCCCAAGCGCTTCTGGATGCTGCCTGAACCCTCGTTACCGACTTTCGAACACCTCCCAGAGGTCTGTGTAACAGAAAAAGCGTACACAGGCCTCTGGCTAACGACAACCGGTCTGGCCGGCAGCGGGTTACTGTGATTTTCTGACCCGCAAGTACCACTCGGACAGCAGTCGTACCTGTTTGTCGGTGTAGCCCCGCTCGACCATCCGTGTGACGAAGTCGTTGTGCTTCTGCTGGTCCTCTTTGCTGGCCTTGGCGTTGAAGCTGATGACCGGCAGAAGGTCCTCGGTGTTGGAGAACATTTTCTTCTCGATGACCACCCGCAGTTTTTCGTAGCTGAGCCAGGTTGGGTTCTTGCCGTTGTTGTTGGCACGGGCGCGCAGTACGAAGTTGACGATTTCGTTGCGGAAATCCTTCGGATTGCTGATGCCGGCCGGTTTCTCGATTTTCTCCAGTTCCTCGTTCAGGGCTACGCGGTTGAGGATCTCGCCGGTTTCCGGGTCGCGGTATTCCTGATCCTGAATCCAGAAGTCGGCGTACAGCACGTAGCGATCGAAGATGTTCTGGCCGTACTCGCTGTAAGACTCGAGGTAGGCAGTCTGGATCTCCTTGCCGATGAACTCGATGTAACGCGGCGCCAGGTACTCTTTCAGGAAGCGCAGATAGCGTTCGCGTGTCTCGGCCTGGAATTGTTCCTGTTCGATCTGCTGTTCCAGCACGTAGAGCAGATGCACCGGGTTGGCGGCGATTTCGTGCGGATCGAAGTTGAAGACCTTCGACAGGATCTTGAAGGCGAAGCGGGTCGACAGACCGTTCATGCCTTCGTCGACACCTGCTGCATCGCGGTATTCCTGGATCGACTTGGCCTTCGGATCGGTGTCCTTGAGGTTTTCGCCGTCATACACGCGCATCTTGGAGTAGATGTTGGAGTTTTCCGGCTCTTTAAGGCGCGAGAGCACGGTGAACTGAGCTAGCATTTTCAGCGTGTCGGGCGCGCAATGGGCCTTGGCCAGCGAACTGTTGAACAACAGCTTGTCGTAGATCTTCACCTCGTCGCTGACGCGCAGGCAGTACGGCACTTTGACGATATAGATCCGGTCGATGAAGGCTTCGTTGTTCTTGTTGTTGCGGAAGGTGTGCCATTCCGATTCGTTGGAGTGGGCCAGCAGAATCCCGGTGAACGGAATTGCCCCCAAGCCTTCGGTGCTGTTGTAGTTGCCTTCCTGAGTGGCCGTCAGCAATGGGTGCAGCACCTTGATCGGTGCCTTGAACATTTCGACGAATTCCATCAGGCCCTGGTTGGCCCGGCACAGCGCGCCCGAATAGCTGTAGGCATCGGCGTCGTTCTGCGGGAACTCTTCCAGTTTGCGAATATCGACCTTGCCCACCAGTGCCGAGATGTCCTGGTTGTTTTCATCGCCCGGCTCGGTTTTCGCAACTGCAATCTGGTTGAGGATCGACGGATAGAGTTTCACCACGCGGAACTGGCTGATGTCGCCGCCGAATTCGGCCAGGCGCTTGGTGGCCCACGGCGACATGATGGTGTTGAGGTAGCGCCGGGGAATGCCGAAGTCTTCCTCGAGGATCGCGCCATCTTCAGTGGCGTTGAACAGACCCAGGGGCGACTCGAAAACCGGCGAGCCCTTGATTGCGTAAAAGGGCACTTTCTCGATCAGCTGTTTGAGCTTTTCGGCCAAAGATGACTTACCGCCACCGACTGGGCCCAGCAGGTAGAGGATCTGTTTCTTTTCTTCCAGACCCTGAGCGGCATGGCGGAAATACGACACGATCTGGTCGATGCATTCTTCCATCCCGTGGAAGTCTTCAAAGGCCGGATAGCGGCGGATCACCTTGTTGGAAAATATGCGCGACAGCCTCGAGTTGGTTGAGGTGTCGAGCAGTTCCGGTTCGCCGATGGCCAGCAAGAGACGCTCGGCCGCGGAAACGTAGGCGCTGCGGTCCTTTTTGCACAGTTCCAGATACTCTTGCAGCGAGAGTTCTTCCTGGCGCGTGGACTCGAAGCGTTGTTGGAAGTGGCTAAAGATACTCATGACGTCACCTCGCTCGATACGTGGAGCCGACGCCGGATCACTCAGTCGATGCTGGCAGCAACCGAACAGGCAGTTGCTGTTTACCCCCCAGAACTCTTCCGGAGCTGACTACTCCGAAAGCTACTCCCGATGACCCGTGCGCCGGTGTACCGGCTCTCCCCTGTTTTGGATGGCCTGCGCTTAAGGATAGTTGGGAATTTGGGAGGTAAAGGCAAGATACGTAATTAGTTGTGGCAGACCGTTCGTCTGTAATCGCGCGAGCCCACGGGGGCCGGGGCTTGCGCATTACAAAATAATTATTCGGAAGTGCCTTGCGCCGTTTCCGAAGGATAGGTCGTACGCCACAGCTCAAAACCGCCGTCCATGCTGTAGACGTCGGAAAAGCCCTGGCTGATCAGATAAGCAGCTGCGCCCTGGCTGGAATTTCCGTGATAGCAGACCACTACCGTCGGCGCATCCAGATCGGCGCCCTGGATGAAAGCATGCAGAGAGTGGTTATCCAGATGCTTCGAGCCGGTGATGTGCAGCGCGGCAAATGTTGCCGGGTCGCGGACATCGACCACCACCGCGCCTTGTTCGCGCAGGGCCTGGGCCTGTTCTGGGGGGATACGTTTGAATTCGCTCATGGCGGGCTCCTGTGGCTCGGCTGAAAGCGCAGTCTAGCGCGGGGCGCTGGCTGACGTTTGTTCGGGAATAGAGGTGGCGACTGCCGGTCGAAGGTGGCCATGGGCGTCGCATTTGCATTGCAGGCGCTCGAAGGTGTCGACATTCATCAGGGTCATGGCGCCACCCCAGACGCAACCGCTGTCGAGTGCAAACAGCCCCGGTTCGTTGCACTGGCCTTCGAGCGCCGCCCAATGGCCGAAGATGATCTTCAGGCCTTTGGTTTTACGCTCCTTGTGCGCGAACCACGGCGCATAGCCCGGCGGTGCGGTGTCGATGCCTTCCTTGCCCTTGAGGTCGAGTTTGCCGTCGCTGGTGCAAAAACGCATCCGGGTGAAATAGTTGGTGATGACTCGCAGGCGGGCGGCGCCTTTGAGATCGCTATTCCATTTCACCGGCTCGTTGCCGTACATGCCGTCAAGGTAAGGCGCGAAGCGGTTGTCATCGTGCAGGGCTTCTTCGACTTCGGCGGCGCACTTCAAGGCTTTGCGCAGCGACCATTGCGGCGGGATACCGGCATGGACCAGGGCGATATCACGTTGTTCATCGTAGTGCATGAGCTTTTGCTGGCGAACCCACTCCAGCAGGTCCGCGCGATCGGGTGCTTCGAGGATCTCACGCAAGGTATCGGCTTTCTTCAGGCGCTCGATGTTTTGCCCGACGGCCAGCAAGTGCAGGTCATGGTTGCCGAGTACGCATACCAGCGACTCGCGGATGCCATAGAGGAAGCGCAGGGTTTCCAGCGACTGTGGGCCACGGTTGACGAGATCACCCACCAGCCACAGGCGATCTCGGGCAGGGTCGAAGGCCACTTGCTCGAGCAGGCATTTGAGCGGTTCAAGGCAACCTTGCACATCACCGACGGCATACGTCGCCATCAGTGCAACGCCCCAGGGACCGCCAGACGGAACGGCGCGATGATGGCGTCGAAGTGCTTACCGTCTTCGGCGAGCATCTGGTAGGTGCCCTGCATCGTGCCGACCTTGGAGGTCATGACGGTGCCGCTGCTGTAAGTGTGGCTCTGGCCAACCTCGATCAACGGCTGCTGGCCGACGACGCCCGCACCGCGAACCTCCTCGACATGGCCGTCACCGTCGGTGATGACCCAATGCCGTGAAAGCAGTCTGGCGGGTAGCAGGCCATTGTTTTGCACGGTGATGGTGTAGGCGAAGGCAAAGCGGTTTTGCTCGGGTTGCGATTGTTCTGCCAGATAGCGGGTGACGACGCTGACGTCGACCTGATAACGAGGATCGGACATGCAAAAGGCCTTAGAAACGAAGCGGAACGCGGGGCGTAGCTGATAGAACTCAGTCTAGGCCAAGTATCGGGTAGTAAACCAGAGTGGCGTCCTACCCGATAGCGCTCATCGCCTGTCAGTCGGTGGCAGGCTTTTGTAGGACTTGTTCGCTGAGCTTGTCGGCCAGGCGTACGAAGGCGGCCAGGTCGAGCTGCTCGGGGCGCAAGCTGCCATCGACGCCGGCGGCTTCGATTTCGGCGTTGCTCAGCAATAGTTTCAGTGTGTTGCGCAGGGTCTTGCGGCGCTGGTTGAAAGCTTCACGTACGACGCGCTCCAGCAGGCGATGATCCTTGGCCGGGTGCGGCAGTACCGCGTGGGGCACCAGGCGCACGATCGCGGAGTCGACTTTCGGCGGAGGATTGAACGCACCCGGGCCGACGTTGAACAGATGCTCGACCCGGCAATGGTACTGAACCATGATCGACAGCCGACCCCAATCGCCGCCGCCAGGACCCGCCGCCAGGCGCTCGACCACTTCCTTTTGCAGCATGAAGTGCATGTCGCGAATCAGGTGTGCGTTGTGCAGCAGGTGGAAAATCAGCGGCGTAGAGATGTTATACGGCAGGTTACCGACCACTCGCAGGCTGTTTGGCGCAGCGTTCAGGCTGTTGAAGTCGAACTTCAGCGCGTCACCCTGATGCAGGTTGAAGTTGCTCTTGCCGGCGAACTGCTGATTGAGAATCGGGATCAGGTCCTTGTCCAGCTCTACGACGTCCAGTTGAGCGCCGCTGTTGAGCAGGCCGGCGGTCAATGCACCCTGGCCCGGACCGATTTCCAGCAGGCGGTCTTCAGGTTTGGCGTGAATGGAGCGCAGGATACGGTCGATAACGCCAGCATCGTGCAGGAAGTTCTGGCCGAAGCGCTTGCGCGCCCGGTGTTGGTAATGCTCGGTCATAAACGGGTCTCGGCCATCTGGTAGGCGGTTTCCAGGGCGACTTGCAGGCTGCCGGTGTCGATGTTGCCGCTGCCGGCCAGGTCCAGGGCGGTGCCGTGGTCGACCGATGTGCGGATGATCGGCAAGCCGAGGGTCACGTTGACTGCCGCGCCGAAGCCTTTGTATTTCAGCACAGGCAAGCCCTGGTCGTGGTACATCGCCAGCACCGCGTCGCAGTGCTCCAGATATTTGGGGGTAAACAGAGTGTCGGCGGGCAGGGGGCCGCGAAGGTCCATGCCCTCGCCGCGCAGGCGCTCTAATGTAGGTTCGATGATGTCGATTTCTTCATGGCCCAGATGACCGCCTTCACCGGCGTGGGGGTTGAGCCCGCAAACCAGGATGCGTGGCTGGGCGATGCCGAACTTTTCTTTCAGGTCGGTGTGCAGGATCCGTGTGACCCGCTCCAGCCGCTCAGGCGTAATCGCGTCGGCAATTTCGCGAAGGGGCAGGTGAGTGGTGACCAGCGCTACACGCAAGCCGCGGGTGGCGAGCATCATCACCACTTGCGCGGTGTGGGTCAGGTCAGCGAGAAACTCCGTGTGCCCGGAAAAGGCGATCCCTGATTCATTGATCACACCCTTGTGCACCGGGGCGGTGATCATGCCGGCGAAATGCCCATCCAGACAGCCCTGGCCAGCACGGGTCAGGGTTTCCAGAACGAAAGCCGCATTGGCCTTGTCCAGTTGCCCGGCGGTGACCTTGGCGTTGAGGGGCGTATCCCACACATACAGGCTGTTGGCGGGAGCAGGAGCATCCGGCCAGCTGTCCGGCGTTACCGGCAGCAGATCGACAACCACGCCCAGCTGCGCGGCCCGCTCAAGGAGCAGGTCGCGGCTGGTAATGGCAATCAGGGGATGTGGCTGGGCTTGCGAGGCGAGCAGCAGGCACAGGTCGGGACCTATGCCGGCTGGTTCGCCGGGGGTCAGCGCGAAACGCTTGGGTTTCACTGCGCTGCCTGGTCTGCACCAGGGAGTTTGATTTCTACGTACGCTTCGTCACGGATCTGACGCAGCCAGGTTTGCAGCTCTTCGTCGTATTTGCGGTTACGCAGTACGGTCATCGCTTGCTGCTCACGGGCCTGGGCGGTGCTGTCGGTGGCGCGGCGGCCAAGGACTTCCAGTACGTGCCAGCCATATTGGGTCTTGAACGGCTTGGACAGCTGACCTTGCGGGGTCTTGGCCATCACTTCGCGGAATTCAGGCACCAGCGCGTTCGGGTCGATCCAGTTCAGGTCGCCACCGTTGAGGGCGGAACCCGGGTCCTCCGAGAAGCTTTTCGCCAGTTCGCCAAAGTCTTCGCCCGCTTGAATACGGCTGTAGAGCGATTGAGCCAGGGCCTTGGTTTTTTCTTCGTCGCGGATCGGGCTCGGTTTGACCAGGATGTGCCGCACGTGTACCTCGTCACGCACCTGGGATTCGCCGCCACGCTTGTCGAGGATCTTCAGGATAATGAAGCCGCCCGGGGTGCGCATTGGCTGGGTCACGTCGCCAACGGCCATGGTGCCGAGCAAGCGATCGAACGGAGGTGGCAGTTGAGCGGCTTTACGCCAGCCCATGTCGCCGCCTTCCAGTGCGGTTTCGCTGGCGGATTTGGCGATTGCCAACTGACCGAAGTCAGCGCCTTGCTTGAGTTGCTGGTAAACCGCGTCGGCTTGTTTGGCGGCATTCTGAATCGCGTCGGAGTTGGCGCTTTCCGGCGTAGGAATCAGAATGTTGGCCAGGCGGAACTCTTCGGACAGCTGCATTTTGCCCAGATCGGATGCCAGGAAGTTCTTCACTTCCTGCTCGGACACCTGGATGCGCTCCGCCACACGGCGCTGACGCACGCGGCTGATGATCATTTCGCGGCGGATCTGGTCGCGGGCATCGTCATAAGACAGGCCGTCGCGAGCTAAAGCGGCGCGGAATTGTTCGATCGACATGTTATTGCGCTGGGCAATGGTGCCGACAGCCTGGTTCAGCTCTTCATCGGTAATGCGGATGCCGGAACGCTCGCCGATCTGCAATTGCAGGTTTTCGACGATCAGACGCTCGAGCACTTGCTGATCCAGTACGCCGGTAGGCGGTACGGCAGCACCGCGTTTGGCGATGGTTTGCTGAACTTCGTGAACGCGCCGGTCCAGTTGGCTCTGCATGACCACGTCATTGTCGACGATGGCCACCACTTTATCGATGGACTGTACCGCGGCGTTGGCCGCGGTACCCAGGAACAGCGCGCCCAGCATCAGCGGGCGCAGACAATCAGAAAGCTTGGTCTTCACGTTCACGATAACCTTGGATGCCTTTGTCGAGGAAACTCTCTACTTTGGCGCCGGTGAGGCCGCCGAGTCCCTTCAGAACAATTTGTAGGAAGACGCCGTGGTCGCCTTTTTCGTTTTCCGGGGCGTTCTGACTTAACTCGTCATAGCTGACCCAGTAACGGTTGATCAGGCGTAGTTTCCAGCAGCAGTTGTCGTACTCGAAACCACCAAAGGCTTCCAGGGTACGGTTGCGGTTGTAGTCATACTGCCAGCGGCTGATGGCGTTCCACTGCGGCACGATCGGCCAGATCACCGAGAAGTCGTGCTGTTTGATCTTGTAGTAGTCCTTCACGTAGCCAGGTGTGCCCGGGGTGCCGTAGTCACCGCCGCCCACCGTCCATTTACCGGTGTTCTGGTCATAACGGACCTGGTCATTGCGATAGCGATAACCGGCGTTGATGACCTTGTTCGGGTTGTCTTCTGGCTGGTAGTGGAACATCGCGCTGCCCGAGCGAGGGCTGCGGCTGTCCGGGTCCCAGTTGTAGTCGGCGGTGGTGCGCCAGTCACGGTTCCAGCGGTATTCGTATTCCAGCGCGTACGGTGAAACATTGGCTTGAGCATCGGCGCGGGTTTTTGCGTCGATACCTGGCAACTGGACTTCGCGGTCCTTGAAGTACATGGCTTGGCCGACGCTGATACGTTGACGCTCGAAACCATTGTCTTCGATCCAGCGGCTGGTCACGCCCAGGGACAGTTTGTTCTCGTCGCCGACACGGTCGGAGCCGGAGAAGCGGTTGTCACGGAACAGCGAGGCGTAGTTGAAGGTGTATTCGCTGGTGTCGAATACCGGAATATCCTTCTGGTCTTCCTCAGGTACATAGAGGTAGAACAGGCGCGGTTCGAGGGTCTGGCGATAATTCTTGCCGAACCATTGGGTGTCACGATCGAAATACAGGCCGCTGTCGATACTGGCGATAGGCACGCCACGATTCTGGTTACTGCCGAAATGACCATAGAGGTTTTCCGTCCCGGCGGCAGCTGCGGCTTGATCCTGGGCTACGATTTGGCTTTTGCCGGTACCGTCCAGATCCAGTTGGTACTGGGTGTATTGATACTTGAGCGATGGCTTCAGGAAGCCATAGGTCCAGTTCAACGGCAGGCTGACAGCCGGTTTGAGATTCAAGCGGTCGCCGTTGGCACGTGCCAGACCTTGAACGTTGTTATCAAGACGCGGTTCGACGGTGCCATCTTCGTTTATGAAGTTGCCATTCTTCAAATCGCGGTCGAACCGGACGATTTCCGTCTCGTAATCGAAGTTCAAACCTTCCGGATGATATGGCAGCTGACCATTGAAGGTGATCTGCGGCAAACGGTCATACGGAGTGATGTTCGAAACGGTCGCCAGCTGATAGGCCTGGGCGTTCAAACGAGCGGTGTAGCTGTCGCCACGATAGGTGACAGAGCCCTGCTGGTTCATGTAGTCAGCGCTTTTCACGCCAATCTGGTCAGTCTGCAGATCCTGGAAGTAATACGGATCGCTGATCTTGGTGTAGTCGACTTGCGTAAAGACGCGGGAGTCGAGGCCACCCTTGTGCTGCCAGTTGTACATGTAGCGGTTTTTTTCGTAGTCGGTCTGCTTGCTGCGATCGGTATCTTCGTCGTTGAGGTACGCGGCGCCGAACTGGCCTTCGCTGGACTTGGTCAGGTAGCGGAATTCGCCTTCCATCAACAGGCCATGCTTGGCCATGTAACGCGGGTACAACGTGGCATCGTAGTTCGGTGCCAGGTTGAAGTAGTACGGAGTGACCAGCATGAAGCCGGTATCGCTGCCGGTGCCGATGGTCGGCGGCAGGAAGCCGGACTGGCGACGGTCATCGATCGGGAAATAGATGTACGGCGTGTACAGAACCGGAATGTCCTTGACCCGCAGCGTCACGTTGGTCGCGGTACCGAAACCGGTGGCCGGGTTCAAGGTGATGTTGTTGCCCTTGAGCTGCCAGGCATTGCTGTTCGGTTCGCACGTGGTGTACGTACCGTCCTTGAGACGGATGATCGCGTTCTCGGCACGTTTGGCGTACAGCGCGTTACCGCGGATACGCGACTTGTGCATCACGTATTCGGCGTTGTCGACCTTGGCTTCACCGGTGTCGAGCTGCACGTCGGCGTGGTCGCCCACGATCAGTGCGCCATTGTCGCGAATGCGCACGTTGCCGGCCAGTTCACCACGGCTCTCGGCCTGATACAGGTTCGCTTCGTCGGCTTCGACCTGCATGCTGCCCTGACGCATGACCACGTCACCGGCCAGGGTCGCGACCTGCTCTTCCTGCTTATAGCGGGAGGCCTTGGCGCCGATAAAGGTTGGAGCGTCACTTTTATTCGTCTTGTCATTCATGCCAGGACGAATCGGTTCGATATAGGAACCAGAGCAGTAAGGACCGGTTTCGGCCAATTGCGCTGCGGTGAGCTTCTCGCGCGGAACCCAGTCGAGGTGGCTGTAGTCTTCACTACGCGACTTCAGGCCGCGGCCCTTGGACTCGGTAACCAGCACAGGCTTGGCGCCGGTGTCTTCGCTGGAGGCGGTGCCTGCCGGGGTTTCTCCAGTGGCGGAAACTGCGCTGCCTTCATGCACGGGGCGCGGCGGCAATGCAGCGGCCGGTGCCTTTGGCGCACAGTCCCAGGCACCCGAAGCAGAGACTGAGCAGTCATACTGTTCCGCGGCGACCACGAACGACGTGGCCAGGGGTTGCAGGGCCAGCAGACTGCCGGTAACCAACAACGGAAATTTTTTACGAAACGCGGGGGATTTCAATGCCATCTTATTAGTCCGGGCTTCCTGCGTGCCATCTGCCCGCGGTGTGGGCCGCACGCCTCTCGATGGTCTGAAAAAGATGCTGGATAATAAAGCATGACCCGCTTGACGGCTAGCGCCGTCGGAGACCCTTGCAATGCCTGACCAAGATGTACGCTTGCAACACCTGAAAGTTTGGCTCGATGAACAGTTGGCTATCCTCTTTGCAGAACAAGGTTGGGGCAACGTACCCCCGGCCACGTTGACCGCGGCCAGTAGCGACGCGAGTTTTCGGCGCTATTTCCGCTGGGAAGGCGCAGGCAGAAGTTTCGTCGTGATGGACGCGCCACCGCCCCAGGAAAACTGCAAACCCTTTGTGGATATCGCTTTTCTGCTGGCGAAATCCGGCATAAACGTGCCGAAAATTTATGCCGAGGACCTGGAGCGCGGTTTCCTTTTGCTCAATGACTTGGGCAACAAGACTTATCTGGACGTGATCGACGGCGAAAATGCCGACGATTTGTTCAAGGATGCCCTGCAAGCGTTGTTGGCTTTCCAGCAATTGCCGATGGTGGCGCCGCTGCCGAGTTATGACGTCGCGCTGCTGCGTCGCGAGCTCGAACTGTTCCCCGAGTGGTACGTGAAGCGCGAACTGGGTATCGAGTTCGATGCTGCGCAGCAGGTGCTCTGGCAGCAGGTCAGCGACCTGCTGATCGACAGCGCTCTGGCTCAGCCTAAAGTCCTGGTGCATCGCGACTACATGCCGCGCAACCTGATGATCAGCGAGCCGAATCCCGGCGTGCTGGATTTCCAGGACGCGGTCTACGGGCCGGTGACTTATGACGTGACCTGCCTGTTCAAGGACGCCTTCCTCAGCTGGCCTGAAGAACGCGTACGCGGCTGGCTGGAGGATTACTGGCAGCAAGCCGGTGCGCTCGACATCCCGGTTCAGCCGGACTTTGAAGACTTTCTGCGCGCCAGCGACCTGATGGGCGTGCAGCGTCACTTGAAAGTCATCGGCATCTTCGCCCGAATTTGCCATCGCGACGGCAAGCCACGCTATCTCGGCGATGTGCCGCGTTTCTTTGCTTATATAGACGCGGTCATTGCCCGTCGTCCTGAACTGGCTGAGCTGGATGTGTTGCTGGCCAGTCTGCGTGCTGGAGTGAAGGCATGAAGGCAATGATTCTGGCGGCGGGTAAAGGCGAGCGCATGCGTCCGCTGACCCTGACCACGCCAAAACCACTGGTTCGTGCCGGCGGAGCGCCTTTGATCGAGTATCACCTGCACGCGCTGGCGGCTGCCGGGTTTACCGAGATCGTGATCAACCATGCCTGGCTCGGTCAGCAGATCGAAGATTATCTGGGCGATGGCTCGAAATATGGCGTGAGCATTCAATATTCGCCGGAAGGTGAACCGCTGGAAACCGGTGGCGGTATTTTCCGCGCGTTGCCTTTGTTGGGTGATGAGGCTTTTGTGGTGGTCAACGGCGACATCTGGACCGACTACGACTTCAGCGTGTTGCACCAGCCCATCGTCGGGCTCGCCCATTTGATCCTGGCGGACAACCCGGTGCATCACCCGAGCGGGGACTTCACTCTGGTCGATGGCCATGTGCAGGACGGTCAGCCGGATACCCCAACCCTGACCTACAGCGGCATCGCCGTGCTGCACCCGCAGTTGTTTGACGGTTGCTCGGCCGGGGCCTTCAAGCTTGCGCCATTGTTGCGCAAAGCCATGGCCGATGGACAAGTGACGGGCGAGCGCCTGAATGGACATTGGGTAGATGTCGGCACTCACGAGCGCCTGGCTGAAGTAGAAACCTTGATAGAAGCGAGACGCTGACATGTTGTGGCCAGGGACTCTGATTGGAGCCGGAGCGGGCTTTGCCATAGCCAGCATTCCGGGGGCCATGCTCGGTGCTTTATTGGGACAGGCGCTGGATCGGCGCTTGCACCTGCAGAGCTGGGCACATTTATGGGAAAAGTTCGGTGGCCGCTCGGTGCTGCGCAACGATGAACTGCTGTTCGTGTTGCTGGGCCGATTGGCCAAGAGTGATGGGCGGGTAGTGGATGGCCACATTCAGCAGGCGCGACAGGAAATGCGTGCGCTGGAGATGACCGAGTCGGCGCAACGTCGGGCGATAGCGGCGTTCAACCGCGGCAAGTCGGGGCGTGATCGGTTGCGTGGCTATCTGCGACGCTTGAGTGCTCAGCCCCATGCCGCGGAAGGCGTGTTGCGTGCCTGTTGGCGGATGGTCTGGGCCGATGGCCGCGCCGGTAGCAGCGAGCGCGAACTGATTGCCCAGTGGGGCAAATGGTTGGGCTGGACGCCGCAACAGGTACAGGCACTGGCGAGTGACTACGAGCCGAAGCGACCATTGGTCAGCAGCGCGATTACGTATCAGGACGCCTTGCGGCTATTGGGAGTGTCGGCGACCAGCGAGCCAGCACAGATCAAACGCGCCTATCGACGCCTGCTCAGTCGCCATCATCCGGACAAGATTGCCGGCAGCGGTGCGACGGCGTTGCAGGTTCGTGAGGCGACGGACAAGACTCGTGAATTGCACAACGCCTACACGTTGATTCGTGAACGGCGGGACTTTCGATAGCAGGGCAGAGTTGTGTCGCCCGCGAATGGGGCGACGCGATCCATCAGTCCGCCGCAGGCTGCGGATTCAACCATCCCCGCACCCGGCGAACCAACTGCTCTTGCTCAGCCTTGGCATTGCCCGGCAGTGCCTTGAGCGAGACCTGGCTGAACGCCGATGTCTTCAAACGTTTATTGGCCTGCAAGCGTTCCAGTGCCGCGTTGCGATCCAGTGGTTTGTCCATATAGAAGATGTCGGCAGTCGGCAGCTTGATCGTCGGCGTCAACTCGGCAAGCTCAGGCTTCGCCGTAACAGGCGTCTGGGCGGCGACCATCACGAACTTCTCGACTTGCGATGGCTGCTTCTCGCTCAGATAGCGCGCGGCCCAGTAAGCGCCGGTGCCATGCCCCAGCACGACGACTTTGCGAGCGCTTTGCTGTTCGGCATAAGCGATGGCCGCGTCGATGCGGGCGAAAATTCGCTCGGCGTCGGCTTTGGCGTGTTCTTCGGTGGTTTCGGCGATAGCCTTGTCGGCCACCTCCGCTTCGCCGCCGGCGGCCTGTTCGATGGGCGCCGCGGTGGTCGAGTCTTTGTTGCCGGTATCAGGCGCTTTGGGCGCTGGCGCCACTTCGACGATACGTGGCGCAATGGCTTCGCTTTGCAGGTCCGGCAAGGTGATACTCAGGCTGCTCCACTCGGCGTCCGGCAATTGGCGGCGCAACGGGCTGATCGCTTGCGGCCAGTCAACGGTTTCGCCGGCACCCGGGATGATAATCACCGCGCCTTTGGGGTCGGCGGTATTGGCCGGCTTCCACAGGGCGAGAAAACTGTCGGTACCGGCTTGCAGTTGTTGCTGTTCCTGCGCAGGAATTTGTCGCTCAAGTGCCGTCGATTCTTCCTGGCTACGCTCAAGCAGCAGCTGGCGTTCGACCGGTTTTTCTTCGGTGGGTTTTTCCGCAGTGGCAGGTGCCGGGTCGGCCGCCTCGACGGAAAAGGCGCACGGCAGGATCAACGACAGGCACAATGCTGGCAGTGCCAGGCGGTAGACAGGGGGCATCGGATATTCCAGGCCAGAAGTTATTCCGGCAGCCTAATGGGTTGGTCAGTATTTGTCAGTGTGTGAGACTTCGATGATGCATTTTCGCTGCCTGTGGGTTATCGGCTGTTTGTGGTTTCCCTTGATGGGCTGGGCGGCTCCCGCGCCACCGGCGCATGTCGTGTCATTGTCTTCGGCGCAACAGCAATGGCTGGCGCAGCATGAAGAGTTGCGGGTCGGGGTGGTGTTGCAAGCGCCCTATGCCCAATACGATCGCCGCTTGCAGCGCCTGTCCGGGGTGAACATCGAGTTGATGAAATGGCTGGCCAAGTCGCTCAAGGTCGAGCTGAGCTGGCGTAATTATCCTGATCTTGCGCAACTGGAAGCCGCCGCGCGCGAAGGCGATATCGATATTGCGCCGGGGCTGACCCAAACCCCCGCCGGTTTACGATTCTGGCAATTTTCCGATCCGTACATGCGGGTGCCGCAACTGGTGGTCAGCGACCAGAAGAGCACCGGTGTGGTGGAGCTGGAAAAACTCGACAGTCAGACCCGCGTCGCCGTGCGCATGCCCAGCGTCACCGCCGACTTCTTGCGTAGTACCTATCCGCATTTGAACCTGCAGGGCGTGCCTCTGGAGCGCCAGGCACTGCAACTGTTGTTGAGTCAGCAGGCCGGTTACGCGGTGGTCGATGAAGCGCAATTCGGGCGTCTGTCAGCCGAGCCTGAGTTTGCCGGGCTGGCCGTGGTGGGCGACATCGGTTTCCCGCAACTGTTGCGAGTGGCCACGCGTCGGGACTGGCCGGAGTTGGCCGGCATCGTCGAAAACGCGCTGCGCGCGATTCCGGCCAAAGACCTCGAGCGACTGCACGATCAATGGCTGCAACCCAAGTACCCGCGGCTGTCCGATTCACCGGTTTTCTGGAAAAACCTCTGTCTGCTGTTGCTGGTGTTATTGCTGAGCAGCATGGTCATTGTGTACTGGCAGCGTCGTCAGCAACACAGTCTGGAGCAACGTTTGCTGGCGGCGCGCGAAGACATTGCCCTGCGCGAGGCCAGCGAAGAAGCCTTGCGCCTCACGCAGTTCTCCATTGATCAAAGCACCGTCGGCATCCTTTGGGTCAACTGGGACAGCCATGTGCGCTACGCCAACCGCGCCGCCGAAAGCATGCTCGGCTATCCGGCGGGCGGGATCATCGATCGACCATTGATCGATTTCGAGCCCGGTTTGCACATGGACCGCTGGCTGAGCCTGTGGAAGCGCGCCCGGGCCAGTGAGGAAGGACCGCTAAGTTTCGAAACCAATTGCGTGCGGGCCGATGGCAGTATTCTGCCGACGGATGTCTCGTTGAGCTTCTTGCGTTTTCGCGAGGGCGAATACCTGGTGGTTTACCTCAATGATGTCACCGAGCGTCGTCGCGCCCTGGCCGCCTTGCAGGAAAGCGAAGCGCGGCTGCAGGGGATCGCCGCCAACGTCCCCGGACTGGTCTTTCGTCTGGAGCGCGCACCGGTGACCGGGCAGATCGACTTTGCCTACATCAGTGAAGGCAGCGAGAGCCTGGTGGGGTACTCGCCGGCCACCCTGGCCCAACGGGACAAGGGCCTGCGCAGCCTGGTGCATCCGGATGACAAGGCCAGTTATCACCAGACTCAGGACCATGCACTGGACACCGACAGCGACTGGTCGTGGCAGGGACGGATTCTGACCCGTCAGGGCGAACAGCGCTGGGCCGAGATCAAGGCCATTACCCGCCGACTGGAAGACGGCGCCTATGTCTGGGACGGGATCGTCTGGGACATCACCGAGAGCAAGCGCATCGAGCTGGAGCTGGCCAGCTCCCGTGAGCAGTTGCGCGAGTTGTCTGCGCACCTGGAGAGCGTGCGGGAAGAGGAGAAGGCGCGGATTGCCCGGGAAGTTCACGACGAGCTGGGGCAGATGTTGACTGTGTTGAAGCTGGAAACGTCCATGTGCGAACTGGCTTATGCGCAGCTCGACCCTGGCCTGCACGAGCGCTTGAACAGCATGAAACGTTTGATCGCGCAGCTGTTTCAACTGGTGCGTGATGTGGCCACGGCGCTGCGGCCACCGATTCTCGATGCCGGGATCGCCTCGGCCATCGAGTGGCAGGCCCGACGGTTCGAGGCGCGCACGCATATTCCGTGTCTGGTACAAGTGCCGGATAACTTGCCGGTGCTCAGCGATGCCAAGGCCATCGGGCTGTTCCGGATCCTTCAGGAAGCGCTGACCAATGTCATGCGCCACGCCCAGGCGCATACTGTTGAACTGACGCTGGCCCTTGAGGGCGATGAACTTTGTCTGACCGTCAGCGATGATGGCGTAGGATTTGTCGCCGCGCCTGGCAGGCCGACATCCTTCGGCGTGGTCGGCATGCGTGAGCGGGTGTTGATCATGGGCGGGCAATTGTCGCTTGAGAGTGAGCCGGGGGAGGGCACGACCCTGACGGTGCGAGTGCCGCTGGATGAAGCCTGATGGTTTTGTGTTGTTTGAGCTGGCGCCTTTGCAGGCAAGCCCGCGATAGATCTTGGTTCTGACATAAGAAGAATGGAGAAGAACGTGATCCGTGTATTGGTAGCCGAAGACCACACCATCGTTCGCGAAGGCATCAAGCAATTGATCGGCCTGGCCAAGGACTTGCTGGTGGTCGGGGAGGCGAGCAATGGCGAGCAGTTGCTCGATACCTTGCGCCATGTTCCCTGCGAAGTGGTGTTGCTGGACATCTCCATGCCTGGGGTCAACGGCCTGGAAGCGATCCCGCGGATTCGCGCCATGAGCAATCCGCCGGCGATTCTGGTGCTGTCGATGCACGACGAAGCGCAGATGGCCGCTCGGGCGTTGAAGGTCGGCGCTGCGGGTTACGCGACCAAGGACAGCGATCCGGCATTGTTGCTGACGGCGATTCGCAAGGTCGCGGCGGGCGGGCGCTACATCGATCCGGACCTGGCCGACCGCATGGTTTTCGAGGTTGGCCTGACCGATGCGCGGCCGTTGCACTCGTTGCTGTCGGAGCGTGAATTCTCGGTATTCGAACGCCTGGCCCAGGGCGCCAACGTCAACGACATTGCCCAGCAGTTGGCCTTGAGCAGTAAAACCATTAGTACCCACAAGGCGCGGCTGATGCAGAAACTCAACATCACCTCCCTGGCTGAACTGGTGAAGTACGCGATGGAACACAAACTCCTGTGATCCACACGACCCGCTGATTCACTGCAAATACCTGTGCGAGCGTGCATGTCCAATTACGACATGCCCGCAAAGCCGCTTTTACCGGTTCCTGTGGCTTGCAGCTCACCGTCTGTCGCCATCAAGAATCGACATATCCATCCCCGCCATCCTTGTAGGGCAATCCCTACCCCCAACCTTCCATCCGGCTGAGGCGATTCTCTCCTGCGCCCCGATTTGCGCGGCTCCCAGCGTCCACTAGGCTTAGTCCACAGCAGTCATCAATAACAAAGGTGTGGGTATGAGCCAGGTTGATTCAAGCGCAGGGGCCAGCGATATTCTGGTCAGCTTTCGTGGAGTGCAAAAGAGCTACGACGGCGAGAACCTGATTGTCAAAGACCTCAACCTGGAAATTCGCAAAGGCGAATTCCTGACCTTGCTCGGGCCGTCCGGTTCCGGCAAGACCACCAGTCTGATGATGCTCGCCGGCTTCGAAACGCCGACCGCCGGGGAGATTCAACTGGCCGGGCGTTCCATCAACAACGTGCCACCGCACAAGCGCGACATCGGCATGGTGTTCCAGAACTACGCGTTGTTTCCGCACATGACCGTGTCCGAGAACCTGGCGTTCCCGCTGACCGTGCGCGGCTTGAACAAGAGCGACGTCAGTGACCGGGTCAAGCGTGTGCTGAGCATGGTTCAGCTCGATACTTTCGCCCAGCGATATCCGGCGCAACTGTCCGGCGGCCAGCAGCAGCGTGTGGCCCTGGCTCGCGCCCTGGTGTTCGAACCGCAATTGGTGTTGATGGATGAACCGCTCGGCGCACTGGACAAACAACTGCGCGAACACATGCAGATGGAAATCAAACACCTGCACCAGCGCCTCGGCGTGACCGTGGTCTACGTGACCCACGACCAGGGCGAAGCCCTGACCATGTCCGACCGCGTCGCCGTGTTCCACCAGGGCGAGATCCAGCAGATCGCGCCACCGCGCACGCTCTACGAAGAGCCGAAAAATACTTTCGTCGCCAACTTCATCGGCGAGAACAACCGCCTCAACGGCCGCTTGCACAGCCATACCGGTGATCGCTGCGTGGTCGAGCTCGGTCGTGGTGAAAAGGTTGAAGCACTGGCGGTCAACGTCGGCAAGACCGGCGAGCCCGTCACACTGTCGATTCGTCCGGAGCGCGTGAGCCTCAATGGCTCGAGCGAGTCCTGTGTCAACCGCTTCTCGGGAAGGGTGGCGGAATTCATCTATCTGGGCGACCACGTCCGGGTTCGCCTGGAAGTCTGCGGCAAGACCGACTTTTTCGTGAAACAACCGATTGCCGAGCTCGATCCTGCGCTGGCTGTCGGCGACGTGGTACCGCTTGGCTGGCAGGTCGAACACGTTCGCGCGCTCGACCCACTTCTAGAGGCGCATTGATCGCCCCCTGCTTCACCAACACCAACCCTGCACGTGGAGAGAACAATAAATGTTGAGATCCCTGAAATTCACCGCCCTGGTCGTCGGCATGATCGGCGCGGCGCACGCGATGGCGGCTGGCCCGGACCTGACCGTGGTGTCCTTTGGCGGGGCGAACAAGGCGGCGCAGGTCAAAGCCTTCTACGCACCATGGGAAGCGGCGGGCCACGGCAAAATCGTCGCTGGCGAATACAACGGCGAAATGGCCAAGGTCAAAGCCATGGTCGACACCAAGAGCGTGTCCTGGGACCTGGTGGAAGTTGAATCGCCGGAACTGTCCCGTGGTTGCGACGAAGACATGTTCGAGCAGCTTGATCCGAAGCTGTTCGGCAAGTCTGAAGACTACGTCAAGGGCGCTATCCAGCCGTGCGGCGTGGGCTTCTTCGTGTGGTCGACCGTGCTGGCCTACAACGCCGACAAGTTGAAAACCGCTCCGACCAGTTGGGCTGATTTCTGGGACACCAAGAAATTCCCGGGCAAGCGCGGCCTGCGCAAAGGCGCCAAGTACACCCTGGAATTCGCACTGATGGCTGACGGCGTTGCGCCGAAAGACGTTTACAAAGTGCTGGCCGGCAAAGATGGCCAGGACCGCGCGTTCAAGAAACTCGATGAGCTCAAGCCAAGCATCCAGTGGTGGGAAGCCGGCGCACAACCGCCGCAATACCTCGCCTCCGGTGACGTGGTCATGAGCTCGGCCTACAACGGCCGGATCGCCGCGGTACAAAAAGAAAGCAACCTGAAAGTGGTGTGGAACGGCGGCATCTACGACTTCGACGCATGGGCCATTCCAAAAGGTCTGGACAAGACCCGTGCCGAAGCTGCGAAGAAATTCATCGCCTTCTCGGTACAGCCGCAACAGCAGAAGACCTACTCGGAAAACATCGCCTACGGCCCGGCCAACACCCAGGCAGTGCCATTGCTGTCCAAGGATGTCCTGAAAGACATGCCGACCACCCCGGAAAACATCGCCAACCAGGTGCAGATCGACGTCAGCTTCTGGGCTGATAACGGCGAGCAACTGGAACAGCGCTTCAATTCCTGGGCAGCGAAGTAACCAGAGGGCTAGCCCTCTTGTGAGGGCGAGCCGTTGTGGTGAGGGGGCTTGCCCCCGTTGGGTCGCGAAGCGGCCCTAAAACCTGCAACCGCGATGTATCAGGTACACCGGATGCAATGGTTTCACGGCTGCTTCGCAGCCGAACGGGGGCAAGCCCCCTCGCCACAATTTCGCTCCCCCTTATCGATTGATCAAAGATTTCTGGAGTACGCCATGGCTATCGCCGTTCCCGTGAACGCGGGCACCGACCCCACCTTGAAGCAGCGGCTAAAGCACGCCGAGCGAATCAACCGCTGGAAAGCACAAGCCTTGATCGCGCCGTTGGTGCTGTTTCTGTTGCTGGTGTTCCTGGTGCCGATCGTGGCGCTGCTCTACAAAAGCGTCGGTAACCCGGAAGTGGTCGGCGTGATGCCACGCACCGTGGCAGCCATTGCCAGTTGGGATGGCCGAGGCCTGCCGGCAGAGCCTGTGTACAAGGCCGCCAGCGAAGACCTCGCCGAAGCTCGCAAGAATCAGACCTTGGGCGACTTGTCCAAGCGCTTGAACATGGAGTTGGCCGGCTACCGCAGCCTGCTGACCAAAACCGCACGCGCCTTGCCGTTCGCCACGGAGCCCGCTTCTTATAAAGCCGCGCTGGAAGGTCTCGACGAGCGCTGGGGCGATCCGGCCTATTGGCAGGTGGTGCGCCGCAACACCAGTGGTGTGACGCCTTATTACCTGCTGGCCGCCGTCGATCACCGTATCGACGACCTCGGCGAACTGGCCCGGGCCACTCCCGATCAGGCGATCTACCTCGACATCTTTGCCCGTACGTTCTGGATGGGCCTGATCATCACCATGATTTGCCTGGTGCTTGCTTATCCGCTGGCCTACCTGCTGGCGAACCTGCCCTCGCGGCAAAGCAACCTGCTGATGATTCTGGTGCTGTTGCCGTTCTGGACCTCGATTCTGGTGCGGGTCGCCGCATGGATCGTGTTGCTGCAATCGGGCGGCTTGATCAACAGCGGCCTGATGGCCATGGGCGTCATCGATAAGCCGCTGGAGCTGGTGTTCAACCGCACCGGGGTCTACATCTCGATGGTGCACATCCTGCTGCCGTTCATGATTCTGCCGATCTACAGCGTGATGAAAGGTATCTCGCCGACTTACATGCGTGCGGCGATTTCCCTGGGCTGCCACCCGTTCGCCAGTTTCTGGCGGGTGTACTTCCCGCAGACCTATGCCGGTGTTGGCGCCGGTTGCCTGTTGGTGTTCATCCTCGCCATCGGCTACTACATCACCCCGGCGTTGCTGGGCAGCCCGAACGATCAGATGGTCAGTTACTTCGTCGCCTTCTACACCAACACCAGCATCAACTGGGGCATGGCGACCGCGCTCGGTGGACTGTTGCTGCTGGCGACCGTGGTGCTTTATCTGATTTACAGCTGGCTGGTGGGCGCCAGTCGCCTGCGCCTGAGCTAAGGGGAGAGTGAAATGCTGAGTCCTTATATGTCGCCCATCGAACGGGTGTGGTTCTACAGCTTGCGGATTCTCTGCGGCTTGATTTTGTTGTTCCTGATCTTGCCGGTGTTGGTGATCATTCCGCTGTCGTTCAACTCAGGGAGTTTTCTGGTCTACCCGCTGCAAGGCTTCTCGCTGCACTGGTATCAGGACTTTTTTGCCTCGGCGGAATGGATGCGTTCGTTGAAGAACAGCATGATCGTGGCTCCGGCAGCGACCGTGCTGGCGATGATCTTCGGTACGCTGGCGGCGATCGGCCTGACCCGTGGCGACTTCCCGGGCAAGGCGCTGGTGATGGCGCTGGTGATTTCACCGATGGTGGTGCCGGTGGTGATCATTGGTGTGGCCAGTTACCTGACCTTCGCGCCACTGGGGTTCGGCAACAGCTATACCTCGTTGATCGTGGTGCACGCCGTGCTGGGCGTGCCGTTCGTGATCATCACGGTATCGGCGACCTTGCAGGGTTTCAACCAGAACCTGGTGCGGGCCGCGGCCAGCCTGGGCGCTTCGCCGCTGACGACGTTCCGCCGGGTGACCTTGCCGTTGATTGCGCCGGGGGTGATTTCCGGTGCGCTGTTTGCCTTCGCTACCTCGTTCGATGAAGTGGTGGTGACGCTGTTCCTCGCCGGTCCCGAACAAGCGACCTTGCCTCGGCAGATGTTCAGCGGCATCCGCGAAAACCTCAGCCCGACGATCGCCGCTGCCGCGACGCTGCTGATCGCATTCTCGGTGATCCTGTTGCTGACCCTGGAATGGCTGCGTGGGCGCAGCGAAAAACTGCGCACCGCCCAAGCCTGACGCCAACTGTGATCGTTCCCGCGCGAGTGTGGGAACGATCACAGAAGCACCTCGATCATTCACCAACTTAATAGCAGACAAACCCCAATCCCCAGCTACTATTGTGCCCAGCTCCCCTATCTATAAGAGGCTGCGCACATGAGTCTTTCCTCTTTCAAAATCGCTCACAAACTGATCACCGGCGCAGGTGCCATCGAGCAACTGGCGGCCGAGCTCACACGTCTGGACATCGACAACCCGCTGATCGTCACCGATGCCGCGCTGGTCAAGTCCGGCACGGTGGAGCTGGCGCTGGCGCAGCTGGGCGAGCGCAGTTATGAGATTTTCGACCGGGTGTTGCCGGACCCGGAAATCGCTATCGTCGAAGATTGCATGCGGGTTTACCGTGAGGGTGGGCATGACGGGCTGATCGGCCTCGGCGGCGGCAGTGCCATCGACATCGCCAAGAGTGTTGCCGCCTATGCCGGTTATCACGGCGCGCTGGAGGATTTGTTCGGCATCGATCAGGTGCCACGCAAAGGCCCGCCGCTGATCGCCATCCCGACCACCGCCGGCACCGGTTCGGAAGTGACCAACGTGGCCATCCTCTCCGACAAGGTCGCGCAGCTGAAGATGGGCATCATCAGCGATTACCTGTTGCCGGACGTGGCGCTGGTCAGCCCGCAAATGACCCTGACCTGCCCGCGCAGTGTCACCGCCGCCAGTGGCGTCGATGCGCTGGTGCACGCCATCGAGTCCTACCTGTCGCTCAACGCCTCGCCCATCACCGATGCCTTGGCCATTGGCGCGATCAAGCTGATTACCAAGGCGCTGCCCAAGGCCTACGCCAATCCAGCCCACCTGCAAGCCCGCGAAGACATGGCCACCGCCAGCCTGATGGCCGGCATGGCGTTCGGCAATGCCGGGGTCGGTGCGGTGCATGCGTTGGCGTATCCGCTGGGTGGGCGTTTCAACATTGCCCATGGTGTCAGCAACGCCTTGCTGCTGCCGTATGTCATGACCTGGAACAAGATGGCCTGCGTGGAACGCATGCAGGATATTGCCGAAGCCATGGGGGTGAAGACCGCTCATCTGAGCGCCAGTGAGGCGGCGGACAAAGCCGTGGAGGCGATGACCGAGCTGTGCGCCGCCGTGGAGATCCCGCGAGGTCTGCGCAGTTTCGGGGTACCCGAGGAGGCGATCCCGGCCATGGCCGTGGAAGCCGCCGGCACCGAACGACTGATGCGCAACAATCCGCGCAAGTTGAGCGCCACCGATATCGAGAAGATTTACCGAGCGGCCTATTAGGACTTGCCCCAATCATCGCAGCACGGTGCGCGCGTCAAAGCATGAGGTATACAATGCGCGCCATCGTGATTCTGCTCAGAAAAGGTGCGTCATGCAGCCCTTCGTTATTGCTCCGTCGATTCTCTCCGCCGACTTCGCCCGCCTGGGCGAGGAAGTGGACAACGTCCTGGCCGCCGGCGCCGACTTCGTGCACTTCGATGTCATGGACAACCACTACGTGCCGAATCTGACCATCGGCCCGATGGTCTGCTCCGCGCTGCGCAAGTACGGCGTGACCGCGCCGATCGACGCGCACCTGATGGTCAGCCCGGTGGACCGCATCGTCGGTGACTTCATCGAAGCCGGTGCGACCTACATCACCTTCCACCCGGAAGCCACGCTGCACGTCGACCGTTCCCTGCAACTGATCCGCGAAGGCGGCTGCAAGGCGGGCCTGGTGTTCAACCCGGCGACCCCGCTGGACGTGCTCAAGTACGTGATGGACAAGGTCGACATGATCCTGCTGATGAGCGTCAACCCGGGCTTCGGCGGGCAGAAGTTCATTCCAGCCACCCTCGACAAGCTGCGTGAGGCTCGGGCGCTGATCGATGCTTCCGGGCGTGACATTCGCCTGGAAATCGACGGCGGGGTGAACGTGAACAACATTCGCGAAATCGCCGCTGCCGGTGCCGACACTTTCGTGGCCGGCTCGGCGATCTTCAATGCGCCGAACTACCAGGAAGTGATTGAAAAAATGCGCTCCGAACTGGCGCTGGCTCGCCCATGAGCGGTTTTGAGCAGCTGTTCCCGGGGCGTCTGCCGCGGCTGGTGATGTTCGATCTGGATGGCACGCTGGTCGATTCGGTCCCTGACCTCGCAGCGGCTGTGGATAACATGCTGCTCAAACTCGGGCGTGACCCGGTCGGCATCGAACCGGTGCGTGAGTGGGTCGGCAACGGCGCGCCGGTGCTGGTGCGCCGTGCACTGGCCGGCGGCATCGATCATTCGTCGGTCGATGACGGCGAAGCCGAAGGTGCACTGCAGATTTTCATGGAAGCCTACGGTGAGGGGCATGAGCTGACCGTGGTCTATCCCGGTGTGCGCGACACCCTGAAATGGCTGCACAAGCAGGGCGTGGCGATGGCGCTGATCACCAACAAGCCGGAGCGCTTCGTCGCGCCGTTGCTGGATCAGATGAAGATCGGCCGTTACTTCAAATGGATCATCGGTGGCGACACCCTGCCACAACAGAAACCTGATCCGGCTGCGCTGTTTTTTGTGATGAAAATGGCCAACATTCCGGCGTCGCAATCATTGTTCGTCGGCGACTCGCGTAGCGATGTGCTGGCGGCGAAAGCGGCGGGGGTCAAATGCGTGGGGCTCAGTTACGGCTATAACCATGGCCGGCCGATTGCCGAAGAGTCGCCGGCGCTGGTGATCGATGATCTGCGCAAACTAATTCCCGGTTGCCTGGATCCGGCCGCTGAGATAACGTTGCCCGACGCTGTTCAACCCCCTGCTGGAAACGCCATCGTGGTGGTCACTCGCAAACTCTGGATGAAAGTCATCAAGGCCCTGGCCCGCTGGCGTTGGCGCGCCTGACTTGTTCCTGGCCGGCTATCCGGCGCGTTTGCATACCTGACCGTTAGACCCTCAAGCCACGAGGCTACTCCATGATCCGCGAAGAATTCCTGCGTTTGGCCGCTGCCGGCTACAACCGCATCCCGCTTGCCTGCGAAACCCTGGCCGACTTCGACACGCCGCTGTCGATCTACCTGAAACTGGCCGACGAGCCGAACTCCTATCTGCTGGAGTCGGTGCAGGGCGGCGAGAAGTGGGGCCGCTACTCGATCATCGGCCTTCCGTGCCGCACCGTATTGCGGGTTCACGACCACCACGTCAGCGTGACCCACGACGGTGTCGAGATCGAAAGCCATGACGTTGAAGACCCACTGGCCTTCGTCGAAGCCTTCAAGGCGCGCTATAACGTGCCGACCATCGCCGGTCTGCCGCGTTTCAACGGCGGTCTGGTGGGTTACTTCGGTTACGACTGTGTGCGTTATGTGGAGAAGCGTCTGGGCAAATGCCCGAATCCGGATCCACTGGGCGTGCCGGACATTCTGCTGATGGTGTCCGATGCGGTGGTGGTGTTCGACAACCTCGCCGGCAAGATGCATGCGATTGTCCTGGCCGATCCGTCGCAGGAAGATGCCTTCGAACAAGGTCAGGCGCGTCTGCAAGCGCTGCTGGAACAACTCCGTCAGCCAATCACGCCGCGCCGTGGCCTGGATTTCAGCAAGCAGCAATCGACCGATCCAGTGTTTCGTTCGAGTTTCACCCAGGACGATTACGAGAAAGCCGTCGACACCATCAAGGAATACATCCTGGCCGGTGACTGCATGCAGGTCGTGCCGTCCCAGCGCATGTCGATCGACTTCAAGGCTGCGCCTATCGATCTTTACCGGGCGCTGCGTTGCTTCAACCCGACGCCGTATATGTACTTCTTCAACTTCGGCGACTTCCACGTCGTCGGCAGTTCGCCGGAAGTGCTGGTGCGGGTCGAAGACAACCTGATCACCGTGCGCCCGATTGCTGGCACTCGCCCACGCGGGGCCAACGAAGAGGCGGACCTGGCGCTGGAAAAAGACCTGCTGTCGGACGACAAGGAAATCGCCGAGCACTTGATGCTGATCGATCTGGGCCGCAACGATACTGGGCGCGTCTCGGAAATCGGCTCGGTGAAGCTCACCGAGAAGATGGTCATCGAGCGTTATTCCAACGTGATGCACATCGTGTCTAACGTCACCGGCCAATTGAAGGCCGGGCTGACAGCGATGGACGCACTGCGGGCGATCCTGCCGGCCGGCACCTTGTCCGGCGCACCGAAGATTCGCGCGATGGAAATCATCGACGAGCTGGAACCGGTCAAGCGGGGCGTCTATGGCGGCGCGGTCGGTTACTTCGCCTGGAACGGCAACATGGACACCGCGATTGCGATTCGCACCGCCGTGATCAAGAACGGTGAACTGCATGTGCAGGCCGGTGGCGGCATCGTCGCCGACTCGGTACCGGCGCTGGAATGGGAAGAGACCCTGAACAAGCGTCGCGCGATGTTCCGCGCCGTGGCCCTGGCCGAACAAACCCCGGAAAACTGATCCACATAGAAAACGCGGCGCCTGCGAGGGCGCCGCGTTTTTTATGCCTGTCATTCCCCTTTTAATCTTTTGATCTTGTGCTTCGGCCGCTCTCGACACCGCCAAAGAACTTCCAGCCTTTTGCCATCTGTCGCTAACCCTTCGATTGTTTCGCGAGCTGTCGCTCCGGCCATATTGCACGCTCTGCCCAGCTACGTTACTGTGCCCAGACGTATGAATGAGACCTTTCCCGTGTTGATCGTCAGCAAACTCCTGGATCAAGTCATCAAGGCACACGCCCGTTGGCGTTGGCGCGCCTGAATCTTTTCTGCCGGCCTGGCCGGACCTGTACCGCTTTGCCTTCTTTACCTGTACGAAATGCCGCTTTGCTGGCGCCACTCCAGCACCCGTCAAAGCGCAGCGCACTGCGGGTAAATCATTCGAAGGCCGTATTAAAAGTCAGTGAATTCAAGAGGTTCTTAACGCCATGTTGCTGATGATCGATAATTACGACTCTTTTACTTACAACGTTGTGCAATACCTCGGCGAGCTAGGCTCCGAGGTCAAAGTCGTGCGCAACGATGAACTCACCATTGCCGAAATCGAAGCCCTCAAGCCTGAGCGCATCGTCGTGTCTCCCGGTCCTTGCACCCCGACCGAAGCCGGTATTTCCATCGAAGCGATCAAATACTTCGCCGGCAAGCTGCCGATTCTCGGCGTTTGCCTGGGTCACCAATCCATCGGCCAGGCGTTTGGCGGCGATGTGGTCCGTGCCCGTCAGGTCATGCACGGAAAGACCAGCCCGGTATTTCACGAGGACAAGGGCGTATTCGAAGGTCTGAATCGCCCGTTGACGGTCACCCGCTACCATTCGCTGATCG
Organism: Pseudomonas sp. 008; assembly: GCF_016861935.1. Taxonomy (NCBI): domain Bacteria; kingdom Pseudomonadati; phylum Pseudomonadota; class Gammaproteobacteria; order Pseudomonadales; family Pseudomonadaceae; genus Pseudomonas; species Pseudomonas sp. 008. The sequence continues at coordinate 15,935 of NZ_BOMA01000008.1, read as the reverse complement.
TCAAGCGCGAAACCCTGCCCGATTGCCTGGAGCTGACTGCCTGGACCCAGCTCGAAGACGGCTCGGTGGATGAGATCATGGGCCTGCGTCACAAGACGCTGAACATCGAGGGTGTGCAATTCCACCCCGAGTCTATCCTCACCGAACAGGGGCACGAGCTGTTCGCCAACTTCCTCAAACAAACTGGCGGCACGCGCTAAGGACTTTCCATGGATATCAAGACAGCCCTGAGCCGTATCGTCGGCCACCTCGACCTCAGTACCGATGAAATGCGTGATGTCATGCGCGAAATCATGACCGGGCAATGCACGGACGCACAGATTGGTGCGTTCATGATGGCCATGCGCATGAAGAGCGAAAGCATCGACGAGATCGTCGGCGCCGTGACGGCGATGCGCGAGTTGGCGGACAAGGTCGAACTCAACACCCTCGACGGCGTGGTCGATGTGGTCGGCACCGGCGGCGACGGGGCCAATATCTTCAACGTCTCGACTGCTTCCTCATTCGTGGTCGCAGCGGCTGGTTGCACCGTGGCCAAGCACGGTAACCGTGCAGTGTCGGGCAAAAGCGGCAGCGCCGATTTGCTGGAAGCAGCCGGTATCTACCTGAACCTGACCCCGGTTCAGGTTGCACGCTGCATCGACAACGTCGGTATCGGTTTCATGTTTGCCCAGACTCATCACAGCGCCATGAAGCACGCCGCCGGTCCGCGCCGCGAGCTGGGCTTGCGCACCTTGTTCAACATGCTCGGCCCGCTTACGAATCCGGCCGGTGTGAAACACCAGGTGGTGGGTGTGTTCAGTCAGGCGTTGTGCCGGCCATTGGCCGAAGTCTTGCAGCGCTTGGGCAGTAAACACGTGCTGGTGGTGCACTCCAAGGATGGCCTGGACGAGTTCAGCCTGGCGGCACCGACCTTTGTCGCGGAGTTGAAGAATGACCAGATCACCGAGTATTGGGTCGAGCCCGAAGACCTCGGCATGAAGAGCCAGAGCCTGCACGGTCTGTCGGTGGAAAGCCCGGCGGCTTCCCTGGAACTGATTCGCGATGCCTTGGGCAAGCGCAAGACCGAGAACGGTCAGAAAGCCGCCGAGATGATCGTGCTCAATGCCGGCGCCGCGCTGTACGCCGCCGACCATGCCAGCAGTTTGAAAGAAGGCGTTGCCCTGGCGCACGATGCGCTGCACACAGGCCTCGCTCGGGAAAAACTTGAGGAGTTGGGTGCATTTACCGCGGTATTCAAAGTGGAGAATGAGGGATGAGTGTACCGACGGTTCTGGAAAAAATTCTGGCCCGCAAAGCCCAGGAAGTCGCCGAGCGTAGCGCTCGTGTGAGCCTGGCAGAGCTGGAAAACCTGGCCAAGGCGGCCGATGCACCCCGTGGTTTCGCCAAGGCATTGATCGATCAGGCCAAGAAGAAACAGCCGGCGGTGATTGCTGAAATCAAGAAAGCTTCGCCAAGCAAGGGCGTGATTCGCGAGAACTTCGTGCCTGCGGACATTGCCAGGAGTTACGAGAAGGGCGGGGCTACTTGCCTGTCGGTGCTCACCGACATCGATTATTTCCAGGGTGCGGATGCGTATCTGCAACAAGCCCGGGCGGCGTGCAAACTGCCGGTGATCCGTAAAGACTTTATGATCGATCCGTACCAGATCATCGAGTCCCGCGCCCTGGGCGCTGATTGCGTGCTGTTGATCGTCTCCGCACTGGATGACGTGAAAATGGCCGAGCTGGCGGCCGTGGCCAAAAGTGTCGGCCTCGATGTGCTGGTGGAAGTCCACGATGGCGACGAGCTGGAGCGGGCCTTGAAAACCCTCGACACGCCGCTGGTGGGCGTGAACAACCGCAACCTGCACACCTTCGAGGTCAGCCTGGAAACCACCCTCGACTTGTTGCCGCGTATTCCGCGTAATCGTCTGGTGGTCACCGAGAGTGGCATTCTTAACCGCGCCGATGTCGAGCTGATGGAAATCAGCGACGTGTATGCGTTCCTGGTCGGCGAAGCGTTCATGCGCGCCGAAAGCCCGGGTACTGAACTGCAGCGCCTGTTCTTTCCTGAGCGCGGTGTTCCAGTGAGCGGCTCTACGCTCGACTGAACACATTTTCGCAGGCAACCCGATCCCCTGTGGGAGCGGGTTTGCCCGCGAGTAGGTCATCAAGCCCCCCAAAGACTTCATGTCTTACGGAGTCGTCCATGTCCCAGCCAACCTCTCTGACCATCGAAGCCGGCCTGCTCGCCGAACAGGACCTGTTGGCCCATGTGTGCACCGGTGATTCGGAGTTCGGCTTGCTGTTCTGGCAACCCACAGATCGGGCATTGGTCATGCCGCGCCGCTTGAATCGCTTGCCGGGTTTCGAGGCGGCGAGTGAGATATCAGCCGCTGCCGGTTGGCCGGTACTGCTGCGCGAAACTGGCGGCGAGCCGGTGCCGCAATCGGCATCGACCCTCAACATCGCGCTGGTCTACGCGCCACCGCGTAGCGAGGGTGACCAGAACCGGATCGAAACCGCCTATCGGCGACTCTGTGACCCGATTTGCCAGCTGCTTGACGAGATGGGCGGTGTGTCGTCCCTGGGCGAAATTGAGGGCGCGTTCTGCGATGGCCGTTTCAACGTCAACCTCGATGGTCGCAAGATGGTCGGTACCGCTCAGCGCTGGCGGCAGAGCAAGGGCGGTCAGCGTCCGGTCGGGCTGGTGCACGGGGCGATGCTGATCGATAACGAGCGAGAGTCAATGGTCGCGGCGGTCAATCGTTTCAACGAAGCCTGCGGTCTGGAACAGCGGGTTCGCGCAGAAAGCCACATTGCCCTGCATGAAAAATTTGCCGCTCCTGATGCACTGGAACAGCTCGATGCGTTGTATCGCCAAATGCTGGCAGAAGTGCTCGGGGCTTAAGTGTTCCAGGCTTCCGTTTTCAGAGCCTAGCGCGTACCGAAGACCACCATGGTCTTGCCTTTGACGTCGACCAGGTTGCGTTCTTCCAGATCCTTGAGCACGCGTCCGACCATCTCACGGGAACAACCGACAATCCGGCCGATCTCCTGGCGGGTCACCTTGATCTGCATGCCATCCGGGTGGGTCATGGCGTCTGGCTGCTTGCACAGCTCCAGCAGGCAGCGCGCCACGCGGCCGGTTACGTCGAAGAACGCCAGGTCGCCGACCTTGCGAGTGGTATTGCGCAGGCGTTGTGCGATTTGTCCGCTGAGCACGTAAAGAATGTCTGGATCCTGTTGAGACAACTCGCGGAATTTCGCGTAGCTGATTTCCGCGACTTCGCATTCGACTTTGGCGCGAACCCAGGCGCTGCGCTCCTGTTCCAGCCCGGCTTGCTCGAACAGACCCAGTTCACCGAAGAAGTCGCCGGAGTTGAGGTAGGCAATGATCATTTCACGGCCGTCGTCATCCTCGATCAGGATGGTCACCGAACCCTTGATGATGAAGAACAACGTGTCCGAGCGGTCGCCGGCACAAATGATGTTGCTCTTGGCGGCATAGCGACGGCGCTGGCAGTGCATTAACAGTTTGTCGAGGTTCTTGATTTTGGATATGGGGGTAATAGCAACCATGGTTGTATCCCGAAAAGACTGCACGGTGTGTTTGTTTTTTGTAGGGGGGCTGGTGAAGCCTGGGTTTTTTTGTTCGCTACAAAGCTGGCTAAGCGCCAGTGAATTGGCGTCAGCTTAACAGACACATTCCTTCAAGATTCGAGAATTTACCTACGACGCATACGGTTATGTCCTAGGAAGGCGAAGCGCTGCCAATCAAGGGCCCTGTGCTAAGCTGGCGACCCTTTTTTATACAGTGGAGTCTTGGCGATGAAGGCACGCATCCAATGGGCAGGCGAAGCCATGTTCCTCGGTGAATCCGGCAGCGGTCATGTCGTGGTCATGGACGGTCCGCCCGATGCCGGCGGTCGTAACCTGGGTGTCCGGCCGATGGAAATGCTCCTGCTGGGTGTTGGCGGTTGCAGCAATTTCGATGTGGTCAGCATCCTCAAGAAGTCGCGTCAGGCCGTCGAAAGCTGCGAAGCCTTCCTCGAAGCCGAGCGTGCGACCGAAGATCCGAAGGTGTTTACCAAGATCCACATGCACTTCGTGGTCAAGGGCCGCGGGCTGAAAGAAGCCCAGGTCAAGCGCGCCATCGAGCTGTCGGCCGAGAAGTACTGCTCGGCCTCGATCATGCTCGGCGCGGCTGGCGTGGCGATTACCCACGACTACGAGATTATCGAGCTCGGTTGAATCGACATTCAACTATCATAAAAGCGGTGCAGACTCTGGTGATCCATAGCTGACGTCTGCATAATGCGCCACTTTTTTCAGGGCAGTGATCGGTCACCCGACAGGTCGCTTGCCTGAACAGACAACCAAAATCGCCATCGCGAAGAGGTGTTAACCGTCCTACGCAGGTGCGTCGTTCGCATCTGACGGGCATGCTTGATCACGCGGCCAGCCCGCAATACATAGAGAGTTTTTAACGGTGAAAAGCAAACTCAAGCTCCACGGGTTCAATAACCTGACAAAGACCTTGAGCTTCAACATCTATGACATCTGCTACGCGGAAACCCCGCAAGACCAGCAGGCTTACGTCGAGTACATCAATAAAGAGTACAACGCCAAGCGCCTGACGCAGATCCTCACAGAAGTTGTCGATATCATTGGTGCCAATATCCTGAACATTGCCAGTCAGGACTATGAACCCCAGGGCGCCAGCGTCACGATTCTGATCTCTGAAGAGCCGGTAACCCCCACCGACAGTCAGATTGAAGAGTCTCCGGGCCCGTTGCCCGAAATCATCCTGGCCCACCTCGACAAGAGCCACATCACGGTGCACACCTACCCGGAAATCCATCCGGTGGACGGTATCGCGACGTTCCGTGTGGACATCGACGTGTCGACCTGTGGCGTCATTTCACCGCTCAAGGCGCTCAATTTTCTGATTCACCAGTTCGATTCGGATATCGTGACTGTGGATTACCGCGTGCGCGGCTTCACCCGTGACGTTGAAGGCAAGAAACACTTCATCGACCACGAGATCAACTCGATCCAGAACTATCTCTCCGAAGACACCCGCGACGCGTACCAGATGACCGACGTGAACGTGTATCAGGAAAACCTGTTCCACACCAAAATGCTGCTGAAGAACTTCGAACTGGATAACTACCTGTTCGGCGACGCCACCAGCAACCTGTCTTCTGAGCAGCGTGCCCAGGTGACTGAGCGTGTGAAACACGAAATGCTCGAAATCTTCTACGCGCGCAACATGCCGAGCTGAGATTTCCGAGTACAAAAAAAGGCGACTACCGCAAGGTAGTCGCCTTTTTTATTGCTGTTGTCCGCGAAGAGGCCCGACCAAACAACTCAATTATCAGATCCGATAGGTACTCTTGGTCATCACCTTGGCCAGCAGACTCATCCCGAACTTCACCGGTGCAGGAAAGCGGAACCCTCCAGCATCCAGCGCACTTTCGGCGTGATGTTCTTCATCAATGCGCATCTGCTCAAGGATCGCCCGGGATTTTTCGTCCTCGGCGGGCAGTTGTTCAAGGTGTTCGTTCAGATGTTTGCAAACCTGATGCTCGGTGGCGGCAACGAAACCCAGGCTGACTTTGTCGCTAATCAACCCGGCCACCGCGCCAATTCCGAACGACATTCCATAGAACAGCGGATTGAGAATGCTGGTGTGGCTGCCCAACTGGTGGATGCGCTGTTCGCACCAGACCAGATGATCGATTTCTTCTTCGGCGGCATGTTCCATGGCAGCGCGCACTTGCGGCAACTTGGCGGTCAGGGCTTGACCTTGATACAGCGCCTGGGCACAGACTTCGCCGGTATGGTTGATGCGCATCAAGCCGGCGACGTGCCGGGTGTCCTCGTCGCTCATTTGCGCATCCGGCTGCACGATGGCAGGCGACGGACGGTAGGGCTGACCACTGAAGGGCAGCAAAGTACGCATCGCGGCATCGGCTTGCAGCAGAAGACGGTCAATTGGCGAGTAGTGACGTTGGGTAGTCATGCTGACCTCCGGGAAGAATCTCGGCGGCCAGTTTAACCCAATCGGCCGGGGAGGGTTTGCGCTGGGTCATCTGTGGTGAGGGAGCAAGCGCCCTCGCCACATAAACCGGTACTGCTTGCAATCAGCCCGGAGGCCAGTGCATCTGGCGCTGACCCAGCACGTGCATATGAATGTGATAAACGGTCTGCCCGCCCAATTCATTGCAGTTCATGACCACCCGGAAACCTTCTTCACAGCCCAGTTCCAGAGCCAGACGCTGCGCGGTGAACAGAATATGCCCGGCCAGAGCCTTATCGTCCTCGGTGAGGTCGTTAAGGGTGCGCACCGGTTTCTTCGGGACCACCAGGAAATGCACCGGGGCCTGTGGCGCGATGTCGTGGAAGGCCAGTACCTGGTCGTCCTCGTAAATGATCTTCGCCGGGATTTCCCGGTTGATGATCTTGGTGAACAGAGTATCCACAGCTGTTTTCTCCGTTGTTTGGCTGGCTTGAGTGTACGCATGGGCCCCGCCTGAGCCCAGTTTTTTACCTTGAAGGCTGGTCAGCGCGGGCAGTACGCCTTATTGACCATGCCCGCGATTGTCCGGGTCAGCCAGCGCGAGCCGAGCCGTGGCAGGAAGGCGAACCAGCGATTCAGGCGACCGGGGATGATAATGGCGCGATTTTTCTCCAGGGCGCGCACGGTATAGAGCGCGACTTCCTCTGGGCTCATCAGCAGTTTGCTCTCGCCCAGCTTATCGGTGTTCAGTTGCGCGGTCCGAAAAAACGCCGTGCGTGTCGGGCCGGGGCAGAGCACTGACACCTTGACCGCGCATTTTTTCAGTTCGACGCGCAAGCCTTCGGAAAAATTCAGCACATAAGCCTTGCTGGCGTAATAAGTGCTCATCCAGGGGCCGGGATGGAACGCCGCAACCGAGGCGACGTTCAGAATCTGCCCGCCGCCCTGCAAGGCCATGCTGTTACCGATGGCGTGACACAGGCGAGTGAGGGCCAGGATGTTCACTTCGATCAGATCCTGCTCGGTCATCCAGTCCTGGGCCAGGAATGGGCCACAGGTACCGATGCCGGCGCAGTTGACCAGCAGATCGATTTGCCGCTCACCTTCCTCCAGTTCCAGTAGAAATCCGGACAGGCGCAACGGTTCTCCCAGGTCACAGGCACGAAACAACACTTCCACGCCGAAACGTTGAGTCAGTTCAATCGCAATACTTTCCAGCTGATCACGCTGTCGGGCCACCAGTAACAGGCTGCGGCCGCGCCGGGCCAGCGCTTCGGCCATCGCCAGGCCGATGCCGCTGGAAGCGCCAGTGATCAGAGCGTAACGGGTCATGCAGTTCTCCATCGCAACAGCTCCGCGCCAGCGACGCAGGTGTCACGGGCGGGGAGCGCTGTTCATTCTTTTGCAGAGTCTACAGGGGGCTGGGCCGCTTCGGCTGCATCGTCGGTTGAATCTGCTGCCGAGTCGACTTCGACGGGCGCAGCTTCGACTTCATCGGTGGTCACAGAGCTACTTTGATAGGCGCTATCAGTGGCGCTTTCATACTCATCCTGAATTGCCGTGAGACCTCCGGTCAGCCCGCCAACGAACATGATCGCAATAAACACCAGCCACAATGAAGCCAGTACCCTGACTGCGTTGCTGTTGGGCGGCGGCGGTGCGCCATATCGATTGGCAGTGCTGTTACCCGGCACGATCATTATCACGAACGGGAAAGCGCCCCCCACGAACGGCACAAGGTTCAACAGCCAGAGCCAGCCAGACCAGCCGATATCGTGTAGGCGCTGCACACTGAACTGAATGCTGATGAACGCGAGTATCACGATCAGAATAACGGCCAGCAGACCCGCGACAATCAGGCCGGCAGTCGAGTTGGTGCTGATGAGGCCGAAGCCGAAAATGGCCAACACCGAGCCAATGCCCAACGTCACCAGCGTCAGAGCCATTGTCCAGGCCAGAAAGCGCAGTCGGCCGATGCGGCCACTGAAACTGAATGCCTTGAGTGTGGCGAACTCCGGCAGCGCTTCGCCGACGGTGGCGCGCGGTGGAGCGTAGGGGGACTCAGGCTCTGCCGATGGCGATGGGTTGGTGTGAACGTCGGACAGGTTCAGCTCGATCGAGGGTTCGGCTTCGATTCGGGCATCGATGCCGGTTTTCGTCAGCGCCTGAAGATAAGTTTGCGCATCGGCATGTGACAGGTCGCGTTTGAGCGCAACCATCCGGCCACTGAACAGGCGTTCAATAGCTGCGACGTCGCTTTTGAACAGCTCGGCGAGATTGAGCTTGGCGGTGGTGGCATCAACACCGGGCAGCAAAGCACCATCGAAGACGATCTTGAAACGGTTTTCGCTCATGGCCGAGGCATCCTTGTCGCGAGAGTTGTAATGGAAAGTGTAACAAGGGGGAGTTTAAGGCCGGCCGGGTTGGGCTGGCCAAGCTTTCCTGTCAGCGCGGCCAGCGCTTGGGCAGTGCTGCCGCCAGTTCCAGCGCCTTACGGTATTCGGTGCCGAGACGTTCGACCAGTTGATCGACACTCGGCAGATCCTCGATTTCCCCGACACCCTGGCCCGCAGACCACACGGTTTTCCAGGCTTTGGCTTCATCGTTCAAGGGTTTGAGCTTGGAGCCGAAGTCCACCTCGCCCTTGCTTTGCAGCGCCGCCATGTCGAACCCGGCGGCCTCCAGGCTCTGACGCATGAAGCTTGCCGGAACCCCAGACACCGCTGGAGTATGGACGATGTCCGCGGCTCTGGCAGTCAGGAGCATCTCCTTGTAGGCGTCAGGCGCATGACTTTCGGTGGTGCCGATAAATCGCGTACCGAAGTAGGCCAGATCCGCACCGAGCAATTGCGCAGCAAGAATCTCGTGGCCATGGTTCAGGCAGCCAGCCAGCAGCAGGGTCTTGTCGAAAAACTGGCGGATCTCGGCGATAAGCGAGAACGGGCTCCAGGTCCCGGCGTGACCACCGGCCCCCGCGGCAACGGCAATCAAACCGTCGACACCGGCTTCGGCGGCTTTTTCTGCGTGGCGACGGGTCGTCACGTCGTGAAACACCAGGCCACCGTAGCTGTGCACGGCATCGACTACTTCCTTCACGGCGCCGAGGCTGGTGATCACGATCGGTACTTTGTGTTCGATGCAGATCGCCAGGTCCGCCTGCAATCGCGGATTGCTGTGGTGGACGATCAGGTTCACCGCGTAAGGGGCAGGGTTTTCCAGTGTCGCCAACCCTGCTTTGATTTCTTCCAGCCAGGCCTTGAAACCGCTGCTTTCACGCTGATTCAGCGCAGGGAAACTGCCCACCACGCCATTACGGCAGCAGGCGAGCACCAGCTCGGGGTTGGAGATCAGGAACATCGGCGCCGCCACTACCGGCAGTCGCAAGCGTTGTTCGAGCAGAGCGGGCAGCGACATTGGTAGTACCCCGGGTGAGTGTGCCTGTTGGATTTAAAACGGCCGGACGACGACCAGAATTACGATAGCCAGCAATATCAGAACCGGCACTTCATTGAACCAGCGATAAAAGACATGGCTGCGGGTGTTTTCGTCACGGGCAAAACGTTTTACCTGTGCGCCGCACATGTGGTGGTAGCCGATCAGGATCACCACCAGGGTCAGCTTGGCGTGCATCCACGCGCCCTGGCCGAAATAGGCGCTCGGGTTGAGGCTGATCAGCCAGATACCGAAGACCAGGGTGGCGATCATCGCTGGCCCCATGATACCCCGGTACAGCTTGCGCTCCATGATGCTGAAGCGTTCCTTGCTGACGGTGTCTTCGCTTTGCGCGTGATAGACGAACAGGCGCGGCAGGTAAAACAGGCCGGCAAACCAGCAGACCATGCTGATGATGTGAAGCGCTTTGAGCCACAGATAAAGCATTTTTGGTTATTCCCAGGTTCACGGTAGTGAAGATAGTAGGGGGTAGAGCGCCCGCACGTCACCTTGACGGTTGTCGCAGGGCCGCGCGGCCCCTATTATCGACGGCTTTCCAGTGGGTTCGTTGAGGGCAGGTTTATGGTCAAGGTCGGTATCGTCGGCGGCACGGGTTACACCGGTGTCGAACTGCTGCGTCTGTTGGCACAGCATCCGCAGGCAGAAGTGGTGGTGATCACTTCCCGATCCGAGGCCGGCCTGGCCGTGGCCGACATGTACCCGAACCTGCGAGGCCATTACGACGGCCTGGCGTTCAGCGTTCCGGACATCAAGACCCTCGGGGCTTGCGATGTAGTGTTCTTCGCCACGCCGCACGGTGTCGCCCATGCCCTGGCGGGTGAATTGCTGGCTGCCGGCACCAAGGTTATCGACCTGTCGGCAGACTTCCGTTTGCAAGACGCCGATGAATGGGCCAAGTGGTACGGCCAGCCGCACGGTGCGCCGGAACTGCTGGATGAGGCGGTCTACGGCTTGCCGGAAGTCAATCGCGAGCAGATCAAGCAGGCACGCCTGATTGCTGTACCGGGTTGCTACCCGACCGCGACGCAATTGGGTTTCCTGCCATTGCTCGAAGCCGGTCTGGCCGATACCACACGCTTGATTGCGGACTGCAAATCCGGTGTCAGTGGTGCCGGTCGTGGCGCTTCCGTAGGTTCGCTGTACTCCGAGACGTCGGAAAGCATGAAGGCCTACGCCGTAAAAGGTCACCGTCACTTACCGGAAATCCGTCAGGGGCTGCGTCGTGCCGCGGGCAAGGACGTTGGCCTGACGTTCGTTCCGCACCTGACGCCGATGATTCGCGGTATTCATTCGACGCTCTACGCGACTGTCGTGGACCGCTCGGTGGATCTGCAGGCTCTGTTCGAAAAGCGTTATGCCAACGAACCGTTCGTCGACGTAATGCCAGCCGGCAGCCATCCGGAAACCCGCAGCGTGCGAGGTGCCAACGTTTGCCGTATCGCCGTGCATCGTCCGCAGGATGGTGATCTGGTGGTGGTGTTGTCGGTCATCGACAATCTGGTCAAAGGCGCGTCGGGTCAGGCTGTGCAGAACCTGAATATCCTCTTCGGTCTGGATGAGCGCCTGGGCCTTTCCCATGCGGGCATGCTGCCGTAAGGCTTTATCCCGCGCAGCAAAAAGGCCCGTTGAACGGGCCTTTTTGCATTCTGGTCTGACAATTGGGTTGATTGATATACCGTAACAATAGTTGACCGATTTTCTGGGAGAAGCGGATAATGCGCGTCATCACGCATTATGGCGGCGTAACGCCGGGAGATAGTCAGCATGAGCGTCGAATCCTTCACCCCCACGGCTTTGCAATTCACCCACGGTGCTGCGCACAAGGTGAAGAGCCTGGTCGATGAAGAGGGGAATGATCGCTTGAAGCTGCGCGTATTCGTTACGGGCGGCGGTTGTTCAGGGTTTCAGTACGGCTTCACCTTCGATGAAGAAGTGGCCGATGACGACACCATTGTCGAGCGCGAAGGCGTCAGCCTGGTGGTCGATCCGATGAGCTTCCAGTACCTGGCAGGTGCCGAGGTGGATTACCAGGAAGGTCTGGAAGGTTCGCGTTTCGTGATCAAAAACCCGAACGCCACCACCACGTGTGGCTGCGGCTCTTCGTTCTCGATCTGATCGCAACTCACCGCATCAACAAGCGCCGCAGGGTCTCAGGACTCTGCGGCGTTTTGCTGTCTGGAGTTAAGGTTCAGGCGGGGTAGATGGCGCCGAGAATTCGCAGGCCACGGGCGCCGGTGACGCTTGGGCGGTTGGTCGCGATACCTTCCAGGCAGCAATGAGCCAGCCAGGCAAAGGCCATGGCTTCAACCCAGTCCGGGTCTACACCATAAGCGGCAGTGCTGCTGACTTTCGCGTTCGGCAACAGGCTGGCCAACCGTTTCATCAACGTGGCGTTGTGTGCTCCGCCGCCGCAGACCAGCAGCTCCTGGGTATCCGATTGAGCGCTTTGCAATGACTCGACGATGGTCAGGGCGGTCAACTCAAGCAGTGTGGCCTGTACGTTTTCGGCTGCGAAGGTTGGCAGCTGTGACAGATGCTGCATCAGCCATGGCAGATTGAACACTTCGCGGCCAGTGCTCTTCGGGCCTTGAGTTACAAAGAACGGATCACTGAGCAGCTCATTCAACAGAGCCGGTTCAACCTTGCCGCTGGCGGCCCATTGGCCATCGCGATCGAAGTTGTCGCCGCGTTGCCGGTGAATCCAGGCATCCAGCAGGACGTTCCCCGGACCGCAGTCAAAACCCGCGACAGGCTTGCCGGGTTCGATCAGGCTGAGGTTGCTGAACCCGCCGACGTTCAGCACCGCGCGGTTACCGGGCTGCTGTTCAAACAAGGCTTCGTGAAAGGCTGGAACCAATGGGGCGCCTTGTCCGCCAGCGGCTACGTCGCGGCTGCGGAAGTCGCTGACCACGGTAATGCCGGTCAGCTCGGTGAGCAGCGCAGGGTTGCCGATCTGCACTGTGAACCCGCGTGCCGGTTCGTGGCGAATGGTCTGGCCGTGGCTGCCAATCGCGCGAATGTCGCCGGGCTTGAGGTTTTGTTGGTCGAGGAGGGTGTGAATGCCCTGTGAGGCCAGTTTCACCCAGTTTTGCTGGGCAATGGCGGAGCGGGCAATCTCGTCCGGACCGCTGGCGCACAAGCCAAGCAGCTCGGCGCGCAGGGATTCGGGCATGGGGATGTAATGCGTGGCGATCAGCTTGATCGCCGGGGCTTGCTCGATCAGCGCAATGTCCAGGCCATCAAGGCTGGTCCCGGACATCACACCTATATAGAGCGCCATGGCTTAGCGTTTGCTCGAAGCCAACAGGGTGGCTTTCTCTTGGTCCATGCGCGCCATCAGCGGTTGGCTTTGCGCAAGGAAGCGTGAGCGTTCAGCTTTGGAGATCGGATCGGCCATCGCTACCTTCTGACCCAGCGGGTCGACGTGCACACCATTGACCTGGAACTCGTAGTGCAGGTGCGGGCCGGTGGAGAGGCCGGTGGTGCCGATGTAGCCGATCACCTGACCTTGCTTGACGCTGCCGCCAGTCTTGATGCCTTTGGCGAAGCCCTGCATGTGGCCGTACAGCGTACGGTAAGTACTGCCGTGCTGGATAATCACGGTATTGCCGTAACCGCCGCGGCGACCGGCCAACAATACCTGGCCGTCGCCGGCAGCCTTGATCGGTGTGCCGCGCGGTGCTGCGTAATCGACACCCTTGTGGGCGCGGATCTTGTTCAGGATCGGGTGCTTGCGGCCCATGGAGAATTTCGAGCTGATGCGGGCGAAGTCTACCGGAGTACGGATGAACGCCTTGCGCATGCTGTTGCCGTCAGCCGTGTAGTAGCTGCTGTTGCCTTGTTTGTTGGTGTAGCGCACAGCGGTGTAAGTCTTGCCACGGTTGGTGAAGCGCGCGGAAAGAATGGGACCGTTACCGACGGCTTTACCGTTGACGACTTTCTGTTCATAGATCACATCGAACTCGTCACCTTGGCGAATATCCTGGGCGAAGTCGACGTCATAGCCAAACACGCTGGCCATATCCATGGTCAGGCTATGGGACAAACCGGCACGGGCTGCGGATTGCGACAGCGAACTGTTGATCACGCCATGTACGTAGGCGGTGCGAACAGTGGGCTTGGCGGTAATGCGGTTGAATGTATAACCCTTATCGTTCTTGGTCAGGCTGATGCTTTCCGTGTCGCTGACTTTGCTGTGCAAATTGGTCAGTTGGCCGTTCGGGCCTAGTTCGAACTCAAGCTTCTGGCCATGTTTGAGCTGGCTGAACTGCTTGGCCTGCTTGTCGCTGGCCAGCACTTCATGCACCGAAGTGGCCGGAAGGCCGACTTTCTCAAACAATGTCGAGAGAGTGTCGCCTTTGGCAACGATCACTTCCCTGTGGCCTGGCGCCTTCTTTTCTTCGACGACTGGCGCGGGGGCGGCCTGGGCGGCTTCCTGAGTGTTTTCGGCGCTGTTTTCGATCTGCGCGAAAGGGGAGGCTGCCGGCTCATTTGTGGCTTGGACGCCGCCGGCGGCGTCTTGATCTTGTGTCAGTTGTTCTACAGGGCTTTCCAGTTCAAGACTCAGGGTCGTCTTTTTGGCTTCAACATCACTGGAAGGAAATACCAGAAGCGCCAGGCTCAGAAGGGCGGCGATACCGCTTGCTGCGAGCAGGTGGGTCTTCGGGTAAAGCGGTGGCGCTTTAGACGATTCTTTGGTCATAAGTAATTTTGACTTTGAAAAAATGAATTGGAAAAGATGAATGACATGATGAAGACGAAATAACTGTATAAAATATAACCAAATCATCTCTGAAGCAAGCCTGCGGACGCTCTGTCCGTGGATTGGCGTCCGTGCGCCGGGCAAAACTTTGTATTTGACGCCCGATCTTGTATGGTTGGTCCCCTTTGAATTCGAGTCTTGCAGGTCTGTTATGAAGTCGGTTGAAGAGCAGCTAGCGCTGATCAAGCGTGGTGCAGAAGAACTGTTGGTCGAGTCCGAGCTGATCGAAAAGCTCAAACGTGGCCAGCCGCTACGTATTAAGGCAGGCTTCGATCCGACCGCGCCGGATTTGCACCTGGGTCACACCGTGCTTATTAATAAGCTGCGCCAGTTCCAGGATCTGGGCCATCAGGTGATCTTCCTTATTGGTGACTTCACCGGGATGATCGGTGATCCGAGTGGCAAGAGCGCGACACGTCCACCGCTCACTCGTGAACAGGTTCTCGAGAATGCCGAGACCTACAAGACTCAGGTCTTCAAGATTCTTGATCCGGCCAAAACCGAAGTGGCGTTCAACTCCACCTGGATGGATCAGATGGGGCCGGCTGACTTCATACGTCTGACTTCGCAATACACCGTGGCACGCATGCTCGAGCGCGATGACTTTGACAAGCGCTACACGACCAATCAGCCAATCGCCATTCACGAATTCCTCTATCCGCTGGTTCAGGGTTACGACTCGGTCGCTTTGCGCGCGGACGTCGAGCTGGGCGGTACCGATCAGAAGTTCAATCTGCTGATGGGGCGTGAACTGCAGCGTGGTTATGGTCAGGAGGCTCAATGCATTCTGACCATGCCGTTGCTCGAAGGGCTGGATGGCGTGAAGAAGATGTCCAAGTCGTTGGGCAACTATGTCGGTATCCAGGAGGCGCCGGGTGTCATGTACGGCAAGCTGGTCTCTATTCCTGATGTGCTGATGTGGCGCTACTTCGAACTGCTCAGCTTCCGCTCCATGGAAGAGATCGATGCTTTGCGGGCTGACGTCGAGGCGGGTGCGAATCCGCGTGACATCAAGATTAAGTTGGCCGAAGAGATCGTTGCGCGTTTCCATGGTGAAGAGGCTGCGGCCAATGCTCACCGTGCGGCGGGCAACCGTATGAAAGACGGCGAGCTGCCGGATGATTTGCCAGAGATCGAATTGATCGCTACCGAAGATATGCCGATCGCTGCTGTCCTTAATAAGGCGGGCCTGGTGAAGAACTCTGCCGTGGCACGTGATCTTTTAGGTTCCGGTGGTGTGCGTATAGATGGTGAAGTTGTCGATCGCACCTTTATATGCGCGCTGGGCGCGACCCACGTTTGCCAGGCTGGGAAGAAGGCATTTGCGCGTATTACGCTCAAATCCGAATAAAGCTGAAATCAGGGGTTGACGGCAGATTCTGGACGTCTATAATTCGCCCCACTTCCGGCGCAGTCGAAACGGAAAACTCCTTGGTAAGCAACGAGTTACGAAGTTTTCGACAGCGGTTACGCTTCAGTTCATCGAAGCCAGAAGGAGTTGGTAAGGCGGGGTATTGTCGCCTTCTTGACGGTTCGATCTTCTCGATCGAAAGCGGAGAAAAAGAGGTGTTGACAGCAGCGACTAACGCTGTAGAATTCGCCTCCCGCTAACGAGAGATCGGAAGCGCAAGTGGTTGAAGTTGCTGATGTTTCTTACGGGAAACTTTGAAAACTTCTGAAAATAACCGCTTGACAGCAACAGAGGCTGCTGTAG
>NZ_BOMA01000007.1:0-382673 GCF_016861935.1 Pseudomonas sp. 008 | reverse complement strand
TCTTTAGCCTGGATCATGGCTATATCTTTTTTATCGAGTATCGCAATATATAAAAATATACAGCGAGAATTCGTACAAAAGGAATGATCGATGACAACGGCTCTGAGCGGTAAAGAAGCAGTAGGCGAGCGTTACACGCTGGAAACGATGCGCCATGCGCAGCAGATGACCTGGAAGGCCATCGAACAGATTGCCCGGGTTGTTTCTCCCGGCATGCGCGAGTCCAAAGCCCAGTCACTGGGTAAACAGGTTCTGTCGGAACTTGGCATGGATCGCATCTGGCACCCGCTGCTGATCCGCTTTGGCGCCAATACGCTCAAGACGTTCAAACAGCGCTCCGATGGCGATCCTGTGCTGGGTGACGAAGATATTTTTTTCGTCGACATGGGCGCGGTCTGGCAAGGGCACGAAGGTGATGCAGGGGCGACTTTCACCACCGGTTCCGACCCGGAAATGATCGCCTGTGCTGCGGCCTCTCGGGAGCTTTTCAATCGGGTCGAAGGCTTTTGGCGTAGCGAGCGGGTTTCCGGCATGGAGCTTTACCGCTATGCGGCTGACCAGGCGCAAGCCATGGGATGGAAGCTCAACCTCGACATCAAAGGCCATAGAGTCAGCGATTTCCCTCATGCGATTCACCGTGGTGGCGACCTCGGGGATTTAGACAAGTGCCCGACAAACGGCCTGTGGATTCTGGAAATCCAGATCGCCCACCCTGAACGCCCTTTCGGAGCGTTCTACGAAGACTTGCTTACCTGATCGAGGAAACCTCATGCCAAACCAAACAGAGCAACCGGTTCTGCTGTTCTCCTATGGCACTTTGCAGGACCGGGCCGTTCAGCTGTCCACCTTCGGGCGCGAGTTGAAAGGGCGCCTGGACAGCCTGCCAGGTTACAAGCAGAACCTGGTCGAGATAACCGATCCGGCGGTGTTGGCGGCGAGTGGGAAAACCCATCATCCGATCGTGCAGGAGAGTGGCGACGTGTCGGACGAGATCGCCGGCACTGTTTTCGAAATCACGGCCCAAGAGCTGGTCGCGGCCGACGAATACGAGGTGGCGGACTACAAACGCATCAGTGTGACCCTCAAGTCCGGCATCAGCGCTTGGGTCTATGTGCGAGCCTGATTGCTGGTAAGGGCGGCAGTAACTATGCGAGGGCAGACAGATTTGTCTCAGTTTCGCTGTAGGCTTCGCAGGGGATGACGACCGGAAGACTACCATCCTCCGTATCATCCCCCTGAAATCAAGACAGTGACTGACTATCAGCTCGCGTGACCTCCACCTCACCATTGGCCACGAGCCAGCGCAACAGTTCGGCTACTGACACCGTATGGCTACGCTCGATCCAACGCACCACCGCCTGGCCGTAGTGTTCGGTGTAGCGACTGAGCACCAGTTGGCGACAGTCCGCTGACAGGCGCAGGGTGATTTCCCGACAATGCAGATTGGCCGGATCTTGCTGGATTACCCGTTTCTGCAGAGTCAGGCTATTGCTTTCAGAACCCATCGGCCGCTGCTCCTGTGCACTGCGGGGTGGTGTGCTCTGGCGAGCCTTGTTTGCCATCGGCTACGTAAGCGGCACGACGCTCGGCAACCACGTTACGCAGAGCGCCGTAGTAGTCCGGCAGTTTTTGCAGGCTGTCGGTCAACGGTAAGGCTTCTGCCCGACCATCGACGATGCCGCCGACAGTGCTGATAGTGGACAGCGTGTCCACGGTATCGCTGTTACTGCCGAACGGATCGACCACAAAGTCGAGCACGCGGCCGGCGGCGTCGCGACTGTTGGAGGTTCCGAGCAATGGCAGCTCGACGATCGGACCGTTGCCGATGCCCCACACGCCGAAGGTCTGGCCGAAGTCCGCATTGTGACGCGGGATACCGGCCATGCCGGAAACGTCGATCAAGCCCACCACCCCGACTGTGGTGTTGAGCACGAAACGCCCCATGGTATTGACCGAGCGCATCGGGTTGCCTTGCAGCAGGTCATTGATAAAGACCTTGGGCTCGCCGAAGTTCGCTACAAAGTTATGCACACCGGTCTGGAAAAAGTCCGGCATGTAACGATAGCCGCGAGCGACCGGCGCCAGAGCGTAGTCATCGAGCACCCGGTTAAACGCGAAGACCCCGCGATTGAGTGGTTCCGCCGGATCGTACACCGAATAGGCGACGTCGGCGCACCTCACGTTGGTGGTAGACAGCGGTTGGCTGCTGCACCCCGTCAACCCTGCGGTCAGCACAGCAATCGAAGTATTACGGGCCAGCCAGGGAGCACACTTGAAAGGCAACATGGATGAGTCTCGGGAGGAATTCGCCGAGATACTGAGCCCCATGCCTTGCGCGAAGATGTCTGGTTTATTGCGGCGATGACGTTTTGTTGCAAGATTGAAATATATGACGCGCTGCCGTGAATGGTTTTAGATGGCGGTTCCATTCGCCCCCTTAAGTGACCTTCGGTGAACAGCCTTTTAATTGTGGACGACGACCTTGAAGTCCTCGATCTACTGAAAAAATTCTTCGTGCAGCACAGCTACAGCGTCGAGGTCGCCACAGACGGTGCGTCGCTGTGGGCGGCCATAGAGCGCCAGGCACCGGACCTGATCATTCTGGACGTGATGTTGCCCGGCGACAGCGGGCTGATCCTGTGTCAGCAACTGCGGATTCGATATGCAATGCCGGTGATCATGCTCACGGCCATGGGCGAGCTCAGTGACCGGGTGGTCGGGCTGGAGCTGGGCGCCGATGATTATCTGACCAAACCCTTTGACGCCCGTGAGTTGCTGGCCAGAGTGCGCGCCGTGCTGCGGCGTGTGGACGAGCGTCGTCCGGTGCCGCAGGACAGGCCACGGCCGCTGATTGATTTCGCTGACTGGCACCTGGACGTCACTCGCCGTGAGTTGCGCTCGCCGGACAACGTGATGATCCCGCTATCGGCCGGTGAGTTTGACTTGCTGCTGGTCTTCGTCGAGCACCCGCAGCGCATTCTCACCCGCGAGCAGTTACTGGACTTGGCGCGCGGGCATTGCCATGAGGCGTTCGATCGCAGCATCGACGTTCAAGTCAGCCGCTTGCGACGCAAACTCGAGTCCGATACCAAGCGCCCGGCAATGATTCGCACCGTCCGCAATGGTGGTTACCTGTTCACGCCCAGCGTGACGCGGCGATGAGCTGGCTGAAGCGGATTCGCGCCCGAGACTGGCCGCAAGATACGGTGGCGCGCTGGATTGCGTTGACGATCATTCTGGCCATGCTCATTTCACTGGCGCTCAACGGGTTGTTTATCCAACTGGCCGGCGTGTGGGCGCGTCCGCCGCTGACCGAAATCGGCCTGCTGGAAAAAGCCGCCGCCATCACCCGCGTCATCGAGGCCGCTCCGGCGCCTCTGCGTCCCTCATTGGCGCAAGCCGCCAACGAGAGTGGCTTCACAATCACTTGGCACCCTGATCGGCACGATCTCAATCTGCCGACAGTGGAAGATCCGAAGTCCGACATCGGTTCGAGCATCCTGCAGCCGATGCTCAGAGCCCCTGACCGGCGCATCGAAGCCTATGAACCGGCCGACTGGAAGGAGCACACGGCGGACGCACATTACGCGCTGCTGATCGAGTTGTCCGACGCATCGTGGCTGATGTTCTCCGCGCCCTCGCGCAGTTGGGGGCTCGACGAAACGCCACGCTACCTGATCGTGATCCTGCTGGTGCTGATCTCCACCGCCCTGGTCGCGCTGATCGCCACCCGACGCCTCGCCACACCTTTGCAGCGCTTTGCCGAAGGCGCCCGCCGCTTCGGCGTGGACTTCCGCGCACCGCCGATCGAACCACTCGGTCCCCACGAAATCCGTCAGGCTATTCTCGCGTTCAATGCCATGCAGGCCCAGTTGCAGCACTTCATTCGCGACCGCACGCAAATGCTTGCCGCCATCTCTCACGACCTGCGCGCCCCTCTGACGCGGATGCGCCTGCGTGGCGAGTTCATCGAAGATACCGAGCAACAGCAGCGGCTGTTTCGTGACGTGGATGAAATGCAGGCGATGATCCACTCGGCGCTGGAGTTCTTCCGCGACGACGCCAGGCTTGAACCGGCCACCCAGTTTGATCTGGCGGAACTGCTGCAAACCCTGCTCGATGATTACCGTGATCAGCGTATCGAGATTGCCTTCAGCGGGCCGCTGCGGCTGGTGTATTTCGGTCGACCGTTGGGGCTCAAACGGGTGATCACTAACTTGCTTGATAACGCCATCAAGTACGGTAGTGAGCCGGAGATTGAACTGATTCCCGGTACTGGAGAGGTGCGGATCAAAATACTGGACCGTGGACCGGGTATTCCAGATGCCTGCCTTGAACAAGTGTTCGCACCGTTCTTTCGCATGGAAGGCTCGCGCAACAAAAGCACCGGGGGTGTTGGTTTGGGGTTATCGGCGGCGCGGGCGATTGTGCTGGAACACGGAGGCGAGCTGACCCTGAGTAATCGGTCGATGGGCGGGTTGGAGGCGTTGGTGGTGTTGCCGGTGCATTAGTCCCGAAAGACTCGCAACACATGCTTACATGTGGCGAGGGAGCAAGCTCCCTCTCCACAGTTTTCAGCCAACAGGCCAAGGGGCAATCTTCCCCAAGGATCGTGTAAACCTAAGCCTCCCAGCCAGCCCCACTAACCGCTGCCTGCGCCAGCGGGTGCAAGTCTGCTCCCTGATGCGCCGTCTGCCAGGCCAGCAACTCCTTGCGCATGCCGGGCGTCCAGTACATCTGCAGATGATTGCGCACGCCGAGCACGGCCTGTTGCTGATCCGGTTCGCTGGCAAAGTATTGGGCGATCTGGTTGACCATCTTGATCAGGTTTTCCGTACTCATCGGCGTACCTCGGCTTTTGTCCCGGCGCTACGTTCATGGCGACGTTCGTTGAGCAGGCGTTGTTGTTCGTCGCTGAATGCCTGATAGCGTTTTTGCCACTCGGAAGGGTGATAGACGCGGCTGACCTCCACGGCGGTGACCTTGTACTCCGGACAGTTGGTAGCCCAGTCGGAGTTGTCGGTGGTGATCACGTTGGCACCCGACTCAGGGAAGTGGAAGGTGGTGTACACCACGCCTGGGGCAACCCGCTCGGTGACTCGTGCCCGCAGTACGGTCTGGCCGGCGCGGCTGCCGATGCCGACCCAATCGCCTTCGTTGATCCCACGGCTCTCGGCGTCGGTCGGGTGGATTTCCAGGCGGTCTTCGTCGTGCCAGGCGACGTTTTCAGTACGCCGGGTCTGGGCGCCGACGTTGTACTGGCTGAGGATGCGCCCGGTGGTCAGTAGCAGCGGATAGCGACTGTTGACCTTCTCCTCGGTCGGCACGTAGCCGGTGAGCATGAAGCGCCCCTTGCCACGCACGAATTCCTCAATGTGCATGGTTGGCGTGCCGTCCGGTGCCGCGGCGTTGCATGGCCATTGCAGACTGCCGTGACTATCCAGTGCGGCGTAGCTGACGTTGGTGAAGGTCGGCGTCAGGCTGGCGATTTCATCCATGATTTCCGATGGATGCTTGTAATTCATCGGATAGCCCAGGGCGTTGGCCAGAGCCACGGTGCCTTCCCAGTCGGCCTTGCCGCCCAGAGGCTCCATGACCTTGCGCACCCGGGAGATGCGCCGCTCGGCGTTGGTGAAAGTGCCGTCTTTTTCCAGGAACGAGGCGCCCGGCAGGAACACATGGGCGAACTTGGCGGTTTCGTTGAGGAAAATGTCCTGCACCACGATGCATTCCATGGCCGACAGCGCCGCGGTGACGTGTTGAGTATTGGGGTCGCTCTGGGCGATGTCCTCGCCCTGGCAGTACAGGCCCTTGAAGCTGCCAGCCAGTGCAGACTCGAACATGTTGGGAATGCGCAGGCCCGGATCAGGTTGCAGGGTGACGTTCCAGGCCTGTTCGAACTGCGTCCGTACCACCTCGTTGGAGACGTGACGGTAACCGGGCAGTTCGTGGGGGAAGGAGCCCATGTCGCAGGAGCCCTGAACGTTGTTCTGCCCACGTAACGGGTTCACGCCCACACCTTCGCGACCGATGTTGCCGGTGGCCATGGCCAGGTTGGCAATGCCCATGACCGCGGTACTGCCCTGGCTGTGCTCGGTGACGCCCAGGCCGTAGTAGATCGCCGCGTTACCGCCGGTGGCATACAAGCGTGCGGCGGCACGGATATCGGCAGGTTCTACGCCGCAGACAGGGCCAAGGGCTTCCGGCGAGTTTTCCGCTCGGCTGACGAACTCTTTCCAGTGGGCGAAATCGTTGCCCTCGCAACGAGCGTCGATAAAGGCCTGGTTGAGCAAGCCTTCGGTGACGATGACGTGGGCCAGGGCGTTGAGCATGGCGACGTTGGTGCCCGGACGCAGGGCCAGGTGCAGTTCGGCGCGGGCATGCACCGTGTCCACCAGATCAATGCGACGTGGGTCGATGACGATCAGTCGCGCGCCTTCACGCAGGCGGCGCTTGAGCTGGGAGGCGAACACCGGGTGAGCGTCGCTGGGGTTGGCACCCATCACCAGGATCACGTCAGCCTGCATCACCGAGTCGAAACTCTGTGTGCCGGCGGACTCGCCCAGGGTTTGTTTCAGGCCATAGCCGGTCGGTGAGTGGCAGACCCGCGCACAGGTGTCGACGTTGTTGTTGCCGAACGCGGCGCGCACCAGTTTTTGCACCAGGTAGGTTTCTTCGTTGGTGCAACGGCTGGAGGTGATGCCACCAATGGAATCGCGGCCGTATTTTTGCTGCAACCGGCGGAATTCGCTGGCAGCGTAAGTCACCGCTTCATCCCAGCTGACTTCCTGCCAAGGGTCGTTAATGGACTTGCGGATCATCGGTTTGGTGATGCGATCCGGGTGGGTCGCGTAGCCCCAGGCAAAGCGCCCCTTGACGCAGGAGTGGCCGTGGTTGGCCTGGCCGTTCTTGTCCGGAACCATGCGCACCAGCTGGTCGCCTTTCATCTCGGCGCGGAACGAACAGCCCACGCCGCAATAGGCGCAGGTGGTGATGACGCTGTGTTCGGGTTGACCCAGTTCGACCACACTTTTTTCCATCAGTGTCGCGGTCGGGCAGGCTTGCACACAGGCGCCGCACGACACGCATTCCGAGTCGAGAAAGTCCTCGCCACCGGCGGCCGCGACCCGGGATTCGAACCCGCGCCCGGTAATGGTCAGGGCAAACGTACCCTGGGTTTCTTCGCAGGCGCGCACGCAGCGGTTGCAGACGATGCACTTGCTCGGGTCGTAGTCGAAGTACGGGTTGGACGTGTCCTTCACGTCGTCCAGATGGTTCTCGCCCTCATAGCCGTAACGCACTTCCCGCAGGCCGACCTGGCCGGCGACGGTTTGCAGCTCGCAGTTGCCGTTGGCCGAGCAGGTCAGGCAATCCAGCGGGTGATCGGAGATGTACAGCTCCATGACGTTGCGGCGCAGGGTCGCGAGCTTCGGCGTCTGGGTGTGCACGGTCATGCCTTCGCTGACCGGCGTGGTGCAAGACGCGGGGTAGCCGCGCATGCCGTCGATTTCCACCAGGCACATCCGGCAGGAGCCAAAGGCTTCCAGGCTGTCGGTGGCACACAGTTTGGGGATGGTGGTGCCCAGCAACGCGGCGGCGCGCATCACCGAGGTGCCTTCGGGCACGCTGATGCTTTGGCCGTCGATGTTCAGGGTGACTTGCACCTGGCTTTCGCGGGCCGGGGTACCCAGATCCATATCGGTTTTCGGGTCGAATACAGTGATCATTGCTCGGCCTCCGAGGCTTGCAGACCGAAGTCGGCGGGGAAGTGCTTGAGGGCGCTGACGACCGGATAAGAGGTCATGCCGCCCAACGCGCACAGCGAACCGTATTGCATTGTGTCGCACAGGTCCTTGAGGATGATTGCCTGTTCATCGCGACCGTTCTGGTCAGGTGCGGCCAGCAGGCGGTCGATCACCTCAACGCCCCGGGTCGAACCGATACGGCATGGGGTGCATTTGCCACAGGATTCCTCGGCGCAGAACTGCATGGCGAAGCGCGCCATGTGGGCCATGTCCAGGCTGTCGTCAGCCACCACCACACCACCGTGACCGAGCATTGCGCCGATGGCGGCGAAGGCTTCGTAATCCAGCGGCGTGTCGAATTGCGACGGCGGCACCCAGGCGCCGAGAGGGCCGCCAACCTGCGCGGCTTTCAGCGGCCGGCCACTGGCGGTACCACCACCGTAATCTTCCACCAATTCGCGCAGGGTCAGGCCAAAGGCCCGTTCCACCAGACCGCCGTGACGAATATTGCCCGCCAACTGGAAGGGCATGGTGCCCAGGGAACGGCCCATGCCGTAATCGCGATAGAACTGCGCGCCCTTGGCCATAATCATTGGCACCGAGGCCAGCGTCAGCACGTTGTGCACCAGGGTCGGCAGGCCGAACAGGCCCTGCAAGGCCGGGATCGGCGGCTTGGCGCGGACGATCCCGCGCTTGCCTTCGAGGGAGTCCAGCAGCGCGGTTTCCTCACCGCAGATGTAAGCGCCGGCACCCACTCGCACTTCCATGTCGAAGGCCAGTCCGCTGCCACCGACATTGGCGCCGAGGTAACCGGCGGCCCGGGCGATGTCCAGCGCCTCGCGCAGGGTGGCCACGGCTTGTGGATATTCCGAACGCACATAGATGTAGCCGTAGCTGGCGCCGACGGTGATGCCAGCAATGGCCATGCCTTCGATCAGCAGGAAGGGATCGCCTTCCATCAGCATACGGTCGGCGAAGGTGCCGGAGTCGCCTTCGTCGGCGTTGCACACAATGTATTTCTGCGCCGCTTGGGTGGCGCGCACCGTGCGCCATTTGATCCCGGCCGGGAAAGCCGCGCCGCCACGGCCACGCAGGCCCGAATCGAATACTGCAGTCGCGGTCTGCTCGCCGCCCAGAGCGATGGCTTGGGTCAAGCCCTCGAAGCCGCCGTGAGCCCGGTAATCCTCCAGGGACAACGGCCGGGTAATGCCGGCGCGGGCGAACAGCAGGCGTTGTTGGGTCTTCAGATAAGACAACTCCTCCACCAGCCCCAAGGCCAGCGGATGAGCGGACGGCTCGCCTTGCAGCGCATCGAGCACGGACGGCACATCGGCAGCGGTCAGCGGGCCGAAGCCGATACGACCTTGCGGGCTGTCCATTTCCAGCAGCGGTTCCAGCCAGTACAGGCCGCGCGAGCTGGTGCGTTGCAAGTCCAACGACAGACCGCGCTCCCGGGCCTGAGTGGTCAGGGCCACGGCCACCTCATCGGCGCCTACGGCACGGGCAAGAGAATCACAGGGCAGATAAAGCGTCGGCATCATGCGTCCTCCTGGCAAGCGTTGAGCAGGGCATCCAGGCGTTCGGCAGTGAGCCGCGCATGCACCTGACCATCCAGCTCCAGGGCAGGCGAGCAGGCACAGGCGCCGAGGCAATACACCGGGCGCAGACTGATGTTGCCGTCGGCACTGCTGCCGTGGTCGTCCAGTTGCAGGCGGTCGCGCAATTGCGCCGCGAGCTGCTCGGCGCCGCGACTCTGGCAGGACTCGGCCCGGCACAGACGCAGAATATGCCGAGCCGGAGGCGCGGTGCGGAAGTCATGGTAGAAACTGATCACCCCGCGAACCTCGGCCTGACTCAGGTTGAGGGCGTGGGCAATCTCGGGAATGGCGGCATCGGGGATATAACCGATGCCCTCCTGAATTTCATGAAGGATCGGCAACAATGCGCCGGGCAAACCCTTGTGGCGTTCCAGCAGGCTGTTGACCATAGGCAGGTGCAACATCTCATCAGGCATACAGCATTCCTCACGGTCACGGACAAACCAGATGGTTGTCGGTCGTCCGAAAGTGTCGGCTGCGGCGTTCACACCACGTCACGGTATCGTGGCATTTTCAGGCCGTTGGCCAGGGCACCCTGAGTGGGCATCTTGTTGTGCCCGGCGCGGTCTTTGCCGCACCTCTTCAGGCATATCACGCAGCTTGCCACGCCGCCTTTGAATCATCCGCACCAAAGCGACGTGTTCGGTTCTGCCTACGACTATCCATTAAGTCTAGATGAGCGGGGCGTGGGGCGTTCGCTCACTGACCTAATGCCCTGAGGGCCTGTCGATGCCTGATATATATCAAGCATCACAGGTAAGAAACAGCATCAGATCCGTGGGCAATTCCAGGGAGCAGATCCGTCGATTTATTGCGCTGTAAACCGAAAACCCCACAAACATCCACTCTGAGCCAAATGATAAAAAGCCCCGAAAAATGTCGAGGCTAATCCCAAATGCCAGTCAGCCCACACAACCCCCTGTGGGAGCGGGCTTGCTCGCGAAAGGGCCAGATCATCCAACATCAATGCCGATGCCCAACCACCCTCCCAAGCAGCTCACCCCCGCAGGCGTCATGCCAATCACCGAATGGCATCAAAGCCATCCCGCTATTCTCCAGCCGCTACCCTTCAGACGTCGCCGCCGCCCGCTCAGGTGCCGGCGCAGAATCTCGATCCCGCGCAAGCACCTTCACCGCATCATCAACCACCGCCTTACTCATCGCCGTCAAATAATGCGCGGCCCAGGCATGGCGGTCGGTATCTCTGGCGTAGGCAGCATCTTCGGTCAGCTTCTTGGCGAGGAACAGAAAATCAGAAGCCATCGATAACGCATCGCCGAGCGGGACGCCGTGAGTGACGTGGAAGAGTGGTTGATCGGAGCAGTAGATGGCGGGGGTTAAGCCGATGGTTTTGAGGTCTGATTGATCGGTCATTTGCCACCTCCGATGATGGAGAGGCGGTGGGAGAGGGTGGATGGTGGGGCGTTATGCGATTGGGAATCGCGTTGAGGTAATAGCCAAATTTTGTACGGATCCATACTGCGCATTGCAAAGCTCCTTAATTTGAAGAGCTGCCACAATTCGTTACCAAGCGAATGGGTGGCAGCTGTGCGCAGGTTGGTAAACCGGGAAATCAAGGAAACCGGCACGCCCGAAGACGTCCCACGCACAGCCGCCATAACGCAGATCGCAGGCGAAAAAAAAGCGCCTGCGGACGCATGGCACTGTTGCGCAGTGATTTACCTCGGGTTACCAAGCCCGGTCGCTGAATTTGCAGCGACGGTGGGAGGGTATCGTGCAGACCCTTTTCCTGCAACCTTCGAGAGCGCTGGGTGATTATATGATCAGTCACAGAGGATATTCGGGTGATGAAGAAGGGGCGGAGGAATGGAGAAAGGTGTGCTGCGTCATGAAACACATTGAAACAGGGTAATGCCATCTGTCTGCGGGTTACATATTTGCGCTTCGGGTCATTCCGGATTTACCTCATAATCGCGCGCTTCTACCGTCGGTAGCTCTGCTTCTCTACTAATCTGTAGTCGCTACCACCAGACCTTTAATAGCCAAGGAGAAAGGCAATGCCAGATAACTGGAACCAGCGTCAGTCGGATGCATCTGTTAAAGATGCTCTCGAACGTTTACTGGCCCCATCTGATTTGCCTGCGACCCTATGAGCCAAGCTGCCTTCGTCAATCCAAGCCTGCTCACATGGTCTCGTGAGCGCGCAGGTCTCTCCACTGAGCAGGTTGCTAAAAAGCTGCCAGTGAAACCTGATCGAGTAGAGGAATGGGAGGCTGGCGAGACCAAACCTACATTCCTTCAGGCTCAAAAGTGGGCGAATGTCGCTCACATCCCGTTTGGTTTCCTGTTTCTTCAGCAGCCGCCCGTCGAACAATTGCCTTTGCCTGATCTGCGGACCGTCGGTGGGATTGCACCTCAACGTCCCAGTCTGGAACTGTTGGACACCGTGAGGGATGCCATACGTAAGCAGGATTGGTATCTGGAGTATCTGCAACACCAGGAGCATCAGCCGCTGGCTTTTGTAGCTCGCTTCAATAGCCGATCTCAAGTCAGAGAGGTGGTGGACGATATCCGCCGAATCCTTGGCGTGAATCCTGACATTGCTCGATTGGATTACGAAAAATACAGCCGTGCCTTGATCGATGCCGCAGAAATGGCTGGAGTTTTGGTTATGCGCAGTGGCATTGCGCTAGGGAATACTCATCGCAAACTTGAAGTGAGCGAGTTTCGGGGGTTTGCCATCAGTAATGCCTACGCCCCCGTTGTATTCATCAACAGTTCCGATGCCCCCACCGCCAGGCTGTTCACATTACTTCACGAGCTGGCCCATATATGGATTGGTAGCAGTGGAGTGTCTGACGGAAACACTGCAAATGGTCGAGACGAGGAGCGTTTCTGCAATGCAGTGGCAGGTGAATTTCTGGCTCCTGAAGCCCAATTCCGTGCCATGTGGAACGCAGATGTTAACTGGGAAGACAATTTAGCTCTGCTGGCCACTCGGTTTCACATCAGTAAATTAGCTGTCGGTCGCCGCGCACTGGATCTTGGTTATATAAGCCAAGCACTTTATAGCGCTTACTATCGAATGATCCTCAAGGCTTTCCAGGATGAAAAAGGTGGAGCGGGTGACTATTACCGTAACGCCACCGCGAAAAACAGCCCTCGCCTAAGCAAGGCAGTGCTGACTGAAGCAATGAGTGGCCGGATGCTGCTACGCGAGGCGGGAAGTTTGCTCGGCGTGCAACCTGCTAAATTAAGGACTCTAGCCAACAAGATTACGGAATGAATCATTTACTTGACGCTAACACACTGATCGAAGCCAAGAACCGTTACTACGGGATGGCTATCTGTCCTGGCTTCTGGCAATGGTTACTGCTAAAAAATAAAGCATTGGCTTTAGCCAGTATTGGACCTGTAATGGATGAGCTAACAAAAGGGCATGACGACCTGGCGGGTTGGGCGAAGGACAATTCTGATTTCTTTCACTCCACCACCGATAAGGATACGCAACTGGCATTCGCGCAGGTTGCGGGGCTTGTGGCTGGTCAAGCGCCTAAGATGAAAATAGGCGCAATGGAAGAGTTTTTAGCGGGGGCTGACCCATGGTTAATTGCGAAAGCGTTGACTACAGGGGCTACAGTCGTTACTCATGAAGTGCTGAATCTCGACGCAAAACGGAAATTTATTATTCCTAATATTTGCCAGGAGCTTGATGTTCCTTATTTGAATACGTTTGAGTTGTTGCATAGGCTTGAAGCGAGGTTTGTGTTGCCTGCTTAATTTATTCAAAAGTTGGTGGTTTTTACGCAGAGTGCTCTGCCGCGCTTTTCGCTTGTTTTTCACAGAATGCTTTTCAAATACAGCTGCTCAATCGTCTGCGTCGCTCCGAAATCAGCCGCCAATCTCCAGTAGCTCCCGTAAGCGTTTATCGATCAGACCTTCCCAGTTTGCAATTGCTCGCGTCGTTGGTCGATCCCGCTATCATGCAGGGCGTAGATCACGAATGTAGATAACGCTATGCCAAGATTGTCATTCGCCGTCAGGGTTTTGTTCGCATGCTGCCTTTTCATTGCAACCGCTAATCACATCCGTGCAGACGTTTCGCATGGATTGCTCTGGGACTACGGATACGGGCCTGACGCTTACTTGGGTAGCCGTATTTTCTGGGGAGCGCTTACGTTTTTTGATCCGCTTGCATCACTGTTACTTTTCATCAAACCAAGAGCCGGAATCGTGCTCACGGTAGCGATTATTTTGGTCGACGTAACCCATAACACTTTTTACGTCGCATTGAAGCAACAGTGGCTGGAGCCGTTCTACCTGTCCCAGGTAGCTTTCCTTATCGTAGTATCCCTACTCTCACCCATCGCTTGGAATGGCCCGATTCGGGACGTAGCGCTCACCAATCCAGTCCGACTGTGATTCGCTCCATTTATGAGGTGGAAGCTCTTCGATCTCAATCGCCCGCTGCCCATTTTTCGCTGCGCAGTGAACCTGCGAAGAGCCAGTTCTTGCGACCTGGCCCACGGTCCGGTTATCGGGCGTTCCAGCTTTTTAGGCCGCCCGCCTTTATTGAATGTCTTTTAAATAATCCTTGAGCGCGATGAGCGGACCATCAAGCTGCCCCATCGTCTGAATACCGGCAAATTCACCCGCCAACCTCTGCAACTCCCGCCCCAACGGCTTATCCACGCCGCCGATAGCTTCCAACGCCAACCCCACACACTCATCCACCTTCACCTGAATCGCCTCAACATCCCCCCGCCGCACCAGCAACTCAAACACATCCCGCTGGTAATCACCCATGACCAGATCGTCACGCAAAATCGGACTTGAATCATCCGTCTCGTAAGCCAGTTTCAGGGAGAAGAGGGCGACGCTTTCCAGCTGCAATTCCATGGGGGGAATCCTTGTGAAATGTTCCACCGGTGCGGGACGTGCGTGAGAAGAAGCAAGATCAAAAGATCGCAACCCTCGGCAGACCCCACACGACAGCGGTGCGGGCAATGGCTTTTCTACAGGCGAAAAAAAAGGCCTTGCTAAGCAAGACCTTTCTTAATTTTGGTGCCCCGAGGGAGACTCGAACTCCCACTCCTTTCGAAAACGGATTTTGAATCCGCCGCGTCTACCAATTCCGCCATCAGGGCTCAATGGCGGCGAAGTATAGAGAGGTGAATACCGCTGGTCAATCAGGTACATGGAGAATTTTTGATATTTCCGCTAGACTTCCCGGCCCTGCTAGACGAACCCCATCATGCGCGTTGCTGACTTTACCTTCGAGCTCCCTGATTCGCTGATTGCTCGCCATCCTTTGGCCGAGCGTCGCGGTAGTCGCCTGTTGACCCTGGATGGGGTCAGCGGCGCCCTGGCACACCGTCAATTCACTGATTTGCTTGAGCATTTGCGCCCAGGCGATTTGATGGTGTTCAACAATACCCGGGTGATTCCGGCGCGGCTGTTTGGCCAGAAAGCTTCCGGCGGCAAGCTGGAAATTCTGGTGGAGCGGGTGCTCGACAGTCATCGCGTGCTGGCCCATGTGCGTTCCAGCAAGTCGCCCAAGCCCGGCTCGAAGATTTTGATCGACGGCGGTGGCGAGGCCGAGATGTTGGCGCGTCACGATGCGTTGTTCGAGCTGGGGTTTGCCGAAGAGGTGTTGCCGCTGCTCGACCGTGTCGGGCACATGCCGTTGCCTCCTTATATAGACCGCCCGGATGAAGGCTCGGACCGCGAGCGTTATCAGACGGTGTACGCCCAGCGCCTGGGCGCGGTGGCGGCGCCGACGGCGGGGCTGCATTTCGATCAGCTGCTGATGGAGGCGATTGCCGCCAAGGGCATCGAGACCGCATTCGTGACCTTGCACGTCGGCGCGGGCACGTTCCAGCCGGTGCGCGTGGAGAAGATCGAAGATCACTACATGCACAGCGAATGGCTGGAAGTCGGCCAGG
Source organism: Pseudomonas sp. 008 (assembly GCF_016861935.1). Classification (NCBI taxonomy): domain Bacteria; kingdom Pseudomonadati; phylum Pseudomonadota; class Gammaproteobacteria; order Pseudomonadales; family Pseudomonadaceae; genus Pseudomonas; species Pseudomonas sp. 008. The sequence continues at coordinate 367,424 of NZ_BOMA01000007.1, read as the reverse complement.
ACGTGGTCGATGCCGTTGCGGCCTGCCGCGCTCGCGGCGGTCGTGTGGTGGCCGTGGGGACCACCAGCGTGCGTTCCCTGGAAAGCGCCGCGCGCGATGGCGTGCTCAAGCAGTTCAGTGGCGACACCGATATCTTTATCTACCCGGGCCGGCCATTTCATGTGGTCGATGCTCTGGTCACCAACTTCCATTTGCCCGAATCCACACTGTTGATGCTGGTTTCGGCGTTCGCCGGTTATCCCGAGACCATGGCCGCCTATAAAGCCGCCGTCGACAACGAATACCGCTTTTTCAGCTACGGTGATGCGATGTTTATCACCCGTAATCCCGCACCACGTGGCCCTGAGGACAAAGAATGAGTCGCCAAAGTCGTATGTCGTTTGAGTTGCTTGCTACTGACGGCAAGGCGCGTCGCGGTCGTTTGACCTTCCCGCGCGGTACCGTCGAGACCCCGGCGTTCATGCCGGTGGGCACGTACGGTACGGTCAAGGGCATGCTGCCGCGGGATATCGTCGCCACCGGCGCGGAAATCATTCTGGGCAACACTTTCCACTTGTGGCTGCGTCCTGGCACCGAAGTGATCAAGAAGCACGGCGACCTGCACGATTTCATGCAGTGGAAAGGCCCGATTCTGACCGACTCCGGCGGTTTCCAGGTGTTCAGCCTGGGCGCCATGCGCAAGATCAAGGAGGAGGGCGTGACCTTCGCCTCTCCGGTCGACGGCGCCAAAGTGTTCATGGGGCCGGAAGAGTCGATGCAGGTCCAGCGTGATCTTGGCTCGGACATCGTGATGATCTTCGACGAATGCACCCCGTACCCGGCCGACGAAGACGTCGCTCGCGTATCGATGGAGCTGTCATTGCGCTGGGCTCAGCGTTCGAAAAACGCCCATGGCGACAACACGGCGGCGTTGTTCGGCATCGTCCAGGGCGGCATGCACCAGGATTTGCGCATGCGTTCGCTGGAAGGCCTCGACAAGATCGGCTTCGACGGCCTGGCTATCGGTGGTCTGTCGGTGGGCGAGCCCAAGCACGAGATGATCAAGGTGCTCGATTACCTGCCGGGCCAGATGCCGGCTGACAAACCTCGTTACCTTATGGGCGTTGGCAAACCGGAAGATCTGGTTGAGGGTGTGCGCCGCGGTGTGGACATGTTCGATTGCGTGATGCCAACCCGTAATGCCCGCAACGGGCATCTGTTCATTGATACAGGCGTGCTGAAGATCCGTAACGCGTTCCATCGCCATGATGATTCGCCGCTGGATCCGACCTGCGATTGCTATACCTGCCAGAACTTCTCCCGCGCTTATCTGCATCACCTGGACAAGTGCGGCGAAATGCTGGGAAGCATGCTCAATACCATCCATAACTTGCGCCATTATCAAGTGCTTATGGCTGGTTTGCGCGAGGCTATTCAACAGGGTACATTGGCCGCCTTTGTCGATGCCTTCTACGCCAAACGCGGGTTGCCTGTTCCGCCTTTGGACTGAGTTTTCTGACCCCAAGATTCAACATTTGCAACTGGAGTGCTAAATGAGCTTTTTTATCTCTAATGCCATGGCTGACGCTGCTGCACCTGCGGCAGGCCCGATGGGCGGCGGCTTTGAGTGGATTTTCCTGGTCGGTTTCCTGGTCATCTTCTACCTGATGATCTGGCGTCCACAGGCCAAGCGCGCCAAAGAGCAGAAGAACCTGCTGAGCAGCCTGCAAAAAGGTGACGAAGTTGTGACCACCGGTGGTATCGCCGGCAAAATCACCAAAGTGTCCGACGACTTCGTGGTTCTGGAAGTGTCCGACACTGTTGAAATGAAGTTCCAGAAAGGCGCCATCGCCGCCACGCTGCCAAAAGGCACGCTCAAAGCGATCTAAGTTACAACTTCTACTCAATCGACGGGGCGCGCAAGGCGCCCCGCGTCATAAGCGGGCGGCGTGATGCTGAACAAATACCCTCTGTGGAAATACATTCTGATCCTGGCGGTGCTGGCGGTCGGTCTGATTTATTCCGCTCCCAATCTATATCCTGATGACCCGGCCATTCAGGTCAGCGGTGCAAGCACTGCGCTGCAAGTCAATCAGGCTGATCTGGACCGTGTGAGCACCGCGCTCAAGGAATCCGGGATCAACGTCAAGGCGGCCACGCTGGCGGCAAACGGCAAGGGCGGTCTGATTCGCCTGGTCAAGGCTGAAGACCAGTTGCCAGCCAAAGACGTTGTGCGCAAGGCATTGGGCGATGACTACGTCGTTGCACTGAACCTGGCGCAAACCACCCCGCAATGGCTGCGCAGCCTGGGCGCGCACCCGATGAAGCTGGGTCTGGATTTGTCCGGTGGTGTGCACTTCCTGCTGGAAGTGGACATGGACAAAGCCCTCGACGCACGCCTGAAAGTCTACGAAGGCGACGTCAAGAGCCTGTTGCGCAAAGAGAAACTGCGCTATCGCAGCCTGCCGCAACTGGGCGGTGCCATTCAGCTGGGCTTCACTGATGAAGACTCCCGCGAACAGGCCCGTGCGCTGATCCGCAAGAACTTCAACGATTTCGACATTGTTCCGGCCGACCTCAATGGCCAACCGGTACTGCGTCTGGCGATGACCCCGGCCAAGCTGGCGGAAATCCGCGAATACTCCATCAAGCAGAACTTGACCACGGTACGTAACCGCGTCAACGAGCTGGGTGTTGCCGAACCTATCGTTCAGCGCCAGGGCGCCAACCGCATCGTGGTTGAGCTGCCGGGCGTGCAAGACACCGCAGAAGCCAAGCGTATCCTCGGCAAGACGGCCAACCTGGAGTTCCGTCTGGCGGCTGAGCCTGGCGCTTCGAAAGCCACTTCCGAGGAATTCGAGTTCCGTGAAGGCAAGCGTCCTCCGGCGCTTATCGAGCGTGGCCTGATCATCACCGGTGACCAGGTGACTGACGCCAAGGCGGGCTTCGGCGAGCACGGTACGCCAGAAGTGAACATCCGTCTGGATGGCCACGGTGGCGAGCTGATGAGTCGTGCGACTCGCAGCAACGTCGGCCGCAGCATGGCGGTAATCTTCATCGAACAGCGTCCGGTCACCACTTACGTCAAGCAAGTGGTCAACGGCGTCGAGAAAGACGTGCCGGTCCAGACGTTCAAGGAAGAGAAGAAGATCATCAGCCTGGCGACCATCCAGTCGCCGCTGGGTGCCCAGTTCCGCATCACTGGCCTGAACGGCCAGGGCGAATCGTCCGAGCTGGCGCTGCTGCTGCGTGCCGGTGGTCTGGCGGCTCCGATGTACTTCGCTGAAGAGCGCACCATTGGTCCAAGCCTGGGTGCCGACAACATCACCAAAGGTATCGATGCATCGTTGTGGGGCATGCTGTTTGTCTCGCTGTTCATCATGGCTATCTACCGCTTCTTCGGCCTCATCGCCACCGTTGCGCTGGCGGTGAACATGGTGATGCTGCTGGCCTTGATGTCGCTGCTGGGTGCAACGCTGACCCTGCCGGGTATCGCCGGTATCGTATTGACCATGGGTATGGCGGTCGACGCCAACGTCCTGATCTTCTCGCGGATACGTGAAGAGATCGCGGCGGGCATGACCGTACAACGGGCAATCAACGAAGGCTTCGGCCGGGCATTCACCGCGATTCTCGACGCCAACCTGACAACCTTGTTGGTGGGCGGGATTCTCTTTGCCATGGGCACCGGCCCAGTCAAAGGGTTCGCCGTGACCATGTCCCTCGGGATCTTTACCTCGATGTTCACGGCCATCATGGTGACCCGCGCGATGGTCAACCTGATCTTCGGCGGTCGTGACTTCAAGAAGTTGTGGATTTAAGGGGCTGCCATGTTACGTACAATCAACTTCATGGGCGTTCGCAACTTTGCGTTCGGCGTCACATTGTTCCTTACCGCGCTGGCAATGTTCAGTGTCTTTCATAAGGGCATGAACTGGGGCCTGGACTTCACCGGCGGTACGCTCATCGAGCTGACCTACGAGCGTCCGGCGGATGTCACCAAGGTGCGTGAGCAACTGGTTACAGCCGGTTATCACGAAGCCATCGTGCAGAACTTCGGTGCGACTACCGATCTTCTGGTGCGTATGCCTGGCGAAGACCCGCAACTGGGTCACCAGGTGGCTGAAGCGCTGCAGAAAGTCGGCGGCGACAACCCGGCTCAGGTCAAGCGTGTCGAGTTCGTCGGCCCGCAGGTCGGTGAAGAACTGCGCGACCAGGGCGGCCTCGGCATGCTGATGGCGCTGGGCGGTATCCTGATCTACCTGGCTTTCCGCTTTCAGTGGAAGTTTGCGGTCGGTGCGATCGTATCCTTGATCCACGACGTGATCGTGACCATCGGTATCCTGTCGTTCTTCCAGATCACCTTCGACCTGACGGTGCTGGCGGCGGTACTGGCGATCATCGGTTACTCGCTCAACGACACCATCGTGGTATTCGACCGGGTTCGTGAGAACTTCCGCGTCCTGCGCAAGGCCAGCCTGATCGAGAACATCAACATCTCGACCACGCAAACCCTGCTGCGGACCATGGCGACGTCGATCTCCACCTTGCTGGCGATCGCGGCCCTGTTGTTCTTCGGTGGCGACAACCTGTTCGGTTTCTCCATTGCCCTGTTCATCGGTGTTCTGGCGGGTACTTACTCCTCGATCTACATCGCGAACGTGGTGCTGATCTGGCTGAACCTGAACAGCGAAGACCTGATTCCTGTGGCAACGAGCGAGAAGGAAGTCGACGACCGTCCATAACGGTTATCGTTTTCCTGCTGCAAGCCGAGAAGGCGCGAGTGTTGAACTCGCGCCTTTTTTTATGCTCCAAGGCTGGGAGAAGCGCGGGTTTGTCCCGTCTGTTATAGCCAGGAGGTTCATGTGAACAAGTCGTTGCTGGTTGGTGCGGTATTGGGTGCTGTCGGTGTGACTGCCGGTGGTGCTGTTGCCACCTACAAACTGGTTAAAAGCGGCCCTGAGTATGCACAAGTGCTGGCCGTTGAACCGGTCAAGACACAAATCAAGACTCCACGTGAAGTGTGCAAGGACGTTACGGTGACCCGGCAAGCGCCGGTGAAAGACCAACACCAGATCGCCGGTACGGTGGTCGGCGCCCTGGCTGGTGGCCTGTTGGGCAACCAGATCGGCGGCGGTACAGGCAAGAAAATCGCCACAGTGGCCGGTGCGGTCGGCGGCGGTTATGCGGGTAACAAGGTGCAGGAAGGCATGCAGGAGCGTGACACCTACACCACGACTCAGACTCGCTGCAACACGGTCAATGACATCAGCGACAAGGTCGTAGGCTACGACGTTCGTTATTCGCTGGACGGCAAGGAAGGCAAAGTGCGGATGGATCGCGATCCGGGCAATCAGATTCCGGTCGACAAGGATGGCAAGCTGATCCTGGGGCAGAACGAACCGGCCCGGTAATGAGCTGAGCGTCTACTCAAAAAGAAGCATCCCGCAAGGGATGCTTTTTTTGTGCCCGAATTTCATGTGTCACCTTCAGCGTGTTATGCAAGACTCTTCATTTTTGCGGCCTTTTGCCCGCCAGTCCTGAGCCCCCATGCCTGCCATCGATCATCCCCTGATAGACCAGTTCCTCGACGCCCTGTGGCTGGAGAAAGGCCTTTCCGATAACACCCGCGATGCCTATCGCAGCGACCTGGCCTTGTTCAACGGCTGGTTGCAGGAGAAGGGCCTGGAGCTGATCAACGCCGGGCGCGAGTTGATCCTCGATCACCTTGCCTGGCGCCTGGAGCAAAACTACAAACCCCGTTCTACGGCGCGATTCCTCTCTGGTGTGCGTGGTTTCTATCGCTATTTACTGCGGGAAAAGCTGATTGCCGTTGATCCGACCCTGCGCGTGGATATGCCGCAGCTGGGTAGGCCATTGCCTAAATCCTTGTCGGAAGCCGATGTGGAAGCCTTGCTGGCCGCTCCGGACCTGAGCGAGGCCATCGGTCAGCGTGATCGCGCCATGCTTGAGGTGCTTTACGCGTGTGGCTTGCGGGTGACGGAGCTGATCAGCCTGACGCTGGAGCAGGTCAACCTGCGCCAAGGCGTGCTGCGGGTGATGGGCAAGGGCAGCAAGGAACGGCTGGTGCCGATGGGTGAGGAGGCGATTGTCTGGGTCGAGCGTTACATGCGCGATGCCCGTGGCGAGTTGCTGGGCGGGCGTCCCAGCGATGTGCTGTTCCCCAGCCAGCGCGGTGAGCAGATGACCCGCCAGACCTTCTGGCATCGCATCAAGCACCAGGCCAAGGTCGCCGGGATCGGCAAGTCGCTGTCGCCGCATACCCTGCGGCATGCCTTCGCCACGCACCTGCTCAACCACGGTGCCGACCTTCGGGTGGTACAAATGTTGCTCGGCCACAGCGATCTCTCCACCACCCAGATCTATACTCACGTCGCCCGGGCGCGCTTGCAGGACCTGCATGCCAAGCATCACCCCAGAGGCTAGCGCAAGCCCTGTGGCGAGGGGGCTTGCCCCCGTTCGGCTGCGCAGCAGTCGTCAAGCCTCACGCCTCGGTCCATATGTCGGATAGGGATCGCCAAAGAGGGGCTGCTTCGCAACCCAACGGGGGCAAGCCCCCTCGCCACAGGGGCCTTATGTGGTAGGCTTTGCCGGTTTGCACGATGGGCGGTTATGACCCGGTGTTTCGGCACGGGCGTTCTGATCGTCCCATTTGTCCGCCTTCAGGAGTTCTCATGCGTCTGACCCAGATTTTCGCCGCTGCAGCCATTGCGTTGGTCAGCACCTTTGCCGTCGCCGATGACGCGGCCGACCAAGCCATTCGTAAAAGCCTGGAAAACCTCCAGCTCGACGTGCCGGTCGAAACCATCACCGCCAGCCCGCTGCCAGGTCTGTACGAAGTCAAGCTCAAGGGCAGCCGCGTGCTTTACGCCAGCGCCGACGGCCAATACGTGGTTCAGGGCTACCTGTTCCAGCTCAAGGACGGTAAACCGGTCAACCTGACCGAGAAGACCGAACGCCTGGGCATTGCCAAACTGATCAATGGCATTCCTGTGGCTGAAACCGTGGTCTACCCGGCCATCGGCGAAACCAAGTCGCACATCACCGTGTTCACCGACACCACTTGCCCGTATTGCCACAAGCTGCACGCCGAAGTGCCTGAGCTGAACAAACGCGGCATCGAAGTGCGTTATGTTGCGTTCCCGCGCCAGGGCCTGGGCTCGCCGGGTGACGAGCAACTGCAAGCCGTGTGGTGTTCGAAAGACAAGAAAGCCGCCATGGACAAAATGGTCGATGGCAAGGAAATCAAGGCCGCCAAGTGCGATAACCCGGTGTCCAAGCAGTTTGCCCTCGGTCAGTCGATTGGCGTGAACGGTACACCGGCCATCGTTTTGGCTGACGGTCAGGTCATTCCGGGCTACCAGCCTGCGCCACAAGTCGCCAAACTGGCACTGGGCGCGAAGTAAATTCGCATCGTCACGGCCAGCCTTTGACGAGCGTGGTCCGGCGGCAGCATTTGCCGGGCCATCAATAGAGAGCCGCGAACCTGCGGCTGTTTTCACGGCCGGCCTCGAGTCGGCCGTTTTATGGGGAGTTCACAGTGAAACCGGTCAAAGTAGGCATCTGTGGGTTAGGGACCGTCGGTGGCGGTACCTTCAACGTACTTCAGCGCAACGCCGAGGAAATTGCTCGTCGTGCCGGGCGTGGAATCGAAGTGGCACAAATTGCCATGCGCACGCCAAAGCCTCAGTTCCAGACGACCGGTATTGCGATTACCAACGATGTCTTCGAAGTGGCCACGAACCCTGAGATCGACATCGTCATAGAGCTGATGGGCGGCTATACCGTTGCCCGCGAGCTGGTACTCAAGGCCATCGAGAATGGCAAGCATGTGGTCACCGCGAACAAGGCACTGATTGCCGTTCACGGTAATGAAATTTTCGCCAAGGCTCGCGAGAAGGGCGTGATCGTTGCGTTCGAAGCGGCCGTGGCCGGCGGCATTCCGGTGATCAAGGCGATCCGTGAAGGCCTGTCCGCCAACCGTATCAACTGGGTGGCCGGCATCATCAACGGCACCGGTAACTTCATCCTTACCGAAATGCGTGAAAAAGGCCGGACCTTCGAAGACGTGCTGGCCGAAGCGCAGGCCCTGGGTTACGCCGAAGCCGACCCGACGTTCGACGTCGAAGGCATCGACGCCGCCCACAAGCTGACGATCCTGGCGTCCATCGCGTTCGGCATTCCGTTGCAATTCGACAAGGCCTACACCGAAGGCATCACCAAGCTGACCACCGCTGACGTGAACTACGCCGAAGCGCTGGGCTATCGCATCAAGCACCTGGGCGTGGCGCGCAGCACCGCGGCCGGTATCGAGTTGCGCGTGCACCCGACGCTGATCCCGGCCGATCGCCTGATCGCCAACGTCAACGGCGTGATGAACGCGGTGATGGTCAACGGTGATGCTGCCGGTTCGACCCTGTTCTACGGTGCTGGCGCCGGCATGGAACCGACCGCTTCGTCGGTAATCGCCGACCTGGTGGACGTGGTTCGCGCCATGACCTCCGACCCGGAAAACCGTGTACCGCACCTGGCCTTCCAGCCGGATTCGCTGTCGGCCCATCCGATCCTGCCGATCGAAGCCTGCGAAAGCGCTTACTACCTGCGCATTCAGGCCAAGGACCATCCGGGCGTGTTGGCCCAGGTGGCGAGCATCCTGTCGGAGCGCGGCATCAACATCGAGTCGATCATGCAGAAGGAAGTCGAGGAACACGACGGCCTGGTGCCGATGATCCTGCTGACCCATCGTGTGCTGGAACAGCACATCAACGATGCGATCGCTGCCCTGGAAGCCTTGGCGGGCGTGGTCGGTCCGGTTGTACGGATCCGCGTCGAGCACCTGAACTAAGCCGTTATCGTTCACCGGGCCCGCGTGCGGGCCCGGGTTTGCGAACACTGTCTATTGGAGCCAGTCATGCGTTATATCAGTACCCGCGGCCAGGCACCGGCCCTGAATTTCGAAGACGTCCTGCTGGCCGGTCTAGCCACCGACGGCGGTCTGTACGTCCCGGAAAACCTGCCACGTTTCACTCAGGAAGAAATCGCTTCCTGGGCCGGCCTGCCGTATCACGAGCTGGCCTTCCGGGTGATGCGCCCGTTCGTCACCGGCAGCATCCCCGATGCCGATTTCAAAAAGATTCTTGAAGAAACCTATGGCGTGTTTTCCCACAGCGCCGTGGCGCCGTTGCGTCAGCTGAACAGCAACGAATGGGTGCTGGAGCTGTTCCACGGCCCGACCCTGGCGTTCAAGGACTTCGCCCTGCAACTGCTCGGTCGCCTGCTCGACTATGTGCTGGAAAAGCGCGGTGAGCGCGTGGTGATCGTCGGCGCTACCTCCGGTGACACCGGTTCGGCGGCCATCGAAGGCTGCAAGCATTGCGAAAACGTCGACATCTTCATCCTGCACCCACACAACCGCGTGTCCGAAGTGCAGCGTCGCCAGATGACCACCATCTTCGGCGAGAACATCCATAACATCGCCATCGAAGGCAACTTCGATGACTGCCAGGAAATGGTCAAGGCGAGCTTCGCCGACCAGAGCTTCCTCAAGGGCACACGCCTGGTAGCGGTGAACTCGATCAACTGGGCGCGGATCATGGCCCAGATCGTTTACTACTTCCACGCGGCCCTGCAGTTGGGCGGCCCGGCGCGTTCGGTATCGTTCTCGGTGCCAACCGGCAACTTCGGCGATATCTTCGCCGGTTACCTGGCGCGCAATATGGGCCTGCCGATCAACCAGTTGATCGTCGCCACCAACCGCAACGACATCCTGCACCGCTTCATGAGCGGCAATCAGTACGTCAAGGAAACCCTGCACGCCACGCTGTCGCCGTCCATGGACATCATGGTCTCGTCGAACTTCGAACGCCTGCTGTTCGACCTGCACGGTCGCAACGGCGCGGCGATTGCCGGTTTGATGGACACCTTCAAGCAGGGCGGCGGTTTCAGCGTCGAACAGGAACGCTGGACCGAGGCGCGCAAGCTGTTCGATTCGCTGGCCGTGGATGACGCTCAAACCTGCGAAACCATTGCCGAAGTCTTCGAGCAAACCGGCGAGCTGCTGGACCCGCACACCGCCATCGGCGTGAAGGCCGCGCGCGAATGCCGTCGCAGCCTGGATATCCCGATGGTGATCCTGGGCACGGCTCATCCGGTCAAATTCCCGGACGCGGTGGAAAAAGCCGGTGTAGGAAAAGCGCTCGAACTACCTGCACATCTTTCTGATTTGTTTGAGCGAGATGAGCGTTGCACCGTGTTGCCGAACGACTTGAAAGCCGTGCAGGCCTTTGTCAGTCAGCATGGCAACCGCGGCAAGCCACTGTAACCGGTAAAAGCTGTCACATTTTGAAGCCCGTCTCCTGACGGGCTTTCTCATTTCTGCATGCCACACTTGTCGGGTTTCGTAAATGAAGAGCCGCCCATGAAGGACGGGCGAGACGATCACCAAGGAAGTGGCAATGCTGTTTTTTAGAGGGTTTAAACCAGCTGCGTGCTGGATATTTCTGGTCGGCGCCATGAGCGTTGCTCAATGGGGCCTGGCGGCGCAATTGGCGACTTATGGACCCCGTGAGTCGGTCGTCGGGGCCGCGATCGGGCTAGACGCTCAGGAGCTGCAATGGATTGCGCAACATCCGACGGTCATCGTCGCGTCGGCGCAGTACCCGTTGTACCTGTTCAAGGATGAACATGGACACTGGAGCGGTTTGAACAACGATGTGCTCAACCGCATCAGCGCCATGACAGGGCTGAAGTTCCTCCACGAAGAGACGTTTTCCACCGATCAATTGCTGGAGCGCCTGGAAAACGGCGCGGCAGACATGAGCACCACACTGGCAATGAGTGAGGAGCGCAAGGAGTTTCTGGATTTCAGTCATGCGTTCGGTGGTGCGGGCTGGGTGTTCGTCGGGCGAGCGGGCGCGCCAGCGGTGCAATCCATGCAGCAGCTGTCGAAAAGAGTACTGGTGCTGCCAGCACGGCATGCGCTGGAGGCGGCCATTCGTCGCGATTATCCGGCCATCGAGTTGCATTCGGTCAAAACCTACGCCGAGGCCAGGGCGTTGGTCGAAAGCGGCGAAGCCTATGCCACCATCGAGAACGAAACCGGGGCGCAGCTCTATCCGTCCGGGCAGCTCAAGGTGGGCGATACGGTGGAGGGTAAATGGGAGGCCGATCATCTGGCGGTACGCAAAGGGCAGCCGCAATTGTTGAGCATCCTCAACAAGGCGCTCGAAGCGTTTCCACCTGCCGAGTTACGTGCCATTCGCTTGAAGTGGCTCGATGGCATTGTTCCTGTACAGACGCCTTCGACCTGGCAGCGAATAGCCGAATGGGGTTGTTGGGGCGTTTTTGTCGCCAGTGTTTTTGCGCTGCTATCCCTATTGTGGAACCGGCGACTTGCGATGTTGATCCAGCAACGTCGGGACGCCGAAAAAGACCTCAATGACCAGCTCTCCTTCCAGCATGCCTTGATAGACGCCATGCCCGATCCGATGTTCGTGCGTGACCTGGAAGGGCGCTTGATCATGTGCAACAAGAGTTATGAAGAGGGGTTGTCGACCCGTTTCGACCAGATACAGGGGCGTCGACTGATCGAACTCGATGTCTTGCCCAAAGAAACCGCCGAGCAACTGCACGCCGAGTTCATGGCCCAACTCGGTACGCGCAAGACGCGCTTCAGCGAACGTCAGTTGATGTTCAAGGATGGTGTCAGGGACATCTATCAGTGGACGGTGCCGTTTTATAGTGCGGACGGTCAATTGCGAGGGCTGCTGGGCGGATGGACCGATCTGGCCAAGCGGACAAGGCAGGCGTGAAGCGCAATGCCTGTAGCAGCGGCTACAAGGAATGTGTCTCGGGTGAAAGGGTTTAAACGCGGCTGTTTTTTTACTGTCATCTTTTCCGGGCATGCTTTATCCACCAGAGGCGCCGGTGCGCCTGCCGTTGGAATCCAGAACTTTCTTCTCGGGTCTGGGGTCATTTACTGTGGATACGCCCCAGGCACTTTGTTTGCGGACTATTGAGTGGTGATCGAGATGGAAAGTATCAGTCTATTGCTCGGCGAGGCTCTGAGCCCGTACCAAGTCACGTTGACCCCATCGGGTGCCCATGGCGAATGCCTGGTGACGCTCAAGAGTGCGACCGGCGCTATCGTGGTCGAACGGCTGTTCAATCAGGCCCAGTTAACCGATAAACGTCTGCTGACGGATGTCGTCGACGGCTTGCACCGCGACGTGCTGATCGCTGAAGGACGCCTGGAGCCCTGTGTCATCGCGGCGTTGCGCAATGCTGCTCAGGACAAGCGCCTGGCCAGCCGAAATTGAAGTGTTTTTTGTGGGAACCTTCCTGCACCAAGGTCAGTCAGACCATGTAACGGCAGGATCAAGCATTGTGCTCCGGTGCTTGTAGCTTGCTGCTACGGGTCTGTAATACAGGCCACGTTTAACCCCGAGTTGTCTCCCCACTTCTCGGGGTTTCTTTTTGCCTGCGATTTGTCACTGCGTGGCCTGATGCTCGAAAAAGGCCTTGGTTTCTTTCAGGTAATCCTTGCGTCTTTGCGGGTCGAGCCAGTCGGCATACAACGGGCCCAGGTGCTCGCGGGGCAGGGCGCGCAATAGTCGGTTGATTTCACGGATCGCCTGTCGACCCTGAGGCGTATTCGAGCAACCGATGTACACGGGCATGTAGTTGCCCGTGCCTTTGACCGGGTAGAACTCCAGTTGCTCATCGGCCAGGTTTTCCTGATGGGCCTGATAGCGGATTTCCGGCCAGTAACCCAATACCACCTGCAAACGACCCAAGCGTTGCATCTGCAGCAGGCTGCCGAGGGCGTCATTGCCATAGTGGGGCGTCAGCGCGCCGGCTGGCGCCTGTTGCAGCAGTGTGTCGAGGAACTCACCGTAACGGCGCTCGGCGATCACACCGACTTTCTGTTGACCGCTGGCCAACAATGCGGCCAGATCGACTTCACCGTTGGAAAGAAACGGCTCCAGCACCGACCGGTCTTCACGTCGGATCACCAGCCCATTGCTGACCACCCGGAAGGCCGGAATGGAATACGTGATCCATTGTTCGCGCTCCTTGCTCCAGACCAGCGAGGGGTCGCAGGTAAAGGATTCTTCGTGAAGCATCTGCATGCCGCGGGCGCGATTGACCCGTATCAGGGTGTGTTCGTACTGCGGCATACCGGCGATCAGCAGGGGCATCAGTTGGTCGATAACGCCCTGGCCTTTTTTCGGACCTTCGAAGATTGTCAGTGGCGGCAGGTCGCGCAACAGCCAGAACAAATGCTCCTTAGGTTGCGCCAGGGCCGGGGATATCAGGCCCGACAACAGCCCGAGCGCCGCCAGCAGGCGCCCGATGCCGGCGTAACCGAGGACGGATGAAAGCAGGCGATTCAGCTTATATGGCCCCGTCTTCACGCAGCCGTGCGATCTGTGCCGGGTCGTAGCCCAGATCGTGGAGGACTTGCGCATTGTGTTCACCCAACTGCGGCCCGACCCATTCCGAGGTGCCGGGTGTCTCGGAAAGCTTCGGTACGATGCCGGGCATCTTGAAGTCCTTGCCGTCAGGCAGCTTGGCTTGCAGGAACATTTCCCGGGCCAGGTATTGCGGATCGCTGAACATGTCTTCGGCGCTGAAGATCCGGCTGGCGGGAACGTCGGCCTGGTTCAATTGCTCGATCACCGCGTCCAGCGGCAGTGAGTTGACCCAGCGATCGATCACCCCGTAAATCTCGTCGCGACGGCTGTCACGCCCGTCGTTGCTGGCCAGCACTGGGTCGTTGGCCAGGTCCTCGCGGCCGATGATCAGCATGAATCGCTTGAAGATCGCATCGCCGTTGGCGCCGATCTGCACGTGTTTGCCATCGGCGCTGGTGTGGATGGAGGAGGGTGTGATGCCCGGCATGATGTTGCCGGTGCGTTCGCGGATGAAGCCGAACACGTCGAACTCCGGGACCATGCTTTCCATCATGGCGAAGATCGCTTCGTACAGTGCCACGTCCACCACTTGTCCCAAGCCACCGTTGACCTCGCGATGACGCAAGGCCATCAGTGCGCCGATCACGCCCCAGAGCGCGGCAATCGAGTCGCCGATGGAAATCCCGGTGCGCACTGGCGGCCGGTCCTCGAACCCGGTGATGTAGCGCAGGCCGCCCATGGACTCACCGACCGCACCGAAGCCCGGCTGATCTTTCATGGGGCCGGTCTGGCCAAAGCCCGAGAGCCGCACCATCACCAGTTTCGGGTTCAGTGCGTGCAGGACTTCCCAGCTCAGGCCGAGCTTTTCCAGCACGCCGGGGCGAAAATTCTCGATCAGGATGTCCGCTTCACTGAGCAGCTGTTTCAGGATCGCCAAGCCATCGGGGTGTTTCAGGTTCAGGGTCAGGGATTTCTTGTTGCGCGCCTGAACGAACCACCACAGCGAGGTGCCTTCATACAACTTGCGCCATTTGCGCAACGGATCACCGCCGTCCGGTGACTCGATCTTGATCACTTCGGCGCCGAATTCGCCGCAAATACGCGAGGCAAACGGCCCGGCAATCAACGTACCCAATTCGATGACTTTCAGACCCGAGAGCGGTTTATTGGAGAACGGCATGCGAAATCCTGTAGGACAAAGGCTGAGCGAATACGGAGTTTTATCATAGGCCGACATCCATCGCCCAAAGTTGATTCGCCTTCAATTCGTTGATTGCCCTCTTGCATCGGTTAGACTTGCCGCCTTTCCCCGTATCAAGAAGCCCGTTCATGGCCCAGCCGTCCACGACCTACAAGTTTGAACTGAACCTCACCGACCTCGACCGCAGCGTCTACGAGAACGTGAAGCAGACCATCGCCCGTCACCCTTCGGAAACCGAAGAGCGCATGACCGTGCGGCTGCTGGCCTACGCCTTCTGGTACAACGAGCAGCTGTCTTTTGGCCGCGGTCTGTCAGACGTGGATGAGCCGGCGCTGTGGGAAAAGAGCCTGGACGACCGTGTCCTGCACTGGATCGAAGTCGGCCAGCCAGACGCCGACCGCCTGACCTGGTGCTCGCGCCGTACCGAACGCACCAGCCTGCTGGCCTACGGCAGCCTGCGTGTGTGGGAAGGCAAAGTGATCCCGGCGATCAAGACCCTGAAAAACGTCAACATCGCCGCCGTGCCCCAGGAAGTGCTGGAAACCCTGGCCAAGGACATGCCGCGCGTTATCAAGTGGGACGTGATGATCAGCGAAGGAACGATTTTCGTCACCGACGACCGTGGTCAGCACGAAGTCCAGTTGCAATGGCTGGCCGGCGAACGCGGCTGATTATTCGCCGCTTGGCCGCGTCACCCGGTTTTATCCTACGTATTCAAGAGAAGCACCTGTCACCCCATGCGCATCGAACCTCGCCTGTTGCCCGACACCCTGCCATTCCTCGGTGATATTCCACCGCTGCTGACCCGCCTTTACGCGGCGCGGGGCGTGCAGTCCGAGGCTGAACTGGACAAGAGCCTGGCGCGGCTGATTCCGTTCCAGCAGCTCAAGGGCATCGAGGCGGCGGTGGATTTGTTGGTGACGGCGCTGGAGCAGCGTCAGCGGATTCTGATCGTTGGCGACTTCGATGCCGATGGCGCGACGGCCAGTACCGTGGGCATGTTGGGGTTACGCCTGCTGGGCGCGGCGCATGTCGACTATCTGGTGCCCAACCGCTTCGAGTACGGCTACGGCCTGACCCCGGAAATCGTCGAAGTGGCGCTGACCCGCGAGCCGCAGTTACTGATCACCGTGGACAACGGCATTTCCAGCGTCGAAGGCGTGGCGGCGGCGAAAAAGGCCGGGCTCAAGGTGCTGGTCACCGATCACCACTTGCCCGGCGACGAACTGCCGTTGGCCGACGCCATCGTCAATCCGAACCAGCCGGGTTGCGAGTTCCCGAGCAAAGCCCTGGCCGGTGTCGGGGTGATTTTCTATGTACTGATGGCCCTGCGTGCGCGTTTGCGCAGCCTGGGCTGGTACGAGAGCAAGCCGCAGCCGAACATCGGTGAATTGCTCGACCTGGTGGCGCTGGGCAGCGTCGCCGACGTGGTGCCGCTGGATGCCAACAACCGGATTCTGGTGCATCAGGGCCTGGAGCGAATTCGCGCCGGGCGCGCGCGGCCGGGGATCAAGGCGATCCTTGAAGTGGCCAAGCGTGATCATTCGCGCATCACCTCCACTGACCTGGGCTTTATCCTCGGCCCGCGTCTGAACGCGGCAGGGCGGCTGGATGACATGAGCCTGGGCATCGAGTGCCTGCTCACCGAAGACGCGGGCGCCGCCCGTGAAATGGCGGCTCAGCTGGATGGCATGAACCAGGACCGTAAATCCATCGAGCAGGGCATGCAGCGCGAGGCGCTGGCCCAACTCAAGGATCTGCCGGTGGAATCGATGCCGTTCGGCCTGTGCCTGTTCGATCCCGAGTGGCACCAGGGGGTGATCGGTATCCTCGCCTCGCGTATGAAAGAGCGCTATTTCCGTCCGACCATTGCCTTTGCCGATGCTGGCGATGGCCTGCTCAAGGGCTCGGGGCGTTCGGTTCAAGGCTTTCACATTCGCGATGCATTGAGCGTGGTCGCGGCGCAACATCCGAACCTGATCAGCAAATACGGCGGCCACGCCATGGCGGCCGGCCTGACCTTGCCGGAAGCGAATTTTCCGTTGTTCGCCGAAGCCTTCGACGCCGAAGTGCGCAGGCAAATGCGCGAAGAAGACCTGACCGGGCGACTGCTGTCGGACGGCACCCTGGCGGTCGAGGAGTTTCACCTGGAACTGGCTCGCGCCCTGCGCCACGCCGGACCTTGGGGGCAACACTTTCCGGAGCCGCTGTTTCACGGGGTGTTCCAGTTGGTCGAGCAGCGTGTGGTTGGCGAGCGGCACCTCAAAGTGGTGCTGAAGAGTGAATGCGGCTCGGTGAAGCTGGATGGCATCGCCTTTGGTATCGACCGGGATATCTGGCCGAATCCGACTATCAAGTGGGTCGAATTGGCCTACAAGCTCGACCTCAACGAGTTTCGTGGGAACGAGACTGTGCAGTTGATGATTGCCCACATCGAACCGCGTTAATCCCTTCGCGGGCCAGCCCCTTCCCACAAGATTTATGCAAAACCTGTGGGAAGGGGCTGGCCCGCGAAAGCGATTTCCCTCACACCGAATCTCTCTGAACCCTCCCTGATCCCGCGATGTCGACTAGGCTCTAAGCACTGCTTGATTATCCTTGTGACGTCTTGTCGAATTTTTTGCCCGCGGGGGCGGGTGCTGCACCTTTTTCCTGTCACTCGTCGACTATTCAAACAGAACCCTGGAGCCTGCCCACTGATTTGAGAGGTGCCCCATGAGTCTGCTGCTTGAACCCTATACCCTTCGTCAATTGACCCTGCTTAACCGCATCGCGGTGTCACCGATGTGCCAGTACTCCAGCGTCGATGGGCTGGCTAATGACTGGCATCTGGTCCATCTCGGCAGCCGCGCGATCGGCGGCGCCGGTCTGGTGTTTACCGAAGCCACGGCGGTCACCGCCGACGGGCGAATCACCGCCCAGGACCTTGGTCTCTGGAATGATCAACAGATCGAACCCTTGCAACGTATTACGCGCTTCATTGCCGCTCAGGGCGCCGTTGCCGGCATCCAGCTGGCCCACGCCGGGCGCAAGGCCAGCACGCATCGGCCGTGGCTGGGCAAGCATGGCAGCGTCAAGCCGGAAGATGGCGGCTGGATCCCGGTCGGCCCTTCGCCGATCGCTTTCGACCCCCAGCACACACCACCCAAGCAGCTTAATGAAAGTGAGATCGCCGAGGTCGTCCAGGCTTTCGTCGATTCGGCCAAACGGGCGTTGATCGCCGGTTTCAAAGTGGTCGAAGTGCACGCCGCCCATGGGTATCTGCTACATCAATTTCTTTCGCCCTTGAGCAATCAACGGCGCGATCAGTACGGTGGCTCATTCGAGAATCGTATTCGGCTGGTGCTGCAAGTCACCGAAGCGGTGCGGGCCGTCTGGCCTGAAGAGTTACCGGTGTTTGTGCGAGTATCGGCCACGGACTGGGTGGAAGACGGTTGGAACCCCGACGAAACCGTGGAGCTGGCGCGACGCTTGAAAGACCTGGGGGTGGACCTGATCGACGTTTCGTCGGGCGGTACGGCGGTAAATGCCGAAATTCCTACAGGGCCCGGTTATCAGACCCGATTTGCTGAGCGGGTACGTAAAGAGTCGGGCATTGCCACCGGCACGGTAGGCATGATCACCGAGCCAGCCCAGGCCGAGCATATTCTGCGTACCTGTCAGGCCGACATTATCTTCCTCGCCCGGGAGTTGTTGCGTGATCCGTATTGGCCGCTGCATGCCGATGACGATCTGGGTGGGCACAAGGCTGTCTGGCCGGCGCAATACCAACGGGCCACCCATCGTGACCAGCCGATTCATGAATCGGATTTGCGTGACTGAAAGCCGCTGTAAAACCAAAAAGCCCCGGTCGGGTTGACCGGGGCTTTTTAACGCCAAAAGATCGCAGCCTATATCAGGTGTACTTGCGCTTATCAGGCGCCGGCGGGAAATACTGGTACAACCAGGTTTCACTCAACGTGCGGTCATTGGTGCGAATGAACAACCGCAGCTCCACCGGCGCCACGCTGTCATTGGTCGGGTACCAGTCAAAGGTGATTCGGTAGCCCTTGATGTCATCGAGCACCAGCACGTTGAAATCCTTCACCTGACCGTTCGAGCAGGTCACCACCGGTTCGATCCCCGCACCTTCGGGCAAGCGGTCCAGCCCGCCGCCGGTGAAGTCCACGGCAAAGCGGCGTGCCCAGACTTCGGGATAATGCTCACCCGGTGCCCAGCCTTCGACAAAGCCGCCCATGCCCGAACGGGTCGCGTTTACCCGTGCCAGCGGCGTACCCGTCGGTGGCAGGGCGCTCCAGTAGAGCTTGTAGCCGTAGTTCAGGGAATCACCGGCGGCGACCGGTTTCTTCGGCGTCCAGAACGCGACGATGTTGTCCAGGGTTTCGCCGGTCGTAGGAATTTCTAGCAAATCGATAGAGCCTTCGCCCCACGCGGTTGTCGGTTCTACCCACAGGCTCGGGCGCTTGCTGTACCAGTCGACGGTGTCCTGATAACTGTCGAATTCATGGTCGGTCTGCACCAGACCAAAGCCTTTCGGGTCGGTGTCGGCGAAGGCGTTGAATTGCAGGGTGGCCGGGTTGTTCAGCGGGCGGCAGATCCACTCGCCGTTGCCGCGCCACATGGCCAGGCGATCGGAGTCGTGGATTTGCGGGTGAATGGTGTCGCACATACGGCGCTCGTGGGTGCCGCAGCTGAACATGCTGGTCATCGGTGCGATACCCAGTTGCTCGATGGCGGTGCGGGCATTGACGTGGGCGTCGACTTCCATCACCACGCGCTCGGCCTGGCAATCGATGTCAAAACGGTAGGCCCCGGTGGCGCTCGGCGAATCGAGCAGGGCGTACACCACGAAACGGGTGCTGTCCTTGCCCGGTGTCTCGAACCAGAACTTGGTGAAGTCCGGGAACTCTTCACGCTTCTTGGCGTAGGTGTCGATTGCCAGGCCGCGGGCCGACAAACCGTACTGGCCGGTGGCGTCTACCGCACGGAAATAGCTGGCGCCGAGGAACGACAAGACGTCGTGCTGATCCAGCTCCGGGGCCTTGAACAGCTTGAACCCGGAAAAGCCCAGGTCGCCCTTGAGCTGCTGGGTATCGACGGTGGTTTTTTCATAATTGAACAGCGACGGGCGGAAATGCACCTCGCGCGCCAGTCGAGTCTTGGGGTCGACGCTGTACATGCGCACCGGCTGCTTGAAACCCATGCCGACGTGGAAGAACTGCACGTCCAGCTGACCTTTCAGATCCTTCCACAGTGAGTGATTGCCGTCGTAGCGGATCGCGTTGAAGTTCTGCGGCGTCATGGTTGCCAGCGTCGGCGGCAGCACCTGTTTGGTGTCCTGATACGGCTTGCCGGCGAGCTGTTTGGCTTGGCTCTTCAGCGCTTCGAAGTCGAACGCCTGGGCGTCGCCATCGGCAGTGCCACTGCCGGCCCAGGCGTTTGCGGCCAGCAGGCCGGTGGCCGAGAGACCGGTGTAAGCCGCGATGGCCATGGACGCTTTGAGCAAATTCCTACGGTGCATAAGTACAACCTGTCGTGAACAATCCCGCGCCGTTCCTGGCACGTGCTGGATCAGAAATAACGGTTCGGACATGCCTTCGGCCAAACGCAACGGACTTTAGAGCAGATGCCAATAAGCTTAAACCGTTCAGTTGCAGAGCAAAAATGATTGATAGCACCGCGACAGAGTGGCAATGAAACAAGACATGTCAGGTAACGTTTCTCACAGCGCTTTCTGATTTATAGGGCATATCTGCTTTTTTCGACTAATTACTCTAAAAACCACTTCTCAGTGCCGATTTAATTTCTATTCTATGGACATGACCGGTTTCGGCCCTTCAGGCCGGTGGGTTCAGTGCACACAAGACGACCGCTGAAAGTGATAGGGCGATGCGGTTTTGCAGTTTTCTCTGACGTTTAGAAGGACATCGTCCATGTCGAAAGTACAAGGCATCACTGAAATGTTAGGACTCTTTCCCTGCCTGGCCACCGGGCGGCGAAGGCGTCGGCTCAGTTCGGAGGAGTTGAAGTTGGTGGAGCGCTATCGCGAGCTGTCGGAGAGTGACCGGATTGCGATGCGCTATCTGGTGGATGCGATGAGGAGTGTTTCGCGGTTTTGAAGGTGGGGAGTAATGCTGGAAAACCAAAGGGACGGACTCAAAAGTCCGTCCCTTTGTGCATCAGATCATCGGCTACCAATCGTGAATGGTCGTTGTGCTTGCATCAGATCAGGCATGTCGCGCCATTTGATCCAGGACTGATGCTGCCAACGCAGCAGCGGCACCGAGATTCCGGCCCACTGCAACGAACTCAGACTTGGAATGTTCTCCAACGACGCCGCATTCGAATCACGCAGCATTGGCATGACCTCATTGCTCAGCCATTGACGCAGGTTTCGATTTTCCGGGACGAAATGGTGAACGAGCAGGGCGTACATCCCTGATTCACTGACCATCAGTGATTCGACCGTTTTGCCATTCTTCAGCAACCAGACATATTGGCGTTGATCAGGGTCGAGCTTCAGGGTGAGTCGTTGGTCCAGCGGTCGACCCATCAAGCGACCTAAATCCTGAACGCAGAACCAGGCTTGGTTGGCTTGCATGATGGCATGGAGGAAGCGGTTGTGGCGGGTGAAGACGGTAGGGATGAAATGAGGATGGGTCATGGCCTGCCTCCTGTGTTAGCGGGACAGTATTTTGTTACGAAGACTTCAGATGAGTTTGGGATGTGCCTAAGCATTTTTTCGACTCCATGTTGAAAAGGGAGCCGCCACTAATCCTTCGACAGATTTGGGTGGCGGACCGTGCGGCGTTCGAAGTCGGGTTCTCGATCAACATGGAAGCCAAGAGGCCCGCGCCACACGGCCCACCATAAAGCGTGATTGATAGGCAAAAAATGCCTCAGCTTATATGGGAGCGCGGATGCGCCATGTTGATGATGTACCGGCTTCGACCCCGGGTCGCTGATACTGCAGCGACGGGGTGAAGCCTATCTGCAAGGCGCTCGTGGCGCCAAGTCTACTCTGGCGCCGCTTGTTGTAGGAATCGGTGTCTTTGTCGGAAGGCTTGATCTGTAGGAATTGCCTGTTTTTGCATGAGGTACGGAGAAGCGGCTCCGAATGGATGGGTTTTCCTATATTTTTCGCGCTTTCAGGAATGTACAGCAGGTCCGTTACATGTTGATCGAATTTTCGGCTTCCAATATCGCTCCTTCCTTGAGAAGCAAATTCTGTCTATGGCTGCGACGCCGCGGCTGAGAAAAAACATAACGTATTTAAGCTGCCATAACTGGAGAATAGGCTGAATTTACCTAAGGTGGCTGAGATTGACGGGCTGAACGCATCGGGGAAATCAGAGCTTATCCGGAAGGCTCACGTTGACTTCAGCTTTGTGTTTACACGGATTTACTTGAAAGTCGATTTCTGACCCGCAAACTGGGGCGGCAGTGCTACCTTGGTCTCGGGTTTTCTAATCGTTGAATAGGCCTTTGAGAGAAATTTCTACGTCGTTCGAGCTAACACCGCTAAAGCTCTCATGATGTAAGCTATGTGAAATGCTGCCTGACCTAAATCCTAGGTCTGGAAGCAGAATTTTCGCCTTAAATAGGCCCCGTTGGGATCCGCGCTCAAGGGATGAATCATGCTGACGTCTTTGCGTATACAAAACTTTAAAGCTTGGCGAGATACAGGAGAGATACGATTAGCTCCTCTGACAGTGATTTTTGGAGCCAATAGTGCCGGTAAAAGTAGCTTAGGCCACTTGCTGTTGGCTCTAAAGCAAACAGCACTATCTGCGGACCGAAAAAGGGCATTGCATTTAGGGGATGACAATTCTTTAATCGATTTAGGGACGTTTAAAGAGTGTCTCTATCAGCACCAGTTGGATCGAGCGCTGGCCTTTGATCTGAGTTGGAGCGTGCCTTATAGATTAGAAGTCAAGGATCCAGTTTCAACAACGCGATATTTTGGCAATGAGTTAACGCTGAGTACATCCATGCGAGCTCAGCGGAGAAGTGAGCAGCCTCATATTGAAGAGCTAACTTATCAGCTATCCAATCAAGGGGTCCCTAGTTTGTCCGCCCAATTCAAACGAGATGGGGATAAATTAAATCTAACGACCTCTGATAACTATAAACTTCTAAGAAGTAGTGGGCGTGTCTGGCCGCTCGAAGATCCGGATAAATTTTATCGTATTTCCGATCAAAGCAGAGCCCGCTTTCAAAATTCAGACTTTTTAGCAGACTTCGCGCTCGAAACTGAAGCAGCGCTGGGACGACTGTACTATTTAGGGCCGCTGAGAGATCACCCTAAACGTATATACCAATGGTCTGGCGACACTCCAGAAAGTGTTGGTCAAAAAGGTGAGTTTACAATTGCTTCGGTTTTGGCGGCAACAGCCCAAGCCAGAACATTAAACCGTGGACCAAAAAAGCGACAGTATCCCTTCGAGACTTTTATAGCGCAGTGGCTAAAACAGCTAGGAGTGATTGAAAGTTTTGAGGTAAAGCCCGTCGCAGCAGGGCGTAAGGAGTATGAGGTTTTAGTTAAGACGCATGCTAATTCAAGCGAAGTAAAGATTACTGATGTCGGGTTCGGTGTTTCTCAGATGTTACCAGCGCTCGTGCAAGCTTTTTATTGTCCGCCTAACTCTACAGTCTGGATGGAACAACCAGAAATACATCTTCACCCTCAGGTGCAAGCAGAACTCGCCGATGTTTTTATCTCCTCAGTGCAATCAAAAGAAAACGGTAAGGATCGCAATATTCAGCTGATTATAGAAAGCCATTCCGAGCACTTTCTAAATCGATTGCAGCGCAGGATTGCGGAGGGAGTACTTGATCCAAAGGAAGTGGCTATTTACTTCTGTAAGAGGAATAGTGTTGATGGCGAGGCTGAACTAGAGCCGCTTACTCTGAATATATATGGCGAAATTGAAAATTGGCCAGAGGATTTTTTTGGAGACGAGATGGCGGATCTTACAGCTCGTACGCTCGCAGCCATTGAACGCAAGCGCTCGGATTCGCGCAAATGAAGCTCTGCATCGTGGATACTAACGTAATCCTTGCCGCAAATAGAGCCCATGCTGACCTCTCCGATGAGTGTGTGGCCAGTTGTATTTCTGAGCTGCATGAATTAAAGATCGGCGGAATAGTAGTTATTGATGACTGCTATCGAATTCTCAGTGAATACCAAAATAAAACAAACAGCAAAAAAGGTAAGGGGCCAGGAGATGTTTTTTTGAAGTGGCTTCTGCAAAATAATGCAAACATCAAGCACTGTCATCAAGTTGCTCTAACTGAGTATGAGGATAATAAGTATTGTGAATTCCCTGTGCCTGCCTTGGAGGATGTTTTTGATGCGCCAGACCGTAAATTTGCTGCTGTCGCAAACGCACACCCAAAAAAGCCTCCGATTTTACAAGCAGCTGACTGCAAATGGTTAGACTGGTATGGAGACTTAGAGCAGGCTGGAATTCAAGTCAGTTTTATCTGTCGGACTGATGTGCTACGTTTCTACGAAAAAAAATTCCCTCATAAACCGCAGCCAAAAGTTCATGAGTGATTTTTATCGATTTCCTCATACTCCGCATCTTGCATGGCTAGGAGAGGGCAGTCCCCGAGATGACAAAGTATTAGTTAAAGAAGAGGTTGAGAAATTTCTTTCGATGCCGATTTTGGTAGAGGAGAAATTGGATGGTGCCAATTTAGGGGTCTCTATCGGGCCTGACGGAGGGATACGATTTCAAAATAGAGGGAGTTATTTGTCTTCACCATTTACTGGGCAGTTTGAAAAATTGAAGTCGTGGCAAATGCTTCATGAAAACTCTATTTTCGATGCCTTAGATGAATCGATGATACTTTTTGGTGAGTGGTGCGCTGCTCGTCACTCATTAGAATATACCAGTCTGCCAGATTATTTTCTTGGATTTGATGTTTACGACAAGCACAAAAAAATGTTCTTGTCTGCTAGCCGAAGAGATGCTCTTCTTTCCGAAATTGGTTTGTCTGCAGTTCCCCGCGTTTCGCAAGGTAAATTCAATCTTGAAGAGTTAAAGAAAATCGTTTCAGGGAAATCCAGTGTCTATCGGGTCGGTAATATGGAAGGAGTGATTCTTCGTAAAGAAAATGATGATTGGCTTGTACAACGAGCAAAACTCGTCCGCCCAGATTTCACCCAGTCTATTCAGGAGCACTGGAGCAAACGAGGTATCGAATGGAACAAAATTTATAGTAATTACTAATATTTGTTATAACTCGAAATCAAAGCAACTCCCTACCGTTGCCTGTCGAGGGTTGATGCTCTTAAACGCTCCACGCCGCATCCGAGTTCGCAATGGCAAGACTCGCTCCGATATATATTACACCGTGCCCTTACCGTGTCCTTGTAGGAGCGAGGCTTGCCCGTGAAGCTTTCAATGCTTGAACATCACATGCCGCACAACCGTGTAATCCTCCAACCCATACATGGACATGTCCTTGCCATAACCGGACAGTTTCTGACCACCGTGCGGCATTTCGCTGACCAGCATGAAGTGGGTGTTCACCCAGGTGCAGCCGTACTGCAGGCGTGCAGACAGGCGATGGGCGCGGCCGACATCTGCGGTCCAGACTGACGATGCCAGGCCGTACTCCGAGTCGTTGGCCCAGGCCAGGGCCTGCGCTTCATCGGTGAATCGGGTCACCGATACCACCGGCCCGAATACTTCGCGGCGCACGATCTCGTCGTCCTGTTGTGCGTCGGCCAGCACCGTCGGTTCAAAGAAGAAGCCATTGCCCTCCACTGGCTTGCCGCCGGTGATCAAGCGAATGTGCGGTTGCGCCATGGCCCGCTCGACAAACCCGGTCACGCGGTCACGATGTTGCGCGCTGATCAATGGGCCAAGCTCCGTCGATGGATCATCCTGCAAGCCGTACTTGAGGCTGCTGACCGCGGCGCCGAGCTTCTCGACGAAGGTGTCGTAGATGCCTGCCTGAGCGTAGATGCGGCAAGCGGCAGTGCAGTCCTGGCCGGCGTTGTAGAAACCGAAGGTGCGAATACCTTCCACGGCGGCGTCGATGTCGGCATCGTCGAAGATGATCACCGGCGCCTTGCCGCCCAGTTCCATGTGCATGCGTTTGACGCTGCCGGCGGTGCTGGAAATGATATTCGAGCCGGTAGCGATGGAACCGGTCAGCGACACCATGCGCACTTTCGGGTGGGTGACCAGTGGGGTGCCAACGGTAGGACCACGACCGAACACCAGGTTAAGCACACCCGCCGGGAAAATCTCCGACGCCAGTTCTGCCAGGCGCAGGGCGGTCAGCGGGGTTTGTTCCGACGGCTTGAGCACCACGGTATTACCGGCGGCCAGGGCCGGGGCGACTTTCCAGGCGAGCATCATCAGCGGGTAGTTCCATGGCGCGATGGAGGCAATCACGCCCACTGGGTCGCGGCGGATCATCGAGGTGTGGCCGTGCAAGTATTCACCCCCCAGCGCGCCACCCATGCAACGGCTGGCCCCGGCGAAGAATCGGAACACGTCGGCAATCGCCGGGATCTCGTCGTTCAGCGCGGCGCTGTAGGGTTTGCCGCAGTTGTCCGACTCCAGTTTGGCCAGCTCTTCGCCATGGGCTTCGATGATGTCGGCGAGTTTGAGCAGCAACAGCGAGCGTTCTTTCGGTGTGGTTTGCGACCAGCCTTCAAAGGCGCTATCGGCGGCGCGCACGGCGGCGTCGACCTGGGCTTCGCTGGCTTCGTTGATTTCCACCAGTACACGACCGAGGGCCGGGTTGAACACGGCTTGGGCGGGGCCGTCCCCAGCGACCAGTTGGCCATTGATCAAGAGTTTGGTTTGCATGGCTTTATCCTCCGAAGCTGTTGTTTTCTTTTTGTGGGAACTGGCCCCTGCTCCCACAGGATCCGGTTTCCAGTGGTCAGTTATTTTCCGCCGCTACCGGCGACACTCTCCCCACCACGGGTCAGGTAATACGCGCCGAGAATCGGCAACATGGTCACCATCATGACCAGCATCGCCACGACGTTGGTCACCGGCACGTCCCGTGGGCGGCTGAGCTGGTTGAGCAGCCACAGCGGCAAGGTGCGTTCGTGGCCGGCGGTGAAGGTGGTGACGATGATTTCGTCGAACGACAGGGCAAACGCCAGCATGCCGCCAGCCAGCAACGCCGAGCCGAGGTTCGGCAGGACGATGTAGCGGAAGGTCTGCCAGCCGTCGGCGCCGAGGTCCATCGAGGCTTCGATCAAACTGTAGGACGTGCGGCGCAATCGGGCGATGACGTTGTTGTAGACGATCACTACGCAGAAGGTCGCGTGACCGATCACGATGGTGAATACCCCCGGCTCGATCCCCAGCGTCTTGAAGGTCGCCAGCAGCGCGATCCCGGTGATGATCCCCGGCAATGCGATCGGCAGGATCAGCATCAGCGAGATGCCTTGCTTGCCGAAGAAGTCCCGCCGGTACAACGCCGCCGAGGCGAGGGTGCCGAGGATCAACGCAATCAGCGTGGCGATGGCGGCGATCTGCAGCGACAGCTTGATCGCCTCCAGTACGTCGGGCCGCGAGAACGCCACGGCGATCCACTTCAGGGTGAAGCCCTTGGGCGGAAAGCTGAACGCCGCGTCTTCGGTGTTGAAGGCATAGAGGAAGATGATCAGGATCGGGAAGTGCAAGAACAGCAACCCGCCCCAGGCGGCGATGCGCAGGCCCAGGGACGCCCGGTCTTGAGAAGAAGCGTCAGAGCGCATCGAAGGCCCCCAGGCGTTTGACGATGGACAGGTAAATGGCGATCAGCACGATCGGCACCAGCGTGAAGGCCGCCGCCATCGGCATGTTGCCGATCGCCCCTTGCTGGGCGTAGACCATGCTGCCGACGAAGTAGCCCGGCGGGCCCACCAGTTGCGGCACGATGAAATCGCCCAGCGTCAGTGAAAACGTGAAAATCGAACCGGCCGCGATCCCCGGAATCGACAGCGGCAGAATCACTTGCATGAAGGTCTGACGCGGCTTGGCGCCCAGGTCCGCCGAAGCTTGCAGCAAGGACGGCGGCAGGCGTTCCAGTGACGCCTGGATCGGCAGGATCATGAACGGCAGCCAAATATAGACAAACACCATGAACCGCCCCAGGTGCGAGGTCGACAGGGTGCTGCCACCCACTCCCGGCATCCCGAGTACGAACTGCAACACCGGCTCCAGGTTCAGGTACTGAACGAACCACTGGGCCACGCCGCCCTTGGCCAGCAGCAAGGTCCAGGCATAAGCCTTGACGATGTAACTGGCCCACATCGGCATCATCACCGCGATGTAGAAAAACGCCTTGGTGTTGCCGCTGGTGTAGCGCGCCATGTAGTAGGCGATCGGGAAGGCCACGATTGCACTGGCGATCGACACGACGATGGCCATGCTCAGGGTGCGCAGGATGATGTCGAAGTTAGATGGCTGGAACAGCGCTGCGAAGTTCGCCAGGGTCAGGTCGGGGGTGACCGTCATGGTGAAGTCATCGAAGGTGTAGAAGCCTTGCCACAGCAGGGTCAGCAGCGAGCCGAGGTAGATGGCGCCAAACCACAGCAACGGCGGCACCAGCAGCAGCGACAGATACAGGTTCGGCCGCCGGTACAGCAGGTTGGAAAACCGGCGCAGCGGCGAGCCGTTGGCCGGGGTGCGAGAGATCACGCTGTCCATCTCATACCCCGCCTACAACATTGTCGTGCAGCGCAATCATCGCCTCGCGCGCCCAGCGAGCGCTGACGCGTTGCCCGGGCTGATGTTGCGCACTGACGTCCAGCCACTGGACGTTGGCCTGGCTGATGTTCAGGGTCTGGCCGTTTTCCAGTTTCAGTTCATAGCGGGTGGCGCTGCCCTGGTACTGGATGTCGTGGAGCAGGCCGCTGACTTCTATTTCATGGCTGGCCAGCGGCCCTTCGGCGAAACGCACGTGTTCCGGGCGGATCGAAAACGGCTGAGGATTGCCGCTCAACTGCCGGGCCAGATCACCGCGTATCACATTGGACGTGCCGACGAATTCGGCGACGAAGGTGGTTGTCGGTTTCATATAGAGGTGGCGTGGCGTGTCGACCTGTTCGATACGCCCCTTGTTGAACACCGCCACGCGGTCGGACATCGACAACGCTTCGGTCTGGTCGTGGGTGACGAAGATAAAGGTGATGCCGAGCTGACGTTGCAGCTTCTTCAGTTCGCCTTGCATTTGCTCGCGCAGCTTCAGGTCGAGGGCGCCCAAGGGTTCGTCGAGCAACAACACGCGAGGGCGATTGACCAACGCGCGAGCCAGGGCCACACGCTGGCGTTGGCCGCCCGACAGCTGCACCGGTTTGCGCTCGCCGTAGCCGTTGAGGGCGACCATGTCGAGGGCTTCTTCGGCACGTTTGTGGCGTTCGGTCTTGCCGACGCCTTTGACTTTCAAACCGTAGGCGACGTTGTCGAGTACGTTCATGTGCGGGAACAGCGCGTAATCCTGGAACACGGTATTCACGTCGCGCTGATACGGCGGCAGCCCGGCGGCCTCCAAGCCATGGATGCGGATGGAGCCGGTGCTCGGCTGTTCGAAACCGGCGATCAGGCGCAGGCAGGTGGTTTTACCCGAGCCAGAAGGGCCCAGCAGGGAAAAGAACTCGCCGTCCTGGATGTCGATGGAAACCCGGTCAACGGCCTTCACCTCACCGAACTGACGGGATACGTTGGTGAACTGGACTGCAAGCGTCATGGATACAGTGCTCCCAAAAAGCGGGGCCCATCACAGCGGCCCCTGCCTGGACTTCTGAAAAAGCTGAATCGGTGTGCTTTTTTAGCTGGAATGCTCACTGTGGCGAGGGGGCTTGTCGGACCGCCGCACCGCCCCATTGGGCTGCGTAGCAGCCCTGAAAAGGAGAGCGCGGTTTATCTGCTAGACCGCGGTGACTGGTTCCAGGGCGGCTTCGCCACCCAACGGGGGCAAGCCCCCTCGCCACAAAGTTCCCTCGCCACAAGAGGCGGTGTATTACCTGCCTCCCATAATTGCGATGTAGTCCTGGGTCCAACGGCTATAAGGTACGTACTTGCCACCCTCAGCCTGCGGGGTTTTCCAGAAGGCGATCTTGTCAAACTGGTCGAAACCGTTGGTCTTGCACCCCTCGGCCCCCAACAGTTCGCTTGCCTTGCACGCCGCCGGAACCGCCGGCAGCGAGCCGAACCAGGCGGACACATCGCCCTGGACCTTCGGCGTCAGCGACCAGTCCATCCACTTATAGGCACAGTTCGGGTGCTTGGCTTCGGCGTGCATCATGGTGGTGTCGGCCCACCCGGTGGCGCCTTCTTTGGGGATGGTCGAGGCGACTGGCTGTTTCTCGTTCATCAGGCCGTTGACCTGATACGGCCAGGAACTGGAGGCCACCACGCCTTCGTTCTTGAAATCACTCATCTGCACGGTGGTGTCGTGCCAGTAGCGGTGAATCAACTTTTGCTGGGCGCGCAGCAGGTCGAGAACGGCCTTGTACTGTTTTTCGTCGAGCAGGTAAGGGTCTTTGATGCCCAGTTCCGGCTTGGCGGTTTTCAGGTACAGCGCCGCGTCCGCGATGTAGATCGGGCCGTCATACGCCTGCACGCGGCCTTTGTTGGATTTGCCGTCGGGCAGTTTCTGCTCTTCGAGTATCACGCTCCAACTGGTCGGCGGCTGTTTGAACACGTTGGTGTTGTACATGAGCACATTCGGCCCCCATTGGTACGGGGTGCCATAGGTTTGCTTGTCGACCACGTACCACGGCCCATCCTTCAGGCGCGGATCGAGATTCTTCCAGTTGGGGATCAATGCGGTGTTGATCGGCTGGACGCGCTTGCCGGCGATCAAGCGCAGGGAGGCATCGCCGGACGCCGTCACCAGGTCGTAACCGCCCTTGGCCATCAGGCTGACCATTTCATCGGACGTGCCGGCCGTCTTGACGTTGACCTTGCAGCCGGTTTCCTTCTCGAAAGCGCTGACCCAGTCGTAGGCCTTGTCGCTTTCGCCCCGTTCGATATAGCCGGGCCAGGCAACAATATCCAGCTGACCTTCGCCGGCACCGACGGCTTTCAGCGGTTCGGCGGCCTGCAGGCTGGCGCTGGCCAGAAGCGCCGTGGCGATTGCACTGAGCAGTGCGGTCTTGTGTTCGAACATGGGGTTTCCCTCTTCTTTAATTAGGGTCGGGACAGCGTTGAACGGGGTAGTTCGCCATGAGTGGCTTGTTATTAGCGTAGTGCGCTTTGTGGGAGGCTGACTGAGGCCGGGCTGTGTCATGGGTTTATCCAGACTAGTGCCCGATGTCACGGTCGACAAATTTCCAATGCGGGATGTGATGTTTCTGCCGAATCCGTGCTTTTTATTGGCGGGATGAGAAACGATGCTCAGCGTCTTATAAATGAAACATCGCCCTCAGCTATACTCCCCCGCAATTTGATCCGCACCGAGGACTGACTGTGAAGAACTGGACGTTGCGCCAACGCATTTTGGCGAGCTTTGCGGTAATTATCGCAATCATGCTGCTGATGGTTGTGGTGTCTTTTTCTCGGCTGATGAAGATCGACGCCGGCGCAGAATCGGTCCGCACCGATGCGGTCCCGGGGGTGTATTTCAGTTCGATGATCCGCGGTGCGTGGGTCGACAGTTTTAACCTCACCCAACAGCTTGTCGGCCTTTCCGGGCATCGCGAAATGACCGTCGCCGACCAGACCATGTACAAAAGCTTCGAAGAGCGCTTGAACGAGCAAATAGCCAACTACCGCAAAACCATTTTCACGAAGGACGACCAGGTCCTGTTCGACGAGTTCGAAGTGCGTCATCAGCTCTACAACAAAGAAATGACCAACGTTCTCGATCTCTATCAGCGCAAAGAGTACGACCAGGCGGTTCTTGCCCTGGAGCAAAAACTGACGCCGGCCTGGGTCAATGGGCGCAAGCAATTGAACAGCCTTCTTGAAAATAATCACGCTCTGGCTGAACAATCCACGCTGGCCATCAGTGACGCGGTGACGGCCGCCAAAATCAGCATGGGCGTCTCTTTGCTGGTGGCAATCATCGTCGCCGGCCTCTGCGGCCTGCTGCTGATGCGCGCGATCATGGCACCGATGAATCGCATTGTGGATATCCTCGAAGTCATGCGCACTGGCGATCTCAGCAGTCGCCTGAATCTTGATCGCAAGGACGAGTTCGGCGCGGTGGAAACCGGCTTCAACGACATGATGACCGAACTCACCTCGTTGGTGTCCCAGGCCCAGCGCTCCTCGGTGCAGGTCACCACGTCGGTCACGGAAATCGCCGCGACCTCCAAACAGCAACAGGCCACCGCCACCGAAACCGCGGCCACCACCACCGAAATCGGTGCGACGTCCCGTGAAATTGCCGCCACCTCGCGCGACCTGGTGCGTACCATGACCGAAGTCTCCACCGCCGCCGACCAGGCTTCGGTGCTGGCCGGTTCTGGTCAGCAAGGCTTGGCGCGCATGGAAGACACCATGCACTCGGTGATGGGCGCGGCAGATCTGGTGAATGCCAAACTGGCGATCCTCAATGAGAAGGCCGGCAACATCAACCAGGTGGTGGTGACCATCGTCAAAGTCGCCGACCAGACCAACCTGTTGTCCCTGAACGCCGCGATCGAAGCCGAGAAGGCCGGCGAGTATGGTCGCGGGTTTGCCGTGGTCGCCACCGAAGTGCGACGTCTGGCAGACCAGACCGCCGTGGCCACCTACGACATCGAGCAGATGGTGCGCGAGATCCAGTCGGCGGTGTCGGCCGGGGTCATGGGCATGGACAAGTTCTCTGAGGAAGTGCGCCGCGGCATGTCCGAGGTGCAGCAGGTGGGCGAGCAGCTGTCGCAGATCATTCATCAGGTTCAGGCGCTGGCGCCGCGGGTGTTGATGGTCAACGAAGGCATGCAGGCTCAGGCCACCGGCGCCGAGCAGATCAACCACGCGCTGGTGCAGTTGGGCGATGCCAGCAGCCAGACGGTTGAGTCCTTGCGCCAGGCCAGTTTCGCCATCGACGAACTGAGCCAGGTGGCCGTGGGGCTGCGTGGCGGTGTCTCGCGATTCAAAGTCTGATGAGCGAACTTACGGCCAGGCGCGGCGTGGCGATGCCGACGAAGCAGTCGTTGTTTCTGGTGTTCCGCATCGGCAATGAGCGCTACGCCTTGCAGGCCATTGAGGTGGCTGAAGTACTGCCGCAACTGCCGTTGAAGCCCATTCCCCGGGCGCCGGACTGGGTGGCGGGGGTGTTCGCCTATCGTGGCGCGGTGGTGCCGGTGATCGACCTCAGCGCGCTGACGTTTGGCCAACCGGCCCAGGCCCGCACCAGCACGCGGCTGGTGTTGGTGCACTATCGGCCGGATGAGGCGAGGCCTGCGCAATTGCTCGGGCTGATTCTGGAGCAGGTCACCGACACGTTGCGCTGCAACCCGGCGGACTTTCAGCCTTATGGCCTGGACAATCGCCAGGCGCCGTACCTCGGCCCGGTGCGCGAAGATGCCCAGGGGCTGCTGCAATGGGTGCGGGTTGCCGATTTACTGGATGCACAGGTTCGCGCCTTATTGTTTCCCTCGCCGCCGCTGGACCTGGCGCAGTTTGAGGAGCAGGGATGAGCAGCGATCAACGGTTTTTCGATTTCCTCAAGGAGCGTATCGGCCTGGATGTCGGCTCGGTCGGCCCGGCGCTCATCGAGCGCGCGGTGCGCCAGCGCATCACGGCGGTTCGGGCGCGGACGGCCGATGAGTACTGGCACACATTGTCGGGCTCGCGCGACGAACAGCAGGCGCTGATCGAAGCGGTGATCGTCCCCGAAACCTGGTTCTTCCGTTACCCGGAATCCTTCGCCACGCTGGCGAAGCTGGCGGCCAAGCGGCTGGCAGCGATCAACAACATGCGCGCCCTGCGGATTCTCAGCTTGCCGTGTTCTACCGGCGAAGAACCGTACTCGATCGCCATGGCATTGCTTGATGCCGGGCTGGCGCCGCACCAGTTCAAGGTCGACGGCATGGACGTCAGCCCGCTGTCGGTGGAAAAGGCCAGGCTCGCGCTGTACGGCAAGAATTCGTTTCGTGGCCAGGACATCGAGTTTCGCGAGCGCCATTTCACCGCTGAACACGATAACTATCGCCTCAACGGGCGCGTGCTCGAACAGGTGCGTCTACAGGTCGGTAACCTGCTGGATCCGACCTTGCTGGTCAACGAGCCGCCCTATGACTTCGTGTTCTGTCGCAACCTGCTGATTTATTTCGACCAGCCGACCCAGCAGCAAGTGTTCGAAGTGCTCAAGCGCCTGACTCACGTCGACGGCGTGCTGTTTATCGGCCCGGCCGAGGGCAGTCTGCTCGGCCGTTTCGGCATGCGCTCGATCGGTATCCCGCAGTCGTTTGCCTTCAGTCGCCAGAGCGCGCTCGAGCCGCTTGCGACCTTCGCGCCGATGTCGCTGCCCGTGCAGCAACCGTTGCGCAGCATGACTCCGCCGCCTGTGCGCAGTCGGCCTTTTGCGACGGTCGTGCCGATGCCTCGGGCTGCCGCCATCCCTTCGGCCACTTCTTCGGACGCCGCCACGCTGTTGGCGAATATCGCCGCGCTGGCCAATGAAGGCAAAAGTGCCGAGGCCCGCGCCGCGTGCGAAAGTTATTTGCGCAGTCACGAACCGGTGGCCCAAGTGTTCTATTGGCTGGGGCTGCTCAGCGATGTCGCCGGCAGTGCCCTGGAGGCCCAGGGGTTTTATCGCAAGGCGTTGTACCTCGAACCGCAACACCCCGACGCGTTGATGCACCTGGCGGCCTTGCTGCAATCCCAGGGCGACACGGCGGGTGCCAGACGATTGCAGGCCCGCGCCGCCCGCAGCGAGCGCGCCGCTGACAGTGAGCGTAAACGATGAACGCCTCCGACACCTTGAGCGTCACCCATGAAGATGCCCAGGCCATCGACGACTGCTGGAACCGCATCGGTATCCACGGCGACCAGTCCTGCCCGCTGCTGAGCGAGCACATTCATTGCCGCAATTGCGCGGTGTATTCGGCTGCCGCCACGCGCTTGCTCGACCGTTACGCCTTGTCGCAGGGCGACCGTGGGCAAATCTCCACGGTGGCCGAGAGTGAGGTGAAAACCCGCTCGCTACTGATGTTTCGCCTCGGCGAAGAGTGGCTGGGCCTGGCCACTCGCAGCCTGGTCGAAGTGGCGCCGCTGCAAGCGATCCATTCCTTGCCGCACCAGCGTTCCCGGGCATTGCTCGGCGTGGCGAATGTGCGCGGTGCCTTGGTGGCGTGCCTGTCTTTGGTGGAGCTGTTGGGGCTCGACGACACCAGTGGCGTGGCGCCTGGTGCGCGGGTAACGCCGCGGATGCTGATCATCGCCGCCCACGGCGGGCCGGTAGTGGTGCCGGTGGACGAAGTGGACGGGATTCACGCCATCGACGAGCGCATTCTCGATGCCGCGTCCCAGTCCGGCACCCAGGCCAGCGCCAAATACACCCGCGGAGTCTTGCCATTCAAAGGTCGCAGCCTGCGTTGGCTGGATGAAGAGCAGCTGCTGTCTGCCGTGACCCGGAGCCTCACATGACCCCCGACCAAATGCGTGACGCCTCCTTGCTGGAGCTGTTCAGCCTGGAAGCCGAGGCCCAGACCCTGGTGCTGAGCGCCGGTCTGCTGGCGCTGGAGCGCGATCCGACCCAGGCCGATTATCTCGAGTCGTGCATGCGCGCGGCCCATTCGCTCAAGGGCGCGGCGCGAATTGTCGGCGTCGATGCCGGGGTCAGTGTTGCCCATGTGATGGAGGATTACCTGGTCAGCGCCCAGGAAGGGCGCCTGTACCTGCGACCCGAACACATTGATGCGCTGTTGCAGGGCACCGATCTGCTGATGCGGATTGCGACGCCGAACAATGCTCCGGCGCCTGCGGATATCGACGCTTATGTCGTCTTGATGGGACGGCTGCTTGAACACATGGCGACGGTTGCCCCCATCGCGCTGCCGATGGCAGAACCTCAGCTCGAACCGCCGACACCCAGGGTCGAGCCGCCCGGTCGTGCTGCCGAAACACCCGTCGACACACTCGTTGAAACACCCCAGGCAGAGCCCGCCGAGCCTGCGTCCAAGACCAGGCGCGCCACCGACACTGGCGAGCGTGTATTGCGCGTCACGGCCGAGCGCTTGAACAGCCTGCTCGACCTGTCGAGTAAATCCCTGGTGGAAACCCAGCGCCTCAAGCCGCACCTGGCCACCATGCAGCGCCTTAAACGCATGCAGAGCAATGGCCTGCGGGCGCTGGAAAGCCTCAACGTTCATCTCAAGGACCATGCCTTGAGCCTCGAAGCCCAGGAAGCCTTGGGTGACGCCCGCCGATTGCTGGCCGAGTCCCAGCAATTGCTGGTGGAAAAAAACGCCGAACTGGACGAGTTCGCCTGGCACGCCAGCCAGCGCGCACAGGTGTTGTATGACACCGCGCTGGCCTGTCGCATGCGGCCGTTCGCCGACGTGCTGAGCGGTCAAGTACGCATGGTCCGCGATCTTGGGCGCAACCTTGGCAAACAGGTGCGGCTGGAGATCGAGGGCGACAAGACTCAAGTCGACCGCGACGTACTGGAAAAACTCGAAGCGCCGCTGACGCACCTGCTGCGCAATGCGGTGGATCACGGTATCGAAACCCCGGAACAGCGGCGCTTGGCCGGCAAACCGGAGGAAGGCGTGATCCGTTTGCGAGCCTCCCATCAGGCCGGTCTGCTGGTGCTGGAACTGAGCGATGATGGCAATGGCGTCGACCTGGAAAAGGTCCGCCGCACGATCGTCGAGCGGCAGTTATCCCCAGCCGAGACTGCCGCGCAGTTGAGCGAAGAAGAGCTGCTGACGTTCCTGTTTCTGCCGGGTTTCAGCCTGCGCGACACGGTCACCGAAGTCTCCGGGCGCGGCGTCGGGCTGGATGCGGTTCAGCACATGGTCCGGCAGTTGCGCGGCGCCGTGGTGCTGGAGCAGACGGCGGGCGCGGGCAGTCGTTTCCATCTTGAAGTGCCGCAGACGCTGTCGGTAGTGCGCAGCCTGGTGGTGGAAGTCGGTGACGAGGCGTATGCCTTCCCGCTGGCGCACATCGAGCGCATGTGCGACCTGGAGCCGGAAGACATCGTGCAGGTCGAAGGCCGGCAGCACTTTTGGTACGAAGGCCGGCATGTCGGGCTGGTCGCCGCCAGTCAGCTATTGCATCGGCCGGCGAGCCAGAACAGCGCGCAGACCCTCAAAGTCGTGGTCATCCGCGAGCGCGAGGCGATCTACGGGGTGGCGGTCGAGCGGTTTATCGGCGAGCGGACGCTGGTGGTGCTGCCGCTGGACGAGCGTCTGGGCAAGGTACAGGACATTTCCGCCGGGGCTTTGCTCGACGACGGCTCGGTGGTGCTGATCGTCGACGTCGAAGACATGCTGCGTTCGGTGGACAAACTGCTCAATACCGGGCGTCTGGAGCGCATTGCCCGGCACGCCAATCAGGCTGTTGAAGCCGCGCGTAAACGGATTCTGGTGGTGGACGATTCGCTGACCGTTCGTGAGTTGCAGCGCAAGTTGCTGC
Organism: Pseudomonas sp. 008; assembly: GCF_016861935.1. Taxonomy (NCBI): domain Bacteria; kingdom Pseudomonadati; phylum Pseudomonadota; class Gammaproteobacteria; order Pseudomonadales; family Pseudomonadaceae; genus Pseudomonas; species Pseudomonas sp. 008. Next base: position 330,270 of record NZ_BOMA01000007.1, on the reverse strand, counting down.
TCAATCGCGGCTACGACGTCGCCGTGGCGGTGGACGGTATGGATGGCTGGAATGCCCTGCGTTCGGAGGATTTCGATCTGCTGATCACCGACATCGACATGCCGCGCATGGACGGCATCGAGCTGGTGTCTTTATTGCGTCGCGACAATCGCCTGCAGTCGCTGCCGGTGATGGTGGTGTCCTACAAGGACCGCGAAGAAGACCGTCGCCGTGGACTGGACGCCGGCGCCGACTATTATCTAGCCAAGGCCAGTTTTCATGATGACGCCTTACTGGATGCGGTCGTTGAGCTCATTGGAGGGGCGCGCACATGAAAATCGCCATCGTCAACGACATGCCCATGGCGGTAGAGGCTTTGCGCCGCGCCCTGGCGTTCGAACCGGCGCACGAGGTGGTCTGGGTCGCCAGCAACGGGGCGGAGGCGGTGCAACGTTGCGCCGAATACACTCCGGATCTGATCCTGATGGATTTGATCATGCCATTGATGGACGGCGTGGAAGCGACCCGGCGGATCATGGCCGAGACCCCGTGCGCGATCGTCATCGTCACCGTCGACCGCCAGCAGAACGTGCACCGGGTGTTCGAAGCCATGGGCTACGGCGCGCTTGATGTGGTCGATACCCCGGCGCTGGGCGCTGGTAACCCTCAGGAAGCCGCTGCGCCGCTGCTGCGCAAGATCCTCAATATTGGCTGGTTGATCGGTGACCACAGCAATCGGGAGCGATCGACACCGAGCCCGCACCGCCACTCGGCCTCGCGCCAGCGCCTGGTGGCGATCGGTTCATCCGCTGGCGGGCCGGCGGCGCTGGAAGTGCTGCTCAAGGGCCTGCCCCGGGATTTTTCGGCGGCTATCGTGCTGGTCCAGCATGTGGATCAGGTGTTCGCCGCCGGCATGGCCGAATGGCTGGCCAGCGCCAGCGGCCTGGACGTGCGCCTGGCCCAGGAAGGCGAACCGCCACAAAGCGGCACGATCCTGCTGGCCGGTACCAATCACCATATCCGCTTGCTGAAAAACGGCACGCTGGCCTACACCGCCGAACCGGTCAACGAGATCTATCGGCCTTCGATCGATGTGTTTTTCGAGAGTGTGGCCAATTACTGGAGCGGTGATGCCGTGGGCGTTCTACTGACCGGTATGGGGCGTGACGGCGCCCAGGGGCTTAAACTCATGCGCCAACAGGGCTACCTGACCATCGCTCAGGACCAGAACAGCAGTGCCGTGTACGGAATGCCCAAGGCGGCCGCAGCCATCGACGCTGCCGTGGAAATCCGCCCACTGGACAAGATAGCGCCACGTTTGCTGGAGATTTTCCAAAAATGACTATCATTAGCAGCAATCGTGGCCCAAGCAGTACTCAGGTGACCGCACATGAATGAATTACAGCTCGACGACTTCAAAACCGACGAAAACGCCGCCATGGTGTTGTTGGTGGACGATCAGGCGATGATCGGCGAGGCGGTGCGCCGTGGTCTGTCGAACGAAGAGAACATCGACTTCCACTTCTGCGCCGACCCGCACCAGGCCATCGCCCAGGCGATCCGCATCAAGCCGACGGTGATCCTTCAGGACCTGGTCATGCCCGGCCTCGACGGCTTGAGCCTGGTGCGCGAATACCGTAATCACCCGGCGACCAAGGATATTCCGATCATTGTCCTGTCGACCAAGGAAGACCCGCTGATCAAGAGCGCGGCGTTTGCCGCCGGGGCCAACGATTACCTGGTCAAGCTGCCGGACAACATCGAACTGGTGGCGCGCATCCGCTATCACTCGCGCTCCTACATGACCCTGCTGCAGCGTGACGCGGCGTACCGTGCGTTGCGGGTCAGCCAGCAACAGTTGCTCGACACCAACCTGGTGCTGCAACGCTTGATGAACTCCGACGGCCTGACCGGGCTGTCGAACCGTCGGCACTTCGACGAATACCTGGAACTGGAGTGGCGGCGTTCGTTGCGTGACCAGACGCAATTGTCGTTGCTGATGATCGATGTCGACTATTTCAAGTCCTACAACGACAGTTTTGGCCACCTCGAAGGCGATGAAGCCCTGCGCAAAGTCGCCACGGCCATTCGCGACGCCAGCGCCAGGCCATCGGACCTGCCGGCCCGTTACGGCGGCGAAGAGTTCGTCCTGGTCTTGCCCAACACCTCGCCGGGCGGTGCGCGGCTGGTGGCGGAAAAACTGCGCCAGACCGTGGTCGGGTTGAAGATCCCGCACATTTTCCCGACCGAAGGTTCGTGCCTGACCATCAGCATCGGCCTGTCGACCGTGATCCCGCAGCCGGGCAGCGACTGCCGGCAATTGATCTCGGCGGCGGACAAGGGGCTGTACCTGGCGAAGAACAATGGGCGCAATCAGGTGGGAATTGAGTAACCCGCTGACCGTAGCGCTGTAGCAGCTGCCGAGCCCGCGAGGCTGCGTTCGAGGACGAAGTCCTCGCAAGTCCTGTGTATGCGGTTTGCCTGAATGACCGCGTTGTCTGACTTTACGACGGCTGCGCCGCCGAACGCAGCCTCGCGGGCTCGGCAGCTGCTACGGGCCCCCCGCGTTATTCCGTAAACCATTCGCCCCTAAAGCCGCCAGGCGGGCTGCCTTGACAGCGTGATTACGTTATACTCGCCGGCTTTCAAAAGTTCGCCAACGAGTGCTGCCCGCCATGGAAATCAACCCGATCCTTAACAGTATCAAGGACCTGTCCGAGCGCTCCGAAACTATTCGGGGGTATCTTTGACTACGATCAAAAGCATGAGCGTCTGACCGAAGTCAATCGCGAGCTTGAAGATCCGAGTGTCTGGAACAACCCTGAGTACGCTCAGAACCTGGGTCGCGAGCGCTCTGCGCTGGCCCAGATCGTAGAAACCCTCGACGAAATGTCCAGCGGTCTGGCTGATGCCAAGGACCTGCTGTTGATGTCTGCCGAGGAAGAAGACCAGGCCGCCGTCGACGACGTAGCCCTTGAAGTGGAGCGCCTGCGCGAAGCCCTCGAGAAGCTCGAATTCCGTCGCATGTTCAGCGGCGAGATGGACCAGAACAACGCCTACCTGGACATCCAGGCCGGCTCCGGCGGTACCGAGGCCCAGGACTGGGCCAACATCCTGCTGCGCATGTACCTGCGCTGGGCGGATAAACGCGGTTTCGACGCGACCATCATGGAATTGTCGGCCGGTGAAGTCGCCGGTATCAAAGGTGCGACCGTGCACATCAAGGGTGAATACGCCTTTGGCTGGCTGCGTACCGAAATCGGCGTGCACCGTCTGGTGCGCAAGAGCCCGTTCGACTCCGGCAACCGTCGTCACACCTCGTTCTCGGCCGTGTTCGTGTCGCCGGAAATCGATGACAACATCGAAATCGACATCAACCCGTCGGACCTGCGCATCGACACCTACCGCTCCTCCGGTGCCGGTGGTCAGCACGTAAACACCACCGACTCGGCCGTACGGATTACTCACGTACCGACCAACACCGTGGTCAGCTGCCAGAACGAACGCTCCCAGCACGCCAACAAAGACACCGCGATGAAAATGTTGCGGGCGCGCTTGTACGAGCAGGAAGTGCAGAAACGCAACGCCGCCTCCCAGGCTCTGGAAGACACCAAGTCGGACATCGGCTGGGGTCACCAGATCCGTTCGTACGTGCTCGATGCCTCGCGGATCAAGGATCTGCGCACCAACATCGAACGCAGCGACTGCGACAAGGTGCTCGACGGCGACATCGACGAATACCTGGTGGCGAGCCTGAAACAAGGGCTGTAAGACGTGCAATACAGGATCGCCTGATACAGCGCGATCCCTGTAGGAGCTGGCTTGCCAGCGATCCCCGGCCGAAGGCCGGGGCAACGAACCTGATGGAATATTTAAAGACATGAGCGACCTACAACTCGACCCGCAAGCCCTGCAACAGGAAGAAAACTCCCTGATCGCCCTGCGCAAGGAAAAGCTTGCTGCCGAGCGCGCCAAGGGCCAGGCCTTCCCCAACGACTTCCGCCGCGACGCCTACTGCGAAGACTTGCAGAAGAAGTACGCGGACAAGACCAAGGAAGAGCTGGCAGAGGCTGCGATCCCGGTCAAGGTTGCCGGTCGTCTCATGCTCAACCGTGGCTCGTTCATGGTGATTCAGGACATGTCCGGGCGCATCCAGGTTTACGTCAACCGTAAAACCCTGTCCGAAGAAACCCTGGCCGCGGTGAAAACCTGGGACCTGGGCGACATCATTGCCGCCGAAGGCACCTTGGCCCGTTCTGGCAAGGGCGACCTGTACGTTGAAATGACCAACGTGCGCCTGCTGACCAAATCCCTGCGCCCTCTGCCGGACAAGCACCACGGGCTGTCCGACACCGAGCAGCGCTACCGCCAGCGTTACGTCGACCTGATCGTCAACGAAGACGTGCGCCAGACCTTCCGCGTGCGTTCGCAAGTGATTGCGCACATCCGCAGCTTCCTGATGAAGCGTGACTTCCTGGAAGTCGAAACGCCGATGCTGCAAACCATTCCGGGTGGTGCGGCGGCCAAGCCGTTCGAAACTCACCACAACGCGCTGGATATGCAGATGTTCTTGCGCATTGCGCCGGAGCTGTACCTCAAGCGGCTTGTTGTTGGCGGGTTTGAAAAGGTCTTCGAAATCAACCGCAACTTCCGTAACGAAGGCGTCTCGACCCGGCACAACCCCGAGTTCACCATGCTCGAGTTCTACCAGGCCCACGCTGACTACGAAGACAACATGGACCTGACCGAGGAACTGTTCCGCGAACTGGCGCAGCTGGTTCTGGGCAGCACCGACGTGCCTTACGGCGACAAGGTGTTCCACTTCGGCGAGCCGTTCGTGCGCCTGTCGGTGTTCGACTCGATCCTCAAGTACAACCCGGAACTGACCGCTGCCGACCTGAACGACATCGACAAGGCCCGCGCCATCGCCAAGAAGGCCGGCGCCAAGGTGCTCGGCTTCGAAGGCCTGGGCAAACTGCAGGTGATGATTTTCGAAGAACTGGTCGAGCACAAGCTGGAACAGCCGCACTTCATTACCCAGTACCCGTTCGAAGTGTCGCCGCTGGCCCGTCGTAACGACGAGAACCCGAACGTCACCGACCGTTTCGAACTGTTCATCGGCGGCCGTGAAATCGCCAACGCCTACTCCGAGTTGAACGACGCGGAAGACCAGGCTGAGCGCTTCATGGCACAGGTGGCCGACAAGGACGCTGGCGACGATGAAGCCATGCACTACGACGCCGACTTCGTTCGCGCGCTGGAGTACGGCATGCCGCCGACCGCTGGTGAAGGGATTGGTATCGACCGCCTGGTGATGTTGCTGACCAACTCACCGTCGATCCGCGACGTGATCCTGTTCCCGCACATGCGTCCGCAAGCGTAAATGTTTCAATTAAAAAGCCGCCTAAAACAGGCGGCTTTTTATTGCCTGTCTGGTACAAACGTATCAATTGGTTACTTTTGACGTTAGAGAGGAATACCTGTCGTGAATCGTGCAATTGCTCAAGAAGGTGCAGCGGATATCGCCACTGCGGTCGCTGAAAGTGTTCAGTACCAGGGCCGCAAGGCCAGCCGACAGGGCAGCGAACAGCGTCGACAGGACATTCTCGACGCGGCGATGCGCATTGTCGTACGTGATGGCGTGCGTGCCGTGCGTCACCGTGCGGTGGCCGCCGAGGCCTGTGTGCCGCTGTCGGCCACCACCTACTATTTCAAGGACATCGATGACCTGCTCACCGATACCTTTGCCCAATACGTGGAACGCAGCGCGGCATACATGGCCCGGTTGTGGGCCAGCAACGAAGGCCTGTTGCGCGAGATGGTTGTCAGCGGTGATGGCACCGCCGAGTCGCGCTCGCAGCTGGCGGACGATATCGCACGGCTGATGGCTGACTATGTTCATCGGCAATTGATCAATCGCCGCGAGCACTTGATGGCCGAGCAAGCCTTCCGCCAGGAAGCGTTGCTTAACCCGCGTCTGGCGTTGTTGGTGCGTTCCCATCAGCAAATTCTCTTGCAGGGCACCTGCCAGCTTTTCGAAGTATTGGGATCCCGCGAGCCACAACAAGATGCCAAAGTGTTGACGGCGATTGTCGGACGGATGGAATATCAGGGCCTGCTCAACGATGCCGAGCCTGTTGCCGAAGAGGAAATGCTCGGCATCCTGACCCGCTACATGCACCTGGTGCTGGCGTCGGTGTAACCCCTTGTGGGACTCAACCCTGTGGGAGAGTGGCCAGTAGGGGGCATCGTGTGTCGATAGGGAGTGTTGAATGAAAGCCTGGCGTGTCGTGGTGATCGCCTTGTCGTTCCTGCTGCTCAGTGGCTGCCTGGTGACCTTCAAGGAGTCGCTGCCCGCCAGCGAGCCCGCGCCCAAAGGGCTGCTCGGCAAATGGGCCAGCACCAACGCCTGGGGCGAGCCGATGAACCTGGAACTGACACGCGTCGGCGACAATCACTACCAGGCGGTCAGCTACTTCAAGGCCAAACCCCATGAGCGCGAAGCCTATCCCTTCACGGTGTCGCGCCATGGCAATCGCTGGTACCTGTCGGCGAAGGTGCCGGCGCAGTTCGGCGGGCATTTCACCATCGCCGGTTTCGAGCTCAACGATAAGCACGAACTGGTGGTCTACAACCTCGACCTTGAGCAGATCAGACAGGCCATGGGGCAAGAAGCCCTCAGTGGCGAAGGCTTTCAGACTGAAGATGGCGATGGGGTGTTGATCAACAACAGCCTGGATCAGGTATTCGCCTACCTCGACGACCCGGCCAATTCCGATGTGTTCGTCGAAGCGGTACGCTATCAGCGCCTGGCCAAAACCAAATAAACCCAGCACGTAACAGCTTTACTACAGGAGTCTCGGGTGGACGAATACCAGCAGACGATACGCATGTTGTCCGATCGCATAGTGCTGGCGCAAACGCCGATTCGCATTCTGGATGCGGTCAAGTGGGATGACAGTATTCGCAAGGGGTTCCTCAAGGGCAAGGGCAAGGAAATGCCGGCCGTGGACCGCGACTACTACCTCAATCGACCGCTGTCGTTCGACTCCAGCAAAGTGAAGCTGGAATTCCAGAACATCGAGCGCGACATCACTCGGCAACTCGGCCAGTTCAACCCGGTCGGGCAGATCATGCGCCGTATGTGCAAGGAATACCGCATGGTGGTGCGCATGCTTGAAGCGCGCGGCACCGAGGATTTCGGGCTGATTTCCCAGGAATTGTACGGCGCGGCCTCCGATGCGTTTCACGCCGGCGACCCGACCCTGGCCGACCTGGGGCTGATGCTCTCCGATTACCTGAACAACATCGACGGCCGTGGCGATCTCAAGGACGAACCGAAAGTCCTCACGGCCAAGGAAGCCGTCGACCTGCTGCAACATCGGTTGAACAAGGTGTTTGGCGAAAACGAGGAAACCATCCGGGTGTTCGAGTCCGACGGGATCGTCGCCGACGCGGCAGCCGGCGCCGACTACATCAAGATCCGCACCGACGCGATGTTCAACAATCGCGACGTGCGTGCGCTGGAAGTCCATGAAGGGCTGGTGCATGTGGGCACCACCCTCAACGGCCTGAACCAGCCGATCTGTACGTTCCTGTCCAAGGGCCCGCCGTCGTCCACCGTGACTCAGGAAGGCCTGGCGATCCTGATGGAAATCATCACCTTCGCCTCCTACCCGAGCCGCTTGCGCAAACTCACCAACCGCACCCGCGCCATTCATATGGTGGAGGAGGGCGCGGACTTCTTGCAGATCTTTGAGTTCTTCCGGGCTCAGGGCTTTGAAATGGCCGAAAGCTACGGCAATGCCAGTCGGGTGTTCCGCGGCTCGGTGCCCAATGGTCTGCCATTTACCAAAGACTTGTCCTACCTCAAGGGCTTTATCATGATTTACAACTACATTCAGTTGGCCGTGCGCAAAGGCAAGCTGGAGCAGATACCGCTGTTGTTCTGCGGCAAGACTACGCTGGAGGACATGCGGACCTTGCGCCAATTGGTGGACGAAGGCCTGGTGGTGCCGCCCAAGTACCTGCCCGAGCAGTTCCGCGACATGAACGCGTTGTCGGCGTGGATGTGCTTCTCCAACTTCCTCAACCACCTGAGCCTGGACCGGATCGAAGCGGATTACTCCAATATCCTTTGATTCAGATCATTCCCACGCTCTGCGTGGGAATGCCGCCATGGACGCTCCGCGTCCACTGTGACGCAGAGCGTCACGGTATGCATTCCCACGCGGAGCATGGGAACGATCACCCACATTGAGGCTTCACCGGATGAGAATCCTCGGCATCTTCTGCCTGCTCCTGGCCCTCGGCGGTTGCAGCTCTTTGCTGTTCTACCCCGAGCCCGGCCAGCCGTTCACCCCGGAAAAAGCCAAGCTCGACTATCGCGACGTCACCCTGACCACTGCCGACGGCCTCAAACTGCATGGTTGGTGGCTGCCGGCGAAAAAAGGCGTCGAAGTCAAAGGCACTGTGCTGCACCTGCACGGTAACGGCGGCAACCTGGCGTGGCATCTGGGTGCGAGCTGGTGGTTGCCGAAGCAGGGCTATCAGGTGTTGCTGGTGGACTATCGCGGGTACGGGTTGTCCGAAGGTAAGCCGGCGTTACCGGAGATTTATCAGGACATCGACGCCGCCTTCACATGGCTCGACCAGGCGCCGGAGGTCAAGGGCAAGCCGTTGATCCTTCTCGGTCAGAGCCTTGGCGGTTCGATGGCCGTGCATTACCTGGCCCAGCATCCCGAGCGCCAGCGGCAACTCAAGGCTTTCGTGCTCGATGGCGTGCCTGCCAGCTACCGCGATGTCGGGCGTTTCGCCCTTAGCACCTCCTGGATGACCTGGCCGTTCCAGGTGCCGTTGTCCTGGCTGGTGCCGGATGGCGATAGCGCGATCCGTTCCATGACGCAGCTCAATGGTGTACCGAAACTGATCTATCACAGTATCGATGATCCGCTGGTGCCCCTTTCCAACGGCATCCGACTGTATCAAGCTGCGCCGCCGCCGCGAGTGCTGCAACTGACCCGTGGCGGTCATGTGCAAACCTTCGCCGACCCGGTCTGGCGCAAAGTCATGCTGCGCTACCTCGAAGACCCGCAGCATTTCAACGGCCTGCGCCGCCTGGGTGAAATCCCCAACTACCCGGCACCCCCGAATTCTGAAGATGAACCACCAGAGAGTCCGCAATGAGTGAAGAACGTAACGCCATCCCGCTGATCATCACCGGTATTTGCAGCATCCTCGGCACCGTCGGGGCCCTGTGGTGGTACGGCTACCTGCACTTCGCCAAACCCGAGGATGCGTTGCTGCTCAGCGACTTCACCATGCTCAAGACCGTGCCGGGCGAAGACTACAAAATCTCCCTGGAACCAGCCGCGCAAGTGGCGCAGTGCATCGATGGCGTGCTGGTGATGTTTGATACCGAACAGAAAGGCCTGACCGGCGTACTGGTCAACAACAAGAAAAAAGCCGTGCGCTGCATGGGCCAGGAAACCCCGCAAAAACTCGAACAGTAAAATCCCACCTCCATTGGCAATGATGAACCCTTGTGGCGAGGGGGCTTGCCCCCGTTGGGTCGCGAAGCTGCCCTAAAACCTGCATTCGCGTGTTGTCAGGTACACCTTGTGGGATGGTTTCACGACCGCTTCGCAGCCGAACGGGGGCAAGCCCCCTCGCCACAGGGTTGCTTGGCCCCAGGACAAGTATTCGATCAATAAGAAGCCCCGCCTGATCCGATCAGGCGGGGCTTTTGTGTTTCAGCAGGTGAAACTTAGTTCGAGCTGATAGCCGAACGCGGTATCACCGGCTGGTTGTCGTTGGAAATGGTCACTTCCACCCGACGGTTCATCGCACGGCCGGAGACGCTGGTGTTTTCGGCCACCGGGTATTCCTTGCCATAACCCTGGACCACGATGCGCGCCGGGTCGACACCCATCTTGATCAGGGCCACTTGCACCGAGGTCGCGCGGCGCTCGGACAGCGACTGGTTGTACGACGCCGCGCCGGTGCTGTCGGTGTAGCCTTCGACAATCACTTTACGGTCGGGGTTTTCCTGAAGGAACTGCGCCAGTTTGTTGATGTTCATCAGACCGCTGGGTTTCAGGTCGGCCTTGTTGGTGGCGAACAGCACGTCACCGAACGTTACCAGCGTGCCGCGATCGGTCTGTTTGGCGTTGAGGCTGGCCTGCAATTGTTTGATCTGCTGATCGCGGGCATCCAGACGCGCCTGGGCTCGCTGAGCCGCGGCGTTTTTCAGGTTGTTTTCCGCGGTGCGCAGGGCGATGGTCTGCTTGGCCACTTCAACGCGCTGGTTGGTCAGGTAAGCCAGTTGGTCGACCTTGTTCTGGTCTTCCTTGTCCTGGTAAGCCTTGTCGGCCTTGTCCAGGTAATCGCTGGCGTCTTTGGTTTCCAGTGCCGCGACTTTGCTGGCTTGCGGGTTGGCTTGCAGGCCGGCGTAGTTGGTGCGGGCTTGCTCCAGGTTGGTGTTGGGCGGTGTGGCGCAGGCAGCCAGTGCAATGCTTGCGGCCAGGAGGGCGGGTATCATCAGTTGTTTGCGCATAGCGGTTCGTCCTTTCTATCGATAAAAGTGTCAGGCCTGAAAATCGGGATGCGCGCTCACTGCACGGTGCGCTGACTTTCCTGACGCAGTTCCTGAACACCTTTCTGTGAGTCCTTTACAGCCTGTTCGGCTTTCATCGCCTGGGCTTTGCGTTCTGCCACTCGGGCGTCCCACTCGGCCTGTTCGGCGAGCATTTTGGCTTCGTCATACTTTTTGTCGTGCATGGCGATTTCGGCTTGTTTGAGCTTGTCCTGGGCGGATTTCATTTCCACCGCGGCGAATTCGGTGCCCCCGGCGCTGACGGCACTGTTCACGGCCGATTGAGTCACGGCGTATTGCTCGGTGGGCGGGTTACCGGCGCATCCGGCCAGAACCAGGCTGCTGCCGATGGCCAGGGCCGCCAGCTTGAGACCGTGCAGGTGGGGGGACGAGGATGAAGCAGTGCTGGTCTTCATGGTTTTCAACTCCGTTGGAAAACTCCTGAAATACATCTGAATCCATCCTGGGCAAGGAGCCGCAACCTTCGATTTCCAGAGCATTTTGAAACGGCCATCCCAGGCGTGGTTACTGGGTTGACCCGAGGCATTTTTTAAAAGTTCAGAGAATATGGCCTTTCGCCCGAAAAAACTTTGACCTGATGGACAAGGCTCTAAATCGGGAACTTTAGCCGCGCACAGGGGTATTCCCGGCCCTGCACGGGCCAGGAAATACGTATTTCCGGAAGGGGAACAAGACGCGCAAATCAGTGTTTTGGCTTGTCGTTATCGGTCGACAAATCGTGCAAATGACGACGGGACAAGGCGAGAAAACGCGGGGTCGGACCGACGTCTTCGTACAGCGGATCGCCTTCTTCATCGGTGGCGACCACCGTTGACCCTTTCACATACGGAAAGCTTTCTTCAAGTTCTTCAAGGGCTGCGCCAATCAATTCTCCGAGCAGTTCTTCAGGGTGCCTTTTGGGGTACATATCGATAATCGCCGCCAGCCGTGCGGCGGCTTCCACGTCCAGACGAATCGTGTAGCCGGAGTCGGTCAGGCGACCCTTGGCGTTTTCTTCCCAGTGCTTGGCAAGCTCGCGGATTTTCATAATGACCTCATTACGCACCTGCTCATGGCAGGCCGGGTGAGTGTCCGGCGGTGGCCGGTGGCAAGCCGCTGTACGGCTTGGTGTTGAGCCTAGCTGCAACGTTCGGGGTTTGCAGTCCCTGGTTTACTTGTAAGAACCGCTTTACAACGGCACTCTCTATTATCAAAGCATAGCCGCCCGGATTTTCGCTGGAGAACTGCTGATGACCGATATTGATGCACGCTTGCGCGAGGACGTTCACCTGTTGGGTGAGCTGTTGGGCAACACCATTCGTGAGCAGTACGGGGATGGCTTTATCGACAAGATCGAGCAAATCCGCAAAGGCGCCAAGGCCGACCGTCGCGGTTCGATGGATGCCGAACTCAGCGCCAGCCTCAACCAGTTGAGCGAGGACGAATTGCTGCCGGTGGCGCGGGCGTTCAATCAGTTCCTCAACCTGGCCAATATCGCCGAGCAATATCAGCTGATTCACCGTCGCGAAGAGTCACAACCCGCGCCGTTCGAGGCCCGGGTGTTGCCGGAACTGCTCGCTCGACTGCTGACTGCCGGCCATGACGCCGAATCCCTGGCCCGGCAATTGGGGCGGGTGGACATCGAGCTGGTATTGACGGCGCACCCCACCGAAGTGGCGCGACGCACACTGATCCAGAAATACGACGCGATCGCCGCGCAACTGGCGGCCCTGGATCATCGCGACCTGACCACCGCCGAGCGCGAGCAGATCAAGACCACCTTGCAGCGCCTGATCGCCGAAGCCTGGCACACCGAAGAAATCCGCCGCACCCGCCCGACACCTGTAGACGAAGCCAAGTGGGGCTTTGCGGTGATTGAGCATTCGCTGTGGCAGGCGATTCCCAACTATTTGCGCAAGGCCGATCAAGCCCTGTATGCCGCTACTGGCCTGCACCTGCCGCTGGAGGCCGCACCGATTCGTTTCGCCTCGTGGATGGGCGGCGACCGCGACGGTAACCCCAACGTCACCGCCGCCGTGACCCGCGAAGTCTTGCTGCTGGCACGCTGGATGGCCGCCGATTTGTATGTGCGCGATGTCGATCACCTCGCCGCCGAATTGTCGATGCAACAGGCCAGCGACGCCCTGAAAGCCAAGGCTGGCGACAGCGCCGAGCCTTACCGCGCGGTGCTCAAACAACTGCGTGAACGCTTGCGCGCAACCCGTAACTGGGCCCAGGCCTCCCTGACGGCCACCACGCCGGCGTCCGCCGATGTGCTGCAAAACAACCGCGACCTGCTGGACCCGTTGGAGCTGTGTTACCACTCGCTGCATGAATGCGGCATGGGCGTCATCGCCGATGGCCCGTTGCTCGACTGCCTGCGCCGCGCGGTGACGTTCGGGCTGTTTCTGGTGCGCCTCGATGTGCGACAGGACTCCTCGCGCCATACCGCGGCCATGACTGAAATCACCGATTACCTCGGCCTCGGTCGTTATGAGGACTGGAGCGAAGAAGAGCGCATCGCCTTCCTGATGCGTGAGCTGAACAATCGCCGGCCGTTGCTGCCGGCCTACTTCAAACCGTCTGCCGACACCGCCGAAGTGCTGGCGACGTGCCGGGAAATCGCTGCGGCACCAGGGGCTTCCCTCGGCTCGTATGTGATTTCCATGGCTGGCGCTGCTTCCGATGTGCTGGCCGTGCAGTTGCTGCTCAAGGAGTCCGGCGTGTTGCGGCCGATGCGCGTGGTGCCGCTGTTCGAAACCCTTGCTGACCTCGACAACGCGGGCCCTGTGATCGAAAAGCTGTTGCTGCTGCCGGGCTATCGCTCGCGCCTGCAAGGGCCACAGGAAGTGATGATCGGCTATTCGGACTCGGCCAAGGACGCCGGTACCACGGCGGCGGCCTGGGCGCAGTATCGGGCGCAGGAGCGTCTGGTGGATATTTGCCGGGAGCAACAAGTGGAGCTGCTGTTGTTCCACGGCCGTGGCGGCACCGTGGGCCGTGGTGGCGGCCCGGCGCATGCGGCGATTCTGTCGCAGCCGCCGGGGTCGGTGGCAGGGCGTTTCCGCACCACCGAGCAGGGGGAAATGATTCGTTTCAAATTCGGCCTGCCGGACATCGCCGAGCAAAACCTCAATCTGTACCTGGCGGCGGTGCTGGAAGCGACCTTGCTGCCGCCACCACCTCCCGAGCCTGCCTGGCGCCATTTGATGGACGAACTGGCCGCCGATGGGGTCAAGGCTTACCGCGCCGTGGTGCGGGAAAATCCGCAGTTCGTCGAGTATTTCCGCCAGTCCACCCCAGAGCAGGAGTTGGGGCGTTTGCCGTTGGGCAGCCGCCCGGCCAAGCGCCGCGCCGGCGGCATCGAAAGCCTGCGGGCCATTCCGTGGATTTTCGGCTGGACCCAGACGCGCCTGATGTTGCCGGCCTGGCTCGGCTGGGAAACGGCGCTGAGCAAGGCGCTGGAGCGCGGCGAAGGGGAGCTGCTGGGGCAGATGCGCGAGCAATGGCCGTTCTTCCGCACCCGCATCGATATGCTGGAAATGGTGCTGGCCAAGGCCGACGCCGATATCGCCCAGTCTTACGACGAGCGCCTGGTCGAGCCGGATCTGCTCCCTTTGGGGGCGCATTTACGCGACCTATTGTCGCAGGCTTGTGCGGTGGTCCTGGGGCTGACTGGTCAGTCCCAGCTACTGGCACATAGCCCAGACACCCTTGAATTCATCCGCCTGCGCAACACCTACCTCGACCCGCTGCATCTATTGCAGGCCGAACTGTTGGCCCGTTCGCGGCAGCAGGATGAAGCGCAGGGCAGCCCGGTAGAACAGGCGTTGCTGGTGTCTGTGGCGGGGATTGCCGCCGGTTTGCGAAATACCGGCTAAGGTTTTCGTCATAGGGAACAGGCACCTGGCGCGAGCGTCGAGTGCCTGCCGGCGAGCGGTCGAAAAGGTCTGTCAGGCGACAGTTAATGACGGGGTTGCGACTTGGGGTACCCCTTCGAAAGGGCACGTCCTGCGCAGGTTTCTCCGACTTTCGGCGGCTTGTGTGGGCAGGGCCTGCTGTGTATCTTGATCAGCCTTTGGCCGTTTGGGCGGTCACGACCCTATTTTTTGAGATTGGCCCTACGAGGCGAATCCTTTGTTTTGTTTAAGTAATTCTAAATAAAAAATTGAGGAGCACATCTAATGCGCGTCATTCTGCTGGGAGCTCCCGGGGCCGGTAAAGGTACTCAGGCTAAGTTCATCACCGAAAAGTTCGGCATTCCGCAAATCTCTACCGGTGACATGCTGCGTGCTGCTGTAAAAGCCGGCACCGAGCTGGGCATCAAAGCCAAAAGCATCATGGATGCCGGTGGTCTGGTCTCCGACGATCTGATCATCGCTTTGGTCAAGGACCGTATTGCGCAGCCTGACTGTGCCAACGGTTTCCTGTTCGACGGTTTCCCGCGCACCATTCCGCAAGCTGAAGCGTTGGTAGAAGCTGGCGTGGAACTGGACAACGTGGTCGAAATCGCCGTCGATGACGAAGAGATCGTTCAGCGTATCGCCGGTCGTCGCGTTCACGAGGCCAGCGGCCGCGTGTACCACACCGTGTACAACCCGCCGAAAATCGCCGGTAAAGACGACATCACCGGTGAAGAGCTGGTGCAGCGCAAGGACGACACCGAAGAAACCGTGCGTCATCGCCTGTCGGTCTACCACTCCCAGACCAAACCTCTGGTGGAGTTCTACCAAGGCCTGGCCGCTGCTCAGGGCAAGCCGAAGTACAGCCATATTCCGGGTGTCGGCTCGGTTGAGACGATTACCGGCAAGGTGCTTGAAGCACTGAGCTGAAAAGTCTGATCGGCTTCATCTTCTACGGCCCGCTTGCGGGCCGTAGTTGTTTATACTGGCGCACTTTTTCTGACCTCTCTTACGGATACATCGATGAGCACCTTGCTGGCCCTGGACACCGCGACTGAAGCTTGCTCCGTTGCCTTGCTGCATGACGGCAAGGTCACGAGCCATTACGAGGTGATCCCGCGCCTGCATGCGCAGAAGCTGTTGCCGATGATTCAGCAACTGCTGGCCGATGCCGGGACCACGCTGCAAGCGGTCGACGCCATTGCGTTCGGTCGTGGGCCGGGCGCGTTTACCGGTGTGCGGATCGCCATCGGCGTGGTGCAAGGGCTGGCGTTTGCGCTGGACCGTCCGGTGTTGCCGGTCTCCAATCTCGCGGTGCTCGCCCAGCGGGCTTATCGCGAACACGGCGTCAGCCAGGTCGCGGCAGCCATCGATGCGCGTATGGATGAGGTGTATTGGGGCTGCTACCGCGAAACGGCGGGGGAGATGCGGCTGGTGGGCAAGGAAGCGGTATTGCCACCGGAAGCCGCCGCGTTGCCGGTCGATGCCAGCGGCGAGTGGTTCGGCGCGGGCACCGGTTGGGGTTATGCCGAGCGTATTGCAGTGAACCTGAGCGGCCAGGACGCGAGCATGCTGCCCCACGCCGAAGATCTGCTGACCCTGGCGCGTTTCGCCTGGGAACGCGGTGAAGCGATCGTGGCCGATCAGGCGCAGCCGGTGTATCTGCGCGATAAAGTCGCGACCCCTAAAGCGCGGTAATCCACGCCGCCTTTGTGGCAACAGGGGCTTCTGTGGCGAGGGGGCTTGCCCCCGTTGGGTCGCGAAGCGGCCCCAAAACCAACAACCGCATGCCCCCTGACACACCGCATTGGCTGGTTTTGCGACTGCTTCGCAGCCGAACGGGGCGGTGCGGCGTTCCGACAAGCCCCCTCGCCACAATCAGCATTTCATCTTTGGCAAATTGTCAGTTTCTACCCGCCGCTTTTAAACCTTTTCGCTTTTCTGTGTTCTAGTTATCACTCGGCGGTTTGCGAAGTGGGTAATGCGCCACTAAACTGCCATCATCGATACCGAGCATGCACTTATGCGTATAGACGGCGTTTCCTCCCAGTCCTACCCGATCAAGCGCAAGCCTCGTAAAGGCCATGTGTCTGAGGATGACTCCGTCGATATCGACGGCGAGCTGGAATTCCCTACCGAAGAGCAATTGGCCGCCCGCGCCGCTAAAGCCTCCGCGCAACGCCTGAGCAATCTTCCCGCGCGTCAACAAGACATGATTTATCACCGCGCCATGAGCAAAAGCGTGGCGATGGCACTGGCCAGTTACCTGAGCACTGCCACTTTTGTCGACTGGGATGCGGATGTGCTGGGTCTCGACCTGTACATCTGATGCTGCCTTATTACCTCGGCTGCCCATCCTGGAGCGAAAACGCCTGGCGTGACTACTTGTATCCACAGGACGCCAGGCCCACCGAGTTTCTTGATCTTTATTCTCAAGTGTTCAACGCCGTGGAAGGCAATACGACCTTCTACGCGAGCCCGGCTGCCGCCACCGTGCAGCGCTGGGCCGAGACCATGCCCGAACACTTTCGCTTCACCGCCAAATTCCCCGGCGACATCAGCCACAGCGGTGACCTGCGCGAACAATTGACCGCCACAGAAACTTTCCTGCAATTGCTCAGCCCTCTGGGGGCGCGGGTTTCGCCATTGTGGCTGCAATTGTCCAAGAGCTTCACCCCGCAACGACTGTCGGAGCTGGCCGGTTTTATTGATGCTGTGGACCGGCCCTTGGCGGTCGAAGTGCGGCATGACGAGTTCTTTGCCAAGGGCGATGCCGAGCGAATGCTCAATCGTCTGCTGCTGGATCGTGGCGTCGAGCGCATCTGCCTCGATCCGCGCGCGCTGTTCAGCTGCACCTCGACCGATCCTTCGGTGCTCCACGCCCAATCGAAAAAGCCCAGGGTGCCGCCTCGCCCCGCGGCGTTCACTCAGTTTCCGCAGGTGCGTTTCATCGGCCATCCGGAGCTGGAAGCCAACGATCCGTTCCTGGTGCCATGGGTCGAGAAAATCGCCGTCTGGATCGAAGAGGGCCGCACGCCATATATCTTCCTGCACACCGCCGATAACCTGCTGGCGGCAAAACTGGCTCAACGTTTTCACGCACAACTGATGCTGCGTTTGCCTGGCTTGCCGCCGCTGCCTGAGCTATACAGAGAACCCGCCGCCGAGCAACTTGGTTTGCTCTGAAGCGGGTTTTCCCTTTTTCAGGAGCCTGCCAATGGATGCGCAAACCCTTCGAGCCCAGGCGTTCAAAGCACTGCACGAACGCGAGGGCACTTTTGTCATTCCCAACCCCTGGGACGCCGGCTCGGCGAAAATGCTCGCCAGCCTTGGCTTCGAGGCACTGGCAACCACCAGCGCCGGTTATGCCTTTTCCCAGGGCCGCCCCGATGGTGGGCTGACGCTCGACGATACCCTGGCGAACGTTCGGGCGATTGTTGCGGCGACCGACCTGCCAGTCGCGGTCGATCTGGAAAACGGTTTCGCTGATGACCCCGCCGAGTGCGCGCAAAGTATTTTGCGGGCCGCCCAGGCCGGTGCCGTCGGCGGTTCGATCGAAGATGCCACAGGGCGTGAGGACGGTCCGATCTACTGCTTCGAACATGCGGTGGCGCGTATCGAAGCGGCTGTCGCTGCGGCTCGCAGCTTGCCGTTCCCCTTCACGCTGACGGCCCGTGCCGAGAACTTTTTGCACGGCAATCCTGATCTGGACGACACCATTCGCCGCTTGCAGGCATTCGCCGAGGCCGGCGCGGACGTACTTTACGCCCCAGGCCTGCGCAATGCCGAAGAGGTCTTGGCGGTGGTTCGCGCCGTGGCACCGAAACCGGTGAATGTGTTGATGTCCGGCGGGCTCAAGCTGACGGTTGCGCAGTTGAGCGAAATGGGCGTCAAGCGCATCAGCGTCGGTTCAGCCCTGGCTTTGGCAGCGTATGGCGAGTTCTTGCGCGCGGCCGAGGAAATCCAGCAACACGGGACTTTCGGCTTCACTTCCCGGTCGATGCCGTTCCAGAAGGCCAATCAATTCTTCAAAGGCTGACGAGGTCGGGCCGTGATGGCTGGGCCGCTGAGGGGTTATGCGGCGATGCGCAGGTTCTGCAGAACGATCGGGCGCGCCCAGCCGTTATCGAAATCGAGTTGTTTCTGTTGTTCCACCAACTCTTGCGGTGAGAACGGCGGGAACGGTTTGTCCAGCAGGTCGAGTTCGAACTCGGCGATCGGCAAGTGCAGCGGACGCGGTTGCGGCGCGGCACCAGGCTCGGGCAGCGGTTGACCGGCAGTGAGCACGATCGGGCGAACCCAGCCGCTTTCGAAATCCTGCTGTTTCTGTTGCGCGACGATTTCTTCCGGCGGGAACGGCGGGAATGGTTTGTCGGCCAGGTCCATTTCGAACTCGGCAATTGGCAGAAACAATGGTTCCGGCGGGCGGACTTCGGTTTCTTTCACATCACATTCGCGCTGGGAAATGATGTGCGCCAGCAGCTCGCTGCCGACGGTCGGTTCGACCGGGCTGTCGAGATCGACCGGCGGAAAGTTGAGCGACGCCGGCACCACATCGCCCGACTGATCGGCCAGGGCCTGGGCAAAAAAATCCTGCCACAGGTGACTGACGCCGCTCAGTGCTTGGGAATTTCGCAGGCCAAAATCGCCGTGGGGCGAGATGTAACCTATCGATGTGCGTTGAATGCCTGACATTTTTCTCGGTCGACGCTCAGCTCTGGCAAAATGCTCGATAGTTTGGTTATCGGCCGTTTTTGCCGATCATTAATTTTTTGAGCGTGTTTTCCCATGATTGAGCAACCTGCGGCCTGCCGCATCCATGTCGAGGCCTTGGGCGCGACGTTCCAGCCACAGGCCGAGCAATGGGCCGAGCGCCTGGGTTTGCCGTTGCAGGTGGATGACGGCGAGTTTGCCTTGCAGGTGGGCGAGCAGGGGTTGCAGCTGCAACAACTGGGGCCGGATGCACCGGGGCCGGTGCGGGTCGACTTCGTCGAGGGTGGCGCGGCCCATCGTCGATTGTACGGCGGCGGCAGCGGTCAGATGATCGCCAAGGCGGTCGGCATCGCCCAGGGCGTGCGGCCACGGGTGCTGGACGCCACGGCCGGGTTGGGCAAGGACGCGTTCGTGTTGGCCAGCCTGGGCTGCGAGATGAGCCTGATCGAGCGCCAGCCGCTGATCGGCGCCTTGCTTGAAGATGGCCTGGCACGCGGCGCGGAAGACTTCGACGTGGCGCCGATCGTGGCGCGGATGCGTTTGCTCAAGGGCAATTCGATCGAGGTGATGCGCAACTGGGAAGGCGAGCCGCCGCAGGTGATCTACCTCGACCCGATGTTTCCCCATCGTGAGAAAACCGCGTTGGTGAAGAAGGAAATGCGTCTGTTCCGGCCGCTGGTCGGCGATGATCCGGATGCGCCGGCCCTGCTCGAAGCGGCGTTGGCCCTGGCCAGTCACCGGGTGGTGGTCAAACGCCCGCGCAAGGCGCCGTGCATCGATGGGCCGAAGCCGAGCCATGCGCTGGACGGCAAGTCCAGCCGGTATGACATTTATCCGAAGAAAGCGCTCAAGCCTTGACTCGATACTGATCGTTCCCACGCGTGGGAACGATCATCAGGCCGACTCCGGCCGATACGCCCGCATAAACAATCCCACCACTTCCTGCACATGGGCTTCGGCCGCATCCCCGGTTACCGGTTCGCCGCAGCCATACAGCAAGCGGAAATTCCCCGCGCCCTTGAGCAGGCAGAAGAAGTGCTCGGCGGCATTGCGCGGTTTGTCGATGCTCAACACGCCACTCTGATCGATCTTGCTCAGCAAACGCTCCATGCCATGCAGCACGCGTTCCGGCCCGGCCTCGAAGAAGATCTGTGCGAGTTTCGGGTCCTGGCTGCCCAGCGTCATCATCAGCCGGTGCAGGTTCACCGATTCGTCGCTGTTGATCAGTTGATGAAAGCCGTGTGCGATGTTCAGCAGCACGGTTTCCACGGCGACGCCGTCCGGCAATTCAAAAACCAGCGGAGGCAATTGCTCCTCGCATTTGGCCACGACAGCGGAGGAGAACAGGGTCTCCTTGTCGTTGAAATGGCTGTAGACCGTCAGCTTCGACACGCCGGCCTCAGTCGCTACGGCATCCATGCTGGTGTTGGCGTATCCCTTACTCAAAAACAGGATTTTCGCCGCGTCGAGGATTGCCCGGCGCTTGGCCAGATCCTTGGGACGGCCCGGACCGCTGGGGGTGGAAAGATTGTCTGACATTCTTCGCTTTTAATACTGGACTGGTGAGTTTGCTATTAATAACATACTGGTCAGTATAATTATTCCAAGCCCCATTAGCGAAAGGTCGTTCACCATGCTGCGCTTTGCCTTGCCCCTCGCGTTGCCGGTCAGTCTGGCTTTTTTATTGTCGGCATGTGGCCATGAAGAAGCCCCTCCGGTCAGCGTGCGCCCGGCCATGGTCGTGCAGCCAGAGCCCTCGGCGCAGGCAATGGAAAGTTATCCTGGTGAAGTCCGTGCGCGGTATGAGCCGGACCTTGCCTTCCGGATTGGCGGCAAAGTCAGCCGACGACTGGTCGAAGAAGGGCAGCGGGTCAAGGCTGACCAACCCCTGGCGGAACTCGATCCTCAGGACGTGCGCCTGCAACTGGAAGCCACCCGTGCCCAGGTCGCGGCTGCCGAAGCCAATCTGAACCTGGTGCGCGCCGAGCGTGATCGCTACAAGACCCTGATGGAGCGGCAGATGGTCAGCCGTTCGCAGTACGACAACGCGGAAAACCTCTACCGCTCCGGTGAGGCCCGCCTCAAGCAAATCAAAGCCGAATTCAACGTATCGACCAATCAGGCCAGTTACGCGGTGCTGCGTGCACCGCAGGATGGCGTGGTGGCCAAGCGTGCGGTTGAAGTCGGGCAAGTGGTGGCGGCCGGGCAAACCGTGTTTACCCTGGCCACCGATGGCGAGCGCGAAGTATTGATCAGCCTGCCGGAACAGAGCTTCGGCCGCTTCAAGGTCGGTCAGCCGGTCTCGGTGGAGCTCTGGACCCAACCCGATCAGCGTTTCCCTGGGCAGATCCGTGAGTTGTCGCCTGCCGCCGATCCCAAATCCCGTACTTTTGCCGCCCGTATCGCTTTTACCGCCGGCAAGGTTCCCGCCGAACTCGGCCAGAGCGCCCGGGTGTTCATCCAGACTGCCGAAGTGGTGCCGTTGTCAGTGCCGCTGTCGGCCCTCACCGCAGAAAACGGCGCCACCTACGTGTGGGTGGTCGGCGCCAACAACACCTTGAAAAAAGTTCCGGTGCGGGTCGGTGCATTTGGCGAGAAAACCGTGCCGGTACTCGAGGGACTGAACGCCAGCGACTGGGTGGTGGCGGCCGGTGTTCATGTGCTTCACGACGGGCAGCAAGTGCGCCCGGTGGATCGCTCCAATCGCGTGGTCAATCTGGCGCACAAGGAGTAATCCCCGATGGGTTTCAATCTATCCGAATGGGCGCTGCGTAACCGCCAGATCGTACTGTTCCTGATGCTCCTGCTGGCTGTGGTCGGGGCGTTGTCCTACACCAAGCTCGGCCAAAGCGAAGACCCGCCGTTCACCTTCAAGGCCATGGTAATTCGTACCAACTGGCCGGGGGCCACCGCCGAGGAAGTGGCGCGCCAGGTCACCGAGCGTATTGAAAAGAAACTGATGGAAACCGGCGAGTACGAACGTATCACCTCGTTCTCCCGCCCGGGCGAGTCCCAGGTGACGTTCATGGCGCGCGATTCCATGCATTCGGTGGATATCCCGGACCTCTGGTATCAGGTCCGCAAGAAAATCAGCGATATTCGCCAGACCCTGCCACCGGGTATCCAGGGCCCGTTTTTCAACGATGAGTTCGGCACCACGTTCGGCAACATCTACGCCTTGACCGGCGAGGGTTTTGATTACGCAGTGCTCAAGGATTACGCCGACCGCATCCAGATTCAGCTGCAACGGGTCAAGGATGTGGGCAAGGTTGACCTGCTCGGGTTGCAGGACGAGAAGGTCTGGATCGAACTCTCCAACGTTAAACTGGCCACCCTCGGGGTGCCGCTGGCGGCGGTGCAGCAGGCACTTGAAGAACAGAACGCGATGTCTACCGCCGGCTTCTTCGAAACCACCAGCGAGCGTTTGCAGCTACGGGTCTCGGGGAATTTTCAGACGGTCGACGAGATCAAGAACTTCCCGATCCGCGTCGCTGATCGCACGTTCCGCATCGGTGATGTGGCGAACGTTCGTCGTGGCTTCAACGATCCACCGGCGCCGCGCATGCGCTTCATGGCTGAAGACGCCATCGGTCTGGCCGTGGCCATGAAGGACGGTGGCGATATTCTGGTATTGGGCAAGGCGCTGGAAATCGAGTTCGCCCGGATCCAGCAAAACCTTCCGGCCGGCATGCAGTTGCGCAAAGTCTCCGATCAACCCGCCGCGGTGAAAACCGGTGTTGGCGAGTTCGTTCAGGTACTGGTGGAGGCCCTGGCGATTGTGTTGCTGGTGAGCTTCTTCTCCCTCGGCGTGCGCACCGGCATGGTCGTAGCGCTGGCGATACCGCTGGTGTTGGCGATGACGTTCGCCTGCATGTATTACTTAGGAATAGGCCTGCACAAGATTTCCCTCGGCGCGCTGGTGCTGGCGCTGGGCTTGCTGGTGGATGATGCGATCATCGCCGTGGAAATGATGGCGATCAAAATGGAGCAGGGCTTCGACCGGATCAAGGCCGCCAGCTATGCCTGGACCAGCACCGCGTTCCCGATGCTCACCGGTACGTTGATCACCGCCGCCGGTTTCCTGCCGATTGCCACCGCGCAATCGGGCACCGGCGAGTACACCCGATCGATCTTTCAGGTGGTGACCATCGCGCTACTGGCGTCGTGGGTGGCCGCCGTGGTTTTTGTGCCTTATCTGGGGGAGAAACTTCTGCCGGACCTGGCGAAAATTCACGCCGCCAAACACGGCACTGGCGACGGCCAACCCGACCCTTACGGCACGCCGTTCTATCAGCGCGTCAGACGGCTGGTGGAGTGGTGCGTGCGCCGACGCAAAACGGTGATCGTGCTGACCATCGTGATGTTCGTCGCGTCCGTGGTGCTGTTCCGTTTCGTGCCGCAGCAATTCTTCCCGGCATCGGGGCGACTGGAATTGATGGTTGATCTGAAACTCGCCGAAGGTGCCTCCCTGAGCAACACCGCCGAGGAGGTCAAGCGTCTCGAAGGCCTGCTCAAGGATCACGCCGGGATCGACAACTATGTGGCTTATGTCGGCACCGGTTCGCCGCGTTTCTACCTGCCGCTGGACCAGCAACTTCCGGCCGCAAGCTTTGCGCAATTTGTTGTCCTGGCCAAAACCATCGAAGACCGCGAAGCCCTGCGCACCTGGCTGATCGAAACCCTCAATGAACAATTCCCGGCCCTGCGCTCGCGGGTCACGCGTCTGGAAAACGGCCCGCCGGTTGGTTATCCGGTGCAGTTCCGGGTCACCGGTGAACACATTGCGGACGTCCGCGCCCTGGCGCGTAAAGTCGCGGCCAAGGTTCGCGAGAATCCACACGTGGCCAACGTGCATCTGGACTGGGAAGAGCCGAGCAAAGTCGTGTACCTGAACGTCGATCAGGACCGCGCGCGGGCGCTGGGCGTGAGCACGGCGAACCTCTCGGGATTCCTGCGAAGCTCGCTGACCGGCTCCAGTGTCAGCCAGTACCGCGAAGACAACGAATTGATCGAGATCCTGCTGCGCGGCACGGTGCATGAGCGCACTGAGCTGGCGTTGCTGCCGAGTCTGGCCGTGCCGACCGACAACGGTCGCAGCGTGGCGCTGTCGCAGATTGCCACGCTGGAATACGGCTTCGAAGAAGGCATCATCTGGCACCGTAACCGCCTGCCCAACGTGACGGTTCGCGCCGACATCTACGGCAAGGAACAACCGGCGACACTGGTGCAGCAAATCATGCCGACCCTCGATCCGATCCGCGCCGAACTGCCGGACGGCTATCTGCTGGAAGTCGGCGGTACGGTGGAAGACTCGGCCCGTGGGCAGAACTCGGTGAAGGCCGGGGTGCCGCTGTTCATCGTGGTGGTGCTGACGTTGCTGATGCTGCAACTGCGCAGTTTTTCACGCACTGCCATGGTGTTTCTGACAGCGCCGCTGGGGTTGATCGGGGTGACGTTGTTTCTGATGGTGTTCCGTCAGCCGTTTGGTTTCGTCGCCATGCTCGGGACCATCGCGCTGTCCGGGATGATCATGCGTAACTCGGTGATTCTGGTGGATCAGATCGAGCAGGACATCGCTGCCGGGCTCAAGCCCTGGCAGGCGATCATCGAGGCGACGGTGCGACGTTTCCGGCCGATTGTGTTGACCGCGCTGGCGGCGGTGCTGGCGATGATTCCATTATCGCGCAGTGTGTTTTTCGGGCCGATGGCGGTGGCGATCATGGGCGGGCTGATTGTGGCGACGGCGTTGACGTTGCTGTTCTTGCCGGCGTTGTATGCGGCTTGGTTCAGAGTGAAAAAAGAACCGGTTTGATCCTGGCGGCCTCGACCTCGTGGTTTGGTTCACCGCATTCCCTTGTAGATGACATAAATGAAAAGCCCGCTGACCCATTAAAAGGTCAGCGGGCTTTTTGTTGTGTCTGATTATTCCCAACACATGGAAACGATCAGGTTACGGCTCAGAACAATATCTTCGCCACATCCGCAAAGCGCTTGGCAAAGTGCACGGTAATGCCTTCCTTCAGGTAGTCCGGCAACTCCTCGAAGTTACCGCGGTTCGGCTCCGGCAAAATCAGTTCATTGATCTTCTGCCGACGCGCCGCGATGACTTTTTCGCGCACGCCGCCAATCGGCAGCACATGCCCGGTCAGCGTCAGTTCACCGGTCATGGCCACGCCTTTTTTCGGTGGCTGGTTGCGGGCGAGGGAGAGCAGGGCGCTGGCCATGGTCACGCCGGCGCTCGGGCCGTCTTTCGGTGTTGCGCCTTCCGGTACGTGGAGGTGGACGAAGGCTTCATCGAAGAACGTCGGGTCACCGCCGAATTGCTTCAGATGGGAGCTGACGTAGCTGTAGGCGATTTCCGCCGACTCTTTCATCACGTCCCCCAGTTGCCCGGTGAGTTTGAAGCCTCGGTTGAGGGTGTGGATGCGCGTGGCTTCGATCGGCAGGGTCGCGCCGCCCATGCTGGTCCAGGCCAGCCCGGTGATCACGCCGACGCCGGACAGCACTTGCTCGTTGCGGAACACCGGGCGGCCGAGTGAGGCTTCCAGGTCTTTGGGGCCGAGTTTGATGACGGCTTTCGGTTCGTCGAGCAGTTTCATCACCGCTTTGCGCACCAGTTTGCCGAGGTTTTTCTCTAGCTGACGGACTCCGGCCTCACGGGCATAGCCGTCGATCAAGGCCCTCAATGCAGTGTCGCTAATGCTCAAGTTGCCTTTGGGTACGCCAGCCTTTTCCAGCTGTTTCGGCCACAGGTGACGCTTGGCGATGGCGACTTTTTCTTCGGTGATGTAACCCGACAGGCGAATCACTTCCATCCGGTCCAGCAATGGACCGGGGATCGAGTCCAGGGTGTTGGCGGTGCAGACGAATAGCACTTTCGACAGGTCCAGGCGCAAGTCCAGATAATGGTCGAGGAATTCGACGTTCTGTTCCGGGTCGAGGGTTTCCAGCAGCGCCGAGGCAGGGTCGCCCTGGTAGCTCTGGCCCATCTTGTCGATCTCGTCGAGCATGATCACCGGGTTCATCACTTCGACGTCTTTCAACGCCTGCACGAGCTTGCCCGGTTGTGCGCCGATGTAGGTACGGCGATGGCCCTTGATCTCGGCTTCGTCGCGCATGCCGCCGAGGCTGAAGCGATAGAACGGCCGCCCCAGGGATTCGGCGATGGATTTACCGACGCTGGTCTTGCCCACGCCCGGCGGGCCCACCAGCAAGACGATGGAGCCGCTGATCTCGCCTTTATAGGCACCGACTGCGAGGAACTCGAGGATGCGATCCTTGATGTCGTCGAGGCCGGCGTGGTGTTTGTCCAGCACCTTGCGCGCATGCTTGAGGTCGAGTTTGTCCTCGCCATACACGCCCCACGGCACCGAAGTCGCCCAATCGAGGTAGTTGCGGGTCACCGCGTATTCCGGCGATCCGGTTTCGAGGATCGACAGTTTGTTCATTTCCTCAACGATGCGTTTCTGCGCCTGGGGCGACAACACCTTGCCCGTCAGGCGTTGCTCGAACTGTTCGATGTCGGCGCTGCGATCGTCCTTGGTCAACCCCAGCTCTTGCTGGATGACCTTGAGTTGTTCCTTGAGGAAGAATTCGCGCTGATGTTCGCCAATCTTGCGGTTAACTTCAGCGGAAATCTCTTTCTGCAAGCGCGCGACTTCGACTTCCTTGCGCAGCATCGGCAGGACTTTTTCCATGCGCTTGAGCATCGGCACGCAGTCGAGCACTTCTTGCAACTCGCTGCCCGTGGCCGAGGTCAGGGCGGCGGCGAAGTCGGTCAGGGGCGACGGATCGTTGGGGCTGAAGCGGTTGAGGTAGTTTTTCAACTCTTCGCTGTACAGCGGGTTCAGCGGCAGCAGCTCCTTGATCGCATTGATCAGCGCCATGCCGTAGGCCTTGACCTCGTCGGTCGGCTCGGTGGGCTGGTGCGGGTATTCGACTTCCACCAGGTACGGTGGGCGATGGTGCTTGAGCCAGGTTTTGATGCGCACCCGGGTCAGGCCCTGGGCGACGAATTGCAGTTTGCCGTTTTCGCGGCTGGCATGATGGACTTTGACCAGCGTGCCGTATTCCGGCAGGGCTTTGGTATCGAAATGGCGCGGGTTGTCCTGGGGGGCGTCCATGAAGAACAGGGCCAGGGAATGGTGGTCGGACTGGCTCACCAGTTCGAGAGTCTCGGCCCACGGCTCTTCGTTGACGATCACCGGCAGCACTTGCGCCGGGAAGAAAGGCCGGTTGTGGATCGGGATGATGTAGACCTTGTCCGGCAGGTTCTGGCCAGGCAGGGTAAGGCCTTTGCCGGGTGCATGGTGTTCGGCGTTGTCTGTTTCTGCGTATTCGCTCGGGTCTTCGGGGAATTCTTGCTGGTCGGTCATGGGGCACCTGCGCAATAGGGTATGGATCTTAGATGGGGCAGGTGGGGGGTGGTTTCAATGGCCCTGGCTATTTCAGAGTGTGTGTTCAGGGTTTTGACAGGTCTTGGATCTCCAAAGGGCCCCGCACTACTGTAGGACCAAGCCTGTGGTGAGGGGGCTTGCCCCCTCGCCACAGTTCGCTCCTACAGGGATTTTGGGGATGGCGGGGATTGCAGCGCCCACAAAAAAAGGCGACGCCCCTCACAGGGCGTCGCCTTTGTTTCAACTGCCGCTACCGCTTATTCCGACAGTTTGTACGCAATCACATAGTCACCTTGCTTGGTGCCCAGCGAGCCGTGACCACCCGCAACAACGAGCACGTATTGCTTGCCGTCCTTGCCGGTGTAGGTCATCGGTGTGGTTTGCGCGCCGGCCGGCAGGCGGCCTTCCCACAGCTGCTTGCCGTTTTTCACGTCGTAGGCGCGCAGGTACTGGTCGAGGGTGCCGCTCAGGAAGGCCACGCCACCGGCGGTGGTGAAGGTCCCGCCCAGGCTCGGTACGCCCATGCTCAGAGGAATCGGAACCGGCGAACTGTCGCGCACGGTGCCGTTCTTGTGCTTCCAGATGGTTTTGTGGGTGGTCAGGTCGACCGCCGCCACGTAACCCCACGCCGGTGCCTGGCACGGCAGGCCCATTGGCGACAGCAGGGCTTCGAGGATCACGCCGTATGGCGCGCCTTTGTTGGGCTGTACGCCTTGGGTTTCGCTGACGCGAGGGCCTTGTTTGGCGATTTCGGCGGCCGGGATCAGTTTCGATTTGAACGCCATGTAGCTCGGGTTCACGAAAGCAATCTGACGCACCGGGTCAACCGACATGCCGCCCCAGTCGAACACGCCGAAGTTACCCGGATAAACGATCGAGCCTTGCAGCGATGGCGGGGTGAACATGCCGTCGTAACGCAGGGATTTGAAGTCGATCCGGCACAGCATCTGATCGAACGGGGTCACGCCCCACATGTCGCGTTCCTTGAGGGTCGGCGGCACGAAGTTCAGGTCGGACATCGGTTGGGTCGGCGAAGTGTGGTCGCCTTCCACCGCGCCTTGCGGCACCGGGATCTCATTGATCGGCACGATCGGTTGGCCGTTGCTGCGGTCCAGCACGTAGATGCTGCCTTGCTTGGTGGACGCGAGCACCGCCGGTTTTACACCGTCTGCGGTTTTCAGGTCCATCAGGGTTGGCTGGCCACCGACGTCCATGTCCCACAGGTCATGGTGAGTGAACTGGAAGTGCCAGCGCACTTTGCCGGTGGCGATGTCCAGCGCGGTCAGGCCGGCGGAATGCAGTTCCGATTCAGGGGTACGCGCGCCACCGAACTGATCCGGGGTCTGGTTGCCCATCGGCAGGTACAGCATGCCGAGTTTTTCGTCGACGGCGAACATGGACCACATGTTCGGCGAGTTGCGGGTGTAGACCTTGCCTTCGGCAATCGGCGTGGTGTCGTCCGGATTGCCGCTGTCCCAGTTCCACACCAGTTTGCCGGTGTGCACGTCGAACGCGCGGATCACGCCGCTTGGCTCGTCGGTGGAAACGTTGTCGGTGACGTGGCCGCCAATCACCACCAGGTCTTTGGTGACCGCCGGTGGCGAAGTGGAGTAGTAACCACCAGGGGTGAAGCCGCCGATGTTGGCGGTCAGGTCGACCTGGCCACCGTTACCGAAGTCTTCGCACATTTTGCCAGTGTCGGCATTCAGGGCGATCAGCCGGGTGTCGGCGGTCGGCAGGAAGATCCGGCGCGGGCAGACGCTGGTCACTGGCGCGTTGGCAGTGCCGGTCGGGCTCTGCTCGGTCGCGTAGGCGGCATCATCGTGATAGGTCACGCCACGGCAGGTCATGTGCGCCCAACCCTTGAAGTTCGCCGCGTTCTGCGTGGAGAGCTTCGGATCGAAACGCCAGATTTCCTTGCCAGTGTCCGGGTCCAGCGCGATCACCTGGCTGTGCGGCGTGCAGACATAGAGCATGCCGTTGGCTTTGAGCGGGGTGTTTTCGGCGGTGGTTTCACCTGGATCGTTCGGGCCAGGCAGGTCTCCGGTGCGGAAAGTCCAGGCGGGAACCAGTTTGCTGACGTTCTGCGGGGTGATTTGCGCCAGTGGCGAGTAGCGATCGCCATGGGCACTGCGGCCGTAGGAGTTCCAGTCGCCATCCGGCATGGCCGGGGCGGTGTTGCTCATGCCAGGCACGGCGTCACGGTCCAGTTGGCCTTTGATTTCACCAGGGTTGGTGAACAGGCTGGCTAGCGCGGCGACACCGGCGATGACCACGGCGGCACTCAGCACACCGGTGCCGACCGGGTTGAAGTCGCCGCGACGCAACGGGCGACGAAACCATGGCAGCAGCATGACGATGCCGAGGGTAAAGAGCAGCGCCAGACGTGGCACCAGTTGCCACCAGTCCAGACCGACTTCCCACAGTGCCCAGACGGTACTGGCGAACAGCACCACCGCGTACACGCTCAGCGCCGCATAACGGTCGGCCAGCAGCAGCCCACCGGCCACCATCAGGCCGATACCGGCCAGCAGGTAATACAGCGAGCCGCCGAGCATGCTCAGCTTGATCCCCCCGGCCAGCAAGGCCAGGCCCATTAGTAGAAGCAGAATGCCGAGCAGGGTCGGCAATAAACGGCTTCGACTCAAAGCACCATCAGTGCTCATAGTGTGGTTCTCCGTGACGTTTTAAGTAGTCCCGCGCAAGTTCACTGTAGATGACGATCTGGCGCGGGCAGGGTTCATCGAAAAAGTGTTTGGTTGATGCGGTCCCTGTGGGAGCAGGCTTGCCCGCTCCCACAGGTTTTATGCGTTTAATCAGAACGATGACTGGATCTTGATCCCGCCAATCAGCGCGTCATCGACCTTGTCCACGCCACCGGGGTGGCGGATGTATTGCAGGTTCGGGCGCACGGTCAGCCAGTTGGTGACGTGCACGCCGTAATAGAGCTCGCTGCTGTATTCGGTGTCTTGCGGGGGCAGGAACGACGGATCGTCGAAGTCCTGGACGGCGCGGGCCTGGTTGGTGGCCTCGGCGTTCTTGCGGTAGGCCGGGTTGACGTGGACACGGGCCAGCGCGAAGCCGATATCGTCCTTGGCGCGGGCATCGAACAGGCCTTTGTAGACGACGCCGGCCTGGACATAGTTGTCGATGGCGTTGGTCTTCTTGTCGTGCATCGTGGCGTTGGCGAACACACTCAGGCCGCGTGAATTGTCGCTGGCGCGGCTGGTCAGTTGCTGCTGAATACCGAGCCATACGCCATGCTTGCTCGATGCACTGCGGTAAGCCTCGCCGCTCAGGGCGGCCGGCTGGCCATTGCTGTCCTTATAGACGTCGCTGGCCTTGGCGCTGCTGTAGTAGTAACCAGCGCGGTATTCACCCGGCAGGCCATTGAGTTTCGGGGTCCAGACCAGCTCCACCGGCAGGATTGCGCCCTGAGTGCCGCTGCCGCTGAGCTTGAAACCGTTGTCACGATCCAGATTGGACGGGTTTTGCTCGTAAGCCCCGACTTGCGCGTAAAGCTCTGGCGTCAGGTGATATTTGACGCGCATGGCCCACTGGCTGACCGGCCAGTTGTACCAGATGCCACCGACCCAGTTACCGACCTGGGAGCCGCAGAACGCCAGGTTCTGGAAGTCGCAGGGGAAGCTGTTGAAGTCTTCACCCTCGCCAAAGCGGCCGACCTTGATGTCGAGCTTCTGGTCGAAGAATTTCTGCTGATACCACATCTGCGTCAGGCGCCAGGTCTGGCCACGGCCCCAGACTTCCTGCGCCGAGGTGAAACCGCCGACCCGCGGGTCGTTGATCCGGTCGTTGCTGATGTTGTTGCCGTTGCGTTCGGTGATGGTCAGCTGAAATTCAGCGTCGTCCCAACCCAGAATCTTCTGCAAGTCCAGGTGAGTGCCCAAGGCAAACTGATCGCTGTAGCGTGCGGTACGGTCATGGTCGTAGCCACCGTGCAGGTTGCTGCCCATTTCGCCGGTGTAATCGACTTTGAAGTCGTAGCCTTTTTCCGAAAGTTCGGTGCGAGTGCCGTTCCAGTCACCCAGCATCCATGGCGAGTCGCTATCGAAGGCTGGCGCGGCCTGGGTGCAAGTGGCAAGGCCCAGCGCGGTGAACCCGCTGATCAGCTTCAGGGCTTTTCGGCTGGACACAGCGGGTGAGACAGCGCTGTCTCGCGGAGTTTGAAAATCAGGCATAGAGAAGGAATTCTTGATCTTTTTCTAAAGGGGATGCGCTGAACGCAGCAGGAATGCAGCAGGGGAGAAGCGTTTCAGCAGGACGGGCGTAAGGATAATGTTCTGTAACACATTGAGAAAGGGCTTTTACTGACATGGATCATTTCGGATTTGGTAACAGTCGGCTGCGACCGGTCGCCGCAGTGCCAGGTGGCGCAAAAAAAAAGGCGGACAGAATAGTCCGCCTCGCTATGTTTCAGGGCCGTTAATTCAACAGATAGACCGGGAAGCATTCACACAAATGCATCACCCGTCGACGGACATTGTCCAGCAGCGCCGCATTGGTCGGTTGCTCAAGCAGGTCGGCAATCAGGTTGGCCACTTCGGCGCATTCGGCTTCACCGAAGCCCCGCGTGGTCAGGGCGGGTGTGCCAATGCGGATGCCGCTGGTGATTGCAGGTTTTTGCGGATCGTCGGGGATCGCGTTCTTGTTCAAGGTGATGTGGGCGCTCTCGAGCAACGCCTCGGCATCTTTTCCGGTGATGTTCTTGGCGCGCAGATCGAGCAGGAACATGTGGCAGTCGGTGCCCCCTGACACCACCCGCAGGCCGCGTCGAGTAAGGATATCCGCCATGGTCCTGGCGTTGTCGATGACGCGTTGCTGATAGTGCTTGAAGTCATCACCGAGGGCTTCGTTGAACGCTACGGCCTTGGCGGCGATGACGTGCATCAGAGGTCCACCCTGATAGACCGGGAATATCGTCTTGTCGAGCAACGCCGCATGTTCGCGTTTGGCCAGGATCAGACCGCCCCGTGGGCCGCGCAGCGTTTTATGAGTGGTCGAGGTGACGAAGTCGGCAATGCCAACCGGCGAGGGGTACAGGCCGGCTGCGATGAGTCCTGCGTAGTGCGCCATGTCGACCATCAGGTACGCCCCGACTTCATCGCAGATGTTGCGAAAACGCTGGAAGTCGATGGTCCTGGAATACGCCGAGGCACCGGCAATGATCATTTTCGGCCGGTGTTCCCGGGCCAGGGCTTCCATCTCGGCGTAGTCGAGGGTTTCGCTGTTTTTTTCCAGGCCGTAAGAATAGGCGGTGTAGAACTTGCCGGAGAAGTTTACCGAGGCGCCATGGGTCAAGTGGCCGCCATCGGCCAGGGACATTCCCAGAATCGTGTCGCCAGGGTTGAGCACAGCGAGAAACACGGCCTGGTTGGCCTGGGAGCCGGAGTGCGGCTGGACGTTGGCGTATTCGCTACCAAACAGTTTGCAGGCACGTTCGATGGCGAGGCTTTCAATCTCGTCGACCACTTTACAGCCACCGTAATAGCGCTTGCCTGGGTAGCCTTCGGCGTACTTGTTGGTCAGCACCGAACCTTGGGCTTCCAGCACCTCTTCGCTGACGTAGTTTTCCGAGGCGATCAACTCCAGGTGGGTTTCCTGGCGATTGCGTTCGCGACCGATCAGGCGAGCGAGGGTGGGGTCTAGATTCTGCAGGCTCATGGAGGGCATTCCTTTAAATAAGTGCCTCAGCCAAGGGGCTGGCGCGTGATACGGCAGCACCCGTGACTGGCATTTGCTGGTGTCGGAAAGAAAAATGGACGTGTCTTTCAGACCCTGCCCGTGAAGTCGTAACGAACGGTCATGGTCGGCTGCCCTCGGCGACGGTGCCGGCTTTGCTTTCCCGGGTGTAGGTCAGTACGAAATGTGCCACGAGCCCGAAGATCAGCCCCCAGAATGCCGCGGCCAGCCCCAGGAAACTCATGCCCGAGGCGGTGACCAGGAAGGTGATCAGCGCCGCTTCACGTTGTTTCTCGTCAGCCATGGCGCCGGTCAGCCCGGCGCTGATCGCCCCGAACAGGGCCAGGCCGGCGAGGGAGGCGATCAGCTCTTTGGGCAAGGCAGAAAATACCGAAGCGAGGGTCGCGCCAAAGATGCCCATCAGAATGTAGAACACCCCGCAGGCGATCCCGGCGATGTAGCGCTTGTCGCGATCCTCATGGGCTTCGCGGCCGGTGCAGATAGCGGCGGTGATGGCCGCCAGGTTTAAGCCATGGGAGCCGAATGGCGCCATCAAAATCGAGCCGATGGCCGTGACCGAAATGATCGAGCGCGCAGGCGTGTTGTAGCCCGAGGTGCGCAACACCGCCATGCCCGGCACGTACTGCCCGGTCAGGGTGACGAGGGCCAGCGGCAGGCCGATATTGATGATCGCGTGCCAGCTCCACTGCGGGGCGATGAAGATCGGGTGAGCGAGATCGATGGTGATCGAACCGGTGTTGAGTGCACCGAACGAGGCGGCCACGGCGCAGCCGACAATCAATACCGACAGGATGGCGTAGCGCGGTGAAAAGCGCTTAAACAGCAGGTACGCCGCGATCATTGACAGCACCAGGCTCGGCTGCAGCTTGATCGAGGTGAACAGTTCGGCGCCGAAACGAAACAGGATGCCGGCGAGCATGGCGGCGGCGATAGCTTTTGGCAGGCGACTCATCAGTTTGTCGAACGCGCCGGACAAGCCGACCACCGCGATAATCACCGAAGCCACCACATAGGCGCCGATGGCCTCGGGCAGGGAGACCGTGGGCAGCATCGACACCAGCAACGCCGCACCCGGTGTCGACCATGCCGTAATCACCGGAATCCTCAAACGCCAGCTCAATAACAGACCGGTAATGCCGCTGCCGATGGATATGGCCCAGATCCAGGACGACACTTGATCGTTGGGCAGGTGCGCTTCCCGGGCCGCCTGAAACACGATGATCAGCGGGCCGGCATAGGAAATGATCACGGCGATGAAGCCTGCAATGACCGCTGACAGGGATAGATCCTTTCTGAGAGTGTCCATGATGTCTCGACTTGGCGTGGCGGGCACGCGGTGATTCAGAATTGAGATTGAGTCGATTGCTTCGATTCGAGATGAGTGTATTTGAATGAATTGAGTTGATTCAATAGATGAGTAGGTTGTTGCGAGATGCTTTTTTGTTATCAAGGTGTATTTTGTCGGATTTAATCTTAATAACTAATTGATTTGTAAATATATTTTGTGGTTTTAAAATATTTTTCGTGAAAGATGCTTTTCGATTCATTCGCCGAGTCAATCGACTCAATTTATTGATTGAGTCCATTTATTAGTTGCCTGACCTCCCTGTGATATGCTCGGATATTCATCATTTCTACGATGGTAGCGGTCATTCATGTGGGTTCCTCAGCTAAGCGAGTTCAACCAGCCGATGTATTTGTCGATTGCCGACGCGTTGGCGCGCGATATCAGCAACGGCGTGTTGAACGAAGGTGATCGTCTGCCGACCCTGCGGGAGCTGGCCACCACGCTGAATGTCACGCCCGGTACCATCAGCCGTGCCTACAGCGAAGCCCATCGGCGGCGTCTGGTGCAGGGGGAAGTAGGGCGCGGCACTTATGTGCTCAACCAGAAACAGTTGGAACTGCCGGCCAGCAACAGTGCCGTCTCGCTGAATCTTGGGCAGTCTGAGTTACTGGACCTTTCGATCATCAAGCCTTACAGCGAAACCCTGGAATACTGGTTGCGCGGAGCCTTGGTGGGCATGGCCAAAAGCACGGATTTTGCCGATGCCCTCGATTACGCCCCCGATGGCGGACATCCGGCTCATCGCGAGGCGGGCGCGCAATGGCTGCGCCATTCGTTGCCCGATGCGCAATGGCAGCAAGTGGTGATCACCGCCGGCGCACAGCATGGTTTGATGGTCGCAATGAGTGCGCTGACCAACGCCGGTGATCTGGTGCTCTGCGAGGAGCTCTGCTACCCCGGCATCATTTCCCTGGCCCACGGCCTGGAACGACGTCTGCGTGGCGTACCAATGGACGATGAAGGGATCATTCCCGAAGCGCTGCGTGAGCTGTGCCAGCGTGAGAAACCGGCGATGCTGGTCTGCGTGGCGACGTGCCAGAACCCAACGGCGGCGATCATGTCGCAAAAACGTCGGGCGCAAATCGCGGCGTTGGCCGAGGAGTTCGACTTCATCATCCTGGACGATGACATCTACGGTTTTCTGGCCACCGACCCGTCGATCAAACCGTTGTCGGCGTTTGCCCCGGATCGTTCGGTGTACCTGACCAGTCTGTCGAAGTCGGTCATGCCGGCCTTGCGGATTGGCTATCTCTACAGCCCGCCGAAACTGCTGTCGCGCCTGACCTCCATGGTGCGCAGCAGCGTCTGGATGCCGTCGCCATTGACCGCTCAGTTGGCCAGCAATGTGATCACCGAGGGGTTGGATAAAAAGCTGATCCGTATTCAGCGCAACGAAGCCGCCGGGCGGCAGGCGATCGCTCAGGAAATCTTCGCCAATTTCGAGCTCAAGACTCAGCCGTATGCCTACCACGTCTGGTTGACATTGCCCGAACCCTGGACCAGCGACGAATTCACCATGCTGGCCCGTGCCAACGGTGTGCTGGTCCTCAGCGGTACCCAGTTCCAGGCCGAACGTAGTGGCATTACGCGCTGCGTGCGACTGGTGTTGATGTCGCCCACCAGCCAGGACGAATTGCGGTTTGCCCTGACCAAGCTGGCCAGCCTGATCGATTCGGACCCGCGTCGTTATTACTGAGCCGGGCGCTATCTCCTGACGTTTGTCCCTCGGATGATGGCCAACTCGCCTACAGTTAATTCAGCCTCTGACGAATGCCTCTGTCCGGAGCCCTTCCACCGGACGAAAGCCTCCGTTAAGGTGCGCGGCTTCCCATCCTTTCATCGTTCGAAGGCCCGGCATGACCGAACACAACCCTGATCCCCTGCACGGCGTGACGCTGGAGCAAATCCTCAACGCCCTGGTTGCGCACTACGAATGGTCGGGGCTGGCCGAGCGTATCGATATCCGCTGCTTCAAGAGCGATCCGAGCATCAAGTCGAGCCTGACATTCCTGCGCAAAACTCCGTGGGCGCGGGAGAAGGTCGAGCGTCTGTACGTGAAGCTGATGCGCACCAAGCGCCCGGTCTGAGCATGGTCAAATCCTCGACCGCGAGGCGTCGTTGTGTGGCCGTGGCGGCGATTCTGGGCTGGGCGGGCTTGAGCATTCAGATGTACCTGATTCTCTATGCCCGCTGGAGTATCGCGGCCAGTCTGCTGGGTGGGCTGGTGAGTTTTTTCAGCTTTTTCACCGTGCTGACCAACACGCTGGTGGCGGTGGTGCTGACCTGCGAACTGACGTCCCGCGAGTCAGCGGCGCGACGCTGGTTTTTGCAGCCGTGGGTCAGCAGCGCAATTGCGGTGAGTATCGCGGTGGTCGGCGTGGCGTACAGCCTGTTGTTGCGCCATTTATGGCATCCCGAAGGCTGGCAATGGCTGGCCGATGAGTTGATGCATGACGTCATGCCGCTGCTGTTCCTGGTTTATTGGTGGTTTTGTGTACCCAAGGGGACGTTGCGGCTGCGGCACATTGCGTTGTGGGTGATTTATCCGCTGGTGTACTTCGGCTATGTGCTTTGGCGTGGGCATCTGCTGGCGACTTATCCCTATCCGTTCATTGATGTCGACAAACTGGGTTATCCACAGGTGTTCGTGAACGCCGGGGGATTGCTGGCGGGGTTTGTGCTGATTTCACTGCTGGTGATCGGGTTGGATCGGTGGCGCACGGATCGCAAGTGAACACTGACTGTGGCGAGGGAGCTTTTGTGGCGAGGGGGCTTGCGCCCGTTCGGCTGCGAAGCAGTCGCAAAATCAGCAAATACGCTGTGCCGGTTAAAACTCCGTTGCAGGTTTTAGCGCCGCTGCGCGACGCAACGGGGGCAAGCCCCCTCGCCACAGAAAGCATGCACAGCGTTTATTCCTCGTCGCTGTCCTCCAGCCGCCAGTAGCCGACAGCCTTCACAAACTGCTCGTCCAGCCCGTGCTCATCGAGCAATACCCGGCGGATCTGCCGCGACACTTTGGTTTCGGTCGCCACCCACGCGTACAGATTGCCGGCGGGCACTTTGATCTGTTGCACGGTGGTCAGCAGGTTGTTTCTGCCTCCTTCGCGCAGCACCCAGATCACATCGACTTGCGCGGCGCTTTCCAGGCGTTGTTGTTCGGCGCCGTTTTCCACTTCCACGATCACCAGTGCACGCCGATTGGCGGCCAGGCCTTCGAGGCGGCGGGCGATGGCGGGCAGGGCGGTTTCGTCACCGATCAGCAGGTAGCTGTCGAAGATGTCCGGCACGATCATCGAGCCACGCGGCCCGCCGATGTGCAGGAACTGGCCGGGTTTGGCCTGCTCGGCCCAGGTTGAGGCAGGGCCGTCGCCGTGCAGCACGAAGTCGATGTCCAGTTCCAGCGTCTCCAGGTCGTAACGACGTGGCGTGTAGTCGCGCATTGCGGGCATCGGCCCGTTGTCCTTGCCGGCGCCGAGTACCAGGGTTTCCAGCGCTGCCTGTTCCGCTGCGTTTTGTGGGAACAGCAGTTTGACGTGGTCATCCGTGCCGAGGCTGATGAAGCCTGCGAGTTCCGGGCCGCCCAGGGTAATCCTGC
The DNA here is from genome assembly GCF_016861935.1 of Pseudomonas sp. 008. NCBI lineage: Bacteria > Pseudomonadati > Pseudomonadota > Gammaproteobacteria > Pseudomonadales > Pseudomonadaceae > Pseudomonas > Pseudomonas sp. 008. The sequence goes on along the minus strand of NZ_BOMA01000007.1, from coordinate 292,022 downwards.
GCATGCGCGGCGTCAGGTCGACCACCCGCAGCACTTGTAGACGACGGCGTTTGATCTCGTGGCTGACACGGTGAATGGTTTGGGATGGCACGATAACGTCGGTCATTCGACTTTCTCCGAAACGGGTTGAACGGCGGGGCCGCCGACGATGGCTTTGGCCGTGTTGTTGAGCAGGTCGCGCACCCGCAGGATTTCTTCCGGGCTCCAGCGACCATGGTGCATTTGCAAGGCATGACGCAGGTTGTGCACCGCTTCATGGATCTCGGCCGGGCGGTCCTGGCCGCGCAATGAGCGTTTGCTGACTTCGATGCGCATGCGCACACCGTCCAGGGCAATCGCCTGCTCGCTTAATGACAGACGTCCGGCGTCGGTGATGCTGTAGCGTTTTTTGCCACCCTCGGCGTCGCCCAGGATCAATTCGCTTTCTTCAAGGAAGGTCAGGGTCGGGTAGATCACGCCAGGGCTGGGGCTGTAGGCGCCGTCGAACATGCTTTCGATCTGGCGGATCAGGTCATAGCCGTGGCAGGGCTGCTCGGCGATCAGCGCCAGTAGAAGCAATTTCAGGTCGCCAGGGGCGAATACGCGAGGTCCGCGTCCACCGCGTTCGCGGCCTGGGCCTGGGCGTTTTTCGAAGCCGTCGCGGCCGTCGCCGTGTTCGCGGTGGGGGGAATGATGGTCTCTCATTTTTGCTTTCTCTCGTCGTGTTTAGATACAACTTAAGATATATCTTATTGAGAGAGCAAGCCAACAGGACCAACGGTCGTTGCCCGAGGGGGGCATCGCGGCGGGCTTCAGTGCGGCATGGGACATGTCGTTTTGTCGCTTGTTGTTTTAGAGTGTTTGATCTAAATGTGCGTAACTAACAGCGAATGATTTTTAATAGTTGCGCCTAAGTAGTCCCTCTCTTACAGGAAATGTATTTAACTAATCTGTGTGCTTTTTCTAATAAAACTGTTTGTAGTATGTTTCTGTCGGTTGGACGTTTTAAATATTGATTTTACGGGTTTTTTCTACCGGGTTGTGGGCAGTTGTTACTACATGCTCTTCGGAAGTTACGTACTTACTTTCTCAGCGGATTGGTTGATCATTCTCTTCGTCGAAAGTTGAGCCAGATTGCCTCTATATCAAGACGGTAATACGGGCGACTCATGCTTTCCACGGACCAATCCTTTGAAATTAACAGGTACTTAATAATGTTCAAGAAGTTTGCAGTCGCCGTTCCGATGACCCTCCTGGCCCTGAGTTCTTCGGTGGCGTTCGCTGCGGAGGAGATACGCTCGTCCATCAACATCAGCGCTAATATCCCCACCTGGCAATTCCACGCCCAACCGGTGAATCCTGACTTCGGTAAAGATGAAAAAATGTCCTGGAACGTGGTAACCGAGAGCTTGGCCCCGCTGCGTGCGACTTACGACATTCGTCACTCTCTCGGCTCGGTCAATGCTTATGTGGAAGGTGGTCCGCAACCCCTGCACAACGGCAAAGACTTCCTCGCGCTGACCTACGTCTTCAACGGCGTCACCTTGACCGGTACTTCCAAAGAAGTGGTCGGCGATATCGAATCCAACGCCGGCATGCGGGCTGATCTGGTGATTAGCGCCGCCCTGCCGGGCAGCACTCAGACAGGTGTTTACACGGCCAATCCAGTCGTGGTTTTCGATGCCGTTCCGCGCATCTAAGTCAGCCATGACTTAAGGCTCAGCCTTATTCGTTAGCACTTACCGATCGATGGGTAGCCACTGCCTGTCGATCGGGTTTCAACGCACTTATCTTCAGAGTATTTCGTTCATGTTCCCGATGACTCCCATCGCGACGGCGCTTGCCCTATGTTTTTGTGCAACCGCCCTGGCCGCGCCAGCGGATAACGGCCACACACCTCGAAGTTTGCTTGCGCAAGCCAAGGGTTTACCGAGCGACTTCGAAGAACACTTCTTTGATGTACCGCTGGCGGTGCGCGTGGAACTTGATCAACAGTTTCTCGGTGAGGCGATGGTCGTATTAACCCGCGATGATCGAATCACCTTGGTTGACTTCAATGATGTCAGCGACAGCACCATCAAGCCCAGCGAACGCGACATCTGGGCCAACCATCTGAAACAAGGCGTGGCGCTGGGCGCCTGCCAGGCCAACTGCCCCGAACAACTGTTGGCCGTGCACTACAGCCTCGAAAACTCGCTGGTGTCGATCCTCACGGAAAACGCCGAACGGGATGATCAGGTGCAGCAGTATTACAACCTGCCCGAAGGCGGCAGCACTGGCTTGATCGTGCGCAACCAATTGAACCTCAATGGCGGCCAGAACCAGGACCTCGGTGGTCGTTACGGTCTGGAAGCCAGCAGCAGCCTGGGCAACTGGACCCAAGCGGTCAATATGCAGTTGTCGCGCCTGGGCGGTGTCGACAGCCAGACTTATCACGCCGTGCATGAGCTTTTCACCCAGCGTGAATTGCAGGGCAACTTTGTGCGCCTGGGCTATTTCACGCCCAACTCCGAAGGCCTGACCCGTCAGCCGCGTACATTTGGCGCCAGCCCCGATACCGCGTTGGGTGTCATGTATGGCAGCTCCGACAGCCTGGCGATCAACAATCCGAAACCGGCGGTTTATCCGATCTATGTCACGGCCAATCGACAGGGTTCTGTGGAGATATATCGCGACGGTTTGCTGATCAACACTCAGGCCGTCCCGGCAGGGTTGCAGACCCTCGATACGCGTCCGTTACCTGGCGGTATTTATGAAGTGGAAGTGCGCCTGATCGAAGACGGCCAGATCACCTCCAGCAGCCTGGAGCTGGTCTACAAACCGAACAATTGGCGCAATCATGACGAGCGCTGGCGCTACAACCTGTTCGCCGGTCGCGAATCCAAATTGCTCAGCAACTGGGAAGAGCAGGCCGACGGCGACATAACCGCCGGTGCCGCCTTCAACTTCCTGTGGCACCCGCGTGTGATCCTCGGCCTGACAGGGCGGCAGGTGCGCGACTCGCTGCAATACGGTACGTCGGTTGACTGGGCAATCGTCAACAACGCCAGCCTTTTCGCCAACGTCTACAAGACCGAAGACTACGGCACCGGCCTTGATGTGCAGGGACTCTATTCTTATGGCAGCGGCAGCCTCGTCGCCAGCCATAACCGCAGCTGGCTCGACACCACTCGGCTGTACGACACCTTGCCCGACGGCACGCGGGTGCAACAGCGCAACGTATTCATCGGGCAAACCAGTAACTCGTCGTTATCGGTAAACCACCGGCTTACCAGCAAAAGTTCGGCTAACGTCCGGGTGTCCCACAGCGAAGGCAACACCAATGGGACGGGCGTGGATCTGGGATGGAGCCAACGCACTCGACTTTTCGGCAGCGATGCCAACTGGCGCCTGTCGCTGTTCGACCGTCCGGGCAGCTTCAGCTCGGGCAATGATCGCAATCGCGGCCTCGACCTGAGTGTGAACATCGCGCTGGGCGGCCCGGGAGAGCAGTGGTCCGGCAGCATCGGCACCCGCACCGATCGCGACGGCGGGCGCGACAACAATGCCTCGCTCACCTACCGCAAAGACTTGCAGGATCACCTGCTGCAGAGCGTCTCGGCCACGGCGATCACCGACACCTATGGCATCGGTTTGAACGCGATGGCGTCGATGCAATCGGACCTGGCCAACGGTGACGGGTTTATCCAGCGCTCGTCGTTCAACAACGACCTCACCGGCGGTTTGAACCTGGACAGCACCGTGGCCGTCGGCGGACAAAAAATGGCCGTGACCAGCCAATACCACCGCAATGGTGCCGGCATGATCATCGATGTCGAATCGGACATCGACGGCATTATCCTGCGCGCCGACGATTTGAGTGGTGGCAGTGCGGTGCTCAAACCCGGGCGCAATTTTGTGCCGATCACGGCTTACAAAAGCAGTTCGGTCAGTTTCGATTTCGAGGGCACCGACGTCCCCGCCGCGACCATTCAACCGGCCCGTTCCAGCTATCACCTGAACAAGGGCGGCGTGGGCTATCGGCAGATTCGCGTGATGCAAACCCTCACCGTGCTCGGTCGCCTGATCGACCCTCAGGGCAATCCGCTCAAGGGCCACCACATCATCAACCACGCCAGTCGTGGGGTGAGTGAGGTGGACGGTTTCTTCTCGATGGAAATGAACGCCGGTTCACCGACCCTGGAAGTGCGCCACGGCAATCAGTTGCTGTGTCAGTTCCGGCTGGACCCGAGCCAGGGGCGAACGGAAAACAATGTGTTGATGATCGGGGATTTGCGCTGCACTCCAGACACGTTGGCGGATGTGGGTGATGCCGCGCAGAGCGCCGGTTGATGTGTGTTGTGCAATCTCTGGAGTCCATAAATCGATGAATGTTTCGACTGTTTTCCCATGGCGCACGCTAGTGGCTCTTTTCATCGGGGCCTGTCTGGTTGCGGCAAGCTTCCAGGCCGTCGCCGTCGTGCTTCCGATTACGGCCACTTTCAACCCTGACCCAAGCAACCCGCAGAAAAACGAGTTCAAGAACACCACGCCCAATGTTGGGTTTTGTTGGGCTTACCCCGCCATCTGCAAAAGTTACGGCATATTCAGTTTGCGCTCTCACGTGAAAGTTGGAGTCCAGGGCGCGATCCAGCCCAACAATGAGGACGTACGAAAAGGCGCGATGATCAAGACGCCCGCCGCCTGGCGAGCGTTGACGGTGTTGAACCGCGAGACCGGAGAGTCCGCCACGGTCGAGGTGCGCATTGCCGGGATGGGTGGCGTTTACAGGCTCAGCGATTCCGTGATGGAGCTGACAGGGGAAACGGAGTATGTCAGGGCGCATACGGCCTTGTGGGGAAGCGACTGGCGAACAGCGCCAAGGCCGTGCGTGGCCATCGGCACCACAACCTATTACGGTCACACCGGTTTTCAATTCTTCTGGCTGACGCCTGAAGAAACGGTGTGTGGCAAGCAGGCCAAATTCCTTATTCCCGGATTTGGTTACGAGTCTCTGGACTTTACTTACGAACTGCGCACGCCGGATCCGCTGAAGATGTCCACGGGTGTCTATCAGGGCACGCAGGTTTATTCGATCGGCCCGGGCGGCGACTTCGATCTGGGCGATGTCGTCGCGCCCTCGGACAACATCATTCAGCTCGACTTCACCCTGACCGTCGAACACACCCTCAAAGTCGAGATACCCCCCGGCGGCAATCGGGTCGAGCTGTTACCGCAAGGCGGCTGGCAAGCCTGGTTGCAGCAGGGGCGCAGACCCACGCGCCTGTTCCGCGACCAGACCTTCAATATCACGGCCAGTTCGCGCTTCAAGATGAACCTGGAGTGTGAATACATCCAGGACGGCAAGACCTGCTCGTTACGCGAGCCGGTGTCCGGTCACATCGTGCCCCTGAACGTCAGCGTCAGTCTGCCTCGCGGTTTGAGCGACGCCAATGGCCTCGCTGTCGAACGGCGCCCCCTGCTGCGTGACGGCAGCGGTACCGGATTATTTCAACCGGCTTTCTATGTGGAGCGAAGACAGGGAACGCTGCACTTCGAGATTCCTCCCGACGAAGTCGCGCAAATGATAAGGCCCGAGCGACAACGGCAGTACTCCGGGAATGTGACGGTGATCTGGGATTCAGACATCTAGCGGGCCGCCCTTTGCAGCATTCAATTCAACGAGGTTCAGTACGATGAAACACCTGTTGGCACTGTTTGGTTTTTATCTTTTCGCGCAACTGGCTCACGCGGCACCGAGCATCAATATCGGGACCGTTTACGACTATCTGGATGGCGACAAAAGTACCTACTTGAAGCGCGTATTCAATGGCGGCGACAGCACGGCCTTCGTCAAGGTCAACATCCTTGAAATCCTCTATGAAGCCGATGGCACCTCGCGCGAAGTGCCGCTCAAGACCCAGGCCGACGGCAATGCCCGGGATGGCTTGATGGCCAGTCCCGCACGGCTGATCGTGCCGGCCAACGGCATGCAGGGCACACGGTTGCTGTACATGGGTGAGCGCGATCGAGAGCGCTACTTCCGGGTGCGTTTCGTGCCGGTCGTACCGGAGAAGGAAGACGAATTCGCCGTCTCCAGCGAAGAGCGCGAAGACTACAAAAAGTCCCTGTCCGCCGGGGTCACCGTGCTGGCAGGTTACGGCGCGGTGTTTTTCGTGCGGCCCAAGGAAACGCGCTTCGACAGCGCAATCGAGAACGAGTCGGGCAACTACCGGATCCGCAACAACGGCAACACGGTGGTGGTGATCGACGAGTTCAAGGATTGCTCGATCAAGAACGAGCAGGACTGCCAGCCAACGACCAAGCATCACATTCTGGCCGGTCGCACGTTTCAGTTCGAAAAGCAGGCCGGTCGCGAGTACCACTTCACCTTGGTCGAAGGTGAGAGCGGCAAAAAAATCGACGTGAAGGGCTGACCCGGATGGTGACCATGTTCAAGAAACTGACTGTCATGCCCATGTTGGCTGCCGCCCTGCTGGCAAGCTCGTGGGCCTATGCGGCCAGAGAAGTGCGTACGTTCGAGGTGTTCGTGACGATTCCGACCCTGGCGTTCTACGTGATCCCCTCTGACCCTGGGTGGGTTCATCTTGAACAACGCCTGCCGTGGAACCTCACGACGTCGACGCTGGGCAGTCTGCGTAAGTACTTCGATGTGAAAAATGAGGCCGGCTCGATTGAAGCAAGGCTTGAGGGCCGGCCTTATCTGTCGAACGGCACCGATGCCCATGACATTGGCTTGCGGGTGCTGTTCAACGGCAAGGTATTGAGCGAGCTGGAAAGCAGCGAAGTGGTATCGATGAGCGATGCGGCGCCGGGTAAACGGGTGCTGCTGGAGATCGTGCCTGTACCGCCGGCCGATGGTGTTTACAAACCCGGTAATTACTTCGGCAGTGTGAATATGATTTTCAATGCGGTGTTGCCGGGGGCGTGATGCGCACTCACCGGCTTTGCATGGAAACACCCAAAAGGACTGTATGAATCATGGACAAAATCAGAATAACGAGCCAGTTGAGTGCGCTGTTATTGACCGGGGGACTTACTGTGTCGGCGGGCGCGGTATCTGTGGATCTGACGGCAGTGTTTCGGCCGGACCCGGCAAAGCCCATGCACAACGAATTCAAGAACACGACCCCGCAAGGGGGGTATTGCAAGGATCATCCGGCTTATTGCGCCGATGGCATCTTCAGCATCGCTCTACCGATTCGATTCAGATCCATCGCGCCTATCCTGCCTGAGCATGCCGAACGTCAAGGCGCGATGTTCCGGACACCGTCGTACTGGAAGGAAGTCACGGTCATCCATGACGGCAGCGGAAAAGCCGAGACGTTAAAAATGCGCGTCAATGGCATCGGTGCGGCTTACACAATCAAGGAAGCGCTTCCCGTAGGTGTTTGGGACGCCTCTTGGGTCAATGCGCCTGCGCCCTGCAATTATGGCGGCGTGGGTTACGGGACCACCTATTACTACGCGTTTTTCTGGCGAGTGCCGGCCAATGCGGGGACCTGTGCGAAACGGGCTTACCAACCGATTCCCGAGACGCTTGGGTTCGCCTATCAGGATGTCGGTTTTTCATATGAGCTGGTCACGCCCGATCCGCTGAAAATGTCGACAGGCACTTACCGGGGCGTCATGAACTACACCGTAGGGCCGCAGCAGGATTTTGATATGGGTGATGTCATGTTGCCCGACGACGATTTGATCAACCTCAACTTCACCCTGACGGTTGAACACACCTTGAAAGTGGATATACCTCCTGGCGGTGATCGTGTGGAGCTGGTCCCGGAAGGTGGCTGGCAGTCCTGGCTGGCTCAGGGGCGTAAACCGACCCGGTTGTTTCGTGATCAGACGTTCAACATCTCTTCATCGACCCGCTTCAAAATGCATCTGGAGTGCAACATTCCGGGATTGTTCGATTGCATGATTCGCGACCCCGTTTCGCAACGCGCGGCGGTGGTGCAACTCAGCATCAGCTTGCCGAACGGCTTGACGGATACCAACGGGCAACCGGTCAAGCGTCGGCCGCTGCATGTCGGGCACGTGAATGCACAAGAATTCAAACCCGGTTTTTACCTGGATCGTGCGCCGGGCATCCTGCATTTCGAGATTGCACCCTATTACGTGAACTACATGTTGAAGCCGGGCGAAGCGTCCAAATATTCCGGAAGCTTCACCGTGGTTTGGGATTCGGATATCGGATAAGCGCAGCACGCCCTGAAGGCGTTTGTTTGCCTTCAGGGCACTGGCGGTTACCCGGCGTTGAGCAGCGCCTGTCGGGTCAACCGCCTGCTCAGCTGTTTCTCCTCGTAGCCGATGTCATTCAGCAATCCACCGTAGACCTCGTCGGTCATTTCTTCATCGGTGAGCACACGGTCTTCCTGGACGTTCAGTTGATTGGCAAGCTCCAGCAGTCGCTTCTTGAGTGCCTGTCTTTGCGCTATCACCCGTTCTTTGGAATTCGCCCAGGAACGCTGGGCCTCGCGCAATTCATCCAATTGATCGGTTCTGATTTCATACGTCCGGGCATTGCGCCTGAACTCCGCGGGATACATGTCATGCAGGTATTTTTCCCAGAACGACTGCTCGATCATGTGATTGATCAAACCGTCGCCGTCTTCCATCGACATCACGGTATCGAAGGCCGTATCGAGCATTTCGGCACTTACGCCGGCCACGGGTCGATAGAGCATGCTCTCCGATTGCCAGGGTAAGCCGAGACGCTGGGCAAGGCCGGTCTCGTAAGCGAGGAACACTTGGACTTCATCGGGATTACCTTTTCGGCTGGCGAAATCCGCCCGGGCGATGTCATCCACCCGTTCGAGACGCGCGGCGCCTTTGGCCAGGGTCACCAGTTTGCTTTCCAGGATCGCGGCCGATGTCGACTGGGCATAGGCCTCGCTGACCAGGACTTTGATGCCCATATTGTTGAATACCTGGGCACCGGCGTCGGCGCAGGTGGTCGGTGCGGTCGCCATCTCGAACAATTCTTTGCGCAATGTCGTGTCCAGGTCGATGGCCTCGATCATTCGCCATACGCGATCACTCAGTTGTTTGCGCCGCTCGCCACCGGCGCGGTAGTCGGCCGATTCGGTCTGCTTCTGGATCAAGCGGAAGAACCCTCGAGAGTGTGGCTCGGTCATCAGGTCGTGCCAGGCTTCGACCCTGAAGATGCCCACGCCTGCGGCCTTGTCGCTCCACCATTGGGAATCGTCGGACATGGGCCACTGATCGATCGCACGATCGGCGATGGCCAAGTACAGATGATCCGGGCTGATGCCGACTGACTTCCGGTAGTCCATATAGACAATCTGGTTGGTGTCCGAAAGATCGGTCGGAAACAGTCGCGTGCGTGCCACGAGGCGCGCGGCGTCCGAGCCGGGAACGACCGATGGGATGTCGCGCAACGGGTTTTGCATCAGGTCCAGATAAAACCCCCGCGGGCGATGCTTTGCGAACAGGCCGTCAGGCCAGGCAGTTGCGCCGGTGTTGCTCAAACTCAGAATCTTCAGTTTCGGCATGCGTTCGACGTTCGGCAACAGACCCAACTGTGGGTTGTCATCGAGCCTGAGCGTTTCCATGTGCGTCAAATGCCGCAGTTGCTCGACGGCCGAGCGGGTTAGCCGGATCCGGTTGTTCATCAAACGCAGCGTGCGAAGGAAATGCATTTTGCCAATCGTTACCGGCAGCTTTTCCAATCCGCAGCCTCGGGCACTTAGTTGCCGAAGATTAGGGAAATCCTTCAACAGCCCTGTAGCGCTGGTGGAAAAACCGGTGCGGTCCAGATTCAGCGTACTGACCTGGTCGAGGTAGTACTTGAGATCAGGCAGCTCACTCCACCACAGCTCCAGATCGAGCGTGTTGAACTCCGTTGAAAGGTCCAGCACATACCCGCCTTCGAGTGTGGCGCTGCGCTCGCCAAAAGCCTTCGATTTTCTTTGGAAACAGGCGATGAGCCGCTTGCAAATGTGCAACCCGCCACCACTCACGAACCCGTCCCGATCCGGGCCCCAGGTTTCAGGTTGGCGACGCCGCCATTTGTTGAGTGTGACTTGAAGATCGTACAGTTCGCGGTCAAGTCGATCGAGGGTCTGGCGCGCCTGAGGTTCTTCACCCAGTGAGCGGACAAAGGTGCTGAGCTCGCGCTCGTTCAAGTGCGGGTAAATGCCCTGCACCCGTTCCGCCAGGGTGGCTCTTTGTGTGGAAAAGCCGGGGCCACGCAATAGCAGCAAGGTGTCTGGGTCGCCGACCGGACGAATCGGCGGCTCAGCCAGCGCGATCCGGCGCTCGGCGGGGGCTTCGGTTTTGACCAGCACCCATTGTCTGAACAAGGCTCCCTGGCCGGTTCGATATCCCAGTTGCCGGCGTTTGCCGGCCGGCAGAGCGTTGAGTACCGATTCGTAAAAGTCGTCGGCTTCGTGCAATTTGTGGTTGCCGGCGTCCCACACTTCGTACCGTGCCCCGGCGTCCTTGATCAATACCCGGATGAGCGACGCGTCTTCTGCTCCGACGCTGCATCGTAGCGGCCCGATGTTGGTGCCCTGGCGGACGTCGATACGCAAATCGCCGAATACGTCGGTGTGAATCCTGAGCGCATTCAGCACCAGTCGCTCAGTCTCTGGCACCCAGCGCGCCTCATCGGTGAAACCTTCATAGGCGTGGTTGGCCCGGGTTTCGAAGGCCGCTTCACGCGCCTGGTTTTTCAGGTTCAGTGGCAGGCGTTTGTCCTGTGTCATGCGTTCGAGCTCAGCGCCGCTGGCACTGTTGAGCAGTACCGTTGCCGCTCGGGTCGGTAGCTCTGGAGCCACGTCGCGCAGTCGTTGGACCTGCGGGTTGGCGCTCGCTTGTGCAACTTGATAGCGCTGATTGAAGATATCGGGCCTGAGGCGGTCTGCCTCGTCAGCCAGTTGATTGCGCAGCGCCTGGAGCTGTTCTTCCTTGGCGACATCCGGGCGGAGCAGCGCTTGAAGTTCTTCCTCGCTCAGAAACTCGATGAGCTGCTTTGGCAGGTCACCCTGCATGAGACGGGACAGACTGGTGGCGAGCGTCTGTTCGTTGCTCGCCTGGGCATTACCGTAGGTGCGGAACCGACCTGTCAGGTCGGTGTTTGCGTAAACTTTCAGAGCCTTGTCCGAGGGCCAGCCTTCAAGGTAAGTCGCCAGCGGTTCGAACCAGTAAGAAGCGGGATCGATAGGCCGTCCGTAGCGAATGTCATCAATAGCCTGCTCGGTTTGCTGCTGGATGTCTGCGCGATCAAGACCGTCGGTGAGCAACGGCGGCGGTGCGATGTTTTCGACGTACATTTGGCGTAATGCAGCCGCTTCGGTGCCGCTGGCAATGCGAATCTGCTCCAGCTGCGCATCGTTGAAACCGTCGACGCGGTGACCGAGACGCCGCATCAGTGTCGGGTGGTCCCAACCTTGCGGGTTTTCCGCTTCATGTGTCCAGGCGCCGAAGCCATTGTGTTTCAGCTCGGGTAAATAGGCCTCGCCGCGATGGGGGTGTTTGACACAATAGGTGCCCGTTTTCGGGTCGTTTTGCACGGCGTAATGTTTGTTGTCCAGCAGCAGAATCTTCTGACCTTCGTGGGTATGCAGACCCAATGCGTCAGGCACGGAGTCGGCCGGTAACTCGATGTCCGGCTGCTCGTAGGGCTTGAGGTCGGGATGCCACAAGCGCGGCTGGCCGTTGGGCAGTGCCACCGGTTTCATGCCTTCGATCAGCGGTGATAGTTTCAAGCGAGCGACCTCGCCAATCTTCACGCCGGCAGCAAACGCCGCCAGTTGAATGGCATCCGTCACCACGCCGACGATATGCTCGGCGGCTTCGGTCCATAGCCCCAACGTCATGTCGACGATGCCTTCGATGACATCGCTGGCCATCTGATAGGCGGTGTAGACCATCATCAATTCACCCAGCCCCGGAACGAATGGCGTGACGACCATCAGTGCGACGTTGAAGATGTCCGAGACAATTTTCTTGAAGTTCTCCCACCAGGCCCATCGGGCATTGCGATCGGTATCGGCGGTGGACACCGCGATGTGTCGCGCATCATTGAGGATCTTGTTCAGCTTCTGCTGATAGAGGTGCTTCCATAACTCACCGCGCATAGGTGCGGTGCTGAACTGTAGATTGGGGGGGCTGACCGGCTCTTCCCGCCAGCTCGGGCGTTGGTCCAGTGGCTCTTTTTGATGCCATTTAACCTCGAACAGGCGTTGCGCCAACCCGCCGAAAAAATGCCCGCGCTCGGAGTGGTTTACGAACCGGCTGAAGTACTGGCGATAAGTCATTCCGGTAGACGATATGACAGCGTCATCACGCAGTTGGCGAGTCAGTTCATTCATGAATGCGATAGTCGACGGGTACTCTTTCAGTGGATGCTCCGGGTCTTGCGGGACGTAAGCAAATATTGGTACGACATCGCGGGTTCGACCCAGGTCCGGTGTGATCAGTACGATCCCGGTCAACTGGCTATCCATAATGGACAATTCAGCGAAGTGCATCACCCGGCCTTTACGGGTGAGGTTGCGCTGACCATCAAGCATCTTCAGGATCAAATCGCGGGCGTCGGCGTCAATGTCATCGGTCATCACCGCCTGTTGAGCAGCCGCTTTGAACGCGGCTTTCTCGTAATTGACGATGTTGAGTTTCAACATGTCCTGAGCAAGGCCGTCACTGGGCAGCAACTGTTCTTCGAGGTATCGGGTGTAGCGGGCGCCGATGTCCAATTCACGACATAAGGTCTGAAATTGTGCGATGGACATTTTGTGTTTGATCGGCCGAATGTCGAAGTGCCCGCGCGCATCGGGTTGACTGATAAAGTCCGAGCCCGATTCGCAGGTTTCGGTCAGCGCGAAGTTGTGCAGGGCGGCGTCCAACAATGAGACCGTACGGGTCACCACACCGCCTGAGAGGTCAACGACATACCAAGGGCGTTCTCTGGGTAAGTAAAGATGCAGGCAGGTTGTCTTTACATCAACGTCGACACCGTATTGTTCCAACAACGCGTCGGTCAGTAACGGTTCGGCGAATTTATAAATGTTTTGTAACTCTTCAAGAGCCCGTTCTACCCTGTTTTGAGCGGACCAGAGTTTGATATTGGACTCTTGTAATCGGGTGTGATCGATGTCTGTGGCGGTCTTTATCCATTGCCCGATTGCCGTTTGAGTGAGGCTTAGCTCCTGAGCCCTTTGCAAAGAGGCGCTTTTGAAGATGGGGTGGATCCGGTTTTGGATAAAATCGTAATGGCGGCCATTTAAATCGGCAGTTTCCGGTAATGAATCACCCAATATACTTCCTTGTATTTCAGACATGTTTTTATAAAACCTTGAATATCCATGAGAGTCACCAGCCTAACTCCCAAGGCTCAAAGTAAAAGTCTGAATTACTGTTCTTGAATACGTGTGGATACTTGCCGACGCATTGAGATTATCAATGCCGAAAATAATTAATTACCACCCGTGATCAGTGTCGGGCGACTTCAACAGGCAGGCATCCTGTATGACTCCCCGGTTGCAGGTAAGGCATCAGAATCGGTGCCATGCCCTTGAGCACTTGCACCGGCAACGCCGAAGTAAATTTGAAGGCTTCGGCTGTGCGCCCCGGCACGTAGGCGGTCAAGGTGCCGAAATGGTTATCGCCGATGTAGAACACGAACGTTGCAGTGCGGTTGATCGATTTCGAACTCAGAATCCGGCCACCTGGACCGATGGCTTCGATGCGGTTGTCGCCGGTCCCGGTTTTGCCGCCCATGGCCAACGGGGTACCGTCGGCCAGTTTGAAACTGCCTGCCACGCGTTTGGCCGTGCCGGCATCCACCACTTGCGACAAGGCCTCGCGCATGGCGGTTGCCACCTCGGAAGGCATCACGCGTTTGCCGACGACCGGATTGTTGATCAGTTGGGTTTCATAGGGCGTATCGGCTGCGAAATGCAGGCTGTCGATACGCAGCGTTGGCAGGCGCACACCATCGTTGAGGATGGTGCCGATCAGCTCTGCCAGCGCCGCGGGGCGGTCGCCGGAGCTGCCGATGGCGGTGGCCAGCGAGGGCACCAGGTGATCGAACGGATAGCCGACTTTCTGCCAGCGTTGATGAATATCAAGGAATGCCTCGATCTCCAGCATCGTGCGGATACGGCTGTCACGGGCGCCCTTGTGTTTGCTTTTGAACAGCCAGCTGTAAACCTCCTGGCGTTCGAATTCGCTGGCTTTGACGATCTGACTGAACTTGGCGTCGGGGTTGTTCAGCAAATAGCCCATCAGCCACAGATCCAGCGGGTGGACCTTGGCGATGAAACCTTGATCCGGTAGGTCGTAGGTGCCCGGGCCGTAACTCAGGTACAGGCGTTCGAGGCGTTCGTCGGTGAGTTTTTCCGTGAGCTTGGCGCCTTTGAGGTGCGACCGTACGAAGGTGTTGAAACTTTCCTGGTCGGCCTGCGGGAACAGATAGCGATGCACGGCGGCCATGCGGATCGGGGTCGGGTGCATGCTGTCGAGAAAGGTCTCGAGGCGGGTTTGGGTGTCCTTGTTCTGGTACTTCTTCCAGAATCGCAACAGGAATGTGGTGCCTTCGCGGTCGGCGAACTGGGCCAGGTATTCCTGACGCCGCGGGTCGCGGTCGTCCTTGAGCAATTCGGCGCTGCTGTTGGGGCCCGCGTAGGTACTGTAACGCACCAAATCACGCATCAGCCGGATGAACGGCAGGTTGATCGACTCACGAATGGCATCGCGCAGGGTCGGCATGCGGCCGTTGTCTTCCTTGCGGAAGTTAACGAACGTGTGCAGCCCGCCGCCGGTGAAAAAGGCCTCGCCGGGGCTGGCGGAATATTTGCGATCCAGGGCGGCGCCGAGCATTTTTGGCAAGCTGCGGTCCGTGTTCTGAATCATGTACTCGACGGCCCAACTGCTCAGGCGATCCTGTTCGGCGACTTCGGTTTTCTTCAGTTCGGCAACGGTCATGCCTGCGTAGCGATCGTGCAATTCGGAGATGATCTGCAGGTAGGTGGTGAGCACGCGCATTTTTGCGGTGGAGCCCAGTTCCAGCTTGCTGCCTTCATTGATGTCGAACGGCTGGTCGGTGCTGTCAGTCTGCACCCGTACCCGCGAACCATCCGGGGTCAGTTCGAACAGGGTGAAGCTGTAGCGCACCTGCGTGGTGCTGGTGGGGGTGAGCAGGCGTTCGCCGATCAGGCCGATTTCCGCTGCATAAGCTGGGTCGGCCAGGTGCTTGAGGTACGCGGTGGCCTGGGTTTGCAGCTCGCCTTGCAGGGTGCTGGTGGCGGAAAGGTCGAGGCGGTCGAGGTCATACAGCGGACGGTTGAGCAAACTGCCCAGCCGACTGCGCGCGACACTGATGCCTTTGTTGGTTTCGATCGGTTGGATGGTGGGCTGGGTCTGCCAGTCGCGATAGGTCACTTGGCTGGCCAGTGCCGCCGCCGCGAGCGGCGCATCGATCACGCCATTTTGTGACAGCAGGCGAATATGGCTGTCGGTCAGGCTGGCCAATTCATCGCGGCCCTTGGTCAAGTAGTGGGAAGGGCGGCGTTGAGCAATCATCAGCGACAGCATTTCACGCAGGGCCAGGCCTTTCTCCGCCAGGCTTTTCTGATCGGTGTCGGTGCTGGCCAGCCGTTCGTTGGCCTTGTTGAAGTCGGCGCCGTACCACACACGCAGACCTTCGGCCATGCCATGCACTTCACCGTGGCCCGGTACCGCGGACAGCGGAACACTGTTGAGGTAATCGCGAATCACATTTTGCCGTACCTGAAGGGTTTCCGGCCCCGTCTGATAGGCCCGCACGCTGGCGGAAATCATTTGGCGGATTTTTTCCGCGCCCGACACGGTCAAGCCGTCGGGTGAGTGTCGATATTTCTCAAGCTGTGTCGCCAGTGTACTGCCGCCCGCCGATTGGCCGGGCAGACGCAACAGCTTGGCCACCTGGGACCACGCCGCCATGCCGAACCGCGGCCAGTCCACGGCGGGGTTGGCCAGGGGCTGGCGCGGATCGAGCAGAAAGCGGTTTTCGATGAACAGCAAGCTATTGACCACCACCGGCGGGATCGCGGCAAAACTTGAATAAAGTTGTTGTGGATATTTGAACTGGTACAGCGGGGCCGCACGGCAATCGGTGATCGACAGCCCGGCCTGGATTTTCTCGGTATAGGGAATGAAAAAGCCCTTGTCGCTGTACTTCATCAGCGCAGGCGAAAAGCGGGTTTGCGCCGCTATCACGTAATCGCGTTTGAGCAGGCGCGGCAGAAATTCATCCAGGGAGCTGTAGCCCAGACGCTGATCGAACGGGCCTTCGCCAGGGTAGCGAATCGCGTCGCTGGGGCCGGGTTGCAGTTCATATTTCAGCGAGGCGGCATATTTGCTGATTTCCCGGGCTTGGAACTTGGAGGTGCGCATTTCCTTGGCTGCGGCCAGGCCCAGGACAATCAGGATAATCAGCAGCAGCAACCAGAACGCCCCCCAGCCGTGCCGTGAACGACGGGGTTTTTCAGGTAAAGGCGCTTCATCCACACGTTCAGTCGGAACCACAGTGTCACTCGAATCGGTTTGCCACAAAGCGCCCATAGTCGACTGATCCATTCACGCAGATTGATCGGACTTGTTTGAAGCTTAGACGGTGGTTGGCATTGGTGAAAAAATTGTGAACAACCAAATATCAGATGCGCATCATTACCTGTGGCAAGGGAGCTTACTGTGGACAGGGACTTACTGTGGACAGGGACTTACTGTGGTGAGGGGGCTTGCCCCCGTTCGGCTGCGCAGCAGCCGTGAGCCCTTTAAATGCGGCGTGCCTGAAAAATTCAGTGCTGCTGTTTTTTGGGGACTGCTGCGCAGTCCAACGGGGGCAAGCCCCCTCGCCACAACAGCCCCCCTCGTCACAGAAATCCCTCACAGATATTTATAGCCAGCAGGCATCCCATAGCGGGTAATCGCCAATTTTCTTGACCAGCCCCGCTCTTAAAGGATTGGCAACAATGTAACGAGCGAATGGCAGGAGTTCTTCTCCATCGCGGATTGCCCGGTCGTGGTAGCCGCTTTGCCATAGCGGACCACACCGACTATTCATTTTGTTCACTGCCAGGGTGCAGCGTGACTTGGTAGAGCCGACAACATTGCCCAGATTGTTGCCCTGCAGTTGCATTAGCCAATGAAAATGATCGGGCATCACAACCCAGGCAATTGAATTCACTAAACCCGCATCGTGAGCTCGGCGCAGTTCTGCGACAAGCAGACGCCCCAATCGCCAGTCAGAGAATATGGGTTGGCGCTCGTGAATAACTGCGGTGATGAGGTAAGCGCGGCCGTTTTCAGAGGCTCTGCCAAAGCGCAGGCGATGAGAGTTTGGTTGAGTAGGCAATCCATTGCTTCCTTGCGTAATAGTCAGGTGACCCTTCCACGCTAGTGCCCGATTGTCTGTTTCGGTTCTGCAAATGCTGAGTGAAGATTCTGATTCCTGTGAAGGATTCACTGCAGCAAGAAACCTATTGTGGTGAGGGGGCTTACTTTGGTGAGGAGGATTCCTGTGGCGAGGGGGCTTGCCCCCGTTCGGCTGCGCAGCAGTCGTGAATCCTGTACATGCGGTGTGTCTGAAAAAATCAAGTGCTGCTGGTTTTTGGGACTGCTGCGCAGTCCAACGGGGGCAAGCCCCCTCGCCACAGGAAACCTCCTATTCACAGGAGGTGTCGTCTGAAATGGTTGAGCTAGACGCATCAACGAGGTAAATGCTGCCTAGGTAGGGGCATGACGATGCACCATTGCTGTGCAATACTCCGTGCGGTTTCAGTGGCGAAAAAACCTGCATAAGCCAGGTAATGCCACTCCGTTCTGCGGGAATTACCCGTTAGTTATCGCTGAATATTGTGTTTTATATAGTGAAAACACCTGTCGTTAGCTTTTTATACTGCACGCCCCGCTGATCTTGGAGGTTTTGTCCTACAAGACGTGTCTGTCCACAAGACAGGCCCGGTTTCACCAGGCACTGGCCTATCGGTCGGCGCTTCGACACTCGGTGGTCATATCCAATAACAAGACGAGGTTGCACCCCTATGCCAGTCGGCAATCACCTGCCTCACGGCGAGACCGCTCAGGGCGGCCCGCTTAAACGCGAACTGGGCGAACGGCATATTCGCCTGATGGCACTCGGTGCCTGTATCGGCGTCGGCCTGTTCCTGGGCTCGGCCAAAGCCATCGAAATGGCCGGCCCGGCCATCATGCTCTCCTACATCATCGGCGGTCTGGCGATCCTGGTGATCATGCGTGCCCTCGGCGAGATGGCCGTGCACAATCCGGTCGCCGGCTCGTTCAGCCGTTATGCCCAGGATTACCTCGGGCCTTTGGCGGGTTTTCTGACCGGCTGGAACTACTGGTTCCTGTGGCTGGTGACCTGCGTCGCGGAAATCACCGCAGTGGCGGTGTACATGGGCGTCTGGTTCCCCGACGTGCCGCGCTGGATCTGGGCACTTGCCGCGTTGGTCAGCATGGGCTCGATCAACCTGATCGCGGTGAAAGCCTTCGGTGAGTTCGAATTCTGGTTCGCCCTGATCAAGATCGTCACCATCATTGCGATGGTGGTCGGCGGTATCGGCGTGATCGCGTTCGGCTTCGGCAACGACGGCGTCGCCCTGGGGATTTCCAATCTGTGGGCCCACGGCGGCTTCATGCCCAATGGCGTGCAAGGCGTGTTGATGTCCCTGCAAATGGTGATGTTCGCCTACCTCGGCGTCGAGATGATCGGCCTGACCGCCGGTGAAGCGAAGAACCCACAGAAGACCATCCCCAATGCGATCGGCTCGGTGTTTTGGCGGATTCTGCTGTTCTACGTCGGCGCCTTGTTCGTGATTCTGTCGATCTACCCATGGAACGCCATCGGCACCCAGGGCAGCCCGTTCGTGATGACCTTCGAGCGTCTGGGCATCAAGACCGCCGCCGGCATCATCAACTTCGTGGTGATCACCGCGGCGTTGTCGTCCTGCAACGGCGGCATCTTCAGCACCGGGCGCATGCTCTACAGCCTGGCGCAGAACGGCCAGGCCCCGGCCGGTTTCGCCAAAACCTCGAACGGCGGTGTGCCCCGTCGTGCGTTGCTGTTGTCGATCGGCGCGTTGTTGCTGGGTGTGCTGCTCAACTACATGGTGCCTGAGAAGGTTTTCGTCTGGGTTACCGCGATAGCCACCTTCGGCGCGATCTGGACCTGGGTGATGATCCTGCTGGCCCAGCTCAAGTTCCGCAAAGGCCTGAGTGCCAGCGAGCGTGCCGGCCTGAAATACCGCATGTGGCTGTACCCGATCAGTTCGTATCTGGCGCTGGCCTTCCTGGTGCTGGTGGTCGGCCTGATGGCGTACTTCCCGGACACCCGAGTGGCGCTGTATGTGGGCCCGGCGTTCCTGGTACTGCTGACGGTGTTGTTCTACATGTTCAAGTTGCAGCCGACCAATGTGGCGCAAGGCGCGGTGCGTTCGGCTTCGTAAGTTGTAACGCCAGCCATGCAAAAGCCCCGGTCAGAATGATCGGGGCTTTTGCATTTAAACGGCTGCCACGGGTATCGGCACATTCAACCGCTTATTGAAATCCAGCCAAACCCCCAGCAATGCCATCAACCCGACCCCCAACATTGCGCTGAATAGCTGCATCGCCAATACGTTCCCGCCCAAGGCATTGAGCATGTCCGCCAACGGCGCCAGCAACACACCAAAACAAAACACCTCCAGAGAATATCGGCCCATGCGACAGCTTTGTCGCGCCAGCCAGTGTTGCGTCCAGCCCGTGTCCGGCAACAACCTGGCGGTGACGTAGGCGAGGGCGAGGAAGTGCAGCAGACGCGCCGGTGAGAGGTTGGTCTTGCTGATCGGATAGAGCCATTCGCCGAGCCATTGGGGCATGAACTCGTCATGCACGGTCGGCCATTTCCACGACAGCGCGATCATCCCGGTCATTACCAGATAGGTCAGAGCCGCGATGAAAACCGGCTGTCGAGTCAGCGGTCGAGGTTGCGGCGCCCGAGGCCTTTGCCGGTGAATCGCCGCCGCGCCCCCGAGAATAAACAGCAGCTGCCAGGCCATCGGATTGAAAAACCACACCCCCCCGTCGGTGCCCGCCAGGTTCCACTGCAACCATGGCGCCAGCAGGTACAACACCACCGACAGCCCCACCACGTATTCAGCCTTGCGCAGCAGCATCGGCAGTACCAGCGGCAGGCCGAGCAGCAACAGAATGTACAGCGGCAACGGGTCCATCAGGTTCGGTTTGAAGCGCAGCAGCAATTCATCCATCAACGCCTGCTGCGGATTGCTCAGGAAATACTGCAAGCCCATTTCCTGCACCAGATCGCGGGTTTCCACGTGGCTGTTGGCGAAAAACACGATCCCCATCAGCAGCGCCAGCAAAAAGATGTGCACTACATAAAGCACCCAGGCGCGTCGCAGGATTTTCACCGTAGCGACCATGAGCCCGTCGCGCCGGGCGATCTTGCCGTAGGCCAGCACGGCCGCGTAACCGGCCAGGAACACGAAAATCTCCGCCGCATCGCTGAAGCCGAAGTTACGCACCGTGAACTGCGCGAGCGGGTTCTGCGGCACGTGGTCCCAGAAGATAAAGATCAGGGCCAGGCCGCGGAAAAAGTCGATTCGGTGATCGCGTCCAGACGTCATGAAGGCGGGCTCTTGAACGGGCTGTTGAATAAGGAGTTGCCGGCGCCGCAAAAGAGGGTGCGCCGCACATTGGCGGCGCGCAGGGTGCCGTTATTCACAGGCAATTGCAAAAGGCTGGATATTACCGAATGTCTCAGATGCTTATAGCGAACGGATAGAACGGCGTGGCCGTCGGTCTGCCGGACTGTCCGCGCACCAGAACTCCCCATGATGGCATCTGGCGAGCATCTACACTTCGGTTCTCAGGAGTGTGAAACGTGAAGGTTTCGCTGATTGTCCCGGTATTCAACGAAGAGCAGGCGATCAGTCTGTTCCACCAAGCGGTGCGTCGTGAGTTGAAACTTGACCCTTATGAAGTCGAGATCGTGTTCATCAACGACGGCAGTACCGACCAGACGGCTGAGCAGGCCAAAGCGCTGGCTCAGGTCGATGAACAGGTATTGCTGATCAATTTCTCGCGCAACTTCGGCAAGGAGCCGGCGTTGTTTGCCGGGCTGGAGTACGCCACCGGCGATGCGGTGATCCCCATGGACGTGGACCTGCAGGACCCGATCAGCGTCATCCCGAGGTTGATTGCCGAGTGGCAAAAGGGTGCCGATGTGGTACTCGCCAAGCGCCGGGATCGTGCCAGCGACAGTTATTTGAAACGCCACAGTGCGGCAATGTTCTACCACCTGCTGAACAGGATTTCCTACACCCGTATCGAAGAGAACGTCGGGGATTTCCGCCTCATGGACCGCAAGGTGGTCAATGTGATTCGCGCACTCCCCGAGCATCAGTTGTTCATGAAAGGCGTTCTATCGTGGGCCGGTTTCACCACCGTGGTGGTGGAGTACGAGCGGGCCCAGCGGGTGGCGGGACGCAGCAAATTCAATGGCTGGAAGCTGTGGAACCTGGCGCTGGAAGGCATTACCTCGTTCAGCACCGTACCCTTGCAGTTGTGGACTTACATCGGCGGCGGCATTTCAATCTTCGCGGTGCTGTATGCGGTGTACATGGTGCTGGACAAGATTTTCTTCGGCAACAGCGTCCCCGGTTACCCCTCGTTGATGACGGCCATATTGTTTCTCGGCGGTGTGCAACTGATCGGCATCGGCATTCTTGGAGAGTATGTCGGTCGCATCTACATCGAAGCCAAGCATCGGCCCCGGTATGTGATCAAAGACGTCATCGGCGGCAAAGACCGGGTCGGGCTTTAGCATGGGCAGACTGGGCGATTTTTTCAGCGGCGAAATCGGCCGTCGTCGGGTCTGGCTGTTTTTTCAACTCGCGACGCTGATCTATGTCATTCCGCTGATCCTCGCCGACTATCCCTACATCGATGACAACTGGCGTTCGCTGTCCGCCGGAACGGACTGGGTGGGGCAGGGGCGGTTGTTCACCGAGCTGTTCTACAACGTGCTGACCTTCAGCGATGCCGCGCCGAACATCTTTCCGTTGCCGCTGTTGATCGCCTCCCTGGCCATGACTTTTGCGTTGACCAGCCTGACCTTTCATTACTACCCGCAGCCGACGCTATCCTGCTGCCTGGTGGTGTTGCCGCTCTGGTACAACCCGTTCTTCCTGCAGAACCTGTCGTATCAATACGACGGACCGACTAATGCCTTGAGCCTGGTGGCGGTGATCTATGCGATCACGTTTCGTCATCCTTCGCGCATCCTGCAATGGCTGGTGCCGGCCTTCCTGATTGCCCTGGGGCTGGGGCTCTATCAGGTGAGTATTAATGTGTTTCTGGGCCTGTGTTGCCTCGAACTGCTCAGGGGCGCGAACGATAAATGGGCCTGGCCGCAATGGTGCGAGTTGATCGGTTGGAAACTCGCGCAGGTGGTGCTCGGCGGGTTGATCTACAGCGTCACCGCTTATCCGTACATGAATCAGAACCGTGTCTTGTTCCTGAACTGGGCGGCGGCACCCTGGCTGCAACTGGAAATCAACATCGGCCGCGTGCTGGAAAAAGTCGTGCTGCTGTTTCACGGTGGATTCACCTGGGTGTTCGCCGTGCTGCTGTTGTGTGCCATCGCGGGCAGCGTACGGCTGGCCCGGAACGTGGTGGCACGCCAGGACACGGCGTTGAGAAAAGTGCTGATGGGCCTGGCATGTGTGCTGTCCGTGCCGACCGTTATTTTTCTAGTGTCGGGGGCTGTGTTGTTTTTCCGGGATTTCAATGAAGGCGCCAGAACCTTGATGGGGTTCGCAGTGCTGTTGGTGCTGCTGTTCTATTTAAGCCATCTGGCACTGGCACGTATTCATGAGCGGCTGACGCTGCTGTTGGTGGTTCCGTTGCTGGCCATGCTTTCGCTGTCCTACGCCTATGGCCGCGTGCTGTCGGTGCAGAACACCTTTGCCTCCAGCGCGTTGTTTTCCCTGGGGCATGACATTGCATCCCATCGGCAACTGCGCGAGGCCAAGCGCATATACATGTCGGTGAGTTATTCCGATCACTGGCTGGTGGAGGCTGCAGGCTCGTTCAAGCAGATGCCGGTTTTGCATTATTTGCTGAACATCAACTTCTACATGCTGGCGGAAAACCTGCCGAAAGCGGGCATCACCAACGTGGTCGCGGAGCGGGAGCGACGCAACGCGACGCTGATGGGTTATCAGGGTTATCCACCGCTGGTGGATAACAAGTTCTACAGCCTCTATCTGTTGGGTGACTACGGTTTCATCGTGATGAAAGAGCCAACGCCGATCGCCACGCTTGCGTGGTGAAAACGGTGAGCGCTCCTGCGATCTATCTCAAACGCTTGCCATCCGGGGTTGCCGACGGTGCGGGTTTGCTGGGGGTGCTGGCGATCGCATTGTTGGCGAGATTTCACGCTATCACCGTGCCGGTCATCTGGTACGACGAGGCTTACAGCATACTGCTGGCCGAGGGCTCGCCTGCGTACATCTGGGCCACAACGGCTCGGGATGTTCATCCGCCGCTTTACTATGTCTTGCTGCATTACTGGATGGTGCTGTTCGGTCATGGTGTGTTGTCTGCGCGTTCCCTGAGCGCACTGGCTGATGTCGGCACGCTGTTGCTGGGCATTAAATTGATGAGCCTGTTGGCGACGCGAAGGGCGACATGGATCGCAGCATTGTTGTTGGCGTTGCTGCCGATATCGGTGCGCTACAGCCAGGAAGTGCGAATGTATACCTTGCTGGGGTTTTGGCTGATGGGGGCGACTGTGGCGCTGGTGTGCTGGGTCAAGGCGCCGGATCAAAAGCGTTATCCGGTCGTTTACGTGCTGCTGATGACGGCGGCTTTTTACACGCACTACTTCGCCGCATTGTGCGTGTTGGTGCATTGGCTTTTTTGGTGGCGAGTGCGCAAGGTCCAGGGCACGGTATCGGTACGTGCGTGGATTTTGGCCAACAGTGCAATCGTCGTGTTGTACCTGCCGTGGGCACCGCCTCTCA
The DNA here is from genome assembly GCF_016861935.1 of Pseudomonas sp. 008. Taxonomy (NCBI): domain Bacteria; kingdom Pseudomonadati; phylum Pseudomonadota; class Gammaproteobacteria; order Pseudomonadales; family Pseudomonadaceae; genus Pseudomonas; species Pseudomonas sp. 008. Next base: position 267,990 of record NZ_BOMA01000007.1, on the reverse strand, counting down.
TCAGTCAATTGCTGCGAATGGATGGGCTCGAATGGATACCGCCACTCACCTGGCCGACGGTGCTGACCTTCGTTTGGCAACTGGTGGTGATGGAGGGTTCGACCAGTGACTTATGGCGCGTGACACCCTTGGTCTTGATCATTGTTTGCGCCGCTGCGGTACTGCTCAAAGCACGTAATGAACGACCTTTCAGCGTCTTGCTGGTGAGTTATTTCTTTGTGCCGGCGCTGACCGTGTTTCTGGTGTCGCTGATCGTGCCGGTTTTCAATGCCAGGTACCTGGTATTCGCCGCCGCTGCGTTGCCCCTTATCGTCGCGCTCGCACTGGACGCATTGAGCCAACGCCACGCTGTCCTAGCTGCTGTCGCCATGGTTTTTATTGTGTTGGTGGAAGTGCACGGGCTGTCGGCGATTTACGCACAAACGGATGAGATGAACGGCACCACTATTCGCAGAGACGCGAAGCTGGATGCCGTCGTCGCCGGTCTCGGCCGTGAAGCCCATCCGGATGACGAAATCGTTGTGGATAACCTGTATTGGTACTTGCCGTTCATGTACTACAACTCGACAGGCATCCAGCCGAGGCTATACGTCTTCAAAACAGCGACCGGCACCTTGTGGGGAACCGCCGAATACGGTGGCTGGGCACTCATTCCCCGTCACCTGCACTCGATTTTCTTCAATGATTTTTCGACCCTGAAACTCAATGCCAGGAGAGTCTGGTGGGTGACGGGCATTGCTCGTCCTGAGCATGACGCTTTGTTTCCGAAACATTGGAAACAGGTGCTGACGCTAAGGGAAGGGGGCAGTGAGGCTCGTTTGTTCATCGTGGAGGACGCGCCAACCGCTGAGATTGGCGCGCAAACACACGCTATGCAGCAGCCGCATCATTAGGCTCAAAACTATCCGCCCGTGCCATCTGCCACATCCGCGAATAAAACTCGCCGTTCACTTCCCCGGTGAGCAACTCGCCTGGCTTGAGGAACACATGCAACTGCGAAAACAGCTTGATCTCGGTCGCCGACATGCGTCGCACCAGATGCTTGGCCGACAGCTGTGAAGGATGCTCGAGGCCCGCGGCGGCGAGCATTTCGGCCAGGGCCTTCAGTGTATTGCGATGGAAGTTGTACACGCGCTGGGCCTTGTCCGGAACGACCAGCGCGCGCTGGCGCAGGGTGTCCTGGGTGGCGACGCCGGTCGGGCATTTGTTGGTGTGGCAGCTTTGCGACTGGATGCAGCCGATGGCGAACATGAAGCCGCGCGCCGAGTTGGCCCAGTCGGCGCCGATGGCCAGGACGCTGGCGATGTCGAAGGCGCTGACGATTTTGCCGCTGGCGCCGAGTTTGATCTTGTCCCGCAGGTTCAGGCCCACCAGGGTGTTGTGCACGAACAACAGGCCTTCACGCATCGGTACGCCGATGTGGTCGGTGAATTCCACGGGAGCGGCGCCGGTCCCACCTTCCTTGCCGTCGACCACGATGAAGTCCGGGAGGATGCCGGTTTCCAGCATGGCCTTGGCGATGCCCATGAATTCCCACGGGTGGCCTAGGCAGAACTTGAAGCCCACCGGTTTGCCGCCGGACAGTTCACGCAGTTGCGCGATGAAGTGCATCATTTCGATCGGCGTGGAAAACGCGCTGTGGCGCGACGGCGAAATGCAGTCTTCGCCCATCGGGATGCCACGGGTTTCGGCGATTTCCTGGGTGACTTTGTGTTTGGGCAGAATGCCGCCGTGGCCGGGTTTGGCGCCTTGGCTCATTTTGATTTCGATCATCCGCACTTGCGGGTTCTGTGCCTGGGCGGCGAAGCGTTCCGGGTCGAAGCGCCCATCGGCGGTGCGGCAGCCGAAGTAGCCGCTGCCCAGTTCCCAGGTCAGGTCGCCGCCGTTTTCCCGGTGATAGGGGCTGATGCTGCCTTCGCCGGTGTCATGGGCGAAATTGCCGAGTTTGGCGCCCTGGTTCAACGCGCGAATGGCGTTGGCGCTGAGGGAGCCGAAGCTCATGGCCGAGATGTTGAACACCGACGCCGAGTACGGCTGGGTGCACTGCGGGCCGCCGACCATTACCCGGAAACTGCTCGGGTCGCTCAACGGCGCCGGGCGCATCGAATGGCCGATGAATTCGAAACCCGACTGATACACGTCGATCAGCGTGCCGAAGGGTTTGTCGGCGCTCTCGTTCTTGGCCCGCGAGTACACCAGCGAACGCTGGGCCCGGGAGAAGGGCAGGGCATCGCTGTCGGATTCGAGCAGGTACTGGCGGATTTCCGGGCGAATGCCCTCCACCAGATAACGGATATTGCCCAGGATCGGGTAGTTGCGGCGCACCGCATGGGGGCTTTGCAGCAGGTCGAACAGGCCCACCAGGCTGAGGACGCCGGTGACGGCGGCGATCGGCCAGAGCCAGTCGTATGCCAGGAAGGGCAGGCTGGCGAGGGTGAATATCACACAGACGGCAAAGAAGGCGTAGCGGCTCAGGAGTGACAGGCTCATACGGTTTCCTTGGGTTCGGACTCGGTCATGTAGGACCGTGGTATACAGGCTTTTGTGGCGAGGGAGCTTGCTCCCGCTCGGCTGCGCAGCAGTCGCAAAACCTGCTGACGGGATTTGTCTGACTGAACGCATTGCCTGTTTTGGGATCGCTTCGCGATCCAGCGGGAGCAAGCTCCCTCGCCACAGAGATCTCCTGTGTTAGCACAGAGCGTCAGGCATTCTGCGCCTGGAGAATAAACGAAAACAGCCTGGATTGAGATTTGATCCCTTGTTCGGCTGGTCAGACAGCCACTTTCGATTGGCGCACCGGCAGCTCGACCCGAAACGTGGTACCCACGCCGACTTCGCTGCGTACCGAAATATCGCCCCGGTGTTTTTTCACGATGCCATAGGACAGTGACAACCCGAGCCCTGTCCCCTGGCCCACCGGTTTGGTGGTGTAGAACGGGTCGAATATTTTCTGCAGGCATTCCGGTTCGATGCCTGATCCGGTGTCCGCGACTTCGATCGACACCGTTTCACCTTCAAGCCCGGTACGCAGGGTGATGGTGCCCCGTTCCGGCCCCATGGCCTGAGACGCGTTGACGATCAGGTTCATGATCACCTGATTGATCTGCGACGGCAGGCATTCGATGTCAGGCAGCGTTTGATACTCCTTCACCACATCGGCCTTGTACTTGAGTTCATTGGCGACGATGTTCAGCGTCGACTCGATGCCCTGTTGCAGGTTGGTCCACTGCCATTCCTGATTGGAGTCGACGCGGGAGAAGTCCTTCAGGTCTTTGACGATCTGCCCGACCCGGTTGATACCGTCCTTGGACTCCTTGATCAGCAGCGGAATGTCTTCGCGCAGAAACTCCAGCTCGACCTTTTCACGCAACTGGCCGAGACGTTCGAGGACTTCGCCTGAGGTAATGACAGCCTCCGCCTCCCGATAAGCATCGAGCATGGTCTGCAGCTGTTTGAAATAGCCATCGAGGGCGCCGAGGTTGGAGGAAATGAAGCCGATGGGGTTATTGATTTCATGGGCGACGCCCGCCGCCAGTTGCCCCAGCGAGGCGAGTTTTTCCGACTGCACCAGTTGGCTTTCCAGTTGTTTTCGCTCGTCGATTTCCCGCTGCAATGCTTCGCTGGCCTGTTTGAACTGGGCCGTGCGCTGATCCACCAGATGCTCCAGATGGCTCATCTGGATAGATGCCCGTTCGGTCATGTCCCATTTGGTGAGCAGGGTGTTGGCCATCTGCTGGACTTCGATATTGTCGAACGGTTTTTTCAGAATCAGCAGGCGGTCGTGGGCGTGCAGGCGCTCCAGCAGTTCATCCCACGAATAGTCGGAATAGGCGGTACACACCACCACTTGCAGGTTCGGGTCTTCTTGCCACAGGTGTTCGATGGTTTGTGCACCGTCCCAGCCCTCGGGCATGCGCATGTCGACAAAGGCCAGGGCGTAGGGGCGGTCTTCCTGTAAGGCCTGGACGAGTTTGCCCAGGCCCTCCTGACCGCCATACGCCGAATCCAGCTCGAACAGAAGTTGAGTGGATTTCACTTCGCTGCCGAACAGCGCGGCCTCCATTTCGTCCAGTTCTGCATGTTTGGCCGAGGTTGGGGTGAGGATTTTGCGAAAGTCATCATGGATGGACGGGGTGTCGTCGATCAGCAGAATGCGGCGGTTCGATAGGTCGCTCATGCTTCCTCCATGACGGGGTTCAACGGGATCTGCAAGGTGAACAGGGAGCCCTTGCCCGGCCCGTCGCTGTGGGCGGTGAGGTGGCCGTTCATTTCGATCGCGGCCAGCGCGCAGCTGTGCAGGCCGAAGCCGTGGCCTTCCTTGCGGGTGGTGAAACCGTGGGCAAAGATCCGCGTCATGTTTTCCGGCGCAATGCCTTCGCCGTCATCCTTGACGCTGATTTGCAGGATCGTGTCCTCGACGACTTTTACCCCAAGGGTGATCTGTCGGGCTCGGTTGCTGAGGTCGGACATGGCGTATTTGGCGTTGCTGATCAGGTTGATCAGGATCAGCAACAAGCGGTGCTTGTCGCCCATCACTTGCGGTACGTCGCCGTACTCCTTGACCACCGTGACGTGATGCCGGGTCAAGGCGCCTGCGTTCATGCGCAGGGCGTCCTCGAGCAATTCGCTGATGTACAGCGGCTCCACCAGGTTGTTGGCCCCCGCGTAGGACTGCTGGGTGGCGACGATGTCTTTGATGTGATCGACGCTTTTGCTCAACTGCGCGAGTTCCTCGGTCATGCCTTGCTGTTCGAGGGCAATCGCCTCCACCAGTTGATTCAAATAGCCTGGCAGTAGTTTTCCTTTTTCGTTCTGGGTCAGAAAAGTGCCGAGGTCGCTTTGATGCTCGTTGATCAGCTGCATCGCCTTGCCCAGCCCCTGGGCCTTGCTGCTACGCAGCCGGCGGCTGACCAGATCGGCCGAGATGTTCACGCTGTTGAGCACGTTGCCGACGTTGTGCAGCACGTTGGTGGCGATTTCGGCCATGCCGGCCTGACGCGCGGTGTCGAGCAATTCGCTCTGGGTATCCTTGAGTTCGCGAGTGCGCTCTTCGACCCGTTGTTCGAGGACTTCGTTGGCGGTTTGCAGTTCTTTGTTGACCCGCTGAGTCTCCCCGAAGCTGCGCATCAGGCGGATTGCCAGGTACACCAGCACCAGCACCAGCAGCGTCGAAAACACCAGCATGTAGAAGTGGTAGCGCTGGTCGATGGCATCGGTTTGCTGCTGGTCTTCGTTCAGCAGGCCGGTAATGTCGTCCAGTCGTTCGGCCACGGGAATGGCCTCGATGTTTTCCAGTAACCGATTGACCACCGGTTGTTCACGCAGGATCAGCGCGATGTGGTTGCTCAAAATATCGATCGGGCTGTGAAACTGCTCCGGCAATCGCTGCTTGTTCACCCCCAGTTTGTTCAGCCCCACCAGAATCTCGGCCGCTTTATCGTCGGAGGTGACCTGGGCGAACTCCAGGCTGCTGAGCAGCAAGTCGTAGGTGTCGGTGGCAATGTTCTGCAGTTGCAGTTTGTGTTCATCGGGCAGTTGGGCAAGCGGTTCCTGGATGTCGTCTTCGGCCGTGGGCAGGAACGCCAGTGAGTTGCGCAGCACCGCGTTGTGGGATTTGAACTGCTCCACCAAGCGGGTTTTTTCCTGGATGGCGGCAAGGTATGCCTCATGACTGGCACGCCAGGTCGGCGTGTCGTTGCGGCCGTGATTGGACTCCATGCTCTCGAACCGCTGCCACAGGCGCGTCATCTCGCTCAGCGGTGCCACCAACGGATCGTAATTGTGACTGATGGCGATCCTGGACTTGAGAATCTCGGTTTCCCATTGCGCATTCAACTGTTTGATCCGACCGATCAAATCCCGGGATTCGGCGTAGGTCGACGTCTCGTTCGAGCTGGACTTGAGGTACAGGAACAACAGCGTCGAGGCCAGCAGCACGGCCACGGCAGCGAGCAGCGCCAGGTTGCGGCGGGGGAACGTTTTCATAAAGGTTTGCCTCCCCATTCACCGGTCAAGGTCTTGAGGAATTTGATGATCAGGTCCTTATCCTTGTCGGAGGGCACACGGCCGAGCTGAAACTTGAACATCACGTCTACCGCCTCTTCGAGGGTTTTAGCCGAGCCGTCGTGAAAGTACGGCGCGGTCACGGCGACATTGCGCAGGCTCGGCACCTTGAACACGTTGCGGTCCTCTTCGGCCTTGGTGACCAGATAGCGGCCCAGATCGGCTTCGGTGGGGTTGCCACGAGCCTGAAAGTAATCACCCATGACCCCGAATTTCTGGAACATGTTGCCGCCGATGTTCACCCCCTGATGGCAGGCAATGCAGCCGTAGTCCTTGAAGCGTTGGTAACCGTACTTCTCGTCAGTCGTGAGAATGTCGGTATTGCCCGACAGGTATTGGTCGAAACGCGAGTTGGCGCTGATCAGCGTGCGCTCATACGTGGCCAGGGCACTTTGCACATTGTTCATGGTGACGCCGTCCGGGTAGGCCTTGGTGAAAGCGCTTTTGTAATCCGGGTCGGCGGACAGCATCTGGACCACATGCTCCCAATGACTGCCCATTTCACTGGGACTCTGTACCACTTCGTGGGCTTGGGTTTCCAGAGAATCGGCGCGGCCATTCCAGAATTGCCGGAAGTTCAGGCTTGCGTTGAACACGCTCGGGGTATTGATCGTCAAGGGATCGCCCTTGAAGCCAGTGGACAATGCCTTGTCGTCGGCGCCGCCGATTTCCAGACGATGGCAACTGGCGCAGGACAGGCTGTTGTTGACCGACAGCCGTGGTTCGTTGAACAACCGGCGACCGAGTTCGACTTGCGAGGGATTCTGCTCGGGCACTGCGGGCAAGGGTTTGAGCGGTTCGTCCAGCGGTGCGCCACTGGCTATCAGACAACAACCGAGTAGAGGCGCAAGGAGCAAGTAGCAGAAGGAACGTGACATCTTGTGATTCCTTGGCTCAGGGCCTGTGTGTTGTTGCACATCGTTCAGGAGATGGGCTTTACGGCGGTCAGGTATTGCACGAAGGCGTCCGGCTCCACGGCTTTGCTGAAGTAGTAACCCTGGCCTTCCTCGCAATGGAGCGCCTTGAGAAAATTCAGTTGTTCGAGGGTTTCCACCCCTTCGGCAATGACCGTCAGATTGAGGCTTTTGCCCAGGCTGATGATGGCGCCGACCAGAGCCGCGTCGTTGCTGTCACGGCCCAGGCCACGAATGAACGATTGGTCGATTTTCAGTACATCGATGGGAAACCGTTGCAAGTAACTCAGGCTGGAATAGCCGGTGCCGAAGTCATCGATGGCCAGCCGTACACCCAAAGCCTTGAGCCGATTCAGCGCGACCATCGTGGCATCGACGTTCTGCATCAATACGCCCTCGGTGATCTCCAGCTCCAGCAACGCGGGGTCCATACCGGTTTGCTGGAGTATCTGTTCGATGCCTTCGACAAAATCCCGCTGGCGGAAATCGATGGCCGACACGTTCACCGACATGCACAGATTCGGCAGGCCATTTGCCTGCCAGGTACGGGCTTGCCGACAGGCCTGGGCCAGCACCCATTTGCTCAATGGCACGATCAAGCCGCTGTCTTCGGCCACACCGATGAAGTCTGTCGGGTAGATCCAGCCTTGCCCCGGTTTTTGCCAGCGGATCAACGCCTCGGCGCCGACCACCTTGCCGCTGTCCAGGTCGAGTTTCGGTTGGTAGTGCAGGACAAACTCGTTCCGCTCCAGTGCCAGGCGAATCCCCGACTCGATGGTCTGCTGTTCCCGCGCGCGCTGGTTCATCTCATCGATGAAAAAGCTGAAATCGTTGGGGCCGCTTTCCTTGACGTTGCGCATCGCGGTTTCGGCTTTCTTGATCAGAGCGATGGCATCGAAACCGTCATCGGGATAGATGCTGATGCCCAGGCTGGCCGTCACGCTCAGGTCATGTCCGGCGACGTGCTGGGGCGCACGTATGGCGTTCAACAGTTTTTCGGCGATGCCCTTGGTCTGTTGGGGGTGGTGGATGTCGGCCAGGATCACCACAAATTCGTCGGAGCCGTAGCGAAACACCGAGTCGGAGGCGCGCACGCAGGCCACCAGGCTTTGCCCGACACGCTTGAGCATCTCGTCACCGGTCGGGTGGCCCAACGCATTGTTGATGCGCTTGAAGCGGTCGAGCCCCAGAAACATCACCGCCAGTTGTTTGTCATGGCGTCTGGACAAGGCCAGGGACTGGTTCAGCCGGTCACCCAGCAAGGTGCTGTTGGGCAGCTCGGTCAACACGTCGTACTGCAACAGATGAGACACCTTGAGCAGTTCGTGGACCCGGGCTTCGATGGTTTGCTCCAGGCTCAGCACTTTCATCGCCGCGTCCTGCGCCATCTGCCACTTCCAGGTCAGGGCGCTGGCCATCTGGCGGATTTCCAGGCTGTCGAAAGGTTTTTTCAACACCAGCAATTGATCGCCGAATTCCAGCCGTTCGGCCATGGCTTCCCAGGTGTAATCGGAGAACGCCGTGCACAACGCGATTTGCAGGTTAGGATCGGCTTTCCAGAGCCGTTCGATGGTTTCCAGGCCATCCCAGCCAGGCGGCATGCGCATGTCGGTGAACGCCATGGCATAAGGGCGACCTTCTGCCTGGGCCCGCTTGACCAGTTTGAGTGCTTCCTGGCCCTGATAGGCGGAGTCGAGCTGGAAGACCAGCCGAGTCGTTTGTGGGGTGTCGAACAGCGCGGCTTCAGTGCCGGCGAGGGTGAGTTCATCGTCGGTATCGGCGCCCAGAATCTTGCGGAAATCCTCATGGATCGAGGGCGTGTCATCGATGATCAGAATGCGCCGGTTGGCCTGGATGAACGGAGTTTTCATTCCTTGTCCTCCGTGGCACGCTGCGAATCGCCCGGCCTTGCTCCGGGATTGTGATTCGCGTGCACGATGCTCCCGGCCTTCAACAGTTCGGCGGCCTGCTGGCTGCTGACCGCTTGGCTGAAGTAGTAGCCCTGGGCGTTCATCGGTGAGCCGGTGGCCATCAGCGAAGTGCGTTGCTCCTGGGTTTCGACACCTTCGGCGATGATGCCGATCCCGACGTCGCGGGCGAAATTGATAATGGCCCGCAAGGTGGTGGCGCTGGCCGCGTCGTGGGCGGCGGTGTCGATGAACGCCTGAGCGAGTTTCAGGTGATTGACCTGGTAAGTCCTGAGGTAGTCGAACGAAGAGTATTCGGTGCCGAAGTCATCGATGGCGATCTTCACCCCCAGCTCATGCAGGCGCGGCAGGATATCGTTGTGCGTCCACTTGGTCTGGGCCAGGGTCGCTTCGGTGACGTCGAAACGCAGGTCCCATGGGCACAGATCCCAGCGGGCAGTGGTGCGCAACACGTCATAGATCAGCTCGGGACCACTCTTGAGCTGGGCTAGGGACAGTTTTATCGCCACCACCGGTGGTGCCATGCCTTCTTCGCGCCACTGGTGCATTTGCCGACAGGCGCGCTCCAGCACCCAGTGACCGAGGGCGATGATGATGCCGGTCTTTTCCGCCGCGGGCAGGAATGCCGGGGCTTCCAGTAAACCGCGTATGGGGTGATTCCAGCTGACCTGCGCTTCCATGCCGAGGATCTTGCCACTGCTCAGGTCTACTTCCGGCCAGTAACGCAGTTCGAGCTCGTCGCGTTCGATGGCGGTTTTCAAGTCGTTGGCGATGGTCATGCGCTCGACCACTTCCTGATTGATTTCCTCGGAGTGGAAGTGGTACTGGTTGCGGCCCTTTTCCTTGGAGCGATACAGCGCCATGTCAGCCTGGGTCAACAGGCTGTCGGCGCTGAGGCTGACCTGGGTGTAGCTGCTGATGCCGATACTGACCGAGACCCGCACATCATTGCCGGCCAGGGAGTAGGGCTGCACCAGTGCATCGCGGACTTTGGCGGCCAGGGCCGCTGACTGGGTCGGATCGCCGACGTCCAGTTGCAGTATTGCGAACTCGTCGCCCCCCAGGCGGGCGACCACGTCGTTTTCCCGCACGCAGGTTTTGATCCGTCGGGCGACCTCCTGCAGCAACAGGTCACCCACCGGGTGGCCCAGGGTGTCGTTGATGCGTTTGAAGTGATCCAGGTCCAGGTAAAACATGGCAAACGGGGTGGCCCCTCGCCGGGCGGCGGCGAACGCCTGATGCAGGCGCTCGATCAGCGTCGCGCGGTTGGCCAGCCCGGTCAGCCCGTCGGTGCGGGCCAGCAGGGCGATCTTTTCCTCGGCCAGTTTGCGTTCGGTGATGTCGATGATGATGCCTTCGACTTCCAGCAAGCGGCCTTCATCGTCGCGCACCGGGATGTAGCGGTTTTCGACCCAGCGCCAGTCACCGTCGCCGGTGCGCATCCGGAATTCGATGGAAGCACCGGCTGCATGGCGGTCCAGCACCCGCGCCATGGCCGTGTCGACTTTCTCTTGATCGTCGGGATGGATCAGCTCCTGAGCCCAGTTGGACGAAGCCACCAGGGCCGCCGCGATGTGGCCGTATTTGGTGATGTTGTGGGAGATATACATCAACGGAAACGACGGTTCGCCCCGCAGCCGATACAGAATGGTCGGGCTGTTCTGCACAATGATGTTGGCGTCGGACAGCTCCCGGGTGCGCTCCTCGACCGCTTGCTCCAGCAGGGACATCTTCAGCGCCGCGTCTTCGGTCATTTGCCACTTGGCGGTCAATGCGCTGGCCATCTGGCGGATTTCGATGGCATCGAAGGGTTTTTTCAGGATCAGCAGGCGATCGCCCAGATCCAGGCGCTCGTCGATGTCTTCCCAGGAATAGTCGGAATACGCGGTGCAGAGCGCCACTTGCAGCTTGGGATCGACCTGCCACAGGCGCTCGATGGTTTCCAGGCCGTCCCAGCCCGGCGGCATGCGCATGTCGATAAAGGCCATCGCGTAGGGGGAGTCATTCGCCAGCGCGGTCTCGACCTTGTCCAGCGCCTCACGGCCCTGAAACGCGGATTCGATGATAAAACCTTGCGACGATACCGACACGGGGGTGCCGAACAGGGCGTTTTCAGCGCTGGCCAGACTGTCGTCTTCGATCGATGACGGGCTGAGAATCTTGGCGAAATCCTCGTGGATCGACGCGGTGTCGTCGACGATGAGGATCCGACGATTAGTCCGCGCAAGCAGCGTATTCACTGACATGCGCCTGTACCGACAGCAGTTTGGTGCGATGAGCTCATAGAGGGTATCCCTTCCCTGAGTGCTGGACGGAGCGGGCATCGTTTGGATCCGAGTGACCTGAGCATAGTCGTCTGGTCGGATATTCGCCCGGTTGACTGAAACGAATCATTTGCGGAGTCGGTCGGAAAATCATCTAGCCTGTAGCTCAGGCTCGGGAAAGTCAGAGGAAGTTTTTTCGCGCCTGACATAAAGAGGCTGGTTTCACTTGAGGTATCGCCATGGAAGAGCAGCTCCCCACGACTGTGACCGATAAACCCACGTTACTGCTGGTCGACGATGAGGAGTCGATTCTCAACAGCCTGCGCCGCCTGTTACGCAGCCAGCCCTATGAGGTGCTGCTGGCCACCAGCGGTGCCCAGGCCCTGGAAATCATGGAGCAGCGGTCGGTCGATCTGGTGATGAGTGACGCGCGAATGCCCAATATGGACGGCGCCACGCTGCTGGCCCACGTCCATCAGCGCTACCCCGACACCACCCGGATCATGTTGACCGGTTATGCCGACCCCTCGGCCATTATCAAAGCCATCAATGAAGGGCAGATCCATCGTTACATCAGCAAGCCCTGGCACGATGAGGAAATGCTGCTGACGCTGCGGCAATCGCTGGCCTATCAGTATTCCGAGCGTGAGCGGTTGCGTCTGGTGCAGGAGACGTGGGACCAGAACGAAAAACTGAAGCTGCTCAACACCACCCTGGAAAAACACGTCGCGGCCCGCACCAGCGAGCTGCAACAGACCGCTGACATGCTGGACCTGGCTTACGAAGAGCTCAAGCGCAGCTATGTCACCGGCACGGAAGTGTTTTCGTTGCTGGCCAACCTGCGCCTGCCACCTGCCAAGCAGACCAACCGGCAGATCATCGAACTGGTGCGGGTGTACTGCAAACTCCATTACTTGGACGAAGCCACCAGTCGAGACCTGACCATGGCGGCGGCGCTCTACAACATCGGTAAATTGAGCTGGACCGACAGCATGATGAGCACGCCTTCGGATCTGCTGCATCACAATGACCGCGAGCGCTATCGGGGTTATCCGAAGCAGAGTGAGTCGCTGCTGATGACGCTCGACCCGATGAAAGATGCCGCGCGGCTGATCCTGCATCACCAGGAGCGTTGGGACGGCAGCGGTTTTCCCGATCGGCTCAAGGGCGAGGCCATTCCGCTCGGTTCACGGTTGCTGAAACTGGCGGTGGATTTCATCGAGTTGCAGCGCGGGCTGATCCTCGAACGGCAGATGAACAGCGATGAAGCCCTGGTGTATATCCGCCAGTACGCCGGTCGGCTCTATGACCCGGAACTGGTGGAGGATTTCATTAAGGTCTGTGCTGCTTACCTGAGCGATGTGACGCTTGCCGATCCGACGGTCAAGGTGCTGACCACCCGGGACCTGGCGGCGGGCATGATCCTGGCGCGCAACCTGAATGCCGACAACGGCATGCTGCTGCTCAATGCCGGCAAGGTGTTGAACGGGCCGCTGGTGGAGAAACTGATCGCGTTCGAGGCGATGGAAGGTGCCAAGTACAGCGTTTTTGTGAAGGTGCCGGAGGAAGTGGCGATTCTCGAGACGAGTTGAGCTATCAGCACTGATCAACAGTGGGAGCGGGCTGTGGCGAGGGGGCTTGCCCCCGTTTGAGTGCGTAGCACTCACAAGATCGTTGATACATCAGAGATTTTGGGGCTGCTTCGCTGCCCAACGGGGGCAAGCCCCCTCGCCACAATGCTTTTCGGCGTGACGAAAAGCCGGCGCTCATGTGATCCTTGCGCCTTTGCCCAAGGCCAATCCTGATCCATGACGCTTTCATCCACCGCTTCGCCCCGCATCATCCACATTGCCGCTGCCCTGTTGATCGGCCCCGACGGTCGCACCTTACTGGTGCGCAAGCGCGGCACCCAGGCGTTCATGCAGCCGGGGGGCAAGATCGAGGCCCATGAGCAGCCGGTCCACGCCCTCGCCCGTGAGCTGGAGGAGGAACTGGGACTGGTCATCGATCCGGCGCACGCCACCTACCTGGGGCCATTCTCGGCACCGGCCGCCAACGAGCCGGGTTTTGTCGTACAGGCCGAACTGTTTCAGTTGACCATCGATTCTGACGTTTGCCCGGCGGCGGAAATCGAAGAGGTGCGCTGGATCGACCCGGCCACCGACGGCGATCTCACGCTGGCGCCATTGACACGAGACCTGATCTTGCCGTTTTATCGAGCTTCACTGATCGAAACCGCCTGATCACCCAGACCCTCTGACTTCAAGGACAGGATGCCCATGATTCCACTTCAAGACTTGCTGATTTTTGCCGCTGCGGCGTTGCTGATGGTACTCACGCCAGGGCCGAACATGATCTACCTGATCTCCCGTTCCATCTGCCAGGGACGCAAGGCCGGGGTGACGTCATTGCTGGGCGTGGTCGCGGGATTTCTGGTGCACCTGTTCGCCGCCGCAGCGGGTTTGACCGCGGTGTTCATGGCCGTGCCGGTGGCCTACGAGGTGCTGAAGTGGGCCGGTGCGTTGTACCTGCTGTGGCTGGCCTGGCAGGCGGTCAAGCCCGGTGCGCGTTCGCCGTTCGAGGCGCAGCAGTTGCCGGCGGACTCGTCACGCAAATTGATCACGATGGGTTTTCTCACCAGCGCTCTGAACCCGAAGATCGCGGTGTTTTATCTGTCGGTGTTTCCGCAGTTCATTTCCCCTGAGCACGGTTCGGTGTTCAACCAGAGCATCATCCTCGGCCTGACCCAAATCAGCGTGAGCTTCAGCGTCAACCTGCTGATCGCGCTGTTCGCCGCAGGCATCGCCTCCTGGTTCGTCAACAACCCGAACTGGCTGGCGATGCAGCGCTATTTCATGGGCTTCGTCCTGTCCGGGCTGGCGGTGCGGTTGATGTTTGAGCAGCGGCGAGTGGCCTGAACATGTGGATTCAGCGGCTTGATGTCAGTCATGCCCTGGATTATCGGGCGCTGATGCTCGAAGCCTACGACTCGCATCCCCAGGCGTTCACTTCCAGCGTGCGCGAGCGCGCCACGATGCCGCTGGGGTGGTGGGAGTCGCGCCTGACCAGCAAGCTGGACCGGGTGCTCGGGGCGTTCGAGGAAGGGGAACTGGCAGGCATCGTCGGCCTGGCCTTCGAGTCTCGGGAAAAGGCCCGGCACAAGGCGACGCTGTTTGGCATGTACGTGACCGGCAAGGTGCGCCAGCGCGGGCTCGGTTATCAACTGTTACAGGCCGCGTTGGCTGAAGCGCAGAGTCATCAAGGCCTGAGGCTGATCCAGCTGACCGTCACCGCCGGCAACGAAGCCGCCTTCAGGCTGTATCAGCGCTGCGGCTTCGTGCAGTTTGGCCTGGAACCGTTGGCGGTGCGGGTCGGCGAAGACTACTTCGACAAGATCCACATGTGGCGCGAGATTACCCCTGAGCCTTGATCGGTTGCTCTATCGCACAGCACTAACCCCATCCAGCGTCGAAAACGACGTGTCCTTGGCCGTCAGCAAAAAGTCGCGCATGTACGGCGCATCCAGCATGTCGGCGCGGATCCCGGCATACAACGTCGCAAACAAGCCTTTCTCCCCCAGTCGCTTGGCCTTCACATAACCCCGTGAACTGTACTCATGCAGCGCCCAATGGGGCATGCCGCAGACACCGCGACCGCTGGCCACCAGTTGCATCATCATCACCGTCAGTTCCGAGGTGCGCACCTGCGCCGGTTCGATGTCGGCCGGTTCCAGGAAGCGGGTGAAGATGTCCAGCCGATCGCGTTCCACCGGGTAGGTGATCAAGGTTTCCGTGAGCAGGTCTTCGGGCACGATGTACGGCTTGCTCGCCAAGCGGTGTTGGTTCGCCACCGCGAGCATGGCTTCGTAGGTGAACAACGGCACGTAAGTGATGCCCACCAGTTCCAGCGGATCGGAGGTCACCACCAGGTCCAGGTCGCCTCGGGCCAGCGCCGGCAGCGGGGCGAAGGAGAAGCCCGAGGCCAGGTCCAGCTCGACTTCCGGCCAGGCATCGCGGAACTGGTCGATGGTCGGCATCAGCCACTGGAAGCAACTGTGGCACTCGATCGCCATGTGCAGACGCCCCGCCGTGCCACCGGCCAGCCGTGCAATGTCACGCTCGGCACTGCGCAGCAACGGCAGGGTGGCGTCGGCCAGTTGCAGCAGGCGCAAACCGGCACTGGTGAAGCGCACCGGTTTGGTCTTGCGCACGAACAGCGGCATGCCCATGCGTTCTTCCAGCTCCTTGAACTGGTGGGACAGCGCCGATTGGGTCAGGTGCAGGCGGTCGGCTGCATCCACCAGGCTGTCGGCTTCGCGCAGGGCGTGCAGGGTTTTCAGGTGACGGATTTCAAGCACCGAGGGCTCCATGAGGAAAACTTGTGATCAACACGAAAAGGTTGAGTTTGTCTCATGTTGGCTGAGCTGTCGACAATAGCAGCATGTTTTACAGCATCCTTTATAGAGAGAAATTCACCATGGCTCTGGCCCACACACTTGGTTTTCCGCGCATCGGTGCCGACCGCGAACTGAAAAAAGCCCTCGAAGCCTACTGGAAGGGCGACCTCGACCATGACGCATTGAAAAGCGTCGGCCGCCAATTGCGCGCCACCCACTGGCAATTGCAAAAAGACGCTGGCATCGACCTGCTGCCCGTCGGCGACTTCGCTTGGTACGACCAGGTGCTGACCCATTCGCTGACCTTTGGTGTGATCCCCGAGCGTTTCGACAGCGTCAAGGATGAACGCGGCCTGCCGACCCTCGACACCCTGTTCGCCATGGCCCGTGGCGCCACGGCAGCCTGCTGCGGCAGCGAACACGGCACCGCGCAATACGCCCAGGAACTGACCAAGTGGTTCGACACCAATTACCACTACCTGGTCCCGGAATTCAGTGCAGACCAAGCATTCAAACTGAGTTGGGAACAGTTGTTCGATGAGGTCGAAGAAGCCAAGGCCCTCGGCCACAATGTCAAACCGGTGATCATCGGCCCGCTGACTTACCTGTGGCTGGGCAAAGCCAAAGGCAACGACTTCGACAAGCTCGACCTGCTGGAACGCCTGCTGCCGATCTACGGCGAAATCCTCGGCCGCTTCGCCGCCCAAGGCGTGGAGTGGGTGCAGATCGATGAGCCGATCCTGACCCTCGACCTGCCACAGTCCTGGAAAAACGCCTTCGAACGCGCTTACCACATCCTCCAATACTCGCCGCTGAAAAAACTCGTGGCCACCTACTTCAGTGGCCTGGAAGACAACCTCGGGCTGGCCGTCGGCCTGCCTGTACAAGGTTTGCACATTGACGCGGTGCGTTCGCCGGATCAGCTCGGCCAGGTTTTGGATCGACTGCCGACCTACAAGATTCTCTCGGTGGGGCTGGTCAACGGCCGCAACGTCTGGCGCTGCGAACTGGAGCAAGCCCTGGCACAACTGCAATTTGCCCAGGAGCGCTTCGGCGATAACTTGTGGGTCAGCAGTTCCTGCTCGCTGCTGCACAGCCCGGTGGACCTTGCGCGTGAAGACAAACTCGACCCCGAACTGAAAAGCTGGCTGGCGTTTGCCGTGCAGAAGTGCGGTGAGATCGCCGTGCTGCGCGATGCCCTGAACGATCCGCAAGCGCCCAAGGTGCAAGCCGCCCTGGCTGAAAGCCGCGCCATTGCGGCCAGCCGCGCCCAATCGCCGCGTATCCACAAGGCGGATGTTCAGGCCCGCATCAACGCCATCGGCGCGGCAGACAGCCAACGCCATTCGCCGTTTGCCAAACGGATCGAGCAGCAGCGTGCGCGCTTGCAGCTGCCGGCATTCCCGACGACCACCATCGGCTCGTTCCCGCAAACCGGTTCGATCCGCCTGGCTCGTCAGGCCTTCAAGCAAGGCAAACTCTCGGCCAACGATTACACCGATGCCATGCACAGCGAAATTCGCCATGCGGTGCAAATCCAGGAACGCCTGGGCCTGGATGTGCTGGTGCACGGTGAAGCCGAGCGCAACGACATGGTCGAGTACTTCGCCGAACAGCTTGAGGGGTATGTCTTCACCCGTTTTGGCTGGGTCCAGAGCTACGGTTCGCGCTGCGTCAAACCGGCGATCATCTACGGCGACCTGAGCCGCCCAAACGCCATGACCGTCGACTGGATCACCTATGCCCAGAGCCTGACCGACAAGGTCATGAAAGGCATGCTCACCGGTCCCGTGACCATGCTGATGTGGTCGTTCCCGCGCGAAGACGTCTCGCGCAAAATCCAGGCCCAGCAGCTGGCATTGGCCCTGCGTGATGAAGTGGTCGACCTGGAAGCTGCCGGCATCAAGATCGTGCAGATCGACGAAGCCGCATTCCGCGAAGGCCTGCCACTGCGCCGGGCGCAATGGCAGGAATACCTCGATTGGGCCGTGGAAGCATTCCGCCTGAGCGCCTCCGGGGTGCGCGATGAAACCCAGATCCACACGCACATGTGTTACAGCGAATTCAACGACGTAATCGAGTCCATCGCGGCGATGGACGCCGACGTGATCACCATCGAAACCTCGCGCTCGGACATGGAATTGCTGGAGGCCTTCGAAGCCTTCGACTACCCGAACGACATCGGCCCGGGCGTCTACGACATCCACTCGCCACGGGTGCCGGACACCGCCGAGATGGTCAAGTTGATGAGCAAAGCGGTGAAGCGGATTCCGGCAGAGCGGTTGTGGGTGAATCCCGACTGCGGGTTGAAGACCCGGGCCTGGCCGGAGACAGAGGCGGCGCTGGTGAACATGGTGGCGGCGGCGCGGCAGTTGCGCAGTCAGTTGGCCTAAACCCTGCGGCGCCTGTTCTGGCGCCTTCGCGAGCAAGCCCGCTCCCACATTGATCGGTGTCGTACACAAAATCTGTAATCGACACAAATCCAATGTGGGAGCGGGCTTGCTCGCGAAGAACGATAACGCGGTCTTGAGGATGACCGCTCAGCACTCTTCATCAAACTGTCACGTAACTGTGGCAGCGCGCTTGTACAAACTTCATCAGACTCGCGCTCTACTGGAGTTCTGCGTTTCGGTGTTTTTCATGCGTGCACGATTTTTATCCACAGCGGTCTTTCTGATCGCTGTGTTGTTCAATTTTCCGTCTCTTGCGGCGTCTCGTTGCGACGTTAACGTTCCAACCGAACATGTCGATCTGGATCAGGTGAGTCTGGCTTACCAGAGCATCGGCCGTGCGTCCGACCCTGCGTTGTTGCTGGTGATGGGCCTGGGTGGGCAGTTGATTCACTGGCCGGACGAGGTGGTGGTCGCGCTGTGTCAGCAGGGTTTTCGGGTGATTCGCTATGACAATCGCGATGTCGGCCTGTCGACCTGGCGGCAGGCACCCGCTGAGGCCAATCTGACGTTCGAAGTGCTGCGCTACAAACTCGGGTTGCCAGTGTCGGCGCCTTACACCCTGACCGACATGGCGGACGATGCCTTTGGCCTGATGGACGCGTTGCACGTCGATCAATTCCACGTGTTGGGCGCGAGCATGGGCGGGATGATTGCCCAGCACATGGCGGCGATGGCACCGCAACGGGTCGAGAGCCTGACCCTGATCATGACCAGTTCCGGAGCCGAAGGCTTGCCGGCGCCGAGTGCGGCGCTGTTGCAGTTGCTCGCCCGTCGTAGCGCGCCAAGTCGCGAAGTGGCGCTGGAGCAGCAGGCCGATTTGCTGGCGGCGCTGGGCAGCCCGTCAGTGAGTGATGATCGTCAGGTGTTGCTGCATCAAGCTGCGCTGTCTTATGACCGGGCGTTTAACCCGGAAGGCGTTAAGCGCCAGATCATGGCGATCCTTGCCGAGCGCAGTCGTGTGGATCTGCTCAACCAACTGCGGGTGCCGACGCTGGTGGTTCACGGCACCGCTGATCCGTTGTTGCCGGTGATGCATGGTGTGCATCTGGCGGCACACATTCGTGGCAGTCAGTTGAAGTTGATTCCGGGGCTGGCCCATCGTTTTCAGGAAGCGTTCAAGGCACCGTTGCTGGCGGCGGTGTTGCCGTATTTGCAGGCCCATCGCGAAGATACTTCGCACTGGGCGCAGATTGATCCCGTGGCCGAACGCAATCTTCTGTAACACCCAAATCCAATTGTGGGAGCGGGTTTGCTCGCGAAGGCGGTGTATCAGTCAAAGCAGATGTCGACTGACACACTGCCTTCGCGAGCAAGCCCGCTCCCACAAGGGATCTGCTGCGTGCAGCGGCCCCTCGGGTGGTTGAAAAATATATCAATGTGCCACTACGGTTTTTGCCGATGCTGCCGACATAGGCAACATCACTAATAATCATAGGGACTTGATCCATGAATCTTCACGCTCTACGCACTTGGGCAGCACTGACGTTGCTCGCCTGCCTGACCCTCACTGGCTGTGCCCACGTGCAACCTCCAGTACCGCTGGATCATCAATTCTGGGATGCCAAAGAGCCGACTATCGGCGTGGCGATCACTGTGGTGCCGGAGCCGGTGCTGGCGTTGACCGGCAATCAGGGGATTCTCGATTACGCCATCAACAAGGGCGTTAACAGCAAGCTCAGTGACAACGTCGCAAAATGGCAAGTGGGCGACCTTCACACCTTGCCGGATGTCCTTGTCGCCAAGCTGCAGGCCAAGGGTTACAAAGCCAAGCGGATCAACGAGCCGGTCGACCTGAATGCGTATAAGGAAACCAGTTTCCGCGAAGGCTACATGACCCGTGACATGACGCCGGTCAAGGCCGCCTACGGCGTCGATCGTCTGCTGCTGGTGAATGTCTACGCCACCGGTGCCACCCGCAGCTACTACAGCGTTGTGCCGACCAGCGTACCGATGGCGCAGGTGGGCGGACAGGGCATGGTGATCGATCTGGCAGACAACAAACTGCTGTGGTTCAAACCCTTTGTCGCTACGCAAGCCGCCCAGGGCGAATGGGACGAGCCGACCTATACCAACTTGTCCAACGCGTTCTATCAGGCTATGGACAATAGCCGTCAGCAAATGATCACCCCGTTCGCGCAATGACGCGCCTGCCCATAGTGGCGGGTGCGCTGGCCCTGCTGATGCTGACGGGGTGTGCGCAAAAACCGGCTCCTGAGGCCGGTTTCAAGGACCAGAGTGCCTTGCCTTACGTCCAGGCCCACGGGCTTAAGGTCGACGTGCAGTTGCCGCCATCCTTTGTGGGGGCCAGCACCGTGATTGACTCGCAGGCGGCTTTGAAGGCTGCGTCGTCGAGTCATAATCTGGTGGCCAGTTCAGGCAACGGTGCCGGGCTTGCCGGTTTGCTGGTGGCCAGCCTGATCAACACCCAGATGGGCAGCGGCAGCTTGCAGCGCGATGCGGAAAAAACCGCGCTCAACGAGGCGCGACCGATGGCCGACTTGCTTGCAGGCGTTCCATTGCAGGAGCGCCTGCAACAGCGCTATCAACAGGCTTCGCAAGCGGCCGGGTTCAAGCAAGGAGAAGGGCAGGTCACCGCACACCTGGTGATTGAGCCCAAACTGATGCTTACCCCCGATCGCGGCAGTTTCGTGCTGATCAATCAGGTGCAGGTCCAGGATATTGCCGGTTCGGCGCTGTATCGCATGCGGATCGAAGTGGTCAGCCAGCCGATTCGGCGCTGCGGCAAGCAGTGCATTGACGATGGCGGATTCGATTTGGCGAAGGTCACGGCGGTGCTCGACGAGTGTATCGATGAATCGATGCGGGTTCTGGCCACTGACCTGATGCAGCCGACACCGCCAGCGACCGCCCAGGAAACCTTGCGTTATAACCTTGATGGCCAGCGAGTGGTCGAGCGTGGCTATCAACTGGCCAACAACGGAAACTATTGGCGTTATCGCAACCTCTATGGGGCGGTAAAATCGGTGCCGGTGCCGTTTGAGGATGCGTTGACACCAACGCAGTTGCAGAAGGTTTACGGGCAGTAACCACTTACCCCTGCAGGAGCCGCCTTCGCAGCTCCTGCAGGTGTATGCAAATGCAGCAGGCCGCGATTTTTTTGAATTTAGCCGTGCAGGCGAACCCACACGCTGACCAGCACCGTCGCCGCCATCAACCACGCCACCGCTGCCACCGCCAATGAAGCCTCCAGCCGCATCCGGTCGACCATCACATACAAGGTCGCCAGATAGACGAAGTACGGAATGATCGACCACATGCCAAACACGATGGTGGTCTTCAGGTCATCCAGCGAACGCCCTTTGCCGACAATGTAATGAGCGATCAGCGCAAAGGTCGGAAACAGCGGCACCAGGCCTGCGATGTAATAGTTTCTGGTCTTGGCCAGCATGGCGAGGATTACCACCACTGCCGCGCCCAGGGTTGCTTTGAAAATCAGGTCCATCAGTGGCTCAGCCCGTATTTTTTCACTTTGTCGAACAGCGTGGTCTTGGCCATCCCCAGTTCCTGGCTGGCTTGGGTCAGGTTGCCGCCGCTGCGCTGCAAGGCGTCACTGAGCAGGTTGCGTTCGAAGGCTTCCACCGCTTCGGCGAAAGCCAGGCCCTGATTGCCGCCGCTGGCGCCGGTTTTCTTGAAGGCCGGCAGGCCGAGGGCGAAGCGTTCGGCGACGTTGCGCAGTTCGCGCACGTTGCCCGGCCAGTCGTGGCTCATCAGAATCGACACGGTCTGGTTGTCCAGTTCCGGCAGCGAGCGGTCGAAGCGCAGGGATGACTGCTGCAAAAAGTGCTCGAACAATTGCAGGATGTCTTCGCGGCGTTCGCGCAGCGGCGGCAGTTCCAGGGTGACCACGTTCAGGCGGTAATACAGGTCGCTGCGAAACTCGCCGGCCTTGCTCGACTCATCCAGATCGGACTTGGTCGCGGCGATCACCCGGCAATCCACCGCCACGCTCTGGTTCGAACCGAGGCGTTCGAGGGTGCGTTCCTGCAGCACCCGCAGCAGTTTGATCTGCAACGGCAGCGGCATGCTTTCCACTTCGTCGAGGAACAGCGTGCCGCCATCGGCGTGTTCGATCTTGCCGATCCGCCGTTTGCCGGCACCAGTGAAAGCGTTGGCCTCGTGGCCGAAGATTTCGCTTTCGAACAGGTTCTCCGGCAGGCCACCGCAGTTCAGCGCGACGAACTGTTTGCTGTGCCGGCGGCTGAAGTCGTGCAGGCAACGTGCAACCAGTTCCTTGCCGGTGCCGGTCTCGCCTTCGATCAGCACGTTGGCCGAGGTGTCGGCGACGTTGGCGATCAGTTCCCGCAGGTTCTGCATGGCCGGCGAGCGACCGATGATCCGGCCTTCGAGGGAATCACGCTCGAACAGTTGTCGACGTAACGAGGTGACTTCCCGCGCCAGGCTGCGTTGCTCCAGCGCGCGGCGGGCGACGTCCACCAGGCGTTCGGGAGAGAAAGGTTTCTCCATGAAGTCGTAGGCGCCTTTCTGCATCGCGCCGACGGCCATCGAGATGTCGCCGTGGCCGGTAATCAGCACCACCGGCAGGCTGCGATCGCGGGCCTTGAGAAGGGTCAGCAGTTCCAGGCCATCGATGCCCGGCAGGCGGATGTCGCTGATGACGATGCCAGCGAAGTTATCGCCCACCCGCTCCAGCGCTTCTTCGGCGCTGCCGACGCCGATGCAGGGAATGTCTTCAAGCGTCAGCGCCTGTTGGCAACCGAGCAGCACATGGGGGTCGTCTTCGACGATCAGCACACTAAGGTCGTTGTTCATATTGGCTCGGCGGGAGTAGGGCTTACCAACGGTAAACTGAGGACGAAGGTGGTACCACCGCTGGCCGGGTGTTCGACACCCAGATGCCCGCCCGTGGCGGCAGCCAGGCTCGCCGACAGGGTCAGGCCGAGGCCCAGGCCCTGTTCGCCGGGCTTGGTGGTGAAGAACGGTTCGAACAGATGCTTGCGCGCTTCGGCATCGATGCCGTGGCCGTTGTCGCGCACCCGCAGGCGATACTTGCCGTCGAATTCCTCGCCTTCGAGCCACAACGCCGGTTGGGGCTGCGACTGCATGGCATCGAGCGCATTGCCGATCAGGTTGACGAGGATCTGCTCCAGACGGGTCTGGTCGATCTGCACCTGCACGTCGGTGAAATCGCGGTGCAGTTGCAGCGGTACGCTTTCCATCCGGCTGCCCAGCAATTGCAGGGCGGCGTCCACGCCTTTGCCGAGGCTGGCCTGGCCTTGGTCATCGCCACGCCGGGCGAAAGAACGCAGGCTGGCGGTAATCCGGCCCATGCGGTCGATCAGTTCATTGATGGTCTTGAGATTGGTGCTGGCCACATCCAGCTGACCGCGCTCCAGAAAGCGCACGGTATTGCCGGACAAGGTCCGCAAGGCTGCCAGCGGTTGGTTCAATTCGTGGGCGATGCTGGTGGACATCTGGCCGATGGCCGCCAGTTTGCCGGCCTGGACCAGTTCATCCTGAGCGCGGCGCAAGGTTTCTTCAGCCTGTCGACGCTCACGAATCTGCCCCTTGAGCCGTTCGTTACTGGCGCGCAGGTCGGTGGTGCGTTCGGTAATCCGACGCTCCAGTTGATTGTTGGCTTCCTGCAAGGCTTCCCGCGCCGCGAGGCGGGTGGCGATCACTTTGCGGCGCTCGTTCCAGGCGATCAGCAGGAAGGCCACCAGGGCAAACGCCACCGCCACCAGAATCCCCTGATTGATCGCTTCACGCCGCAGGTCTTGCAGGGGCGTGAGCAGGGTGAAATTCCACGGGGTATCGCTCAGCGGCCGGGTTTGCGACAGGTAGCTGATGTTCTCTTCATCGGACATCAGTTCGCTGTTGGCGGGGAAGGTCAGTTTCTCCTCGCCTTCAGCCAGTTTCTCTCGGGCCAGCGGTTGCAGTTCATTCAGCGGATACCAGTAGTACTGAAGGCTGCGGGCCAGGCGTTCCTTGGTGTCGTCGCTCAACGGCAGCACCGACTTGAGCCGCCGCGCCGGATCGCTGGAGAGAATGATGATGCCGTTCTCGTCGCTGACGAACGCTTCAAGGCGCGCGCGCTGCCAGCGTTCTTCCATGGCTTCGAGGCGCACCTTGACCACCGCGACGCCGGTGATCTTGCCATGTTCCTCCAGGCCATGAGCCAGGTAATAGCCGGGTTCGCCGCTGGTGCTGCCGATGCCGTAGAAACGTCCCGGCTGGCCACGCACGGCGCTCTGGAAGTAGGCGCGGAAGGACAGGTCTTCGCCCAGATAACTGTCGACATCGCGCCAGTTGCTGGTGGCCAGTACGCGGCCGGTGGTGTCCATCACATAAATGGCCCGACTGCGGCTGCGCCGGTTCAGGCCTTCGAGGTATTCGTTGACCGTCTGCCGAAGTTCCGGCGACGGGTCGGCCAGCAGCTTGGAAACACTCGATTCGAGTTCCAGCAGGCTGGGCAGGTAGGTGTATTTGCTGATCTCGCTTTCGACGGCGCGCGCGTGCAGTTCCAGCTGACGCTGGCCGTTCTCGCTGAGGCTGCGAATGCCGTAGTGTTCACTGACCCAGAAGCCGATGTAACCCAATCCAATCATCAGGGCGATGATCAGCGGCGGCAGGAACAGATGGCGAATCAAACGGGGTTTCACGGCGAGTGATGGCGGCGCTGCGCGATAGAAGGTGGAGTCGCATTTCATCACAGAAGCCTTGGGTCAACCACAACACAATATCCATATCCCCACGGGGCCTGTGGGAGTTGCTGTGTGGTGAGGGGGCAAGCCCCCTCGCCACAAAAGCCCGCTCCCACAATTGGGGGAGCGGTGTCTTCCTTCTCAGTGCTGCAGAATTTTCTCGAGGAAATGCTGCGCACGCTCGGAACGGGCGTTGATGTCGCCGAAGAACTCTTCTTTCTTGCAGTCTTCGATAATCTTGCCGGCGTCCATGAAGATCACCCGGTCCGCGACCTTGCGGGCGAAGCCCATTTCGTGGGTCACGCACATCATGGTCATGCCTTCGTGGGCCAGTTGCACCATCACGTCCAGCACTTCGTTGACCATTTCCGGGTCCAGTGCGGAGGTCGGTTCGTCGAACAGCATGACGATCGGGTCCATCGCCAGCGCACGGGCAATCGCCACACGCTGTTGCTGGCCACCGGAAAGCTGGCCCGGGTGCTTATGCGCATGGGCAGACAGCCCGACGCGCTCAAGCAGTTGCAGGCCTTTCTTGGTGGCTTCTTCCTTGCTGCGGCCCAACACCTTGATCTGCGCGATGGTCAGGTTTTCGGTGATGGTCAGGTGCGGGAACAGTTCGAAATGCTGGAACACCATGCCCACCCGCGAGCGCAGTTTCGGCAGGTTGGTCTTCGGATCGGCGATGGACGTGCCATCGACGATCAGGTCGCCTTTCTGGAACGGTTCCAGTGCATTGACGCACTTGATCAGGGTGGATTTGCCGGAACCGGACGGCCCGCACACCACGATCACCTCGCCTTTTTTGACCTCGGTGCTGCAATCAGTCAGTACCTGGAAGTCCCCATACCACTTGTTGACGTTCTTGATAGAGATCATACGGCGAACCTTTTTTGCAGACGCTTGACCAGCTGCGAGGCGGCAAAGCTGATGATGAAGTACGTGAGACCTGCGAAAATCAGGAACTCATTGGAGCGGCCGATGATGTCGCCACTGGCACGCGAGGCATTGAGGAAGTCCACCAGGCCGACCGCGTAGACCAGCGAGGTGTCCTGAAACAGGATGATGCTCTGTTGCAACAGCAGCGGGGTCATCTTGCGGAACGCTTGCGGCAGGATGATCAACCGCATCATCTGGCCATACGTCATGCCCATGGCCTGGGCGGCACTCATCTGGCCCTTGGGAATCGACTGCACCCCGGCCCGGACGATTTCGCAGAAGTACGCTGCTTCGAACATCATGAACGCGACGATGCACGAGGCGAACGCGCCGATCGGGGTGTCTTCGCCGGTGATCCAGCGCAATACAAACGGCACCGCCAGGTAGAACCAGGTGATGACCAGCAGCAGCGGGATCGAGCGGAAGTAGTTGACGTAGGCGCCGGCAATGTTCGACAGCAGTTTGTTGTGGGACAGGCGCATCAACGCCAGGACCGTGCCGAGGATGATCCCGCCGCTCACGCCCAGGGCCATCAGTTGGAGGGTCATGACCATGCCGTTCCACATACCCGGCAGGGACGGAATGATGCCCGAGAAGTCGAATTCCATCATTTACCCCCTACGGAAATCAGGCCCGGCACGGCGACTTTCTTCTCGACCGCGCGCATCAGCAGCATCAGGCTCATGTTCAGGGTGAAGTAGATCAGCGTTGCCAGGGTGAAGGCTTCGAACAGGTTGGCGGAGAACTCGGCGGTCTGTTTGGTCTGCGCCAGCAGCTCCATCAGGCCGATCAGCGACGCGACGGAGGAGTTCTTGAACACGTTCAGGAATTCCGAGGTAAGCGGCGGAATGATGATCCGGTAAGCCTGGGGCAGCAGCACGTTCCAGTAGATCTGCGGCAGCTTGAAACCCATGGCGCGGGCAGCGGATTCCTGGCCGCGGGGCAGCGCCTGGATACCGGTGCGCACTTGTTCGCAAACCCGGGCCGTGGTGAACAGGCCCAGGCACACGACGACACTGAGGAAAGCCGAGGTGGTCGGGTTCAGGTCCTGCTTGTACCAGTCCTGCAGGTTTTGCGGCAGCAGGTCGGGCACCAGGAAGTACCAGATGAACAGCTGCACCAGCAGTGGCACGTTACGGAAGAGTTCGACGTAGCAGGTTGCGATGCCCGATACGATGCGATTCGGCACCGTGCGCATGACGCCCAGGATCGAGCCCAGCAGCAGCGCGATGATCCAGGCGGCGACGGCGATGGCGATGGTCCAGCCCAAACCGGAGAGGTACCAGTCGAAATAAATTTCGCTGCCCACGCCGGTGGACTTGAAGAACACGCCCCAGTCCCAGTTGTAATTCATTAGGGTCTCCCCTCGGATTCGATCGATGTACAAGTGCCCGATGACGGTCAGGCACACGCGAACGGCTCGACAACCACCGGTTCGAGTGTTTCCAGAAATGCCAGCAGGGAGTGACAACCCCTGAAAGGGCAGAGGCCTTCTCAGGGGGTAACGTTAGTCAGAACTCAGGATTTCTTTTCGTCAGCCGCTTTGTCGGTCGGATTGGCGATCAGGGTCTTGAGCTCGTCGCTCATCGGGAAGTTCAGGTTCAGGCCTTTTGGCGGGATTGGCTGCATGAACCATTTTTCGTAGATCTTGTTGATCTCGCCCGACTTGTAGGTCGCGATGATTGCGTCGTCGACGGCTTTCTTGAATGGTGCGTCGCCCTTGCGGACCATGCAGCCGTAGATTTCGAAGGACTGCGGTGTACCGGTTACGGCCCAGTCATCCGGCTTCTTGGCCTTGGCCATTTCACCGGCCAGCAAGGCGTCGTCCATCATGAAGGCCACGGCACGGCCGGTTTCCAGCATCTGGAAGGATTCGCCGTGGTCTTTGGCGGAGATCACGTTCATGCCCATCTGCTTGTCGGCATTCATCGACTTGAGGATGCGCTCGGACGTGGTGCCGGCGGTGGTCACGACGTTCTTGCCTTTGAGGTCGGCGAAGTCTTTGTAGGGCGAGTCTTTCTTGGCCAGCAGCTTGGTGCCGATTTCGAAGATGCCGACGGAGAAGTCAACTTGTTGCTGACGTTCGACGTTGTTGGTGGTGGAGCCGCACTCGACGTCCACGGTGCCGTTCTGCACCAGCGGGATACGGGTTTGCGAGGTCACCAGGTTGTATTTGACCTGGAGGTTGGGCATGTCCAGGTCTTTCTTGATGGCTTCGACGATTTTCAGCTGGACATCGTGGGAGTAGCCAACCGGTTTGCCGGAAGCGTCCGCGATGTAGGAAAACGGAATGGACGCGTCACGATGCCCGAGGGTGATGGTGCCGGACTCTTTGATCTTCTTCAGTGTGCCGGTGAGTTCGGCGGCGAAAACTGGAGTGCTAATCAGAGCGGCAGCAATGGCTGCGCCCAGGAGATGGGGAACGATGCGCATCAAATTTTCCTCGACATTGTTTTTTTTATGGAGCCAGTTCATCGGCCTTTTTTGGTGCTTCGAATGCCTGGCGGCTCCTGAAGGAGTAGCGCAATAAACATTCGTCCGGGAGAGTAGAGCATGACTCGTGCCAGACCATGCATCATCTAGCAAGCTATTGATTTTTAAGAGTGTTTTAATTTTTGTGACGTTGAGTTTGTTGTCGGATGATCCGGTTTTCCGAATCGACCGAGGAGTCGCGTTCGGAAAACCGAATGGATTAACCCGCACAACTGTAGGAGCGTGGCTTGCCCGCGAGGGGGCACTGCGGTCTGTCTGTTGAACCGCTTTATCGTTCTTCGCGGGCAAGCCTCGCTCCTACAATAATGCGGGTATGAAAAAGCCCCTGAATCGTGAGATTCAGGGGCTTTGGTTTAACCGGATATTCGATCAGGCCGCTTCGATTTTGCTGCGGTTCTGTTCGAGCTTGTTCAGATAATCCTTGAGCCTTTGCTGTTCCGCCGCAGTGGTGAACAGCCCAAGCTTGCTGCGGCGCCACAGGATGTCATCGGCGGTGGTCGCCCATTCTTCGCTGCACAGGTAGTCGACTTCGCGGGTGTAGAGGCCGCCGCCGATGTGTTCACCCAGGTCACCGAGGTTTTCCACGCCTTCGAGCATGCGCCAGGTGCGGTTGCCATAAGTGGTGGACCAGCGACGGGCGATCTCGGTGGGGATCCAGTCGAACTTGTCGCGGATCCGCGAACTCAATGCCTGCGGAGTCGTCATGTCTTCGCCACCGGGCAGAGGAGCGTTGGCGGTCCAGCTTGGCTTGATGTGCGTGAAGTACGGGGCCAGTTGCGCCAGCGCCGACTCGGCCAGTTTGCGGTAGGTCGTCAGCTTGCCGCCGAACACCGACAGCAACGGCGCTTCTTCGCCAGAACCCGACAACGCCAGGGTGTAGTCGCGGGTGACGGCCGACGGGTTGTCGGATTCGTCGTTGCACAGCGGACGAACGCCGGAGTAGCTGTGCAGGATGTCCGCGCGGCTGAGTTGTTTCTTGAAGTGGGCATTGACCACTTTCAGCAGGTAATCGGTTTCGCCTTCAGTGATTGCCACTTTTGCCGGGTCGCCGGTGTACTCGCGGTCGGTGGTGCCGATCAGGGTGAAGTGGTTCAGGTACGGAATGGTGAAGACGATGCGCTGATCTTCGTTTTGCAGAATGTGCGCGTGTTCGCCTTCGTACAGTTTTGGCACGATCAGGTGGCTGCCCTGGATCAGACGGATGCCGTACGGCGATTCCATCTTCAGGTCATCACGAATGAACTGGGCGACCCATGGGCCAGCAGCATTCACCAGTGCCTTGGCGCGGATCGAAAACAGGCTGCCATCGGCGCGTTCCAGGTTCATGTGCCACAGGCCCTTGGTGCGACGAGCGCTGACGCAGCGGGTTTGCGTATGAACGTGGGCACCTTTCTCGCGGGCAGCCATGGCGTTCAGTACGACGAGGCGTGCGTCATCGACCCAGCAATCGGAATATTCGAAGCCTTTGGTGATTTCGCTTTTCAGCGGGCTGTCCGGGCCGAACTTCAGGCTTTTCGAGCCTTCGAGTTTTTCCCGTTTGCCGAGGTGGTCATAAAGGAACAGGCCGGCGCGGATCATCCAGGCCGGACGCAGGTGCGGGCGGTGGGGCAGCACGAAGCGCATCTGTTTGACGATGTGTGGCGCCTTGGCCAGCAGCACTTCTCGCTCGGCCAGGGCTTCGCGCACCAGGCGGAATTCATAGTGCTCCAGGTAGCGCAGGCCACCGTGGATCAGCTTGCTGCTGGCCGATGAGGTGTGGCTGGCCAGATCATCCTTTTCGCAAAGGAACACCGAAAGGCCGCGACCGGCGGCATCCGCTGCGATCCCCACGCCATTGATCCCACCACCAATGACGGCGATATCGTAGACCTCGGCGAGAGGGGGCGTAGGCAAGGTAGAAGTGGGCATCGGCTGGCCTCGGGCTTTTTGGATTTCTATATTTGAATTCGAACATTAATGTTCATTTGCGAAAATACTAGCCCATAAAGACGCCCACAGCCAGCGTGCTTCGATTGAAAATACTGATCGAAGGGCCGTTAAAGGAAAATTTTCGAACATTGAATGATGGTTGGGAGTGCTTTTGTGGCGAGGGAGCTTGCTCCCGCTGGGCTGCGAAGCGGCCCTAAAACCGGCTACCGCGGTATCTCAGGAAGAACATGTTGTCTGATTGGCGTCTGCTGTGCAGCCGAACGGGGGGGGCAAGCCCCCTCGCCACAGGGGGGATGTGCTTACACGACCTCCAGCCGAATCTTGTGCTGGCTCAACAACTGCGCCAGGGCCGGCGAAGGCGGCTGGTCGGTGACCAGGCAATCGATCAGGCTGATCGGACCCAGGCGAATCATGGCGTTGCGCCCGAATTTGCTGGAGTCCGCCGCGAGAATCACCTGTCGGGCGTTGGCGATGATCGCCTGGGACACCCGCACTTCCTGATAGTCGAAATCCAGCAAGCTGCCGTCTTCATCAATACCACTGATGCCGACCAGGGCGAAGTCGACCTTGAACTGGTTAATGAAGTCGACGCTGGCCTGACCGACCACGCCACCGTCACGCCGTACGTTGCCACCGGTCAGCAGGACGTCGAAGTCGTCCTTGGCGCTGAGCATCGAGGCCACATGCAGGTTATTGGTGATGATTTTCAGGTGGCTGTGGTTGAGCAGCGCCCGAGCAATGGATTCGGTGGTGGTGCCGATATTGATGAACAGCGAGGCGTGATCGGGAATCTGCGCCGCAATGGCTTCGCCGATACGCTGCTTTTCATCGCGCATCTGATCGGCGCGCATGGCGTAGGCGGTGTTTTCGACGCTGGAGTCGTAGGCTGCGCCACCGTGATAGCGACGCAACAGATTCACTTCCGCCAGTTGATTGATATCACGGCGGATGGTTTGCGGTGTAACGACGAACAGCTGGGCCATTTCCTCGATGCTGACATAGCCGCGTTCGCGGACCAGTTCGAGGATTTGCTGCTGACGGGGAGGCAGATTCATGGGGCTTCCTTTGGGCTGCCGTGCAAAATTTGCCCATGATGCCGCAGGAATCCGCTCCCTACCAGTTACAACCGGATACGAGTCCGGTCGGTGGCTTATTCAGCGCCTTCGTGCGGTTCCCAATCGCGAGTGCGGCTGACGGCTTTTTTCCAGCCGGCGTAGAGTTTTTCCTTCGCGGTTTCGTCCAGCGCTGGTTCGAACTCGCGCTCGATCACCGCCTTGCCGCGCAACTCGTCCAGGCTGCCCCAGAAACCGCAGGCCAGACCCGCCAGGTAAGCGGCGCCCAACGCGGTGGTTTCGCGCATTTTCGGGCGCTCGACTTGAGTGCCGAGGATGTCGGCCTGGAATTGCATCAGGAAATTGTTCGCCACTGCACCGCCGTCCACGCGCAGGGCTTTCAGGCGTTCGCCGGAATCCTGCTGCATGGCGTCCAGAACGTCGCGGGTTTGGTAGGCAATCGACTCAAGCGCGGCACGAATGATGTGATCCACGCGTACGCCACGGGTCAGGCCGAACAACGCGCCACGGGCATACGGGTCCCAATACGGAGCACCCAGGCCGGTGAAGGCTGGCACCAGGTACACGCCGTTGCTGTCCTTGACCTTGTTGGCGAAGTATTCGGTGTCGTGGGCGTCGTTGATGATTTTCAACTCGTCACGCAGCCACTGCACGGTGGAGCCACCGTTGAACACCGCGCCTTCCAGCGCATAGGCCACTTCGCCACGCGGGCCGCAAGCGATGGTGGTCAGCATGCCGTGTTTGGACTTCACTGCTTTGTCGCCGGTGTTCATCAGCAGGAAGCAGCCGGTGCCGTAGGTGTTTTTCGCCTGGCCTGGCTCGACGCACATTTGGCCGAACAGGGCGGCCTGTTGGTCGCCGGCGATACCGCCAATGGCGATGCCGCTTTTGGTGTGGCCGTAGATTTCGGACGAGGACTTAACTTCCGGCAGCATCTCGCGCGGGATGTCGAGGACGTCCAGCATCTTCGCGTCCCACTCCAGCGTGTGGATGTTGAAGAGCATGGTGCGCGAGGCGTTGGTGTAGTCGGTGACGTGCACCTTGCCACCGGTAAATTTCCAGATCAGCCAGCTGTCGACGGTGCCGAACAGCAGTTCACCCTTGCGCGCCCGCTCACGGCTGCCTTCGACATTGTCGAGGATCCACTTGAGCTTGGTGCCGGAGAAGTACGGGTCGGTGACCAGGCCCGTGGTGTCGCTGATGTATTGCTCGTGGCCGTCGCGCTTGAGCTGTTGGCAGATTTCGGTGCTGCGGCGGCACTGCCAGACGATCGCGTTGTAGATTGGGCGGCCAGTGGTCTTGTCCCAGACCACGGTGGTTTCGCGCTGGTTGGTGATGCCGATGGCCGCGACCTGGTCGTGATGCAGGCCGGCTTGAGCCAGGGCCTCGACCATCACGGCGCTTTGGGTGGCGAAGATTTCCATCGGGTCGTGTTCGACCCAACCGGCTTGCGGGTAATGCTGTGCGAATTCACGCTGGGCGGTGCAAACCACGTTCGCGTCGCGATCGAAAATGATCGCGCGGGAGCTGGTCGTACCCTGATCGAGGGCAATGATGTAGTTCTTATTCTGAATGTCGGTCATGTCGATTGCCTTGGACGAAATAAGGAAGTGAAGTCAGGCGCGGGATCAAAATGGGCAGGATCACGCGCCAACGGTTTCAAGACGTTCTTGGTTTGCCGTCAATGGCCAGTGCTGCGTCCTTTGTAGCAGGTATGGCGCTGGGCAGATGACGGGCAATCAGCCCCCGATAAGCTGCAGCACCGAGACAGGCACCGACAATCGGTGCAAAAACCGGAATCAGGAAGTACGGGATATCGCGTCCGCCAGTGAAGGAAATTTCACCCCAGCCTGCGAAGAAAGTCATCAGTTTAGGACCGAAGTCGCGGGCCGGGTTCATCGCGAAACCGGTCAGCGGGCCCATCGAGCTGCCGATCACGGCAATCAGCAGACCGATCAGCAACGGCGCCAATGGCCCTTTGGGCAGGCCATTGTTGTCGTCGGTAAGCGACATGATCACGCCCATCAGAATGGCGGTGATGATCACTTCAACCAGAAAGGCCTGGCCCGTGGACAGGGCAGGGTTCGGGAAGGTGGAGAACACCGAGGCCAATTCAAGGCTGGCTTCGGTGCCACGAACCATTTGGTGAGTTTGTTCGAAATCGAAGAACAGGTTGCTGTACAGCGTGTAAACCAACAATGCCCCGCAGAAGGCACCGGCGACCTGGGAGAAGATATAGAAAGGCAGTTTGCGCTTTTCGAAGTCAGCGAAAATGCTCAGCGCGATACTCACGGCAGGGTTGAGGTGAGCGCCGGAAACGCCGGCGGTGAGGTAAATCGCCATGCTGACGCCAACCCCCCAGATGATGCTGATTTCCCACAGCCCGAAGCTGGCACCCGCCACCTTGAGCGCGGCAACGCAGCCGGTACCGAAAAAGATCAGCAGTGCAGTACCCAGAAACTCGGCCATGCATTGGCTCGAGAGCGACGGTTGTTGTAACGCAGTTGTCATTGAAAACCTCGTTTTTGTTGTTGTCTGGCGCTTTTCCATCGAGGTCAAAGCGCGATTTTCACCGAGGCAGGATCCCCATCCTGTGCTCGGCTTACTGCCGGGTGCTGCGGTGAGACATTCGTACAGTGTTCACATTCGAAAAAATATAGACAAGAAGCACTGCTGTCAAAGGTCGAAAGTGAACCATCAGTCATATTTAAACTATTAGTCCTGTGAATGATCGCATCGTTCATCTGGCGAGAAGCGTGTGGACGACCGGCCGAAAGCCCGGCCAGGCCTTGGAAATAGCAGCGCAATAGAGCCTTTTATCGATCAATGACCTAGAATCCTGCGCAGTATTTTTCTTCTGCCGCCAAGTCTGGAGCTGTCATGACCCCCGCATTGGATTTGTTGAAAAAAGTTCGTGCCGAACATCGCGTGCACAGTTACGAACATGATCCGAAGGCAGCGTCCTATGGTCTGGAGGCCGCGGAAAAACTGGGCCTGGACCCCGCGCAGGTGTTTAAGACATTGCTGGCGGCGAGTGAGAAGGGTGAGTTATTGGTGGCGGTGGTGCCGGTCGTCGGAAGTCTGGACTTGAAGGCGCTGGCACAGGCCGCAGGCGTGAAAAAAGTCGAAATGGCCGATCCAGCCGCTGCGCAGCGTTCGACGGGGTATCTGTTGGGCGGTATCAGCCCGCTCGGGCAGAAGAAGCGCCTGCGCACTTTTATCGATCATTCGGCCCAGCCGTTTTCCAGCATCTTCGTCAGCGCCGGGCGGCGCGGTCTGGAAGTCGAGCTGGCGCCTGCCGTGTTGGCCGAACACACCCAGGCGAAGTTCGCCGATATCGGTCGTGCCTGAATAGAGGGGCTTGGGTTTTCATCCTGGCGCTGTATGGTGAAAATTGATTCGTTCTGTCACTGGTGAAGCGTTGTCCATGGTTTCATGCTCGGCGACCTGGAAAAAGGAGCAGTGTCATGGAGCTTGAGTTTCATCAGATCGATGCGTTCAGTGATAGGCCGTTCAGTGGCAATCCGGCGATGGTGTACCGGCTCGATGCCTGGCTTGACGATGAGTTGATGCAAAAAATCGCCGCCGAACATAACCTCGCCGAAACCGCGTTCCTGGTGCGTGAGGGTTCTGTCTGGCGCATCCGCTGGTTTACCCCGATCACTGAAGTCCCATTGTGCGGCCATGCGACCCTGGCCAGCGCCTACGTGCTCTTTGAACTCTATAAAGAACCGGTCGAGCGACTGGACTTCATCTGTAAGTCCGGCCCGTTGAGTGTCACCCGAGAGGGTGGGCGCTTGTGGCTGGATTTCCCGGCAGTCGTGCCGTCGGAAGTGGGGATGACCCGGGATGTCGAGCGCGCCTTGGGCGTTGAGGCAGTCGATGTGCTGGGCTCGAAAGAATTGTTCGTGGTGCTGGAGTCCGAGCAGGCGGTGCTCGATTGTCAGCCGGACATGATTGCCCTGGCGAAACTGCCGTGGCCGGGCGCCATCGTCACAGCCAAAGGCAACAAACATGACTTTGTGTCGCGCTACTTTGCTCCGGCGATCGGCATCAACGAAGATCCGGTGACCGGTTCAACCCACTGCAGCCTGATTCCGTACTGGTCGAAACGCTTGAGCAAGTCGAATCTGACGGCTTATCAGTGCTCGGCGCGGGGCGGGGAGTTGTTTTGTCAGCTGGAAGGGGATCGGGTGAGTATTGGCGGGAATGCGACGCTGGTCGCGAGCGGAAAATTATTGCTCGGATAATTTTTTGGTAGGGGCGAGGCTTGCCCGCGAAGGCGTCATCCCGGTCGACATCATCATTGACTGGGATGACGCCTTCGTGGGCAAGGGCTAGGCGCCCCCCTGCTCCTACGGATTCAGGTGTCAGCTGGCGGCGCCGTAGCGCCGAACCCCGGACTCGATCGTCGGAATCTGCGCCGCTGTACTGCCGGAGGCCTGGAACAGTACCAGGTGTTCCGCCGCTACCCGAATACCGACTTCAGCACCGACCAGATGATCGGCATGACTCGGAAAAATCGACTCCAGCTGTGCGCCCGTAGGCAACTGCAAGCGGTACAGCGTTGATGCACCCTGGAAGCTCTTGCCGACAATCTGCGCCCTCAGTGGGCTGGACGGTGCATAGACGATGTCGTCCGGACGCAGCAATACGTCCACGGCGCCACCGATCGGCCAGGTGTAGGCACGGTTGCCGCGCAATTCACCCAACTCGGTCTGCACCGACTCCGGGCTGCTCAACTGACCGCGAATGAAGTAACCCTGGCCAATGAAACTGGCCACATACGGTGTCAGCGGTTCGTGATAGAGGTTGTAGGGTGTATCCCACTGCTCCAGGCGACCTTCCTTGAAAACGCCGACATGGTCGCTGACCGCGAAGGCTTCTTCCTGATCGTGGGTCACCAGAATCGCACTGGTGCCGCGAGCCTTGAGAATGTCGCGCACTTCATGGCTGAGTTTGCGTCGCAGTTCACCGTCGAGGTTGGAGAACGGTTCGTCGAGCAACAACAGTTGCGGTTCCGGCGCCAGGGCGCGGGCCAGTGCAACCCGCTGCTGCTGGCCACCGGACAGTTCATGGGGAAAGCGCTTGCCGAGGTTTTTCAGGTTGACCAATTCGAGCAATTCTTCGGTGACACGATCCTTTTGCGGGTGCTTGCGGATCCCGAAGGCGATGTTCTCGGCCACGCTCAAATGCGGAAACAGCGCGTAATCCTGGAACACCATGCCGATCCGGCGTTTCTCCGGGGCGAGGGTGAAACCGGCGCTGGAGATGGTCTCGCCCGCCAACTGGATCTCACCCTCGTGCACCGGTTCGAAACCGGCAATGGCCCGCAGAGTGGTGGTTTTGCCGCAACCCGAAGAGCCCAGCAGGCAACCAATATCGCCGGCATTCAAATGCAGGTTGAGGTTCTGCACAACCCGCTGGTTTTGATAACCACAGGCCAGATTGCGCAGGTTCAGCAGTAATGGCTGGCTCATGCGTGATGGTACGAAGGTGGGACGAGAAACTCGAGCAGGGCCTTTTGTGCATGCAGACGGTTTTCGGCTTGATCCCAAGCCACCGAACGCGGGTCGTCGAGCAGGTCGAGGCTGATTTCCTCGCCACGGTGGGCCGGCAGGCAATGCATGAACAGCACGTCCGGCGCGGCCAGGTCGAGCAGGGCACGGTTGACCTGGAACGGTGCGAACAGCTTCAGGCGCTTGGCGGTTTCCTCTTCCTGGCCCATGGAGGTCCAGACGTCGGTGCTCACCAGGTGCGCGCCGCGCACGGCTTCCTGCGGATCGCGGACGATGCTTACCCGATCGCCGGCCTTGGCCACGAACTCAGGGTTGGGTTCGTAACCTTCCGGGCAGGCGATGCGCAACTGGAAGTCGAACTGGATCGCCGCTTCTATATAGCTGTTGCACATGTTGTTGCCGTCGCCGATCCAGGCCACGGTCTTGCCTTGGATCGAACCGCGATGTTCGAGGAAGGTTTGCATGTCGGCCAGCAACTGGCACGGGTGCAGGTCATCGGACAGGCCGTTGATCAGCGGGACTCGCGAATTGGCGGCGAATTCGGTCAGGGTGCTGTGCGAAAACGTACGGATCATCACTGCATCGAGCATGCTCGACATGACAATGGCGGCGTCGCCGATCGGTTCGCCACGGCCCAGCTGAGTGTCGCGCGGCGACAGGAAGATCGCCTGGCCACCGAGCTGGATCATGCCGGCTTCGAACGAAATACGGGTACGGGTCGAGGACTTCTCGAAAATCATCCCCAGGACGCGGTTTTTCAAAGGCTCGAACAGTACGCCGCGGTTACGCAGGTCTTTGAGCTCAACGCCTCGACGGATCACGCTGACCAGCTCTTCGGGCGTGCAATCCATCAGGGAGAGAAAGTGCCTTGCGCTCATCATTGACTACCTTTTTGCAACAGACCGCAGATACTCAAAGCCTTGTTTAACTGAAAAACGGGCGAGACCTGCGGCGTAAGCCGCACGGGGCGACGAAATAGGGGGAGGCGCGATATTGACATTAAATGTCGCGTTTTTCCAATAGGCTACGGTGTTTAGAGGATTTCAGAGAGGCTACGGGGTGACCGCGGTAGCGCTTTTGAAGCCTGTGTCCTGACAGCAGCTCACCATTTGTACACTGGGCTCGCCGGGCTTGGCAATCAGACAGGGCGTGGGCGACATATTGGCAGTCGGTTTTTGACCTGTCATTCGAGCTTTTGGCGGGCAATGTGTCTGGTCTGAAACATTTGCTAATGCAAAGTGCTGGGTTATAACTAAAGCACGAGCGACGCAGGAAGCCTCAGGAATGGAATCGAAAGAACAGCTATTGATGGAGCTACTTGGCCTTACGGCACGCTCTCTGACCCACCTCACGGCTTCCATGACCTCGATGTCTTTCGAGTTGATGCGCAGTGAGGACGAAGTCACGAAGGCGGCTGGCCGGCGCATGATCGACCGCATGGCCACCATCAGCGCCGGGCTCGACGAGCATTGGCGGCTGATCGGCGAACTCACCGGCGTGCATGTCGCCCACGAGCAGATAGAAACCATTGAGGAAATCCAGTTGCAGGCGCCGCCGAACTGATCCCCTTGCTGCCATCGGCCTGCCTGATGGTCGTCGATTCACAAGACGAACGTCGCTGGCGCGGTGGCAAGTCACGCGCCATAGTTTTGTTCCCGCGGCCGACATTGCCCGCCCAGAACAAAACAGAGACTGGCCATGACCAAGACTCTCCATCACCGTGCGTGCCACCTGTGTGAAGCTATCTGCGGCCTGACCATCGAAACCACCGAAGTCGAAGGCAGCGGCGTGCAGATCACCTCGATCAAGGGCGACCCTCAGGACAGCTTCAGCCGTGGGCATATCTGCCCCAAGGCGGTGGCCCTGCAAGACATTCAGAACGACCCGGATCGCCTGCGTCAGCCGATGCAGCGAGTGGGTAGCGAGTGGCAGCCTATCGAGTGGGAAGATGCGTTCAGCCTTGTAGCCGAACGCCTGGCGGCGATTCAGGAGCGTCACGGGCAGAACGCGGTGGCGGTCTATCAGGGCAACCCCAGCGTGCACAACTACGGGTTGATGACCCACAGCAATTACTTCCTCGGCCTGTTGAAAACCCGTAACCGGTTTTCCGCGACGTCGGTCGATCAGTTGCCCCATCACCTGACCAGTCATTTGATGTACGGCCACGGCTTGCTATTGCCGATCCCGGACATCGATCACACCGATTTCATGTTGATCCTGGGCGGCAATCCGCTGGCCTCCAACGGCAGCATCATGACCGTGCCGGATGTGGAGAAGCGCCTCAAGGCGATTCAGGCCCGGGGTGGCAAAGTGGTGGTGGTCGATCCGCGTCGCAGCGAAACGGCGGCGATTGCCGATCAGCATCTGTTCGTGCGCCCCGGCGGCGATGCGGCGCTGTTGTTCGGGCTGCTCAATACGTTATTCGCTGAAGGCCTGACCCGCGACAGTCATTTGCCGGTCGATGGTCTGGATGAAGTGCGTAAGGCGATCGCAGGTTTCACTGCCGAGGCCATGAGCCCGCTGTGCGCAGTACCCGCCGAACAGATCCGTCAACTGGCGCGGGACTTCGCGGCAGCCCCGACGGCGGTCTGCTATGGCCGCATGGGCGTCTCGACCCAGGCCTTCGGCACCTTGTGCCATTGGCTGGTGCAATTGATCAATCTGGTGACCGGCAACCTTGATCGTGTCGGCGGTGCGTTGTGCACCGAGCCGGCGGTGGACCTGGTGGCGTCCACGTCGGGCGGCCATTTCAATCTGTGGCAAAGCCGCGTGTCCGGGCGTCCTGAATACGGTGGCGAGTTGCCGGTGTCGGCGCTGGCCGAAGAGATGCTCACCGAAGGGGAAGGGCAGGTCCGTGCGCTGATCACCGTGGCGGGTAATCCGGTGTTGTCCACGCCCAATGGCCGACAGCTGGAGCAGGCGCTGGACGGGCTGGAGTTCATGGTCAGCGTCGACCTGTACATCAATGAAACCACGCGTTATGCCGACCTGATCCTGCCGTCGACTTCGGCGCTGGAAAACGATCATTACGACACCACGTTCAATATGTTCGCGGTGCGCAACGTCACCCGTTTCAACCGGGCGATTCTCGCCAAGCCGCAAGGCGCGCTGCATGACTGGGAGATCTTCGTGGGGCTGGCCAAGGCCTTTGCGGCGAAGACCGGCAAGGAGCTGAAACCGACCATTGCGCCGGCGCAGATGATCGACCGGGGGCTGCGGATGGGCCTGTATGGCGATGCTTCAGAGCACAAACTGTCGCTGGCGACCTTGTTCGATCACCCTCACGGTGTCGATCTCGGCGCGCTCAAGCCCAATTTGACGCCTCGTCTGAAGACGGCCAATCAGCGCGTCCAGGCGGCGCCTGTGGAGATCCTCGCCGATCTGGCGCGCTTTGCGGCGTTGCAAGCACCAGCCGCCGATCAGTTGCTGATGATCGGTCGCCGCCATGTGCGCAGCAACAACTCATGGATGCACAACTATCACCGCCTGGTGAAGGGCAAGCCGCGCCATCAACTGTTGATGCACCCGGACGACCTGGCCAGCCGCGGGCTCAGCGATGGGCAGCGGGTGCGCGTCAGTTCACGGGTCGGCGTGATCGAGGTTGAAGTGGTCGCCAGCCTCGATATGATGAAAGGAGTGGTCAGCCTGCCCCACGGTTGGGGCCATGCGCGACCGGGCGTGCAGATGACGATTGCCAGTGGCCAGCCAGGTTCCAGCGCCAATGACCTGACTGACGAATGTCAACTCGATGAGTTGTCGGGCAATGCGGCATTGAACGGCGTGCCGGTGACCGTGGCGGCGGCGTGAACATGTCTGTCGGGGAGGCCGAGCATGGCGCTCGGGTTTCCGTTACAATGCGCCACCGTGCCGACCACTGAGTCGGAAAGTTCAGCCGAGGTGCTCCATGGATATCATCGAAACGATTAAAGAGCAGATTGCCAACAACACCATTCTGCTTTACATGAAAGGCTCGCCGAATGCCCCGCAGTGTGGGTTTTCCGCGAAAGCCGCCCAGGCTGTGATGGCCTGTGGTGAAAAGTTTGCCTATGTGGATATCCTGCAGAACCCGGAAATCCGCGCCAACCTGCCAAAGTACGCCAACTGGCCAACCTTCCCACAACTGTGGGTTGCCGGTGAGCTGGTTGGTGGTAGCGACATCATGACTGAAATGTCTGCCGACGGTTCGTTGCAGGCACTGATCAAAGACGCCGCCGCCAAAGCCGCCGCTGCCAAGACCGAAGCCTGATTCGGTACCTGTAGGAGCGAGGCTTGCCCGCGAAGCAGGCGCCGCGCTTCTGCAGATACACCGCGTCATCGTTCTTCGCGGGCGAGCCTCGCTCCTACAAGAGCGCACGTAAAAAGCCCCGCCTCTGTAAAGAGAGCGGGGCTTTTTATTGCGTCGGGGTTAGCGGCGTAGAACTTACTCTTCGCCCATCTGCGATTGCAGATAGTTCTCGAGGCCGACTTTATCGATCAGGCCCAGCTGGGTTTCCAGCCAGTCGATATGTTCTTCTTCGGATTCAAGAATGTCTTCGAGCAGTTCACGGCTACCGAAGTCGCCGACGGTTTCGCAATGAGCGATAGCGACTTTCAGGTCGGCATGGCCGTCGCGTTCGATCTTCAAGTCGCACTCAAGCATTTCCTTGGTGTGTTCGCCGATGTGCAGCTTGCCCAGGTCCTGGACGTTCGGCAGGCCTTCAAGGAACAGGATGCGCTTGATCAGCTTGTCAGCGTGCTTCATCTCGTCGATGGATTCGTGGTACTCGTGCTTGCCGAGCTTGTTCAGGCCCCAATCTTCATACATGCGCGCATGCAGGAAATACTGATTGATCGCGACCAGTTCATTGCCAAGGATTTTGTTGAGATGCTGGATGACTGTAACGTCGCCTTTCATGGTGGGAGTCCTGCCCTGTATTAGCTGTATATAAGGCGGAGTTTGAGCCGCGTAATTAACAGTGTCAAACCTAAGTTATTGAAACTTAAATGAAAATTAATCGGAATAAGAATGTTTGTGTTCCGCGTCTAGGCCCTAAGCGATTGATTTCCAGACATAAAAAAACCGGACATCAAGTCCGGTTCTTCGAAATACGGTAGTTATGCAGCTGTAAATTCTACGGGGTAGGGGATCGCCGCCTGGGCCGTTTGCAGTTTGCCCAGTGTTTCACGCACTACTTCCTTGGCCAGGCAAGCGCATTTGCCGCATTGGCCGGCTACGCCGGTAGCCAGACGGACTTCTTTGTAGCTGCAGCAACCTTCATAGATTGCATCGCGGATTTGACCGTCGGTGACGCCAGTGCAGAGGCAGACATACATAAGTGAGAACCGTCGCTGGTTGTGACTCAATTGCGATGGATCTTAATGTTAACGAGAATGATTGTCAAAGTGGTTTCTGAAGGCTTTTTGTCATAAGGGCCTTTGACTGACGAACGGTTTCCTCTCGCGCCTTGTGAAAAAAAATAGCAGCGGCCATTTTGCCCGCCAGAAAAAAACCGCTAAGGACAGGCGAAAAACGCGGTGTATGATGGTCGGCCTTTTGCGAAGGAGGTTCGTGTCACAGGGCTGTCGCCTGAGGGTGACAGGCTGGCATGAGCCCTGTTCTTCAACGTTATTACACCAGGAGATATCCAATGAGCGTACTCGTAGGCAAACAAGCCCCTGACTTCACCGTACCGGCCGTACTCGGCAATGGCGAAATCGTAGACAGCTTCACCCTGTCCTCGGCCATCAAAGGCAAATACGGCCTGGTGTTCTTCTACCCACTGGACTTCACCTTCGTTTGCCCGTCCGAGCTGATCGCTCTGGACAACCGCATGGCTGACTTCAAGGCACGCAACGTTGAAGTGGTCGCCGTTTCGATCGACTCGCACTTCACCCACAACGCGTGGCGCAACACCCCGGTGAACAATGGCGGTATCGGCCAGGTTCGTTACACCATGGCTGCTGACATCAAGCAGGAAATCATGAAGGCTTACGACGTTCAGTCCGCTGACGGCGTGGCTTTCCGTGGTGCGTTCCTGATCGACGACAAAGGCGTTGTCCGCTCGCAGATCATCAACGACCTGCCGCTGGGCCGTAACATGGAAGAGCTGATCCGTCTGGTTGACGCTCTGCAATTCCACGAAGAGCACGGCGAAGTTTGCCCTGCCAACTGGAAAAAAGGCGACAAAGGCATGAACGCTTCGCCAGAAGGCGTTGCGGCTTACCTGACCGAGCACGCTGCTGCGCTGTAAGCCAGGCGTCCGGCAATAAAAAACCGGCCTGAGGCCGGTTTTTTTATGGGCGAGATAAACCGGCGACCAGACTCAGTCGTTGTAGTCTTCCCAGCCGCCCATCTGTTTCCAGCGATTGACGATGCCGCAGAACAGCTCGGCGGTTTTCTCGGTATCGTAGCGAGCCGAATGAGCCTCGCGACCGTCGAAGTCGATGTCCGCTGCCTGACAGGCCTTGGCCAGTACGGTTTGGCCATAGGCCAGACCGGCAAGGGTCGCGGTGTCGAAGCTGGAGAACGGGTGAAACGGGTTACGTTTCATGTCCAGGCGCGCGACTGCCGCGTTAAGGAAACCCAGGTCGAAGCTGCTGTT
Organism: Pseudomonas sp. 008; assembly: GCF_016861935.1. NCBI lineage: Bacteria > Pseudomonadati > Pseudomonadota > Gammaproteobacteria > Pseudomonadales > Pseudomonadaceae > Pseudomonas > Pseudomonas sp. 008. The sequence goes on along the minus strand of NZ_BOMA01000007.1, from coordinate 224,758 downwards.
GTGGCCGACCAGAATCGCCCGTTTGCAACCGTTGGCCTTCAGGGCCTTGCGAATGCCGCGGAAGATATCGGTCAGCGCCGCTTCTTCACTCACTGCCATGCGCAACGGGTGATCGAGCTTGATCCCGGTGAACTCCAAGGCTGCTGCTTCGATGTTGGCGCCTTCGAATGGCTCTACCCGGAAGAAGTAGGTGTGATCGGGGTACACAAACCCTTTTTCATCCATGGCGATGGTGGTTGCAGCAATTTCCAGCAGGGCGTCGGTGGCCGAGTTGAAGCCACCGGTCTCTACGTCGACGACAACCGGCAGGTAACCACGGAATCTGGCAGCCATTGGATGACGAGGACCACCTCCACCGCCTTGACCGTCCTGTTCGTCGTCGAAATGGTCTTCACTCACGCGTGTTCCTCCAGCAGGCGCCAGCGCAGTTTTTCACCGGCGCGCAGCGGGATAACGGTCAGCTCGCCAAATGGCAGGCTGGTTGGGGCGGTCCACTCTTCGCGGACCAGGGTGATGCGATCGGTGTTCGCCGGCAGACCATAGAAACGCGGGCCATTGAGGCTGGCGAAGGCTTCGAGCTTGTCCAGCGCATTACGCTGTTCGAAGGCTTCGGCATACATCTCGATCGCGGCATAAGCGGTGTAGCAACCGGCACAGCCGCAAGCCGCTTCTTTGGCGTGCTGGGCATGGGGGGCCGAGTCGGTGCCGAGGAAGAACTTGTCGCTGCCACTGGTGGCGGCGTCGAGCAGCGCTTCCTGGTGGGTATTGCGCTTGAGGATCGGCAGGCAGTAGAAGTGCGGCCGAATCCCGCCCACCAGCATGTGGTTGCGGTTGTACAGCAGGTGATGCGCGGTGATGGTGGCGCCAACGTTGGCCGAAGCCGCGTTGACGAACTGCACGGCATCGGCGGTGGTGATGTGTTCGAACACCACTTTGAGCGTCGGGAAACGCTCGACCACGCGACGCATGTGCTCATCGATGAAGATTTTTTCCCGATCGAAAACGTCGATATCGCCACGGGTGACTTCACCGTGAACCAGCAAGGGCATCCCGACTTCGGCCATGGCCTCCAGTGCAGGGAAAATCTTGTCGATGCTGGTGACGCCAGAGTCCGAGTTGGTGGTCGCGCCGGCCGGGTACAGCTTGGCGGCGTGAATGAAACCGCTGGCCTTGGCCTCACGAATTTCTTCGGGCTGGGTGCGGTCGGTCAGGTACAGAACCATCAGCGGTTCGAAACGGCTGCCGGCCGGACGTGCGGCGAGAATCCGCTGGCGATAGCCATCGGCTTCAGCAGCGTTGCGCACCGGAGGTACCAGGTTGGGCATGATGATGGCGCGACCAAAGGTGCGCGCGACATCCGCGACGGTATTGGTCAACACGGCACCATCGCGAAGATGAATGTGCCAGTCGTCGGGACGCAGCAGGGTCAGGCGGTCGGACATGAGGGAATTCCAGGCGGGTCAAACTCAGGGGAATGCTACCGGAAAAGACTCTTCCAGGCACTCGCTATCAAGTTTTACGGCAAGCTTCCGATACCCAACAGGCAGGCCGTGAATATGTGTGTCGGTCTTTTTGTCGTAGAAGCCAGTGGAGCCTCCCGTGCGCCAGCGTTATTTAGCCTTGCTCAGTGTGTTTGCCAGCCTTCCCGCGATGGCGCTCACTTTCCAGACTCGCCTGGAGAGCATCGAGTGGACGGTCGAAGGTGACAAGTTCGAATGCCGCCTGACTCAACCGATCACTGATTTCGGTTCGGGTGAGTTTGTGCGGCGCGCCGGAGAGCAGGCGACATTTCGTCTGAAGGCGTACAACTCAATGATCGGTGGGGGTTCCGCCACCTTGCTGGCGGCGGCTGCGCCATGGCAGCCGGGGCGTGGCGACATTAACCTGGGGTCGGTGAGAATCGGTAGTGGCAACGTGCTGTTCAACAGCTCGCAAGTGCAGGCCGGGCGCCTGATCAGCGGGTTGATGGAGGGGCGCAGCCCGGTCGTTCGACACTCATCGGGCGACGGTCGGGTGTCTGAAGTGCGTCTGCTGCCGGTCAAGTTCAGCAAGGCCTATGGTGACTATCAGGGTTGCGTCGCCAAGTTGTTGCCACAGAATTTCGAGCAAGTGAAGCAATCCGAGGTCGGCTTCCCGGGGGAGGGTATCGATCTCGATGCCAGGGCCAAGGCCCAGTTGCAGGTCATGCTGGAGTTCATGAAGGCCGATCCGACGGTCAACCACATTGAACTCGACGGCCATTCCGATAACAGTGGCAACCGCCTGACCAACCGTGAACTGTCACGACGCCGGGCGCTGGCGGTGATGGATTTCTTCAAGGCCAATGGTGTGCAGGAATCGCAGATCACCCTGCGTTTTCACGGTGAGCGCTATCCGCTGGCGCCCAACAACAATGCCGCCAACCGGGCTAAGAATCGCCGGGTTGCCGTACGCCTCGAACGGGTCGCACCGACCGAGAAGCCTGCGCCTCAAGCCACCGCCGCCGCGAGCAGCGCGACGACCTCCTGAACCTGCTGAATTCGTCGCTCGCTCGACATAATCTGTCGCTTCGTCGTCATAAGCTGTCGCGCCTCTGTAAATTATCCTGCATGAGCGGTAGACTTGACAGCTTTCCGTAGAACCCCGTGGAGTGATGGCATGGCGGACGTAAACAAGGTCGTTCTGGCGTATTCCGGCGGCCTGGACACTTCGGTGATCCTCAAGTGGCTGCAGGATACATATAACTGTGAAGTAGTGACCTTCACCGCTGACCTGGGTCAGGGCGAAGAGGTCGAGCCGGCCCGCGCCAAGGCACAGGCCATGGGCGTAAAAGAAATCTATATCGACGATCTGCGCGAAGAATTCGTGCGTGATTTCGTGTTCCCGATGTTCCGCGCCAATACCGTTTACGAAGGCGAGTACCTGCTGGGTACTTCCATCGCTCGTCCGTTGATCGCCAAACGTCTGATCGAAATCGCCAACGAAACCGGTGCTGACGCCATTTCCCACGGCGCGACCGGCAAGGGCAACGACCAGGTTCGTTTCGAACTGGGCGCCTACGCCTTGAAGCCAGGCGTGAAAGTGATCGCTCCATGGCGCGAATGGGACCTGCTGTCCCGTGAGAAGCTGATGGACTACGCCGAGAAGCACGCGATTCCGATCGAGCGTCACGGCAAGAAAAAATCCCCGTACTCGATGGATGCCAACCTGCTGCACATCTCCTATGAAGGTGGCGTGCTGGAAGACACCTGGACCGAGCACGAAGAAGACATGTGGCGCTGGACCGTCTCCCCGGAGAACGCTCCTGACAAACCACAGTACCTGGAACTGACCTACCGTAACGGCGACATCGTTGCGCTGGACGGCGTCGAAATGACCCCGGCCACCGTGCTGGCGACCTTGAACCGTATCGGTGGCGAACATGGTATCGGCCGTCTGGATATCGTCGAGAACCGCTATGTGGGCATGAAGTCCCGTGGCTGCTATGAGACGCCTGGCGGCACCATCATGCTGCGCGCTCACCGTGCGATCGAATCGATCACCCTGGACCGCGAAGTGGCTCACCTCAAAGACGAGCTGATGCCTAAATACGCCAGTCTGATCTACACCGGTTACTGGTGGAGCCCAGAGCGTCTGATGCTGCAACAGATGATCGATGCTTCCCAGGCCCACGTGAACGGCGTAGTGCGCCTGAAACTGTACAAGGGCAACGTGATCGTCACCGGACGCAAGTCCGACGAGTCGTTGTTCGACGCCAACATCGCGACCTTCGAGGAAGATGGCGGTGCCTACAACCAGGCCGATGCGGCGGGCTTCATCAAGCTCAACGCCTTGCGCATGCGTATCGCGGCGAACAAAGGCCGCAAGCTGTTCTGAGACCTTTGATGCGGTAATGGAACTGTGGCCTTGTCGATGACAAGGCCACAGTTCTGAAAAAGGGCTGCTGCATATTACGTTTCGCTTTCTGCTGGTTTCTTCTAACCGTTCCCTCTGCTGCCTGCCTTTGATCTCACTTCAAGGGCTGCCTTGCTCTGTGCGACGGGTCAAAACCTAGCCCATGATCGTCACGCCATGTGAGCTCAAATTGTAAGAAACACAGAACGTTGCGTTGCTGCGTTTCTTTAGTTGTTTCCAGTGTTTGAGCGCGCTGTCCTTCAGCACTACCTCCGAATCGGCGCACGTGAGAAATACGATCACGTGTGCAGGATTATCCGGAGCGTGCTGGATACTCTCCATCAGGGCGCTGAACCCCATTTTTTTGGTTATCCAGCGTGCATCAATGATGTGCAGATCCTTTAGCGGTGCGGGCAACTGCACATGGTGTTGGACCGAGCGTTCAGGCGACACACTGGAAGTGCTGTTTCCAGAGTGATCAGCGTTGTCCATGACTTTTATAAAATGCTTTCCCTTCTCGAAATCGGAGGGCGCGTAAAGCGATCGATAATTGAAGTTAAGTGTGGCGAAGAAAAGAAAAAGCAAATAAAAGGGAAAGCTGATCAGAAACCAGATGTAGAGTTCTCTCTCCTTGTGGTCAAGAAAGGGCAGCGATACAGCAGCTGATGTTTCGGACAGTGCTGCAAATATTGCAATGATTGTCATGGGGTTGGTGATTCTTTTTTTGAGTTTTATCATGTTTTTTACTCATTAGATATTATCTTTTTCTCTGTTGGTTTATAGGGTGTGTTTTGGCGGTGATGCATGTATGGATGTGTTGTTTTTGTTTTTGTTATTTTAAGTTTTTTTGTTGTGTGGTTGAAATTGATATAGTAGCTGCATTGTTCTGGGTCTGGGTATGTCTGTTTATTTGTTTTAAAGTTGCGTGGGTTTGTTTGGCTTCTGAAGTGTTGCTGTGTGTAAGGTTTTTCGAGCCGTTCGGGCCGGGTTATGTAAGATTCTGCAAGATACTCGTTACCTTTAAGGGTAGCTTAATAGTCGCGGTCTGTCGGACCAAGGGCGTTGAACCCTGTTTTTTGGGGTGTGAATTGTTACAAAGAAACTGTCGAGGCGATTAGCAGTGTTCGGCCAATAAAATCTCTGGCTCATCGTGTGCAATGATTTCTTGTAGGAATAATCCGTGTTGTTTGTAGGTGATGTCTCTCGGTGCGAGTGGTCGAGGGGGACGGCATGCCATGGGTGAAACGACTAGGCTATGGTGCGGGCTCTAAAAATTCGAACAGCGAAAATTGGACTTGCCCATGAATAAAGTGCTGATCGTGGATGATCACCCCGTCATTCGTCTTGCGGTACGTATGCTAATGGAGCGTCATGGCTACGAAGTCATTGCAGAAACAGACAATGGCGTGGATGCATTGCAACTTGCTCGTGAACTTATGCCGGATATCGTTATCCTGGATATTGGAATACCGAAGCTGGATGGGTTGGAAGTTATCGCGCGCCTGACATCAGCGGCGATGCCTCTTAAAGTGCTGATATTGACGTCCCAGGCTCCAGGGCATTTTTCCATGCGCTGTATGCAATCGGGTGCCGCCGGATATGTCTGTAAACAACAGGACCTTACTGAGTTGCTCAGTGCAATAAAGGCGGTACTGTCAGGTTATAGCTACTTCCCTAATCAGGCGCTGCATACTGTGCGCTCCAGTCTTGGGAATGCCAGTGAGGCCGATATGGTGGATCGTTTGTCCGGGCGGGAAATGATGGTCCTGCAGCAGTTGGCCCGAGGTAAGACAAACAAGGAAATCGCCGATGGGATGTTCCTCAGCAATAAAACCGTCAGTACTTACAAGACTCGCCTGTTGCTAAAGCTCAATGCTCGCTCACTGGTCGATCTTATTGAATTGGCTCAACGTAATGGCCTGGTATGAGTACGCCAGCGTTTGACGAGGGGCGATGAGCGGGCGTTTGTCGGGGATGGGCACTTAGTAAAAAGCCTCCGTTTCGGGAGGCTTTTAGGTGTCATAGGTCAAAATCGTAATCGGCCAATTGCTTTTGCAGTCGGCGCTCCTCCAGCAGATTGTCGATGGTGCGGCGTTTGCTCAGGTTGGTCTTCGCTACTTCCACCACCGGTTCTGCGTCATCGGCCTCAACGGGGGTGAAGTCGTCTTCTACGTCCAATTGCTCTTTGCCAGTGCTCATAAGGTTAACTCCAGGCTAAGACTGCCTTTGGCGCTCCTTATATCGACAATTTCCCGGCGGGTAAAAAAGATTTTTTCAATCGGCTAATCAATAAAACTAATAGAGCCTCAATCGTCCGAGGTCTTTTGCTTGTATTCGCATAAGTCCTCGATCCGGCAGCTGCCACAACGCGGCTTGCGGGCCAGGCAAACGTAGCGTCCGTGGAGAATCAGCCAGTGATGGGCGTCGAGCAGATACTCCTTCGGCACGAATTTCATCAGTTTCTGCTCCACCTCGACCACATTCTTGCCCGGAGCAATGCCGGTACGGTTGCTGACCCGGAAAATGTGGGTGTCCACGGCCATGGTCAGCTGACGAAAGGCGGTATTGAGCACCACATTGGCGGTCTTGCGGCCGACGCCGGGCAACGCTTCCAGCGCTTCGCGGGTCTGCGGCACCTCACCGCCATGGCGCTCTACCAGCAAGCGACAGGTTTCGATCACGTTTTTTGCTTTGCTGTTATACAGGCCGATGGTCTTGATGTACTCCGACAATCCTTCGACGCCCAAGGCATAAATCGCCGCCGGCGTATTGGCCACCGGAAACAGTTTGGCGGTGGCCTTGTTGACGCCGACATCGGTCGATTGCGCCGAGAGAATCACGGCGATCAGCAGTTCGAACGGCGAGGAATAGGCCAGCTCGGTCTTCGGTTCAGGATTGTCTTCGTGAAACCTGCGGAAAATTTCCAGACGTTTTGCGGCATTCATGGGCGATGCGTTTCCTCGAAGGAGGTCAATGTGGGGGTGGGGCGGGTCCAGGCCTGACGTGCGGCGATCAGCAGCCCCAGCAGAATAAACCCGCCGGGGGCCAGCGTGGCCAAGCGCAGGCCTCCGTCAGCGGTGAGCACCCAACCTTGCCAGTCCGGTTGTACAGCACCGGTCAGCCAGGGCAGATGGCTACCCAGTGTCCCGTTGCCGATGAGCTCGCGCAGCAGGCCCAGGCCAATCATCAAGGCGCCAAACAGGCCGCACAGGCGCAGGCGGTCACGCCTTGTGCCCTGGAAAAAACCGTTATGTTCCAGCACCACGCATTGCAAGGCGATCAATCCGGTATAGAACCCCAGATGCTGGTGCCATTGAAGCGACCAGGCTTGCGTGGCGAGTTCCGCACAACTGGTCAGTGTGGCAGCCAGCAGGAGGCAGGCCAGTAAATGGGTTGCCGGAATCAGTCGTGAGCGCAAGATACCCATGCTCACGTCATAGACACTGAGCACCAGAGCGAACATCAGCCACAGGCCCAGGGCCGTTACCAACGAATCAGTGACGCCGATCAGAGGCGCAAGCATCAGCGAGTTCTGCAGGGTCGATGACTTATTCATGGGCACTGCTCCCGATCAGCGGTTGCCGGTGTTCATCGAAGTAACGCAATGCATCGTGGGTGGCATTGATCACCGCTCTTGAGGTGATGGTCGCGCCCGCGATCTGATCGAATTGCCCTTGGTCCTTTTTCAAGGCCCAGCCAGTGTCGCCTGGTTCGCCTAGAGACTTGCCGGTAAACACTTGCAGCCAGGCATTGGGCCAGTCGGCGAGCTTGCCGCCCAGCCCCGGGGTTTCCGATTGCTTGAGGGTTTTGACCCCCAGCAACGTGCCATGGGGGTCGATGGCGATCAGCAAATCGATGGCGCCGGCGTAGCCCAGTGTCTGGCTGCGCAGCAACACGGCGCTCGGTTGGCCGGCCTTGGACGCCAGGTAGCCATTTAGCAGCGTGCTGTTGGGCAGGCGAGTTTTTTCGACGCTGAGGGGGTGTTCCAGTGGCTGATTGTCGTAGCTGTCGGGCGCTAGCAGATCCAGCAAATTGCGGCTGTCGATCAGGCGTTGTTCGGCGGCAATGCGTGCGGCGCTGGTGTGCTGCGCGAGGTAAGTCGCGCCTGTCCCCAGGCCTGCCAGTAATACCAGGGTCACAACGCTGGTTGCTCGGTTCATGGGCTGACCTGCGCTTGTCTGGAGGCAGCAAACCGCTCCAGCGCCGGTACACAGAGGTTCATCAGCAGGACGGCAAAGGCCACCCCGTCGGGATAGCCGCCCCACGTGCGGATCAGGTAAGTCAGCAGCCCCACTCCGGCGCCGAACAGCAACCGGGCCGTGGGGGGTTTTGCGCCGGATACCGGTTCCGTCACGATGAAGAAGGCACCCAGCATGCTCGCGCCGGTGAGCAGATGGAAGAGTGGCGAGCCATGGGAATCGGAGCCCGAACCGTTCCAGCACAACAGGCTGATGACGAACAGGCTGGCGAGCATGCCGACCGGCGCATGCCAGCTGAACACCCGTCGTTGCAGCAGAAACGCGCCGCCAGCCAGGAAGGCCAGGTTGACCCATTCCACGCCCCGGCCGCCGAAATGGCCGAATGCCGGGTTGCCGGTAAACAGTTCGTCCATGGTCAGGCTTTTGTTGATTCGCAGGCTGTCCAGCGCGGTGGCCTGGGCCCACGCGTCTGGCGTCTGGCCGAGGTTGAAGCCGAACACTTGTTGCAGGCCAGCGAGAAAGTCCATGCCATGGGACGACGGCCAATGGGTCATTTGCTGGGGAAATGTCACTAAAGCCAGGGCGAAACCGAGCATCGCCGGGTTGAACGGATTCCTGCCGACGCCGCCATACAGGTGCTTGCCGAAAAAAAGTCCGAATGCCGCAGCGCTGACCGTCAGCCACCACGGGCAATAAGGCGGCAAGGCCAGGGCCAACAGGGTCGCGCTGACCAGCGCACTGCCATCGCTCACTGTCGGTTTTACAGGTTGCTTGCGCAGCTGCAACACCGCTGCTTCAACGGCCAGCGCGGTAGCTGCCGTCAGAATCAGGTTGATCAACACGCCCCAACCGTACAGCCAGAACAACATCAGCATTCCCGGCAGGGTGGCCAGCAACACCAGCTTCATGGCCTGCTGAAGGCGTTCGTCCACCGATTCAAGGGGCGGCATAGGCATCCACCTGCCGCTCGGCTTCGCTGAGCGCATGTTGCAATGCTGCGATCTGTTCGGCCGACGCTTCGTTTGTTTGAGCCTTCTTGAGTTCGGCGCGGCGCATGGCCAACTGGATCTTCGCCCGTTTCAGCTCGGCATCGTTAGTCGGAACAGGTGGAGTAGCTACCACCGGTGCACTGCTTTCCAGCAGCAACAGCGCCTGCTCGGCAGCTTCGAACTGCTGTTGCAGCACGATCAGTTGCGATTGCTGTTCGAAGGTCGGTGGATGCCCGAAGGCCTTGAGCGACTTGTTCAACTGCGCTCGACTCATGGCCAGATCGACCTTGGCCTTTTTCAGCGCCGCATCGGCATTGGCGGCCTTCTGCGCCCGCACGCGCTCGAGCGCGGCCTGAACCGGGTCGAGCGTCACTTCACTGTGCTGCACGGCGCGTTGGGCGCGGGCCTGACGTTCGGCGAGTTTCTGTTGCTCTTCGCGATGTAGGCGGGCATTGCGCTGTTCGAAGCGACGTCGCGCGCGGTTGCGCTTGGCGGCCCGGGCCTGTTGCTCCTCCAGGCTGAACGCCAGCCCACCGACAATCGGCAGCGTGGCCAGCGGTAGCGGATGCATCTCGATGCAATCCACCGGGCAGGGCGCCACGCAGAGGTCGCAACCGGTGCATTCGTCGACGATGACCGTGTGCATGAATTTCGCCGCGCCGACAATCGCGTCGACTGGGCAGGCCTGAATGCATTTGGTGCAGCCGATGCATTCGGCCTCGCGGATGTACGCGATTTGCGCCGGTGCCGAGCCGCGACTGACGTCCAGTTCCAGCACCGGCACTTTCAGCAGCTCGGCCAGGGCCGCGATGGTTTCGCTGCCGCCCGGAGGGCACTTGTTGATCGGCTCGCCGCTGGCGATGCCTTCGGCGTAGGGTTTGCATCCGGGGTGGCCACACTTGCCGCATTGAGTCTGCGGCAAGAGGGCATCGATGCGTTGAATCAGACTCATGTTTTGATCAACCCGCTGAATCCGAGAAAAACCACCGCGATCAATCCGGCGCTGATCAATTCGATCGGCAGGCCGCGAAAGGGCAGGGGGACATCGTTATCGAGTGTGCGTTGGCGCAAGTCGCTGAACAGGCTCAGCACCAGCCAGAAACCCAGCCCGGCACCGAGGCTCAGGGCTATGGCGTGGAAAAATCCCTTGTCGTCCTGAGCATTGAGCAACGTCAGCCCAAGCACGCCGGCATTGCCCAGCAGCAGGGGCCAGAGCCCCTCGAATGAAAGCTTGGCGAATAACCGTGGAAGCAGCTTCAGCAGCGGGCCGATCAGCAGAACGCTCAGCGGCAGGAATACAAACAGTCGCAGCGACGTCAGCCCCAGCGGCACCAGCAGCCAGTGGTAGAGCGCATGGCCGAGCGTGCCGACGATCAGCATCAGGCACGTCGTCGCGATGCCCAATGCATGCACCTGTCGCCGCTCGCTGCCCAGCACCGGATCGACGCCCAGCGGCCAGTGCAACACGAGGTTGTTGATCAGGGCAGCGCTGATAAGCGTAAGAAGCAGTTCGGTCATGATCGTGCCGGTAAGAACAGGGCTTTCTTAAGGGGCTCTCTAGAAAGGGCTCTCTAAAAAGAACTCTCTAAAAAGAGATTAGGCATTATCCGGCAAGGAAGGAGGGTGGGCCAGATATGAAAATCCCACAGTCGCGCCGGGCACGACTGTGGGATCGGTTTAGCGCAGGACCTTACTTGATGCGCTGACCTGGCTTGGCGCCACTGTCGGGGCTCAGCAGGTAGATTTCTTCGCCACCAGGGCCGGCCGCCATCACCATGCCTTCGGAGATCCCGAATTTCATTTTGCGCGGCTTGAGGTTGGCAATCATCATGGTCAGGCGACCTTCAAGCTTGGCCGGGTCCGGGTAGGCGCTCTTGATTCCGGAGAGCACGTTGCGTTGCTCGTCACCGATGTCCAGGGTCAGGCGCAGCAGTTTGTCGGCCCCTTCGACGGCTTCGGCCTTGAGGATCAGGGCGACGCGCAGGTCGACCGCGGCAAAGGTATCGAACTCGATCTCCGGCGACAGCGGATCCTTGGCCAGTTCGCCGTTGCCTTGAGGCGCGGCAGCTTCGCCGGTGTCGGTCTGGCTGGCGGTCAGGTCTTCTTTCGAGGCGTCGGTCATGGCTTGCACTTTTACCGGGTCGATGCGGGTCATCAACGGTTTGAACTCGTTCAGCTGATGGTTGCTGAGCAAGGTGGCGTGGTCGTTCCAGGTCAGCGGTGCGACGTTGAGGAACGCCTCGGCATCGGCGGCCAGCAGCGGCAGCACCGGCTTGAGGAAAATCACCAGTTGGCGGAACAGGTTGATGCCCAAGGCGCAGATGGCCTGGACTTCATCCTGCTTGCCTTCCTGTTTGTTCAGCGACCACGGTGCCTTGTCGGCGATCCAGGCGTTGGCTCGGTCGGCCAGGCCCATGATTTCGCGCATGGCCCGGGCGAAGTCACGCGCCTCGTAGGCTTCGGCGATGCTCGGTGCTGCGGCCAGGAACGCTTCGGTCAGCTCCGGCGCGGCGTTGCCGGCCACCAGCACGCCAGCGTTGCCTTTGTTGATGAAACCGGCGCAACGGCTGGCGATGTTGACGACTTTGCCGACCAGGTCCGAGTTGACCTTCTGCACGAAGTCTTCGAGGTTCAGGTCCAGGTCATCGACGCCACGGCTCAGCTTGGCTGCGTAGTAGTAGCGCAGGTATTCCGGCGACAGGTGATCCAGATAGGTCCGGGCCTTGATGAAGGTGCCGCGGGACTTGGACATCTTCTGACCGTTGACGGTCAGGTAGCCGTGCACGTTGATGCCGGTCGGTTTACGGAAACCGGCGCCTTCGAGCATCGCTGGCCAGAACAGGGCGTGGAAGTTGACGATGTCCTTGCCGATGAAGTGGTACAGCTCGGCGGTGGAGTCCTTGCCCCAGAACGCGTCGAAATCAAGTGCAGGCGTACGGTTGCACAGGTTCTTGAAGCTGGCCATGTAGCCGATCGGCGCGTCCAGCCACACGTAGAAGTACTTGCCTGGCTCATCAGGAATTTCGAAGCCGAAGTACGGCGCATCGCGGGAGATGTCCCACTGTTGCAGGCCGGCGTCCAGCCATTCGGCGATCTTGTTGGCCACGGCATCTTGCAACGTGCCGCTGCGGGTCCAGGCTTGCAGCATTTCCTGGAAGTCCGGCAGCTTGAAGAAGAAGTGCTGGGAATCCTTGAGCACCGGCGTGGCGCCGGAGATTGCCGACTTCGGATCTTTGAGGTCGGTCGGCGCGTAGGTTGCACCGCATTTTTCGCAGTTGTCGCCGTACTGGTCTTCGGTGCCGCATTTCGGGCAGGTGCCCTTGATGAAGCGGTCGGCCAGGAACATTTTCTTTTCCGGGTCGAAGTACTGCGTGATCGAGCGCGTGGCGATGTGCCCGGCGTCGCGCAGCTTCAGGTAGATCTGGCTCGACAGCTCACGGTTTTCTTCGGCGTGAGTGGAGTGGAAGTTGTCGAAGTCCACCAGGAACTCGGCAAAGTCGGCGCTGTGTTCAGCCTGGACGTTGGCGATCAGTTGTTCCGGGGTGATGCCTTCCTTTTCTGCGCGCAGCATGATGGCCGAACCGTGGGCGTCGTCGGCGCAGACATAAATGCATTGGTTACCGCGATGCTTCTGGAAGCGCACCCACATATCGGTCTGGATGTATTCCAGCATATGGCCGAGGTGGATCGAACCATTGGCATAGGGCAGGGCGCTGGTGACGAGGATCTTGCGTGGCTCGGACATGGGGCTCGGCTACTTGATGAAACGGAGGTCGGCCACTATAAAGCGCCGGCGCATATTTTTCACCCCCACGGCCAGCCTCCACGGACCTTTGTACCCGCCGGCCATAAGATATTTGTCATATTCTGAAAGCATCCCGTCCAGGCGATAGAACGGTTAGGATACCCGCCTGATTTTCCAGTCTTGCTATCGGAGTTGCCCATGAGCGCCGTCAATCGCGCAGCGGTGGAAGCCGTCCTTCGCCAATACACCGACCCTTATCTGAACCAGGACCCGGTCAGCGCCGGGTGCGTGCGCAGCATCGATATCCAGGGCGATCGCGTCAGCGTCCAGCTGGAGCTGGGTTACGCCGCCGGTCTGTTCAAGAGTGGCTGGGCGCAGTTGTTGCAGCTGGCCATCGAGGGCCTGGACGGCGTGGTCACTGCCCGCGTCGAGATCACCAGCGTGATTACCGCGCACAAGGCCCAGGCACAGATTCCGGGGTTGGCCAACGTCAAAAACGTGGTGGCCGTGGCGTCTGGCAAGGGGGGCGTGGGCAAATCCACCACGGCCGCCAACCTGGCGCTCGCGTTGGCTCGTGAAGGTGCCAAAGTGGGGATTCTCGACGCGGACATCTACGGTCCGAGCCAGGGCATCATGTTCGGCATCCCTGAAGGCACCCGTCCTCAGGTCAAGGATCAGAAATGGTTCATTCCGATCGAGTCTCATGGCGTCGAAGTGATGTCCATGGCCTTCCTGACCGACGACAACACGCCGATGGTCTGGCGTGGGCCGATGGTGTCCGGCGCCTTGTTGCAACTGGTCACGCAAACGGCCTGGGGCGACCTGGATTACCTGGTCATCGACATGCCGCCAGGCACCGGCGACATCCAGTTGACCCTGGCGCAAAAAGTCCCGGTGGCCGGTGCGGTGATCGTGACCACCCCGCAGGATCTGGCATTGCTGGATGCGCGCAAGGGCGTGGAAATGTTCCGCAAGGTCAACATCCCGGTGCTGGGTGTGGTCGAAAACATGGCCGTGCACATCTGCTCCAACTGCGGGCATGCCGAGCATTTGTTCGGTGAGGGCGGCGGTGTGAAGCTGGCCAACCAGTATGGTGTCGAACTGTTGGCTTCGTTGCCGCTGTCGATGCTGATCCGCGAACAGGCCGATGGCGGCAAGCCAACGGTGATCGCCGAGCCTGACAGCCAGATTGCGATGGTTTACCAGGAACTGGCCCGTCATGTCGGCGCGCGGATCGTGTTGCAGGAAGCCGCGACGCCGGCGATGCCGAACATTACCGTCAGCGACGATTAAATCACTGAAAAGAGATCGCAGCCTCGCTTCGCTCGACAGTTCCTACAGGTGTAAGCCAATCCATGTAGGAGCTGTCGAGCGAAGCGAGGCTGCGATCTTTTGATATTGCTTTAGATACGCAACCCGCCATCCAGCTCCAGAATCCGACCGGTGTAGTAGTCATTCTCGAAAATGTAGGCCGCCGACTGGGCGATCTCTTCGGGTTTGCCCATGCGCTTGAGCGGAATCCCGGAAGTCATCTTTTCCAGCGCTTCAGGTTTCATGCTCAGGGTCATTTCAGTTTCGATGAAGCCCGGCGCAATGCCCGCCACGCGAATCCCGTAGCGCGCCAGTTCCTTGGCCCAGGTCACGGTCGCCGCAGCGACACCGGCCTTGGCGGCGGAGTAGTTGGTCTGGCCGATATTGCCGGCGCGTGAGATCGACGAGATATTGATGATCGCGCCGCTGTTGTTCAGCTCGACCATTTTTGCCGCGACTTCACGGGTGCACAGGAACACGCCGGTCAGATTGACGTCGATCACCGCTTGCCATTGGGCCAGGCTCATCTTGGTCATTTCGCCATCCTTGACCTTCAGCAACAGGCCGTCACGCAAAATGCCGGCGTTGTTGATCAGGCCATGGATCGCGCCGAAATCGTCGGCCACCTGGCTGACCATGTGGGTCACTTGCTCTTCATCGGCGACGTTGCACAAGTAGGCACGGGCCTCGACACCCTTGGCCTTGCAAGCGGCGACGGCGGCGTCGAGTTTTTCCTGGTTCAGGTCCACCAGGGCCAGCTTGGCGCCACGACCTGCAAGATACTCGGCCATGGAGCGGCCTAAACCCTGGCAACCGCCGGTGATAATGATTACTTTGTCAGTGAGTTGCATTCGCATAGCCCCATAGCCGATCGGAGTGTTTCTCCTTCTAGAGGGCCTCTCGATCTGAGCCTGATGTGGCCTGGCTGCACATGAGAACTGCCCCTGTGGCGTACTGGAACTTTCACCCAGACGCCTGTCCGTTTTTTCGACGGAATCTATATAAGGAGTCATAAATTGAGCGTTGTAGTGGCTAAGCATGCCCGAGAATTGCTTCTCAAGGAATACCGTGGAGTGCTCTCGACGCACTCCAAAGCGATGCCCGGTTTCCCGTTTGGCTCCGTGGTTCCGTACTGTCTGGACGAACAGGGCCGGCCGCTGATCCTTATCAGCCGCATCGCACAGCACACTCACAACCTGCTGAAGGATCCGAAATGCTCGCTGCTGGTGGGTGAACGCGAGGCCGAAGACGTGCAAGCCGTTGGTCGGCTGACCTACCTGGCCGAAGGGGAAAAACTCGAGGACACCGCAGCCATCGAAGCAGCAGCCGAGCGTTACTACCGCTATTTCCCGGATTCGCAGAACTATCACAAGGCCCACGATTTCGATTTCTGGGTGCTCAAACCGGTACGCCACCGTTACATCGGCGGCTTCGGCGCGATTCACTGGGTCGACCAACTGACCCTCGCCAACCCGTTCGCCGGCAAGGCCGAAGTGAGCATGGTCGAGCACATGAATGCCGATCACGCCAAAGCCATCGCCCACTATGTCGACCTGGCGGGCTTGCCGAAAACCGTGCCGGCGCAATTGGTCGGCATCGACAGCGAAGGCATGCACTTGCGCATCGGCCAGGGGCTCTACTGGCTGCCGTTTCAAGCGCCTTGTAATACGCCGACACAAGTCCGGGAAGCCTTGGTTTTCCTGGCTCACGCCGAACATTGGCCGAAAAATCAAGTGGCCGATGCTTGAATTCACGAAACGGCGACGTCATCTAAGGAACACTGGCAAGGCTTACTTGCGTTGAGGAACCATTTGATGCGCCCTTTTTTGTTGCTCTTTGTACTGTTTCCGGTGTTGGAGCTGTTCGTATTCGTCAAGGTCAGCGCAGCGATCGGGTTTTTCCCGGCCCTGCTGCTGATCATTCTCGGCTCGATGCTCGGCGTGTTCGTGCTGCGTATCGCCGGTCTGGCTACTGCGCTGCGCGCTCGTGAAAGCTTGAGCCGCGGCGAGTTGCCGGCCCAGACCATGCTCGAAGGCCTGATGCTGGCCCTGGCGGGTGGTCTGCTGATTCTGCCGGGCTTCGTCACCGACGTGCTGGGTCTGATTATGTTGCTGCCGATCTCTCGTCGACTGCTGGCCAATAAAATGCGCCAGCGCGCCGAGGAACAAGCGATGCGCCAGCGTGCGTTTGCCGATGACCTTCAGCCGCGGGGCGGTCCTGCTCCACGTCAGCCGTTGGGCCGTGAGCCTAACGTGATCGAAGGCGAGTTCGAACACCGCGACTCCAAGTAACATGTCCATCGACACGGCACCTTTGGGTGCCGTGTTCATTTTCAGGGTATCGACGTAAAAATTTCGCTCTCGGCCCTTGAAATAGGCTCGCGCGCCCTTATGTAACGGTCACCGCAAGGTTTCTGGCAATTGCGCCAGACAGACTTCCGCGGTTCGCTCGACGAACCGCACCCGGCGCCGCCGGATTTGTTAAACCCGCCGGGACTACACCGGCCGATGAAAACCACAATTAGGAGAGATCGACAATGAAGCTTCGTCCTCTGCATGACCGCGTCGTTATCCGTCGCAGCGAAGAAGAAAAGAAAACCGCTGGCGGTATCGTCCTGCCAGGTTCGGCTGCTGAGAAGCCAAACCAGGGTGAAGTCCTAGCTGTAGGCCCAGGCAAAGTGCTGGACAACGGCGAAGTGCGTGCACTGTCCGTGAAAGTGGGTGACAAGGTGGTGTTCGGCCCGTACTCCGGCAGCAACACTGTGAAAGTCGATGGCGAAGACCTGGTGATCATGGCTGAGAACGAGATTCTCGCTGTTGTCGAAGGCTGATTCCCCGCTCATTTTCCCGCTACTACAAAGTATTTAAGGAATATCGATCATGGCTGCTAAAGAAGTTAAATTCGGCGACTCCGCCCGCAAGAAAATGCTCACCGGTGTCAACGTTCTGGCTGACGCAGTAAAAGCGACCCTGGGCCCGAAAGGCCGTAACGTGATCATCGAGAAGAGCTTCGGCGCTCCGACCATCACCAAGGACGGCGTTTCCGTAGCCAAAGAAATCGAACTCGAAGACCGCTTCGAAAACATGGGCGCGCAGCTGGTCAAAGACGTTGCCTCCCGTGCCAACGATGACGCAGGCGACGGCACCACCACCGCTACCGTTCTGGCTCAGTCGATCGTCAACGAAGGCCTGAAAGCCGTCGCTGCCGGCATGAACCCGATGGACCTGAAGCGCGGTATCGACAAAGCGACCATCGCTATCGTCAAAGAGCTGAAGAACCTGTCCAAGCCTTGCGCTGACACCAAGGCAATCGCTCAGGTAGGTACCATCTCGGCCAACTCCGACAACTCCATCGGCGACATCATTGCCGAAGCCATGGAAAAAGTCGGTAAAGAAGGCGTGATCACCGTTGAAGAAGGCTCGGGCCTGGAAAACGAACTGTCGGTTGTTGAAGGCATGCAGTTCGACCGTGGCTACCTGTCCCCGTACTTCGTCAACAAGCCAGAGACCATGACTGCCGAGCTGGACGGTCCGCTGATCCTGCTGGTCGACAAAAAGATCTCGAACATCCGCGAAATGCTGCCAGTACTGGAAGCCGTTGCCAAAGCCGGCCGTCCACTGCTGATCGTGGCCGAAGACGTTGAAGGCGAAGCCTTGGCGACTCTGGTTGTGAACAACATGCGTGGCATCGTTAAAGTCGCAGCCGTCAAGGCTCCAGGCTTCGGCGACCGTCGCAAGGCCATGCTGCAGGACATCGCTGTTCTGACCGGCGGTACCGTGATCTCCGAAGAGATCGGTCTGAGCCTGGAAAGCACTACCCTGGAACACCTGGGTAATGCCAAGCGCGTGATCCTGTCCAAAGAAAACACCACCGTGATCGACGGCGCCGGCGTTGAGGCTGATATCCAGGCTCGCGTGACCCAGATCCGTCAGCAAGTGGCCGACACTTCGTCCGACTACGACCGTGAAAAACTGCAAGAGCGCCTGGCCAAACTGTCCGGCGGCGTTGCAGTGATCAAGGTTGGTGCTGGTTCCGAAGTTGAAATGAAAGAGAAGAAAGCCCGCGTTGAAGACGCCCTGCACGCTACCCGTGCAGCCGTTGAAGAAGGCGTGGTACCTGGCGGCGGCGTGGCACTGATCCGTGCCCTGCAAGCCATCAGCGAACTGAAAGGCGACAACGCCGATCAGGACGTTGGTATCGCTGTTCTGCGTCGTGCGGTCGAAGCGCCACTGCGTCAGATCGTTGCCAACTCCGGCGACGAGCCAAGCGTGGTTGTCGACAAGGTCAAGCAAGGTGCGGGTAACTTCGGTTACAACGCTGCCACCAGCGAATACGGCGACATGATCGAAATGGGCATCCTGGACCCAACCAAGGTGACCCGTTCGGCTCTGCAAGCTGCATCCTCGATTGGCGGTCTGATCCTGACCACCGAGGCCGCTGTTGCCGAAGCACCGAAGAAAGAAGGCGCAGCTGGCGGCGGTATGCCAGACATGGGCGGTATGGGTGGCATGGGCGGCATGATGTAAGCCAGCCTTACCCCTATAAAAAAGCCCCGCCTGCGTTGAGCAGGCGGGGCTTTTTATTGCCTTCATTTTGGTAGGTCCGCAGATCGCGTCGCGGTCATCCATCGCGGGCAAGCCACGATCCCACAGTGGATTGCGTAAACCTGTGGGAGCGGGGCTTGCCCGCGATGGCGTCGGTTCAGGCGCTGACCGGTTTTGCCTCGTTCGCCTGTTCAGTCTTGGAGGCCGGCCGGTACAGGATGTAGTAGTACGCCCCCAGGCAAAACAGCCAGCAGAAAATCGCCGTCCACACGTTGTGCGAGAAGAAGTGCGCGCCCTGCATCATCCGGCCGATGGAAAACACCGAGCCCAACGTGAAAGCGAAGATAAACGCATAGCGTGCCAGTCGTGGGCGTCGGTCACGCAACACAAAGAACAACGCAAACAGGGTGAAACCGGTTGCCGCATGACCACCGGGCCAGCAACGGCCTGGCTTGTCGGTATGCGGGCGAGGGCTCAGCAGTTCGCTGTAGGTTTCGTGCCCGCCAAATTGTTCCAGGCTCCATGGGCATTGCACCGCCGTTGCCGCTTTGAGCGGAGTGACAAAGGAGGTTGCCAACGCCAGAGATAACACCAGGCAACCCATTTCACGTTTGAACGGTTTGAGCCTTTCAATGAAAAAGGAGCCGACAAAGCCCAGGATTGAGAACACCGAAAAGGCAATGACCACTTGCTTGGCCCGGTCATGCAGGATGTCTTCCAGGAAATAACTGTGGCGCCCGATGAATGCACCGGCGACCGGATCATAGAACAGCTTGGCAAGGTCCATGTCCAGGGACGTCAACTCGAGCAGCATCAGGGTGATCGCCGCAATGGCGGGCACTCCCAGGCACAGCCAGAAGTTGAGCGGGCGGGAGGTGGGACGGACAGCAGTTGATGACATGGTGGATCCTGATGAATGGAAAAACCCCGGGGCATCAGCCCGGGGCCATTCGATTAACGTTCGCTGACTTGGCGGGTGCCCTCCGTGGGCGCTTTCCAGCCGAGCAGCTGTTGCTTGAAGCCATGACTGGCAGTTTGGTAATAAGTAATTGCGCGGGTGATCAACGGATCAACGGTGGTGGCCCGTGATTCGCGACTGTCGGTCAGTGCATCGTCGTGGCGACGCAGACCCTCACGCGGGCTCAGGATCGCTAAATCCTTACCGTCGAACAAGCCCAGATGTTGATAGTTGCCAACCACCACTCGCGGTGGCAGTGGATTGTCCTGCAACAGGTTGCGACCGAAGAACGTCGACTGGTAATCCAGGTTCAGCAGCCCGAGCAACGTTGGCGCAAGGTCGATCTGACTGGCCAGCTGTGCGGTTTCCCGAGCGTCGATCAGCTTCGGTGCATAGATGAACAGCGGAATCTGATAGTTGCTGATCGGCAAATCTTCTTTGCCAGCGCTGCCAGCCGTGTGATCGGCAACGAAGACGAAGATTGTATTATCGAACCAGGGTTTTTTGCGCGCCTGATCGAGGAACTGACCAATGGCGAAGTCGGTGTACTTCACTGCACCGTCGCGTCCGTTACCGGATTTGATATCGATCCGGTTATCCGGGTAGGTGTAGGGGCGATGGTTGGAGGTGGTCATCAGTTGCAGTAGAAACGGCTGTTGCCTGGCGTAGTCGGCGTCGGCCAGTTTCAGGGTCTGGTTGTAAAGGTCTTCGTCAGCCATTCCCCAGGCGTTCTTGAAGTGAATCTCTGATTCATCGACGCTGCTCTGGTCGACAACGCGATAGCCGTTGCCGCTGAAGAACGCGTTCATGTTGTCGAAGTAACCGCGCCCGCCATACACGAATACGCTGTCGTAACCCACGGCGCTGAGTTGCTGGCCGAGGCTGGCGAAACCGCTTTCACGACCCACGCGCTTGACGATCGAGCGCCCCGGCGTCGGTGGAATGGCCAGGGTGATTGCCTCCAGACCGCGATCAGTGCGGGTGCCGGTGGCGTAGAAATTATTGAAGTACAGGCTTTGTTTGCGCAAGGCATCGAGGTTTGGTGTCAGGTTGCGGTCGTCGCCATTGCTGCCCATGTACTTGGCGCTGAAGCTTTCGATGGTGACCAGCACGATGTTGGGTTTTCGTTCGGTGCCGGGATTATCGATCATCCGGCGGATGTCCTGTGGATCCTCGCCGATGAAGCGAGCATTGGGCTCGGTCAGTTCAGCGCGAATCTGTTGCGCGACGACGGAGGTCGGCAGGGTGCTGTAGAACTGCGGGTAATCCAGTTCGTTATTGCGAAAGGCGGCGAAGAACTGGTACGGGCCATTGCTCGCCAGTTCGTTCTGATAGGCATTGCCGCCCTGAGCGCGCGGCGCATCCTGGCTGAGCAGTTGCGCGCTCAGGCCCGCGACGATCAGCAGGCCGACTGCATTGAGCAGACGTCCGCGCATGGCAGGCAATGGTGCGTCCAGCGCAGCGTTGAAGGATTTACGCAGCGCAAAGCTCAGGACCACGGCCAGCACCGCGAGCAGGCCCAGCAGCTTGCCGATCGGGTACGACTCCAGCAGGTTATTCAGCACTTCGTCGGAGTACACCAGGTAATCGACGGCGATGAAGTTGAAACGCACACCGAACTCATCCCAGAACAGCCATTCGGCCACGGACGTGAACAGCATGGCAAACAGGCTGACGGTCAGCAGTCCCTGAAGAAACCAGCGATGGCCACGGCGGCGCCACAAGGCCGGCGGACATAGCAGCAGATAGAGGCCCATGGGCAGCGCCGCGTAGGCAATGAACCCCAGGTCATAAAGCAGGCCGATGCCAAACACTGGCAGGAATCCGCTGCCGGCCTCATCCAGATGAGTGAGGAGCAGGACGCTTCGGGTCAGGAGAAAAATGACCAGCCAGGAGCCGGTTATCAGTAGCAAAAAGCGCATTGGCGCCGTCTTCAAACAATCCATTATCTACATTCCCTATATAAATGGCGCGATAGCTTCTATTGAGCGCTGTAGTCAGGTTGTGAATCGATAGTGAAAAACTTGTTATCACCATTATTTGGTTGAGCGAATCGATTCTTAGACCGGCCGCCCTAGCCCTGAGCCACACTTGGCCTTAAGCTGCGCGCCAAGACGGCCGTTACTGTATACGGAGAAGGTGCCGATGCGAATTCTATTGGTTGAAGACAACCGCGATATCCTGGCCAACCTGGCCGATTATCTGGGGCTTAAAGGTTACACCGTGGATTGCGCGCAGGACGGTTTATCGGGCCTGCACCTGGCGGCCACCGAGCATTATGACCTGATCGTACTCGATATCATGCTGCCCGGCATCGATGGCTACACCCTGTGCAAACGCCTGCGCGAAGACGCCCGCCGTGATACGCCGGTGATCATGCTCACCGCGCGCGATCAATTGGACGACCGCCTGCAAGGCTTCAAGTCCGGCGCTGATGATTACCTGATCAAACCCTTTGCCCTGTCCGAACTGGCGGCGCGCATCGAGGCGGTCATGCGCCGTGCCCAAGGTGGCGGTCGCCGTGCCTTGCAGGTTGGCGATCTGAGCTACGACCTCGATACCCTGGAGGTGACGCGCGAAGGCCGCCTGCTGAAACTCAACCCGGTGGGCCTGAAGTTGCTGGCGGTGTTGATGCAGAAAAGCCCGCACGTGCTGCGCCGGGAAATTCTCGAAGAGGCCCTGTGGGGCGACGACTGCCCGGACAGCGACAGCCTGCGCAGCCACGTCCATCAATTGCGCCAGGTGATCGACAAGCCGTTCGCCAAACCCTTGCTGCACACGGTGCACGGCGTCGGTTATCGCTTGGCCGAGGGCCGTGATGGAGTTTAAGCAGAGCCTTTCGCAACGGATCATCATTGCCTTTGCGTTGATGAGCGCATTGGTCGCGGGAGCCTTCGCGATAGGCATCATCGCGACCGTGCACCTGGTGGAAGAGAAACTGATTTCGTCAGGTCTGGGTGGCGATTTGCAACGCCTGTTGCTGATGGACAGCGTGACGGACTGGAGCCACCGCCCCGAGCCGGACCAACTGTTCTATTTCAGCGGCGGGCCGGGCGATTTTGAGTTGCCCAAGGATTTGCGGCATCTGGACTCAGGTTTTCATGAAGTATTTCGCGACCATCTGTCGTATCACGCAATGGTCGAAATCGTCGACGGACGGCGTTATGTGCTGCTGCAGGACCAGAGCGATTTCGAAGAGCGTGAACGGGTGCTGTTTGCCGTAGTGCTGGTAGGTTTCGTGCTGAGCCTGGCGCTGGCGGTATTTCTGGGCTGGGTGCTGGCGCGCAAGGTGATGGCGCCGGTGGTGCGACTGGCCCGTCAGGTGCGCCACCGCGATCAGTTGTTGGGCTTGGCGCCGCCACTGGCACCGGATTATGCCGCCGATGAAGTGGGCGAATTGGCCGTGGCCTTCGACGCCACTCTCGGGCGCTTGCGTCAGGCGTTGACCCGTGAGCGATTGTTCACCAGTGACGTCAGCCACGAACTGCGCACGCCATTGATGGTGTTGGCCAGTTCCTGTGAGTTGTTGCTGGAAAACCCCTGCATCGATCAGCGCGGGCGTGCCCAGGTTGAGCGGATCGCCCGGGCTTGCGCAGAGATGCGCGAGTTGGTGCAGACCTTCCTCATGCTGGCCCGCGCTCAGCATGAAGACGCCAGCATGGGCCCCCAGCAGAGCCTCAGTCAGGTGGCCGACGGGCTGCTTTCCCAATGGCGCGAACCGATCGAAGCCAAGGGCCTGACGTTGAACGTCGAGTTGGGTAACCCGCCGGACACTCGCTATAACGCGACGCTTCTGCACGCGGTGATGGGCAACCTGTTGCGCAATGCGCTGCATTACACCGAGCATGGGTTTATCCGCTTGGCCCTGACGGATACAGGGTTCGTGGTCGAGGACAGTGGTGTAGGCATTCCCGAAGAAAAACGCGAGGCGATGTTCGAGCCTTTCGTGCGCGGCAGCGAAAAGCGTGGCGAGGGCTTGGGGCTGGGACTGTCGCTGGTGCAGCGGATCTGCGAGAACCAGGGCTGGAGTGTCAGCCTGACGAATATGGAACCCAATGGCTGCCGTTTTCAGGTGGAGTTGGGGCCGTCCCGAGTCTGATTGGGTCGTCAGGTAAAACCCTGAAATGATTTCGGGTTTTACCTGACGAAATTTTCACCAAGGCATGACCTGACGCTGACACCCCGCAACTTAAGGTGGTTGTTATCAGAAGCTCAGGAGATTGCAGTCATGGCTGGCCCGATAAAGCTCGGCTTCTCCGAAAAATACGACGATCAACCCGCACAGCAAAATGTGCGCAAGCACCAGGTGGGGCTCGGTCGCCGGCTGTCCCAATGGCGTGATGAACACCTGGCGCGAAAGGCCCTGGCGTTGGCCGGTGAACCTGGCCTGGTCCTCGATTTGCCCTGCGGTGCCGGGCGTTTCTGGCCGTTGCTCGCGGAAAAGCACAACCGTGTCATCATCGGGGCCGACAACTCGGTGTCCATGCTCAAGACTGCCATGCGCACGCAACCCGCCGACGTGGTCAAAAGGGTACAACCCTTGCACACGTCTGCATTCGACATTGCCTTGCCCGATAACGCGGTCGACAGCATTTTCTGTATGCGTCTGCTCCATCACATCGGTGAAGCCGAGCAACGACTGACCATCCTGCGCGAATTCGAGCGTGTCACCCGCGACAGCGTGATCGTTTCGTTATGGGTCGACGGCAATTTCAAGGCTTGGAAACGCAAGCGCGCCGAGAGGCAGCGTGGGCAGGAAGGTTACCAGACTCGATTTGTGTTACCGGCTGCTACGATTGAAAAGGAGTTCGAGCAGGCGGGTTTCCATATTCAGGGGCAAATGGATTTTTTACCGCTCTATGCCATGTGGCGGGTCTATGTATTACGCAAGAGGTAACAGAATGACAGTGCACTTTGCAGCTGCGCCCCATGACCTGAAGCAAGGGCGTCGCCACTCGTCGTTCAGCGATACAGACTGGAAAAAACTCGTCTACTTTTATAACAAGGCGTTTGGCAGCGCTATCAAAGGCTTATCGCAATGAAACTCGAAATTGCACGAGGTTTGTTTTTAGCCGGAGCCTTGGCAGTTGCTTCTTTGGCGGTGGCTGCCTGGGAGCAGCCCCGCACGCAGGTCCTCAGTTCCGTGCACGGCGACGCACATTGTCCGTTGCCCCGGGTAGCCAAAGCACCCGTGGCCACTCAACCCGATCATGACTTGTTACTGTTCATGTTCGGACTCTCTCAGGGACTGAGGCCACAGAGTTGAACAGATTGAAGCCCAAATAAAAGGCCTCGCAGTTGCGAGGCCTTTTGCTTTTTGACGTTAAGGTTTATCGGGTTTGGCCAGCAATGTGTAAATACACGGCAGCACAAACAAGGTGAACAGCGTCCCGATCGACATCCCCGTTGCGATCACCGTGCCGATGTCGAACCGGCTGACGGCCCCCGCGCCCGTGGCGATGATCAACGGCACCATGCCGAACACCATTGCCGCCGTGGTCATCAATACCGGGCGCAGGCGAATGGCCGCCGCTTCCTCCACCGCTTCGCGAGGTGTCAGGCCTTTCTCCTTGCGTAACTGGTTGGCGAACTCGACGATCAGGATCCCGTGCTTGCTGATCAGTCCGATCAACGTCACCAGCCCCACCTGGGTATAGATGTTCATGCTCGACCAGCCGAGGAACAACGGGATCAATGCGCCACAGATCGACAGCGGCACAGTCACCAGAATCACCAGAGGATCGCGGAAGCTTTCGAACTGGGCCGCCAGCACCAGGAAGATGATCGCCAAGGCCAGGGCGAAGGTGACCCACAGCGCGCTGCCTTCCTGAACGTATTGCCGTGAGACACCGGCATAGTCAACGGCGTAACCCGTCGGTGCCTCTTCCCGGGCGATCTGGCGCACGGTGTCGATGGCTTCACCCATGCTGACCAGCGGGACCCCGGAAAGAATCGCCGAGTTGAGTTGCTGGAACTGGTTCAACTGACGCGGCCGCGCGCGGTCAGTCACGGTGATCAGGGTCGACAGGGGCAGCAGTTCGCCCTTGGTGTTCCTGACGTAATAATGGTTCAGCCAGTCAGGGTTATCGCGGTAGGGCCGTTCCACCTGAGCGATGACCTTGTAGCTGCGACCTTCGATGGTGAACCGGTTGATCTCCGCCTCGCCCAGCATCGTCGCCAGCGTCCCGCCCAGGTCCTGCATGGACACACCCATCTGTGCAGCCTTGGCGCGATCGATATCCACCACGACTTCGGGCTTGTCGAAGGCCAGATCGACGTCGACAAAAGCAAACTTGCCAGATTCCATCGCTCTTTTTTTCACCCGGTCCATCACCTGCAACAGCGCCTCGTAGCTGTTAGCCGAGTTGATCACGAATTGAAACGGCAAGCCCTCGCCGGTGCCTGGCAGGGACGGCAGGTTGAAGCCGAATATTTGCAGCCCGGGAATGCTTTCCAGTTTGCTCTGGACCAGCGGCAGGATCTGCATCTGGGTCCGGTGGCGTTCATTCCAGGGTTTGAGCAGGAAGCCGCCGATTCCCGATTGCACGCCGTTGAAGCCGTTGATCTGGAACGAGGAGTAGTACTCGGGAAACTCCTTGAAAATGGCGACGAACTCGTCGGTGTAGGCGTTCATGTAGTCGAGGTTGGCTGGTTGCGGGGCGTTGGCCATCATGAAGATCACGCCCTGGTCTTCGTCCGGCGCCAGTTCCGACTTGGTGAACTTGAGCAGTACCGGGATCAGGCACAGCACGATCACCGCGAACACCAGCACTACCGGCCGGGTGTTGAGAGTGCCGTGAAGCACGCGCTGGTAGCGGCGCTTGAGGCCTTCGAAGATCACGTCCAGGCGATGGGCCAGGCCGCTGGGGTTTTCATCGTGGCGCAGCAGCATGGCGCACATCATCGGCGACAGCGTCAGGGCGACGACACCGGAAATCACCACCGCCCCGGCCAGGGTCAGGGCGAACTCCTTGAACAACGCCCCCGTCAGGCCGGTCAGGAAGCCGATCGGCGCATAGACCGCCGCCAGGGTGATGGTCATCGACACCACCGGCATGGCGATCTCCCGTGCGCCCTCAATCGCGGCATCCAACGGTGTCTTGCCTTCTTCGATGTGCCGGTGGATGTTTTCCACCACCACGATGGCGTCGTCCACCACCAGCCCAATGGCCAAGACCATCGCCAGCAAGGTCAGCAGGTTGATCGAGTAGCCCATCATCTGCATGAAGAACATCACGCCGATCATCGACAGCGGAATGGTCACCACCGGGATCACCACCGAACGCAGGGCGCCGAGGAACAGGAACACCACCACGATCACGATCAGCACCGCTTCGAACAGGGTTTTCAACACTTCGTCGATGGAGGCCTGGATGAACAGCGTGGCGTCGTAGGCGATTTCGCCCTTGAGGTTTGGCGGCAACTGGGCTTCCAGGTCCGGCATGATCTTGCGCACTTCCTTGATCACGTCCAGCGGGTTGGCGCCGGGTGTGGCCTTGATGCCGATGTACACCGAGGGTGTACCGCCGAAGGAGCTGATGGTGTTGTAGTTCTCCGCGCCCATCTCGACCCGCGCCACGTCTCGCAACAGCACACGACTGTCACCGTCGACCTTGAGCGGAATTGCGCCAAAGGCCTCGGCGGATTTGAGTTCGGTGTTGGCGTTGATGCTGGTGACCACGTACTCGCCTTTCACTTCGCCGGCGGCGGAGAGGAAGTTGTACTGGCGCACGGCGTTGGTCACATCGCTGGCGCTCAGGCCGAAACCGGCGAGCTTCACCGGGTCCAGCCATAGGCGCATGGCGAACACCTGGTTGCCGAGAATCTCGGCTTCGGCCATGCCCGGCAGGGTCGCCAGTTTCGGCTGGATAACCCGGGACAGGTAGTCGGTGATCTGCGGGTTACTCAGCTCGTTGCTGAAGAAACTGATGTACATCAGCGCCGAGGCGCCGGTGGCTTCCTTGCTCAGCACCGGGTCTTCGGCGTCCTGGGGCAGCTGGTTCTTGACCTCGTTGGCCTTGGCCAGCAGTTCGGTGAACAGGCGGTCGGTGTTGGAACCGATGCGCGCGTAGATCGAGATCACCGAGAAGTTCTGGCGACTGACCGAGGTCATGTAGTCGATGCCCTCGGCGCTGGCCAAGCTATGCTGCATCGGTTGGGTGATATAGCCCTGGATGGTCTCGGCGTTGGCTCCGGGATAAGCGGTGGTCACCGTGATCAGGGCGTTTTCCATTTGTGGGTATTGGCGCAGCGGTAACTTGCTCCAGGCCTGGAAGCCCAGCAGCACTATCAACAGGCTGACCACGGTGGCGAGCACCGGGCGGCGGATGAACGGATCGGTAAAAGCCATGGGGATTCCTTGATCAGTCAGCGCGCGGCTGACTGTTCTTCTCAGCCAGGGTCTTGTCGTCGCTGATGGCAACGTGCACGCCGTGGTCCAGTTTGAGCTGACCAGCCGTGACCACTTTTTCGCCGTTCTGCACGCCTTTGGTGATCATGACCATCCCGTCGCGGCGCTCGCCGGTTTCGACGAAGCGTCGTTCGGCGATCAGAACCGGTTCGCCCTTGTCGTCTTTTTCGAGGCTGCCATCTTCGGCCTTTTTCTGCGCGACGACATACAGCGAGTTGCCATAAAGGGTGTAGCTGATCGCGCTTTCCGGCACCACGATGTGCAGCTGCGGGTCAGGCAATAACACCTGCAGGCTGGCAAACATCCCCGGCAGGAGTTTGCCATCGGGGTTGGCCAGGGTCGCGCGCACCAGCACGTTGCGGGTGCTGCTTTCTACCTTCGGGTTGATGGCGCTGACGGTGCCGGGGAAAGTCTCCGTCGGGTAGGCCGAGACAATGACCTGTACCGATTGGCCGAGGATGATCTTCGGCACGTCCTGCTCGGGTACAAAGAAGTCGACGTAGAGGCTGCTGAGGTCTTGCAGGGTGGCGATCATCGTGCCGCTGGCCACGTAGTCGCCGACGTCTACCCGTCGAATACCGATGGTCCCGCTGAACGGTGCGAGGATACGTTTTCTTTCCAGCGCCGCCTTGAGCTGATTGACCGTGGCCCGGCTCTTTTGCAGTACCGCCGAGAGTCGGTCGAACTCACCTTTGGAAATAGCCTGGCTGCCTACCAGTTGGCTGCCGCGACCGTAATCCAGTTGCGCCAGTCCCAGGTCGGCCTGGGCGGTTGCCAGCAGGGCGGTTTCCACGGCGCTGTCGAGTTGCAGCAGCGGCTGACCGACCTTGACCTTCTGTCCTGACTCGAACTGAACTTCCTTGACGGTGCCGTCGACCTCCAGGCTCAGATCGACCCCTTGCAGCGCCGTAAGGGTGCCGACCGTTGGCAAACGGCTTTGCCACGGACGTTCGGTGGCGGTGGCCACGGCGACACTGATCGGTGGTTTCGGCACAGAGAAGCCCTTCATCATCGTATAGATGGAGAAGGCTTTGTAACCGGCCAGGACCAGCACGATTAGCAGGACAACACCCAACATGATCAGCATGCGGCGACGCAGCATATTTCCATTTCCTTGGAGAAAATCAGGTGAGACAGGCGGAAACATTACTCCCACTGCGAAGGGGATTCCAACTGTAGCAGCTGGCGCAGCCTGCGTTCGGCTGCGAAGCAGTCGTAATCCAGACACCGCGGTTTGTCTGATATAACTCGGTGTCTGATTTCACGACTGCTGCGCAGCCGGACGCAGGCTGCGCCAGCAGCTACAGGTTGCGTGTTCAGATCAGATGAAGGTGGTTGTCCCAGAGCCCCGCAGGCAATTCCAGAGGTTTTGCAACAAGGTTTGTCTGGCGGCAATCGTAGAACCGGCAACGGCCTTGACCCGAGGTCACGACAAACCCGTCGGCCACGGCCCCGACCCCGGCGCAATCGGGAAGCGGTGCATCCAGGCGTACTTCACCGCTGTCCAGGTCCCAGATAAAAAAGCGGTTGCCCCGCGGCGCGGTCAGGGCGACCAGGCGCAGTTCGCTGTGTACGGCAACGCTGGCGGTGTAATGCCCCATGGCCTGCAACTGATGCTCGGGCACCGGGAAGGCCACGAACGGTTGGCCGGGACGCTTGATTGCCAGCAGTTCCGATGACTCGTGAGCATCGCCCATGAACTGCTGACCGGCGACGATGGTGCCGTCACTGGCGATACCCAAGTGCCGCACGCTGTTCATCTGCTGGGCCAGTGTTTCCTTGCTCAACAGCGTGCCGTCACGCTTCATCAGCACCAGGCTCGGTTCCATGGCATTGAGGTTCATCTCGACCCGGCTTTCGGCCTCGGTACGAATACCGCCGTTGGCCACCACCAGCGTCTCGCCATCGGGCATCCACGACACCTGATGCGGGCCGACGCCGTGGGTGGAAATTTCGCCGCTGTGCACCAGTCGCTCACCTTCGAACTTATACACACCAAGCAGGCCACGGCCCGGATCGGAGGTGTCGTTCTCGGTGGCGTACAACCAGTCACCGCTCTGGTGAATCACCGCGTGACCGTAGAAGTGCCGGTTCGGCTGCGACACCACGGTTTGCAACAGCGTGCCGTCGCGCAGGTCGATCAGGTAGCTCTCGGTGCCCGGACGCCGAGCGACGAATAGCGCAATCGGCAATGTCGGGTGGTTGATGATGTCATGGCAGCGCTGACCGACCTGGGTGGCAAACACCCGGGTGCCGTCCAGTCGATAACCGACGGCATAGTGCTTGCCGTCACCGTCGTCCCGCGCCGAGAGCAGCAGCGGGCTTTTGTCCTTTTGCTTGAACAGCGTCCAGCCGCCCAGTGTCACCGCACCCAGCAGCAAACTCCCTAACGTCAGAGCCTGGCGTCGCAGCATGGCACTTGCCCTCATCAGTCGCCGTCGTTGGCGTTGAAGCCCAATTGGATGCCCAGCGCCTTGGCCAGTTCGCCTTCGTGCAAGCGGTGGACAACGTTGAGGCTGTCATAGATGTCGTTCAGCTGCTGGCGACCGGCATCGTCGGTGAGCATGTCGGTCAGCGAGCGCTGGTTGCCGGCAAGCAGTTTCAGGGACGCTGCGTAGGCCGCGTCGATCTTGTCGGCCAACGGTTTTTGCTCGCTCGGCAACAGACCGCGCAGGCCTTTGTTGTCGACACCCACCCAGACGGTTTGCGCAGCGCTCAGGCTTGCTTCCATGCCTTTGAGCGACGATTGGCTGCGCCAGGCATCGGCCTGGAATGGCTGTGGCGTACCCTTGCTCTGACGGCCCATCGGCGTGCCGAGTTTTTTCTTCAGGGTGTCCAGCGCAGTCACTTGCACACGCAGCAGATCGGCGATCGCTTCGTGTGAGTCGGCGTAGCGCTGGTTGGGGAATTTGCTCATCTGCGCGAGCATGCCGTCGTTGGTGTTCCAGCGCGACAGGATCTCTTCGGCCAGTTGCTTCTGACGCTCGCCAATGGCGGTCAGCAGCGGGCAGTATTTGGCTTTCTGAGCGCTGTCGGCCATGTCGATCTTGCTGTCGAACAGGATGTATTCATAAGCCGAGAGGCCTTGCACCACGACGCTGGACTTGGCCAGGGCGGCAGCATCGATCTGCGGCTGCGCAGTGACCAGTTGCTCGACTTGACGGCCGACGAGGTTTTTCTTGTCCGGCCAGAACTGCACCTGCCACGAACGGTTGCCCTCGGCCAGCGGCCCGATCAGCAGCGGTTGCAACTCGGCCCAGGCTTTCTGCGCGTGCAGGAAGTCGGCGCGAGCGGTGTCCAGGGTTTCCTTGCCTTGGCAGAACGCCAGGGCGCTGACCGCCAATTGCCGGTCGGCTTCCACCCAACGACTGTAGCTCGGCAGGATCACTTGCTTGGCGATCGCCGCCGAGGTGACCGCTTGCGGATCCTGGGGCGAACAGGCGCCCAGGGCGAGGGCGGCAAGGCTGGTGAACAACAATTTGGGACGGAACATGTCGGGCTCCCGCTGAAGGAATACGTATTAAAGGGAATTCAAAAACGCCAGCAACGCCGCGCGTTGTTCGGCGTTGAAAGACAAAACCTGTTGCTGCGCCGCTTTTGCCTCACCGCCATGCCAGAGCACGGCTTCGAGCAGGTTGCGGGCGCGACCGTCGTGCAAAAACTGGGTGTGGCCGCTGACCGTCTGCGTCAGGCCGATGCCCCACAACGGCGGCGTACGCCAGTCGCGGCCACTGGCCTGGAACTCGGTGCGGTTGTCGGCCAGACCGTCGCCCATGTCGTGCAGCAGCAGATCGCTGTAAGGGCGAATCACTTGATTGGCCAATTCAGGTTCCGCGGCGTTGGCGGCGGTGGTGAATTGAGGGGTGTGACAGGACTGGCATCCGGCCTGGAAAAACAGATTCTTGCCGGCCAGCACCTCAGGTGCGCCAACATCGCGACGGGCCGGCACGGCGAGGTTACGGCTGTAGAACAGCACCAGACGCAAAATGTTGTCGCTGACTTCCGGCTCGCCATCCGGGCCATTGCCGTTGGGCGCCTGTTTGCAAGCGGTTTGGGCGTCGGTGCAGTCATCAATGGGTTTCAGGCTGGTCGTGAGGCCCATATCACCAGAGAACGCATGAACATTTTGCTGATTGAGGTTCGGTTGCCCGGCTTTCCAGCCAAATCGCCCGAGAACAGTCTTCTGCTGCGCGTCGTCCCAGACCCGGTTCGGTCGTCCGGCGATGCCGTTTTTCTCTCGGGCCTGAGCCTCGGCGTTGGCCAGGATGGCCTCGTCGGGAATCGCTTCGAGCAAGCCCAGGCCAATCATCGGCGGTGCGATGCGCGCCGAGAAACGTGTGTCCGGGTGCATCGGGCCGTAGCCGAGTTGGGTCATCTGCAAGATTGGTTTACGCAACTCGATTTCGCTGCCGTCCTTGAAGCGTACCGGGACCGGCGTGTAATCGACGCGCACCTTGCCTTCCGGGGCGACGCCGGGCACCGCCATGTCCTGGAACTGGCCGCCGTAGACCGGCTCCGGCACCACGCCCAGTTGTTCGATGACCTTGGCGTAGGCGGGGGCATTGGGGATCGACAGGCGTACCAGCATCGACACCGCATTCGGCGCATCGGGCGTTGGCGGATGACCGCGCCCGTCCTTGATGTGGCAGTTCTGGCAGGCGTTGGTATTGAACAACGGGCCGAGGCCATCGCGGGCGGTGGTGGTCGACGGCGCGATCACCCAGGGGCTGCGAAAGAAGCTATTGCCGACGCTGAAGTCGACGCGCCGTGACGGCGGCAGATTGGCGGAGGGCAAGGAGAATGCGTTCTTGTCGGTCTTGCGCACTGTCGCGCTGCCACCGGACCGGGCTTCACCGGGTTCGGCCTGGGTAAAACGCGGGGCGTCATCGCAGGCACTCAGGCCCAGGGCCAGCAACAGTGCAGACAAGCGAAGAGGCAGCGTGGGCATCGGACATCCTGCAAGACGAGCAAAACAAGGGCGCAAAGTCTAACAGGGCAGGGGAGTTTGAATAAGAGGAATTATCGTTTGGTTGATGTGAGGCAGGGTTTGATGTCAGACCGCGTCGCGGCCATCGCGGGCAAGCCACGCTCCCACAGGGTTTTGCGCTGACCCCGTGGGAGCGTGGCTTGCCCGCGATGAGGCCATCAGCATCACCCAAAAGACAGGCATGAAAAAGGCGACCCGAAGGTCGCCTTTGTATTCGCTCAGCCAGCGTTGATCAGAATTCGTGATCAGCGTTGTCCGGGTTCAGGTCGCTGATGCCCAGTTTGCCGGCAGCGGCTTCGATCGAACCGGTCTGCTTGACCAGGGAAGCAATGGCGTCGCGCACGATCTGATTGCCAGCGGTGTTACCGGCAGCGATCAGTTGGTCGTAGTGCTCACCCTTGTTGGCGTGATCGACCATGATCTGGATCTTGGCTTCGGTCGCAGCCAGGTCGGCTTTCAGCGTGGTGTCGGCAGCAGGGTCAGCCTTGGCCACCAGGGACGACAGGCTGGCGCCGGTCATTTTGGTACCGTCGACACGGGTGTATTCGCCCAGGTACACGTTACGAATGCCTTTGGCATCGTAGAAGTGCGAGTTGTGGGTGTTGTCGCTGAAGCAATCCTGTTCGTCTTCCGGGGAGTTGGCTTCCAGGGAAACCTTCATGCGCTCGCCCGCCAGTTCGCCCAAGGACAGGCTGCCCATGCCGAACAGCATTTTGCGCAGACCGGATTCAGCCGGTTCCGCTTCCAGGGTGGCGCGGTAGTTGTCGGCCACGTTCGGCTTCCAGTTACCGACCATTTCTTCCAGGTCGTTGACCAGCAGTTGGGTCACGGATTTCAGGTAAGCGCGACGACGATCATTGTGACCGCCGGTAGCGCCTTTGCCTTCGAGGTAGTCGGAGGCTGGACGGTTGCCGGCACCAGGGCCGGTGCCGTTCAGGTCCTGGCCCCAGAGCAGGAATTCGATGGCGTGGTAGCCGGTGGCGACGTTGGCCTCGGAACCGCCCAGCTCGTTCAGGCTGGCGAGTTTTTCCGGGGTGATGTCTTTCACGTCGACCTTGTCTTCGCCAATCTGAATCTGGGTGTTGGCGATGATGTTGGCAGTGGCGCCCGGGTTACCCAGTGCGTGTTCGTAGGATTTGTCGACGTAGTCGATCAAGCCTTCGTCCAGTGGCCAAGAGTTCACCTGACCTTCCCAGTCGTCGATGATGGTGTTGCCGAAGCGGAACACTTCGCTCTGCAGGTAAGGCACGCGGGCCGCGACCCAGGCAGCCTTGGCGGCTTTGAGGGTGTCGGCGTCCGGCTTGGCGAGGAACGCGTCGACGGCGGTTTGCAGGGTTTTCGCGGTGGATTCGGCATCGCTGTAAACGGCAAAGACCATGTCGGCGTAATGCGCAACCACAGCCTTGGCGGCGGCTTCATCGACTTTAGCGGTGGTAGCAGGCGCAGCTGTGCTGGCAGCCGGGGTCGGCGCTTGTGGGGCGGCAGCCTTGTCTTTGCCTTCGCCGCAACCGGCGAGGGAAATAGCGATGGCCAGCAGACTGGCGGTGGCCAGAGGCATACGAATCATGGCGAACATCCTGCTTCGGTGATGGAGTGGGCGCACACGGGGCGCGCAAAAGTGCCACATAATGCAAATCTTTCGCATTATGTGTAAAGGGTTGCGCCTGTAAATATTTCTTATTCACGCAAAGATGTGGGGCGCGTTAAAAGATCGCAGCCTCGTTTCACTCGACAGCTCCTACAGTGAAACGAGGCTGCGATCTTTTTGCCCTTACAAAATGGCCGCGTTACTGCGCTGGGCCTGCTTGAGGTAGACGCTCAATTCCCGCGCCGGCAGCGGTTTGCTGTAGTGATAACCCTGACCTTCGTGGCAGCCTTCGGAGATGATGTAGGCCTCTTGCTCGGCGGTTTCCACGCCTTCGGCAATCACCTGCATGCCCAGGCTTTTGCCCAGCTGGATGATGGCCCGGACGATGGTCGCATCGTCGTCGTCATCGAGCAGGTCTTGAACGAAGCTCTTGTCGATCTTGATCTTGTCCAGCGGCAGGCTTTTCAGGTAACTCAATGACGAATAACCGGTGCCGAAGTCGTCGATGGCGATCAGCGCGCCGGAGCGACGCAGGCTCAGCAAGTGCTGGGCGGCGGTGCTGATGTCTTCCATCAGGCCGGTTTCGGTGACTTCCAGCTCCAGGCTGCGCGGTGGCAGTCGGTAGATCTGCAGCAGGTTATTGACCACCCGCGGCAACTCGGCGTGGTGCAATTGCACGGTGGACAGGTTCACCGCCATGCGCAGGTCGACGAAGCCCTGATCGTGCCACTCGCGCAGTTGTTTGCAGGCCTGGTCCAGCACCCATTCGCCAATGGCAATGATGGTGCCGTTCTGCTCGGCCAGCGGGATGAACAGGTCCGGCGGCACCAGCCCATGCTCGGGATGCTGCCAGCGAATCAACGCCTCGACACCGACCACGCGATGATCGCGGTAGCTGATCTGCGGCTGGTAGACGAGGTAGAACTGGTCACGGATCAAGGCGTCACGCAGGTCTTTTTCCAGCTCGCGACGCCGACGCATTTCCGTGTCGACGCTGGCGATATAGAACTGATAGCGGTTGCGCGAGCGCGTCTTGGCCAGGGTCATGGTCTGCTCGGCTTTTTGCAGCAGCTTCTCGGTGCTGTCACCGTCCTCGGGGAACAGGGTGATGCCGATGGTGGCGCGCAGGCGGATTTCCTGATGATCGAGGGCGAACGCCGCTTCCAGATCATCGAGAATGCTTTGGGCCAGTTCGGCGGCTTCGTAGGGTTGTTCGATGTCGGCCTGGACCAGCGCGAACTGGTCGCCACCCAAGCGGGCGAGGGCGCCGAGGCGGCCGCTGTGAGCCCGCAGGCGATCGGCCAGGGCCAGCAGCAGCTGGTCGCCGGTCTGGTAGCTGAACTGTTCGTTGACGCCTTTGAAGTCATCGAGCCCGACACACAACACCGCGACCCGACGCTGCAATTTGCCGGCGTCGACAAGGATCTTGTCCAGCTGTTGCTGCAATTGCTGGCGGTTCGGCAGACCGGTGAGAAAATCATACTGGGCCATGCGCAGCAGGCTGTTTTCCGCTTCATGGCGCAGGTGAGTGTTGCGCTCAATGGATTCGAGCAGCTGGTTGGCAGTGTTGATCCAGACCCCCAGCTCGTTTCTTTCATGGCCCTTGAGCTGCGGAATCTTGTGGGCGCTGGGCCGGTCCGGGTTGATCTCAGTCAGATGTTCGATGATCCGCGACAATGGTTTGGTCAGCAGCCAGTGGTAAACCAGATACAACACTAGGCTCATGGCCAGGGCGCGCAAGACGCCAGAGATGAAGATGATCACCGAACTGACGATGAAGCTCTGGCCGTAGGTGGCGGTGTCGAGGGTAATGCTCAGGTCGCCGTAGTACTCGCTGTAGGGACCGCGACCCACCAGTTGGGTGGTGAACGTGCGTTCCTGGCCGAGGATCAGGTCAGTCAGCCAGCGGCTGTGGGACTGCTGCAGCTCGCGGGATTTTTGCGCGAGCATGGCTTCGTGGGGGTGGCCGATGGAGGCCATGCGCACGGCGTCATCCTGGAACAGGCCTTCGATCACCTGCATGCCCATTTCCCGATCCAGGCTGTAGACCGCCTGAGTGGAGGGATCGCGGAACATGTCGAGGATGCGCTGGGCATCGTTGGCAACCGCCTGACGTGTTTTATAGGCATCGAAAACAATCTGTGCGCAGCTCAAGACCACGCCGACGATCAATGCTGACAGGAGCACGACCCGGAGTAACTTCACCGACAAGCTGTTCTTGAGTTCCAGCTTCAAAGGGTTATTCCTTGTTCCGTGCGGGTAGCGTCAAGTTGCCATGAGTATTGGCAATCCCGTGATGGCAGTCAAAGGGACAATCCAACCCAGGGGATATTGCCGGTAGCTTGGCCGATATGCTGCTGTTTGGAGTATTTGCCCTATTAACACTGTGTCGGTTGCCGGGGCCTTCAACTTGAGGAGGTTGAGGCAATTTTTCCTTGTGTTGATGTTAGACCGCTGTGCTGCGGGGGCAAGAGGGCGAATGCGGCTTGCGTTGTGGGAAAGCACGCCAACGTACGGATTTTCGATGGCATAAAAAACCCGGCATAAAAGCCGGGTTTCTTGACTGGCGCGAAGCTTAAGCGGTGAAGGTTTTGCCTTCGAACTGCTCAGCCACGAATTTCCAGTTGACCAGGTTCCAGAACGCTTCGACGTACTTCGGACGAAGGTTACGGTAGTCGATGTAGTAAGCGTGTTCCCAGACGTCGCAGGTCAGCAGCGGGGTATCGCCGCTGGTCAGCGGGTTGCCGGCGCCGATGGTGCTGGCCAGGGCCAGGGAACCGTCAGCCTTTTTCACCAGCCAGCCCCAACCGGAACCGAAGGTGCCGATGGAGGTTTTGCTGAACTCTTCCTTGAACTTGTCGAACGAACCGAAAGCAGCGTTGATGGCATCAGCCAGAGCGCCGGTTGGTTGACCGCCGGCGTTTGGCGCCAGGCAGTTCCAGTAGAAAGTGTGGTTCCAGACCTGAGCGGCGTTGTTGAAGATGCCGCCCGAGGAAGTCTTGACGATTTCTTCCAGGGTCTTGCCTTCGAACTCGGTGCCTGGCACCAGGTTGTTCAGGTTCACGACATAGGTGTTGTGGTGCTTGTCGTGGTGGTATTGCAGAGTTTCCTCTGAAATGTGCGGCTGCAGGGCATTGTGCGCGTAAGGCAGCGGCGGCAATTCGAAAGCCATGATAATTCTCCTAATCAGGTCAGTTGCGGTGAGCGCAAGGCCGATCACGGGCGGCCAGACATGCGCCGGGGAGTTTGTACTCTTTGCGGCGCAGGGATCGGATCATAGCACCGGGGGTGCGGCATAACCACGCAACAACTGTGTGGAATAGAGGTTCCAGAGCCTTTTGGAATAAATCATGAAGCGATGATCAACTGGAACGCTACGGTGAACATCATTACGGCCACCAAAAGGTCGAGGATTCGCCAAGTGCTTGGCCGTGCCAACCACGGTGCCAACCACGCTGCGCCAAGGGCCAGGGTAAAAAACCACAGCAACGATGCACTGGCCGCGCCCACGACATAAGCACCGGGCTCGGTCTGTTGTGCGCCAAGGGAGCCGATCAGCAACACGGTGTCCAGGTAGACGTGCGGGTTGAGCAAGGTCACCGCCAAAGCGCTGAGCAGCACCGCCCGTAACGAGCGCACGGTCTGGTTCTCGCCGTGTTGCAGGCTCTGTTTCGAGCAGGCCCGACGCAGCGCAAGGCTGCCATACCACAGCAGAAACGCCGCGCCACCCCAACGAGCGATGGCCAACAGAGTCGGGTTCTGCGCCAGCAACGTCGCCAGGCCGAACACCCCGGCGGCTACCAGCAACGCATCGCAGGTTACGCAGAGCGCCGCCACCGGCAGGTGATGTTCACGTCGAAGGCTCTGCGCCAACACAAACGCATTCTGAGTGCCGATCGCCATGATCAGCCCGGCGGCCACCAACAGGCCGTTCACATAGCTTTGCCACATAAGATTTTTACTCCGCGTTGGCCGCCAGATCCCGCAGTACCTGCAGGGCGCGTTCGGCATCGGCCTGGCCGACGAACAAATGGTCGTGGTAGTAGCCGGCAATCACGTTGCAACTGATGCCGGCCTGGCCCAGTGCCGTGGCGAACGCGGCGGTCAGGCCGACGGCTTCAAGGGCTGAGTGCACGTTCAAGGTGATCCAGGCAGCGATGTAGTCGAAGCTGAAACCGGCCTTCTCGGCGTGGGAACGTTGCAGAATCACCGTCAGCCCTTCCTGTTCGCGGAAGCTGCCGACAATCTCAAGGCCTGCGGGCAGCTTGCCGTCAGGCAACGTGCAGAACACGTATTCGCCGTCGTTGAGTTGCGGGCTCATGCTGCGCAGCAGGGTTGCCAATGAGGTTTCGCCAGCCATGTCGGTGATCCTTGTTCAAGAGTTCTTGCTGGCCATTCTCCGGTGGGAAGTTGTATAAGAAAAACCAATAGTGCTGATCGCTCATTAGGAAAACTGATGTTCGACTACAAATTACTGTCCGCGCTCGCTGCCGTGATCGAGCAGGCCGGATTCGAACGCGCCGCGCAGGTCTTGGGCTTGTCCCAATCGGCCATCTCCCAGCGCATCAAACTGCTCGAGGCGCGGGTCGGCCAACCGGTGCTGGTGCGGGTCACGCCTCCGGCTCCGACGGAGATTGGCCGGCGATTGCTCAACCATGTGCAGCAGGTGCGATTGCTGGAGCGCGATCTGCAAAGCCTGGTGCCGGCGCTGGACGAAGAAGGCCTGCCGGAACGCCTGCGCATTGCGCTGAACGCTGACAGCCTGGCCACCTGGTGGGCTGCGGCGGTGGGGGATTTTTGCGCGCAGGAGCATCTGTTGCTCGACCTGGTGGTGGAAGACCAGACCGTCGGCCTCAAACGCATGCGCGCAGGCGAAGTGGCGGGGTGTCTGTGCGCCAGCGAGCGGCCGGTGGCCGGTGCGCGCAGCGTGCTGTTGGGGGCGATGCGCTACCGTGCGTTGGCCAGCCCTGCATTTATTGCCCGGCATTTTCCCCAAGGTGTGCGCGCCGATCAGTTGGCCAGAACCCCGGCGCTGGTATTTGGCCCGGACGATTTCCTGCAGCATCGTTACCTCGCGTCAGTCGGCGTGAATGGTGGTTTCGAACATCATTTATGCCCGTCTTCCGAAGGTTTTCTTCGTCTCACGGAAGCAGGGCTTGGCTGGGGCCTGGTGCCTGAATTGCAGGTGCGCGAGCAACTGGCGCGCGGCCAATTGGTGGAGCTTTTGCCAGATAAGCCGATCGATGTGCCGCTGTACTGGCATCATTGGCGCAATGGCGGTCAGCTGTTGGGGTTACTCACCGATCAATTGGTGCGCTCGTCGAAGCAATGGCTGGTGCCGTTGGACTGACGGCTGGCGTCAAGACCTCACGTCCTACGCAATATGCAAAACGAAATATTCGGAGCAATACATGAAGATTCTGGTCACCGGCGCAAGCGGCTTCATTGGCGGACGCTTTGCGCGTTTTGCCCTGGAGCAGGGCCTGGATGTGCGGGTCAACGGTCGCCGGGCCGAGAGCGTCGAGCATTTGGTGCGCCGTGGTGCCGAGTTCATCCAGGGCGACTTGAGCGACCCGCAACTGGCGCGCGACCTGTGTTCCGACGTCGAAGCCGTGGTCCATTGCGCCGGCGCTGTCGGTTTGTGGGGGCGCTATCAGGACTTCCATCAAGGCAACGTCGAGGTCACCGAGAACGTGGTCGAGGCCTGCCTGAAACAACGGGTGCGGCGCCTGGTGCACTTGTCGTCGCCATCGATTTACTTCGATGGCCGCGATCATCTGGGGTTGACCGAAGACCAGGTGCCCAAGCGCTTCAAGCATCCTTACGCCGCAACCAAATACCTGGCCGAGCAAAAAGTTTTCGGTGCGCAGGAGTTCGGCCTCGAAACCCTGGCCCTGCGCCCGCGTTTCGTGACGGGCGCAGGCGACATGAGCATTTTCCCCAGGTTGCTGAAGATGCAGCGCAAAGGGCGGTTGGCGATTATCGGCAATGGCCTGAACAAGGTTGACTTCACCAGCGTGCAAAACCTCAATGAAGCGTTGTTCAGCAGCTTGCTGGCCAGCGGTTCGGCCTTGGGCAAGGCCTACAACATCAGCAACGGAGCGCCGGTGCCGTTGTGGGATGTGGTCAATTACGTGATGCGCAAAATGGATGTGCCACAGGTGACCCGTTACCGTTCCTACGGCTTGGCCTACAGCCTTGCCGTGCTCAACGAGGGTGTTTGCAAGCTGTGGCCGGGTCGTCCCGAGCCGACCCTGTCGCGGCTGGGCATGCAGGTAATGAACAAAAATTTCACCCTGGACATC
This sequence comes from Pseudomonas sp. 008, assembly GCF_016861935.1. NCBI lineage: Bacteria > Pseudomonadati > Pseudomonadota > Gammaproteobacteria > Pseudomonadales > Pseudomonadaceae > Pseudomonas > Pseudomonas sp. 008. The sequence goes on along the minus strand of NZ_BOMA01000007.1, from coordinate 183,849 downwards.
AGTCGCGCCCGGCATTATCTGGATTACGATCCGAAAGTCAGTCTCTGGACCGCCCTCGATGAATTTTGCGCCTGGTGGAAGGCTCAGGACATTCGCTGACACACAAGGGCCGGCCCTCACTGAACCGAGTTCAGGGTTCAGGGTCAACCGGTGCGGCAGCGAGGGTTATACTTCGCCCCATCAAGCCATCACCGCGTTTTACAAAGGTTGACTCAATGTCCATGCGTAACGATGCCAACGACGACTTCGACGATGTACCGAGCCTGCGTGCCGACAGCCTCGACGACGATGATTTTCCGACCACCGCGCGCACTTCCGTGCATTCGCGCACCACACCGGTAGTCAAGGTCAAAGGCCCGAGCACCGGCCCGTTATGGGCGTTGGTCGGTGCGTTGTTCTTTGCCTTCGCTGGCCTTGCCTGGTGGAGTTTCCAGCAGATATCGCTGATGGAACAACAACTGGTGGCGACCCAGGAAAGTTTCGCCCGTATCAGTGAGGAAGCGGCGGGGCGCTTGCAGGACATTTCCGGCAAGGTCGTGGCCAGCCAGTCCACGGTCAACACCGGCAGTGAAGCGTTGAAGCTGCAGATCAAACAACTGGAAGGCAAGCTCCAGGACCAGAGCAAACAGCTGGAAAGCAAACTCCAGGATCAGAGCAAACAGCAGCAAGGCGTGCTCGGCCAGACCTCCGATCTGGACAAGCGCCTGGCGCAAATGACCACGCAGGCCAGCGAACAACAAGCCGCCAATGCTCAGTTGCAGGCCCAGGTCAAAGCCTTGAGCGGCGAACTGGCCGCGTTGAAGAGCGCACCGGCCGATACCAGCAAAGTCGACGCCCAACTCAAAAGCCTTGGCGCCGATATCGCTGCACTGAAGCGGCAAGGTAACCCGAGCGCTGCCGTCGAGCGTCTGGAGCAAGACATGATCGTGCTCAAAAGCCAACAGGACAACCGCCCGGCCGCAGCGCAAGGTGGCAACAATACCGCCGAGTTCGACGCCTTCCGTGGCCAGGTCACCCGCAACATCAACACCCTGCAGGCGCAGATCCAGAACCTGCAACAACAGCTGCACGCCCGGACTCAATAGCCCGATGCAGTGATGTTGTGTGGAGTGGGCCTGTGGAGTGGGACTTTTGTGGCGAGGGAGCTTGCTTGTGGCGAGGGGGCTTGCCCCCGTTGGGTGGCGTAGCCGCCCCATCTCCATTCACCACGGCTTTCAGATAGTCCGTGGTGCCTGATTTGCGACTGCTGCGCAGCCGAACGGGGGCAAGCCCCCTCGCCACAGATAATCCGCCCACCACAGATAATCCCTCTCACTACACTGGCCACAGGGCTTGCTCGCGAATGCAGGCGACTCGGTCTTTCTACCGAACCTTGTCTTCCCGCCCGCGCAACACCCTGTTCGGCATGGCAATCGCCGCCGCCAGCCCCAGCAGCGACACCGCCGCGCTGACCATCAGCAAATGCCTGAAGGTCAGCAGCAACTCGGCGCGCAAGGCGTTTTGCGCATCCCCCGGCGCGGCGTTCAAACCATCGAGCAAGACATTCCCCGAACGACCCTCGGCAATCAGCGACGAGCCGGCCAGGTGCGCGAAACTGGAATCCTGCAACAACGCCAGCAACAGTGCCGACATCAACGCCACGCCCACTGCACCGCCCAGAGCGCGGAACAGATTGGTGGTGCTGGTGGCAACGCCAATGTCCCGTTGATCCACCGAGTTTTGCGTGCCCACCAACGACGTCGGGAACTGCATGCCGCCAGCGATTCCGCAAAGCAACATGAACAGGCTGCTCAGCACAAACGCCTGCGGCGCACTGAACGCCATGCCGAGAATCGCCAACGGCATGAGCAACGCGCCGGTCAGGATCATCGGTTTGTAACGACCGGTCACCGAGGTCCGGCGCCCGGCGAAAAAGGCGCCTATCGGCAAGCCCATGGCCAGCGGCAACAGGTGCAGTGCCGCGCTGTCGGCCCCGGCGCCGGTGACGCTCTGGAAGCGCAGCGGCATCAGCACGATCAGGGAAATCGCCTGGAAACTGGTGAAGAAAATCGTGCACCAACAAAGGATCGCATTGCGGTTGGCGAACAAATGCATCGGCAGCAACGGTTCCCGCGCCCGCCGTTCATGCCAGACGAACACGGCCAGCACCACCACCGCACAACCGAGCAAACCCACCACTTCGGGACTGCGCCACGAATGCCCCTGGCCAACCTGAGTGATGCCCAGCAACAACGCCGTCAGGCCAATGATCATCAGCAACGTACCGAGGTAGTCGATGATCGGCTTGCGCTGCGGCACCGGCAGCCCTACCAGCGTGCGATAAGCCACCCACCAGGCACCCAGGCCCAACGGCAGGTTGATCAGGAATACCCAGCGCCAGGACAGGTATTCGGTCATGTAGCCACCGAGTACCGGGCCGGCCACGCTGGCCACCGCGTACATGCTGCTGAAGTAGCCCTGATAGCGACCGCGTTCGCGCGGTGGAACGATGTCACCGATGATCGCCTGGCTCACCGAAATCATCCCGCCGGCGCCGATGCCTTGAAAGATCCGCGCCAGCACCAGTTGCTCCATGCTTTGCGCCATCCCGCAAAACAATGAAGCCAGGGTGAACAAGCCCATGCCGAACAGCATCAACCGGCGGCGGCCATACAGATCGCCGAGCTTGCCGTAGATCGGCACCGCCACGGTCATCGCCACCATGTAGCCGGAAATGACCCAGGCCAGCAGGCTGACGTCCTTGAACTGCGCGGAAATCGCCGGCATCGACACCGCGACGATGGTCTGGTCCAGCGCGCCCAGAAAGATCGCCAGCATCAGGGCGATCAGCACGCTGCGAATGGCCGGTTTGGGCGTTTCAGGCCGGTTGAGATTGGTCACGGTAAAACCTGCGGGCAGTGATGGACCCGCAAGAGGCAAGGCGAGCGGGAGTGCTCGCCAGTGTAAGTCGATAGGAGCCTATTCGATAGCCTCGTATGGAAGGCCGACGTAGTTTTCCGCGATGGTTTTTCGGCCCGCCTCGGAGTCAACGAAATAGGCCAGCTCCGATTCGCTGATGCGCTGACTGAACGCGTCGTGCTCGTCGAAGCGATGCAACATCGAGGTCATCCACCAGGAAAACCGTTCGGCTTTCCACACCCGCCGCAGGCAGATTTCTGAATACTTCTCCAGCAAATCAACACGGCCTTCGCGGTAAACCTTCAGCAGAATATTGAACAACGTGCTGACGTCGCTGGCCGCCAGGTTCAGGCCTTTGGCACCGGTGGGCGGGACGATGTGCGCGGCGTCGCCGACCAGGAACATCCGCCCGTACTGCATCGGCTCGACCACGAAACTGCGCAGCGGCGCGATGCTTTTCTCGATCGACGGGCCGGTCACCAGCAAATCGGCGAGGGCCGCCGGCAGACGGGATTTGAGTTCGTCCCAGAAGCGTTGGTCGGACCAGTCATCGACCTGATCCTGGGCCGGTACCTGAAGGTAATAACGGGTGCGTGTCGGCGAACGCATGCTACACAACGCAAAGCCCCGTTCATGCCGCGCGTAGACCAACTCCTCGTGAACTGGCGGAGTGTCAGCGAGAATCCCCAGCCAGCCGAACGGATACACCCGCTCGAACACCTTCAGGCAGTCGGCAGGAATCGACTGCCGCGCCACGCCATGGAAACCGTCGCAACCGGCGATGTAGTCACAATCGAGTCGATACGTTTCGCCGTCCTTGTCGAAGGTCACATAGGGTTCAGCGCTTTTCATGCCGTGGGGGACGACGTTGCCGGCCGAATAAATTGTCTGCGCGCCAGTGTCCCGACGAGCGGCCATCAGGTCGCGGGTGACCTCGGTCTGGCCATACACCATCACGGTTTTTCCACCGGTCAAGGTCTGCAGATCGATGTGTACCCGGCGCCCGTCCAGGGCCAGTTCGAAGCCTGTGTGGACCAGCCCTTCGGCGTCCATGCGCTGGCCCACTCCGGCCTGACGCAACAGCTCTACCATGCCTTGTTCGAGGACACCGGCACGGATGCGTCCCAGCACATAGTCCGGGGTCTGGCGTTCGAGAATCAGGGTGTCGATGCCGGCGTTATGCAGCAATTGGCCGAGTAGCAAACCAGAGGGGCCGGCGCCGATGATGGCGATTTGTGTTCTTAGTGTTTTCATTGTTTTTATGACTCGCAAGCTCCACGCGACCAACGCCGGTGGATGATTTTTATGGATCGAGTGCTTGCATTTTTCACTTGCGGGTCTGTCAATTGAAGGTGAAAACTGAGCCGATACCTGTACATTCTGCCAATCGGTGCGATTATCGCCCCGTTACCTTCGAGGCCTGGATTGAAGTGATGAACAAGCCCGCCCTGCCATCGATTCCGGTGTTCAAACTCTACGGTGAAAGCCTGGATTGGCCGACCCCCGATTTGCTCCACTGTGAAACCATTTCAAAACGCAGCCGCGAACATCAATGGGAAATAAAACCCCATCGCCACGCTGATTTGTGTCAGTTGCTCTTCGTCTTCAAAGGTCAGGCAGAGCTTGAGATCGAAGGGAAACGCTCACAATTGGCTGAGCCGGCAATCATCATTCTGCCGCCGTTATCGGTGCATGGTTATCGGTTTTCCGAGGACGTCGAAGGGTTCGTCGTCACCCTGGCCGCGCCGCTGGTCGCCCATCTTCAGGCGCAGTTGGGCAATTCGGTAAATGCCCTGGCCCAAGCCGAAAGCTACCCGGCGGGCAAGGACAGCGAGTACCTCAACAGCCTGTTTTCAGCGCTGCAAAGCGAATACACCGGCCATCAACCAGCGCGGGAAATGCTCATGCATTCGCTGGTCAGCGTGATCATGGTGTGGGTCAGCCGTCAGGTGATTCAGCGCCGCGCTGCCAATCAGCGTCCGCAGCGTGCCCGGGAATACCTCAACGGTTTTATTCAGTTGGTGGAAGAAACCTATCGCCAGCACGTCAAGGTCGAGGACCTGGCCCATCGGCTGGGGATCTCCGTGTCCCACCTCAACGGCACATGCCGTGAACTGGCGGGGCAGCCGGCGTTGCAGATCATGCACGAGCGTCAGTTGCTGGAGGCCAAGCGCTTGCTGACCTACACCAGCATGACCATTTACGAAATGTCCGATGTGCTGGGGTTTTCCGATCCGACCAACTTCACACGCTTGTTCCGACGTCGGGTGGGGATCTCGCCCAAGGCTTTTCGCGACCGCTTGAAGGCCGATCAGGACGCTGCCGATCAGAAGAGCGAGGCCTGACCCCTGTGGCGAGGGGGCTTGCCCCCGTTGGGTCGCGAAGCGGCCCCGGCATTTCAATGAGAACACCGCATTCACCGAATTACGACTGCTGCGCAGCCGAACGGGGCGGTGCGGCGTTCCGACAAGCCCCCTCACCACAAGGTGTTCGTTACCGGAGGGCGTTGAGGCTTGCGCTGTGGGGGATGCAGCGCTCGAAGTTGCAGCTCGCGAAGTCATGGGGCACTTTGCGCAACTGTTCGACACGCCAGGCGGCTGTGCCATACAGCGCCAGCGTCGCCGCGCAGGTGATGAAAATGGCGAGGTATCTTCTTGTTTTGATGTTCATGGCGTTGACCTCTGAACGAATACCCTTGGGTACTGCTTTGAGCATAGGTCAGCGCCGGTGAGTTGCCATCAAAACCACCCCACATTCGCTCCGGTTAAAGGCCCACATCCCACGCCGGCTCTTCGGGAAATCTGAGCACCAGAAAATCCAGCATGCTGCGCAACGCCACCGGCATGTGCTTGCGTGAGGCATACACCGCATAGATGTTCATCTGACGGGGCTCGGCCTGGGGCAGCAGGCGGATCAGTTCGCCGCTGTGGATATGCATGCCGGCCAGGTAACTGGGCAGCATCGCCACGCCGGCCCCGGCCATCGCCGCGCGCAACAGCGTGCTGGCTTCGTTGGCGCTGATGTTGCCCTGCACCGGCACCGAGACCGGTTCGCCATCCTGCTCGAAATGCCAGAGGCTTTTGCCGAAGTAGGAGTGGGTCAGGCAATTGTGCAGGCTCAGGTCTTCGACCCGCTGCGGCGCCGGGTGCTCGCGCAGGTAAGCGGGGGAGGCGCAGATCACCGAGCGGCACACCGTCAGGCGCCGGGCGATCAGATTCGGGTCCAGGTCGTTGCTGGTGCGGATGGCCAGGTCGATGCGCTCATCCACCAGGTTCACCGTGCGGTCGAGCATTTGCAGATCGATGCTTACGCCGGGGTAACGTTTGACGTAGGCGGCCATGGCATCCGCCAGTTGCGCCTGGCCGAACGAGGTGCTGACGCTGATCCGCAGCAGGCCGCGCGGTGCGTCGTCCGGCTCGCTGACGGCGGCTTGCATGTCGCTGGATAAATCGAGCATCTGCCGGCACCGGGGCAGGATTTCGCTGCCGGCGGCGGTCAGGCTCAATTTGCGCGTGGTGCGGTGCATCAGGCGTGCGCCGACCCAATCTTCCAGCTCCGCCAGATACCGTGAAACCACCGGCCGCGACAGGTCCAGGTGATCGGCGGCGGCCGATTGGCTGCCCAGGTCCACCACCGTAACGAACACCCGCATTGCTTGTAGACGATCCATGATTTGCCCGCTTTCAGAAACAAACTATGTTCAAGCATCGCATTTTTTGTATCGAACCAGGCAACTAAGCTCTGTCCCATCGCCAAGCACGGCATTCGGACAACGGAGCAACAGATGATCGGCTTCACTTCAATCAAACGCATTCTTCTGACAACCGCGGCACTGGGCTTCGCGGCCCATGCCGCTGCGGCGTCGACCCTGACCCTGGACGTCTACAACCCGGGCACCAACGCAATCTTCCCGGTGACCTCGGTACTGGTCAGTGGCGAGAAGGAAGCGATTCTGGTGGACGCACAATTCGGCAAATCCCAGGCCGAACAAGTGGTGGAAAAAATCCGCGCCAGCGGCAAGCAACTGACCACCATCTACATCAGCCACGGTGACCCGGATTACTACTTCGGCCTCGACACCATCACCCAGGCGTTCCCGAAAGCCAAAGTGCTGGCCTCGCAACCGACCGTTGATCACATCAAGAAAACCGTCGACGGCAAACTGGCGTTCTGGGGTCCGAAAATGGGCGCCGACGTGCCGAACAAAACCATCGTGCCGCACGTGCTCAAGGGCGATAGCCTGATGCTGGAAGGGCAGAAACTGCAGGTGCTCGGCCTGGATGGCAAGCAACCGGATCGCAGCTTTGTGTGGATACCGTCGATCAAGGCAGTGGTCGGTGGCGTGGTTGTCGCCGAGAACATTCATGTGTGGATGGCTGATACCCAGACCCCGCAGTCTCATGCCGATTGGCTGACGACGTTGCACACGATCGAAGCCTTGAAGCCGAACACCATCGTGCCGGGTCACTACCTCGGTGAGAGCGCTCGCTCTCTGGCGGCTGTGCAGTTCACCGCTGATTACATCAAGGCTTTCGACGAAGAAACCGCCAAGGCGAAAGATTCAGCCGAACTGATCGGCGCGATGAAAAAACGCTACCCGACCCTGGGCGAAGAAAGCTCGTTGGAGCTGAGTGCCAAAGTCGCCAAGGGCGAGATGAAGTGGTAATCCGCTGAACAGTGGCGAGGGGGGCGACGCAGAACCTGTAGGAGCGAGGCTTGCCCGCGAAGAACGATGACGCGTAATCCCTGAAAAAACCGCGGCGCCTTCTTCGCGGGCAAGCCTCGCACCACAGGATTTTCGTCGCCCCGTGCCATACACATCAATACAGATTCACCCAAGCCAACTGGAGAACGTCATGAGCAAAATCGCAATCATCGGTGCCACCGGTCGTGCCGGTAGCCAACTGTTGGAAGAAGCCCTGCGTCGCGGTCACAGCGTCACCGCCATCGCCCGCGACACCTCGAAAATCGGCCAGCGTGCCGGTGTCGTCAGCAAAAACGTCGACGTGCTCGATGCCGTGGCTTTGCAAGCGGCAGTAGCCGGCCATGACGTGGTGATCAGCGCGGCGCATTTCTCTACCATCCCCGCCAGCGCGGTTATCGAGCCGGTGAAGAAGGCCGGTGTCAAACGTCTGCTGGTGGTGGGCGGTGCCGGTTCGCTGTTGCTGCCGGACGGTACTCGAGTGATCGACAGTGAAGGCTTTCCGCCGGAGTACAAGGCTGAGGCCAGCGCCGGTGCCGAGTTCCTCAATACCTTGCATCAGGAAAAGGAGCTGGACTGGACCTTCCTGTCGCCGTCGGCGGAGTTTGTCGAAGGTGAGCGTACGGGCAAGTTTCGGCTAGGCAAAAACGACTTACTGGTCAGTGCACAAGGGCGAAGCTGGATTAGTTTTGCCGATTATGCAATCGCGATGCTGGATGAAGTTGAAAGTATGTCCCACGCGCGACAGCGATTCACCGTCGGCTACTGATATATCGCGAAACAAGAAGCACAAGTTATTTCGGTGACTTGTGCTTTTTTATGCGTGTTGAAAATGTGTCTTTCGGTAACTTTTCTAGTTTGGGTTAGTTAGTGGGGTGTTTGCGTATTGTGGTTTTTTCGTAAGGTTAAAAATCGGCAGTGTCGTGGGTTTGATTTCCTACAGTCTGCGCCCTTATGTGGAGAGTTGATGAGGAGGATTTAGAAGGTTACCGTGGGTTCTGCCACGATGCGTGGTGGGAAATGTAAATCCTGTAATTTATTGATATATAACTCGGTCAGCTGAAGCTGTTAGGGATGGCACTATGGGTCACGATCAGGGAAGTGAGATAAGGCGTGCTGCGCTGGAGTCGTTTGTAGAACTACAAGGCGCGGATGCGGCAGAAGATACTGAAACTAAATTAACGCGCGTTGCGCTAGAAGCGGTTGCAGAACTACAAGGCGTGGATACGGTCACGGAAGCGGCAAAATATGTACCTGTTCAATATTTTGGTGTTATGGCGGGTTACGATGCACCTCATTACCAGGATGGAACCTTTATTGTTAAAAAGGAAAATATCGTTGCCATCAGAAAGTATGTCAGCCAGAGCCTTCTCCAACCGGTTGACCTGAGCGCCGTAGAAAAACTGCTCGGTTATACCCCGATCAATGTGGATGGACTGGAGCCTCGTGACATTCAGAATTTGCATCAGAAAATTCATCAGCATGCGCTTTCCTGGGCAACGCTGGAGCGCGATACCAAAGACCTGGGGACACGGCTGGATCTTTTTGCCAAGGGGTTCATCAACACCGGACGGCTGGTGATCGGTCATCTGGAGAAATTCAGCGGGTACAAGGATTTAAGCGGCACGATCGATACCTTATCGGACGCGGAACGTGCGGTATTGATGGCTATCCCGATGGGGAACTCCGACACAGAGAAGGTACAAAGTCTGGTCAGGTATCTCGGGAGAATGAAAAGTGATATTGAAGTTTTTTATACCCGCATAACGGCCGTCAAAGCGTTGGCCGTCGAATTTTCCCGCAAGATTTCAGCAGATCTCATACCAATAGTCGATGCCAAACTGGGCAATATTGAAAAGGCTGGTATCGAAGAGCCCAAGCGGCTTAAAAATCTAAGAGATCAGATTAAAGACTTGGATCAACAGATTGCAGAGAAAGTCGCGGAGTACGATAGCCTGGTCGGGTATGCCTTTACGGGGTTGGTGTTCGGCCCTATCGGTGTTGCTGTTACCGGAGGTATATTCGGATCGAAGGCGGAAACTGTCAGAGGTCTGAAAAATACCTTGAACGAGCGTCGGGCCGAATTGCTGAAAGGAATGGAAGGGGCAACTCTTTCGACGTTGTTGAGCGGTCTGGCTGGGCAATTGAGTAATATAAAGTCGCTGATGGTGGATGCAGAGAAAGGCGCGAAGAATCTGGAGGATGTATGGGCGATCCTGTGGGTCAATGTTCAGGAGTCTGCTATCCGTTTGGCTCAAGTCGATAATGCATTTGATTTAAATATATTGGTTTTGGACTTGCAGACGGTGGTCGAGCCTTGGGATGTTATTCAAGGGCATGCCAGAGCCCTGTCAAAGGTTTTCAATGAAGTGGTTGGTTAAATTCTATTTTTAATATTTCAAGGATGAAATGTTCATGATGAACAATGCTGTTAACGGCGCTCCTGATTACGCGACACCCGACCGGCAGGTGATGAAGGCGAGCCAAAGCCACTTCAATACCTTGGTGGCCGATAATACGTTTGCCTTTTTGCCGGCGGTAATGGACAAGACTTTGCGCCTGCGTGCTCAGCTCAATACCGATGATCAGCACATAGGCGACCATATAAAAAGGGCCGTTGCGTCGCTGGGTAACGTCGGGTTCGCCAGCGTGCTGGCGCGCCTTGAAGAGATTCAGAGTCATCCCTCCGCAACGGCCAGCCTGCGTGAAGAGAAGCTCATTGAGCTGGTGAAATACTGCGCGCGTCGTGTTGAGAGTACGCGGGGGCCGATACAGACTGCCACCCAGTATTTACATCAGGGATTGGGCAATCTGGAGGCCATCCGTTTTGCCGAAGATGGTATCGATCTGGTCCGGATCGAAACGGATCGACGCATACGCGTGGAGCAGGCAGGTGCCGGGTACAGGGAAGATCAGGCAAAGCTTCAGGAGGAAAAGCGTACCATTGATGCTCAGATTGAGCATTTCCAGGCCCCGGGTTGGCTGGATATTTTTGATAGCCTGATCCCTAGTGCACGGGAAATCGAGTCGGCAATCAAACTGGTGACCACCAAAAAGCCGGATCGTGAATTCCTTGAACTGGTGCTCGCACGCCTCAAAGGCAATCTGGAAGGGATTGAGAATGGACGCCGCTACTCCAACCTGACACAGGCTCGAGACGGTGTTCGAACCCGACTGGATGAGGTGCAAAAGGCGCTGACAGATACCGAGGCCCAGATCCAGGATGCGGGCAGTCGCCTGCAGAAACTTGAAGCCATTGCATCGCTCGATCAGGTCACTCGAAACTGGGTGCAAGAAGCACAAAAACTATTGACGGCGTACGAGCACTTTTTACAAACGAACGAGCCGCAATTGATTCGTGATGTGCTGTCGATTCAGGCAATGGCCGGGCGCTATACGGCCATGCTGAATTACCTGGGTGCAATTGCCTGGCGTTGAGTGGCTGCTCGCCTATGACGTAGCACGCGCCTGAGCTTGCAGCCAATCGAGCAGCTCAGCCAACGGAGCGCTCGGGGCCGGTCGTTGAGGGTGGACAAGGTAGTAGGCCAATCCTGTACGTACTTTCAGTGCAAACGGCATCACCAACCGCCCGGCGCGCAAGTCATCGCCAATCAACGACCAATCTCCGATCGCTACACCTGTGCCCTGAGAAGCCATCGACATGGCCAGATCCAGGGTTTCGAAATGCTGCCCCTTGCCGACATTGCTTAAGTGAACGTCGGCAGTTTTGAGCCAGGCTTTCCAGTCCCTTTCATCGCGAGTCGGATGCAGCAACAGATGGTGCTCCAGATCATCGGGGGTTAAAAGTGGCACGGGACCTTCCAGCAGAGGACGGGAGCAAACCGGCGTCAGTTGCTCATCGAACAAATGATGGGAGGCCAGCGAGCTGTCCGGCGGCGCGCCGTACATCACCGCCGCATCGAACTGCTCGCGATGAAAATCCACGCCGTGTTTCACCGTGGTGGTCAACTCCACCGGCACATCCGGACGTTCCTTTTGCCACTGCAACAGGCGCGGCAACAGCCAGCGCATCACGCAGGTCGGCGCCTTGAGTTGCAAGGTTTCGCGCTTCTCGCCGATCTGCTCCACGGCCTCGTCGATCAGGCCGAAAATCTGCTGCACCCGTGGCAACCACTCACGTCCTTCGGCGGTCAGGCTCAAGCCCCGCGCCTGGCGAATGAACAGCTCATAACCCAGATGATCTTCCAGCCCGGCGATCTGCCGGCTCACCGCGCCTTGGGTGATGTGCAGCTGTTCGGCGGCCCGGGTGAAGTTGCAGCACTGCGCGGTGATCAGAAAAGTGTGCAGCGCCGGCAGGGGAGGCAGTCGTTTCATTGGGATCCAAGGTATGACGTGAGGACATGGCTAGTATGACTTTTTATCCATTGTTGCGGCTACGTGTCGCCCGTTCCAATGAGGCCATTCCCGGGCCTGCCAATCCATCATAAACACTGCGCAGGCCCGGCGTCTCAAACGAACAAAAAGGGCAAACACATGGCGACGTGCGGCGAAGTATTGGTCAAGTTACTCGAAGATTACGGGGTCGAGCAGGTGTTCGGCATTCCCGGGGTGCATACCGTGGAGCTGTATCGCGGGCTGGCCCGTTCGAGCATCAACCACGTCACTCCACGTCACGAACAGGGCGCCGGTTTCATGGCCGACGGTTATGCCCGCACCAGCGGCAAACCGGGCGTGTGCTTCATCATCACCGGCCCCGGCATGACCAACATCACCACCGCCATGGGCCAGGCTTACGCCGACTCGATCCCGATGCTGGTGATCTCTAGCGTGCAAACACGCAGCCAATTGGGCGGTGGGCGCGGCAAGCTGCATGAGCTGCCGAACCAGAGCGCACTGGTCGGCGGCGTGGCGGCGTTCTCCCATACCTTGATGTCGGCGGCGGAATTGCCGGGCGTGTTGGCGCGGGCCTTCGCGCTGTTCCAGGCCGGTCGCCCGCGTCCGGTGCACATCGAAATCCCGTTGGACGTACTGGTCGAAGAGGCCGATGATCTGCTCGCCAGCGTGCCGGTGAACATCGATCGTGCCGGTGCCTCGCCCAGCGCGATCAGCCGCATGACCGACCTGCTGGCCGGTGCCAAACGCCCATTGATTCTCGCGGGTGGCGGCGCCATCGATGCGGCGGCCGAGCTGACTGAACTGGCCGAGCTGCTGGATGCGCCAGTGGCCTTGACCATCAATGCCAAAGGCATGCTCGAATCCAGCCATCCGCTGCTGATCGGTTCGACCCAAAGCCTGGTGGCCACCCGCGCGCTGGTGGCCGAGGCCGACGTGGTGCTGGCCATCGGCACCGAACTGGCCGAAACCGATTACGACGTCACCTTTGCCGGCGGCTTCGAAATCCCGGGCGTGCTGCTGCGCGTGGACATTGACCCAGACCAGACCGTGCGTAATTACCCGCCGAAGGTGGCGTTGGTGGCCGACTCGCGCAATGCCGCCCAGGCCCTGCTGAGCGCGCTGTCCCACAAGTCGCTGGCCGAACGCCGCAACGACTGGGGCCAGGTGCGCGCCGCTCGCTTGCGAGAAGAACTCGCCGCGACCTGGGACGCCCCGACCCTGGCCCAGACCCGCTTCCTGGAAACCGTGCTGTACGAATTGCCGAACGCGGTGTTCGTCGGCGATTCGACCCAACCGGTGTACACCGGCAACCTGACCTTCAACCCGGAGCGTCCGCGTCGCTGGTTCAACTCGTCCACCGGTTACGGCACCCTCGGTTACGCCTTGCCGGCGGCGATTGGCGCCTGGCTCGGTGGCAGCGTCGAAGGCGGCACGCGTCCGCCGGTGGTGTGCCTGATCGGCGACGGCGGCCTGCAATTCACCCTGCCGGAACTGGCCAGTGCGGTGGAAGCGCGTACGCCGGTGATCGTGTTGCTGTGGAATAACCAGGGCTACGAAGAGATCAAGAAATACATGGTCAACCGCGCCATCGAGCCGGTGGGCGTGGACATCTACACCCCCGATTTCATCGGTGTGGCCAAAGCGCTGGGCTGTGCGGCCGAAGCGGTCAGCAGTGTTGACGGATTGCGTGATGCGTTGCGCCTGGCCACCGATCGTCAGGGCCCGACCCTGATTGAAGTCGACCAGACCCAGTGGATGAAGGCGGTGTCGCAATGAGTTTTCCTACCACTCTTGATGGCCTGTTCATCGACGGCCAATGGTCCGCTGGCAACGAACATCTGCGTGTGATCAACCCGGCGACCGAAGCCCTGCTAACCACCGTTAACGGCGGCGATGCACGCGCTGTCGATCAGGCCGTCACCGCTGCGGCCAACGCTTTCAAGCAATGGTCGAAAACCACCGGTGCCGAGCGCGGGGCGATCCTGCGCAGAATCGCCGCGGGCGTGCAGGCCGGGCGGGAACAGTTGATGAAGTTGCAGTCGAGCAACAACGGCAAACCGCTGTTCGAAGCGGCCATCGACGTCGACGACGTGATCGCCACCTTCGAGTATTACGCCGGTCTGGCTGAAGGCCTGGACGCGAAACAAGACAGCGCCGTGGCATTGCCGAGCGACGATTTCAGCGCCCGTTTGCGCCGCGAACCGTGCGGTGTGGTGGGGCTGATCGTGCCGTGGAATTTCCCGATGGTCACCACCGCCTGGAAACTCGCCCCGGCCCTGGCCGCCGGTTGCTGCGTGGTGCTCAAACCGTCTGAAGTGACGCCGCTGCCGGAGCTGGAACTGGCGACGATCATTGCCGAGGCCGGTGTGCCAAACGGTGTGTTCAACCTGGTCTGCGGCACCGGCCTTGCGGTCGGCGCACCGCTGTCGGCTGACCCGCGCATCGCCAAGATTTCCTTCACCGGCAGCAACGCGGTGGGCGTGCAGGTGATGCAGCGGGCGGCGGAAACCGTGAAAGGCGTGAGCCTGGAACTGGGCGGTAAATCCTCGCTGTTGGTGCTCGCCGATGCTGATATCGAACTGGCTGTGGAAGTGGCCTGTGGCGGCGGTTTCTTCAACGCCGGGCAGATGTGTTCCGCGACCAGTCGCGTGCTCGTCGCCGATGAGTTGGCGGATGAATTTGTTGCGCGATTGAAGGCCCGTGCCGAAGCCATCCGCGTGGCCGACCCGTTCGACCCGAACGTGGAGATGGGCGCACTGGTCAACCAGGCGCAATACCAGCGGGTGCTGGGCCACATCGATCGCGGTTTGAGCGCTGGCGCGAAGCTGATCTGCGGCGGCAATCGTCCGGCAGACCTGTCGCGCGGTTATTTTTTGCAGCCAACCGTTTTCGTCGACGCGCCCCTCGAGAGTGCGTTGTGGTGCGAAGAGATTTTCGGCCCAGTGATTTGCGTGCGCAGTTTCAGCTCTGAAGCCGAGGCGATTGCCTTGGCCAACGACAGCCCGTTCGGTCTGGTAGCCAGTGTGGTCACGCGCGACAGCGAGGCCGCCGATCGGGTCGCCAACGCTTTGCAGGCGGGGCTTGTGTGGATCAACGCGCCGCAAGTGATCTTCCCGCAGACCGCCTGGGGTGGCTACAAACAGAGCAGCATCGGCCGCGAATTGGGGCCGTGGGGTTTGCAGGCTTTCCAGGAAATCAAACACGTGATTCGGGCCGTCTGACAGCACGAAAACGGTGAGCGCATGCCTCGAAAGGAGGCATGCACTTACGTCATGGCTTCAATGAGTATTTATCGATAGTCAGGTGTTTTGCACGACCTCAGGATGAACCCGCAGGTCAAGCTCAAGTCCTTTGAAACCGGGGACTTCAAGCCGATCTGGCCGCGCGGATGCAACGGTTGCGACCAACCTCATACTTAAAAAAACAAAGGGAGTCCTTCATGGGCAAGCATGATCTGAACAGACGTCAATTCATCAAAACCGTGGGTGTGGCGTCGGTAGCCGCGGCAGCCATGAGCATGCCGTTCATCCGGGCCAATGCCAGCGACACGCGCTTTACGGGCAAGACCCTGCGCCTGCTGACCTGGTCCGATGACACTGGCCTGGCAGCACTGCGCAATATTGCGGCGACCTTCGAAGACAAGTACGGCTGCAAGGTCATCGCTGACCGTACCGGCAGTACTTCGGAAATGGTCGCCAAACTCAAGGCCGGCGGTGATCGTCCACAGTACGACATCATCACCCTGGCCGGCGTCGGCGCCGAAGGCCTGGCCGCCGCCAACCTGCTGGAAAAACCCGACCTCAACCGCATCCCCAACCTGGTGGACGTGCCGGAGAAATATCGCACCGGCGCCAATGGCCACGGTATCGGTTACCTGCTGTGGTGCAACAGCCTGGTCTACAGCACCCGTACCCAGAAAGAAGCCCCGGACAGCTATGCCGCGATGTGGGACGCCGACCTGGCGCCGAACATTTTCCTGCCGCCGCCGAACTGGACCGAAGCCATGGACCTGATCATCATCGCCGCCAAACTGGCCGGTGGTGACGAACACAACATCGAGCCAGGCTTCAAGAAACTCGCCGAGCTCAAGAGCCGCGTGGTGACCCTG
This sequence comes from Pseudomonas sp. 008, assembly GCF_016861935.1. Classification (NCBI taxonomy): domain Bacteria; kingdom Pseudomonadati; phylum Pseudomonadota; class Gammaproteobacteria; order Pseudomonadales; family Pseudomonadaceae; genus Pseudomonas; species Pseudomonas sp. 008. The sequence goes on along the minus strand of NZ_BOMA01000007.1, from coordinate 167,785 downwards.
GGTGAAAACCCGAACCAGATCGCCGAGCTGTTCCGCACCGGGTCCCTGGACATGGGCGGCTTGTACGCGCCGGCGTTTTTCCCCAAACAGATCCGCGACCCGGCCTACGGTCTGGGCGCCACGTTCGGCATGAAGGAAGGTTTCTACACCGACCTGATGCTCTCGGTGATGCCGAAAAACCGTCCGGGCGATACCGACCTGGCCTACGCCTTCATCAACCACTCTCTGGACCCGCTGGTGCAGGGCAAGATGGCCGAAGACATCTACAACGGTCCGGTCAACGCCAAGGCGATCATCTCCGCCGAAGCCCGCAAGAGCCCGTACATCCTTACGCCGGAGCAGATTGCCGAGAAGGCGATCATGCACGACAACGCCTTCCTGGCCACCGTGCATGACCAATGGATTCGTCGTTACACGGAAATCTTTTCTTCCTGATCGAGTGGCGAACACAAGCCCTGAGAGCACCGCAAATCAAATGTGGGAGCGGGCTTTTGTGGCGAGGGGGCTTGCCCCCGTTGGGGCGCGAAGCGGCCCTGAATCCTGTCATTGCGGTGCATCAGGTGTACCGCATGAGATGGTTTACGACTGCTTCGCAGTCGAACGGGGGCAAGCCCCCTCGCCACAAAGCCCGCTCCCACAGGATTCACGGCGGTTTTGAGGGCTGTGTTTGCCAGCTGCTTTCCATTGACGAGACCCTTGCTATGGAACACCAACCTCTGACCCATCCGGTAAGCGTCGCACCCACGCGCGCTAATCAGGGTGTCTCACCGACAGTGCGTGCGTGGTTTTTCCTCTCGCCGTCGATGCTGTTTCTCGGCGTGCTGATTGCCGCCAGCCTCCTGGTGCTGCGCATGAGCGTCGGCACCAAAGGTGCGGAGTGGTCCGGCTTCAGCCTGGCCAGTTACGCGCAATTGCTGGAACCGTACTACCTCAAATCCTTGCTGCTGACTCTGCGCCTGGCGCTGATCAGCGCGGTGATCGCGGTGCTGCTGGCGATCCCGGTGGCCTACACCATGTCGCGGCTGACCTCACCGTTCGTGCGGCGGATTTTCCTCGCGGCGGTGCTGTTGCCATTGCTGGTCAACCTGTTGCTGCAAAGCTACGGCTGGCTGGTGATTCTCGGCCCGGGCGGGATGCTCAATCAGGCGCTGATGGGCCTGGGCCTGATCAAGCGGCCGATCATGCTGCTGTACAACCAGAACGGCGTATTGATGGGCCTGGTGCAAACCGCGTTTCCGTTGGCCGTGCTGCCGATTGCCAGCGCGATGCGCGGTGTCGCCCGCACTTACGAAGAAGCCGCTGCAACCTTGGGCGCCAGTCGCCTGCAGGTGTTTCGCCAAGTGGTGTTGCCGATGAGTTTTCCGGGGATCATCACCGGCGCGACGCTGGTGTTCGCCTACAACGCCAGCAGTTTCGTGGTGCCTTTGTTGCTCGGCGGTCGGCGTGTGCCGATGCTGGCGGTGATGGTCCATGACCAGATCGCCCCGCTGATGAACTGGCCTGCCGCGTCCGCTGCCGGCGTGGTGCTGATCGTTACCACCCTGGCAATCATGACCTTGTCCGAATACATCACTGGCCGTCGTCGGCGCATGCTGGAGGCTTCCCAATGAGCACCTTGATCAAGAAGCGTCAGTCGCTGTTGCCGGGCGATACCGGCAAGTTCGCCGGCATCCTCTCGGGCTTCATTCTGCTGCTGGCGGTATTGCCGATCCTGACCATGATCGTCATGTCGTTCAGCGGCGCGTCGAACCTCGACTTTCCGCCCAGCAGCTACAGCCTGCAATGGTACAAGGCCGCCTGGCACACCTTCGTCTCGCCGGACGCCAGTGATGTGCTGAGCCTGGGCAAAGCCATGAGCACCAGTTTGCTGGTGGCCTGCCTGACCATGATCTTCGCCACGATCATCGCGGTGCCGGCGGCTTACGCACTGACCCGTTGCGAGTTCCGTGGCAAGGCCGTGGCGCTGCAATTGATGTCGCTGCCACTGGTGTTCCCGATGGTGGTGTTGGGCCTGGCCTTGCTGTTGGTATTCGACAGTCTGCCGTTCCAGATAACCACTTCGCGGCTGGTGATCGCCCATGTGATTCTGGCGCTGCCGTTCGTGGTGAAGAACTGCACGGCAGCGATGCTTTCCATTGGCAGCGAAGTCGAAGAGGCCGCGCAAATGCTCGGCGCTTCACCGACTCGGGCGATTGTCGATGTGGTGGTGCCGTTGATGAAGTCGGGGATTCTGGCGGGCATGCTGCTGGCGTTCATCGTCTCGTTCAACGAATTCACCGTGACCTATTTCCTCTACACCATCGACGTCATGACCGTGCCGATCTGGATGTACAGCCGCACCGTGTCTTCGCTCGACCCTACCGTTTTCTCGTTTGCCGTGCTGATCGTGCTGATCGACTTCGTGCTCATTTGGGCGCTGGAAAAGTTGGTTGGCGAAGGCGGCGTTTCGTTCTGATTTCTTGAGGTGATTCAAATGACTGGTCTGATTCTGGAAAACGTCGAGAAACATTACGGCTCGGCCTGCGCGGTAAAGGATGTGAACCTGCATTTGCCCGAGGGCAAACTGGTGTGTTTTCTCGGCCCGTCGGGCTGTGGTAAAACCACTTTGCTGCGGATGATCGCCGGGCTCGAAACCCTGACCGGCGGCGAGATTCGCCTGGACGGTGAAGACATCGGCCATACCCCTGCGCATCAGCGCAATTTCGGCATGGTGTTTCAATCGCTGGCACTGTTTCCGCACATGACGGTGGGGGAGAACATTGCCTATCCGTTGAAACTGCGTGGGGTCAGCAAGGCCGATCAGCAGGCGCGGGTGGTGGAGTTGCTTGAGCTGATTCAACTGCAGGAAATGATTGATCGCCCGGTGGCGAAACTCTCCGGCGGTCAGCGTCAGCGTGTGGCGATTGCCCGGGCGATTGCCTCGCGGCCGAAAATCCTGCTGCTCGACGAACCGCTGTCGGCGCTGGACGCCAAGCTGCGCGAGTCGATGCAGGTGGAAATCCGTCAACTGCAACAGCGTTTGAACATCACCACCATCATGGTCACCCACGACCAGCGCGAAGCCATGACCATGGCCGATATCGTGGTGGTGCTGGGTGAACATCGGGTGCAGCAGGTGGGCACGCCGATTGAGATTTATCGGCACCCGGCCAATGAATTCGTCGCGGACTTCATCGGTTCGGGGAATATTTTCCCGGCCACGGCGCTGGGTAACGGCAAGGTCAGCTTGCCCGGCGGCGATGCGCTGCAAGTGCCGATCTGCAGCAGCATTGTGGTGGGGGAGAAGGTGAAAATGCTGATTCGCCCCGAAGACCTGCAACTGTCGCAACCGCAGGCCACGGCGGGGAATCGCTTGCTGGGTAAGGTGACGTTTGTGCGAGATATCGGCGCGACCATCGAAACCACTGTCGAGTGTTCCGGGGTGTCGTTTACCGCGTTGAGCACGCCGTGTCAGGACGTTGGGTTAAGCATTGGCAATCCGGTGTCGGTGACCTTGCCGGCTGAGGCGTGCCGAGTACTGAGCGCCTGAACAAACACCCCCATCCTCGTAGGAGCGAGGCTTGCCCGCGAAGGCTATTTCATACTCAGCATTGATGCTGGCTGATACGACGCCTTCGCGGGCAAGCCTCGCTCCTACAGGGTGTGAATCTGATTACACGGACAACCGCAACCGCGCCAAATCCCGCAGCGGCGGTGCCCCGAACAATCGGCTGTACTCCCGGCTGAACTGCGAAGGGCTTTCATACCCCACTCGATATCCCGCCGCCGACGCTTCCAGCCCTTCGGCCAGCATCAACCGTCGCGCTTCTTGCAGGCGCAGCTGTTTCTGATACTGCAGCGGGCTCATCGCCGTCATCGCCTTGAAGCGGTGATGCAGCGTCGACACGCTCAGGTTCACTTCCCGCGCCAGGTCGTCGATGCGCAGCGGTTGCTCATAATTGCCGTTGAGCCATTTGATCGCCTGGCTGATGCGATGGCTCTGGCTGTTGGCGATGGCAATCTCATACAGCCGATGTCCCTGCTGGCTGCGTAACAGCCGATACAGAATCTCCCGACGAATCAGCGGCGCGAGCATGGCGATGTCTTTCGGTGTGTCCAGCAAACGCGCCAGACGCAGCACGGCGTCGAGCATGGCCGCGTCGATCCGCTCGACATACAGGCCTCGGCCCGTGGGCCGTGTGGGCAGGCCGATGGGGCCGGCGTCGGCAATCAGCGCGGTGATTTCCGCCGGGTCGATGTCCAGCCGCACCGCGAGGATCGGTTCTTCGGGCGAGGCATTCACCACCCGTCCGCTCAAGGGCATCGAGACTGATACCACCAGGTAATTCAGCGGGTCGTAATTGAAGTACTCGTCCGCCAGCCGAACTTCCTTGCGCCCCTGGGCCATGATGCACAGGGCCGGTTGGGCCAGCCCCGGGGCGAAATCATGGGATTTGCTGTGACGCGACATGAACAGCGAACCGACGGCAGTGGCGTAGGAGCCATCGTCCATGGTGTTGCGGCGGATGAGGTCGGCCAGTTCCGCGCGCTGTTTTTCCATGTCAGCGGGAAGCGGAGCCTGAAAGTGATCGAGCGACGACATGCAGGGAATCCTCCGTGAAGTGTTGGTCATGGGCCGAGCTTAAATTTGTGCAAGGGACAGCGGTAGACACATCCTGTCAAAAGCTTGCCTGATTCTGCGCGGGGTGAATACACGAGGCTGTCATAGCAGGGCAACGTGGATGAAACTTGCTTAAAAGTGGTGTGACAGCGGTGTGACAGTACTTTGCGCGCTGTTACAGAGGCTTTTTGCAGTTGCGCAGGATTGTGCAATAAGCCGGCAGAAATCGACTAACGCTGACTGTGATGCGCCGCCTAATCTTGGATCCTGTCGCAGCCCGTCCCACGGCTGCCACTCGACTCCCTGGGAGGGTTGAACATGTCTACGCAGATCCCCGTCAGTCATATGGCCTTCGTTCGCGCCCGCGCCGGGCGTTCGGCAGAACTCGGTGCGCGTCTGAGCGCCCTGATCGAACCGTCGCGCAACGCGCCGGGTTGCCTGAGCTTCGCCCTGCAGCACTCGCAATGTGATCCCGAGCTGTGGCTGGTGTCCGGTTTCTGGGCCAGCCAACAGGCGATGACCGCTTACTTCGGCAGCCCGGCGATGCAGATTTTTGCCGAGCTGGTGCAGGAAATGGTGGTCAACAGCCTGGATTTCCATACTTTCAAGGATGTCTCGGCGACCCAGGCCCTCGGCCAGTCCCAGGCAGCGGTACACAAACTGGCCGGTTGAGGGTTTAATGGCGCAACTCTCCATTAGCCAGGATCCGCGACATGGCACGTAAAGCTTTTGAACACTTCGAAGCCGTTTCAGCAGTAGTACCGAGCGAGGGCGGTTACCACGCCGCGATTGCCGTCAAAGCCCTCGGTGGTTCCGGTGCCCCGGTTTTTCACAAAGTGCTGGAAGGCCAGACGTTCAAGACCGCTCATGAAGCCGACGAGGCCGCGGCCAAAGAGCTGACCCACCTCAAAGACGTCAAACAAGACGCCGACCTGCTCTGGTAATCACTTGACCGCCCCCGGGCGGAACATCTTGAACAGTGCCTCTGGCCCCAGCTGAAAATAATCCGCTGGCCCGCCGCCGCGCAGAATCGGTTCTGCCGCGGCGGTGTCGTACACCCCATCCTTCAACAGCCATTTGGCGATGTGCACGGCGACCACTTCGCCGAGAATCAGCCAGCTCGGCACCACTTCCTTGTTGGCGCGCTGCAACTGAATGATCTGCGTGACCTTGCACTCGAAGGACACCGGGCTTTCGGCGACCCGTGGCACCTGAATGATCTTCGACGCGGCGGTGGTCAGCCCGGACAGTTCGAACTCGTTGACTTCCGGCCCGACCATGGCGCAGCTCTGGTTCATCTGCTCGGCCAGCGGACGCGTCGCCAGGTTCCAGGCGAACTCGCCGGTCTGCTCGATGTTGTTCAGGCTGTCTTTGCGCCCGACACTGGAGAACCCGATGATCGGCGGAATGTAGTTGAAGGCATTGAAGAAGCTGTAGGGCGCTAGATTCAGGCGACCGTTGGCGTCCTGGGAGGAAATCCAGCCGATGGGACGCGGGCCGACGATGGCGTTGAACGGGTCATGGGGCAGGCCGTGGCCGTTGGCGGGTTCGTAGAAATGAATGTCGTCGGGCATGGAGTGAATTCCTGAGGGCGTTCGGGAGGTGAGCATGGTGCAAGGGCCAGCGGCAGATTTCCAGTCCATCCTCAATCAGTGTGGGTTTTGTGGAGATCACTGGGTTTTGCTTGCTCCAGAAATAACTAAGCCCGGCCAAAGCCGGGCTGTGTGGTGCGCTCAGGGATCAGTTGGTGCGAGCTGCATCGGTGCGATCGACGCTGTCGGTAGCGACTGTGGCTGCGTCGGTGCGGCTATCGCCAGCGACGTTGCTTTGTGCAGTGAAGACGGCGGAACCGGTGCGGTCGTAACCATCGGCGGCGAAGGTATTGGCGGCCAGCACAGAGAGGGCCAGAACGACCATCAGTTTGGTTTTCATGGGTAACTCCAGTTTGCACAGCGCAATGAATTGATCAGACGGGGGCAGGATGCGTACTGGGCATTAACCAGCGATTAATCGGGCTCTCTTGTCTGCGTGACAGAATTTTCATCCTGCACTTACCTATTTTTCACCGCTCCACCGCCAGTCTGCGCACCGGTCAATAAACCGAAGAAACGACCGTCACGAACTGGAGCTTGCCTTGAATGAATAAACTTCCTCAGATCACCCTGGCGTTCTGGGTCATGAAAATCTGCGCAACGACCCTGGGTGAAACCGCGGGGGATTTGTTGTCGATGACCCTTAATGTCGGTTACGCCATCAGCTCGCTGATCCTGATCAGCGTCTTTGTGCTGACGCTGGTCACGCAGTTGATGTCCAAAACTTACAAGCCGGTGCTGTACTGGATCGTGATTCTGTCGACCAGCACCGCCGGCACCACCATGTCCGACTTCATGGACCGCACCCTTGAATTGGGCTACGCCACGGGTTCGATGATCCTGATTGCGATTCTGCTGGGGATTTTCGCGGCCTGGCGCTTGAGCGGCGATTCGCTGAACGTCACCAAGGTCCAGACCTTCCGGGGTGAGATGTTCTATTGGATGGCGATTCTGTTTTCCAACACCCTGGGCACGGCGCTTGGCGATTACCTGGCCGACGACTCGGGCCTGGGTTTTGCCGGCGGCGCACTGTTGATCGGTTCGACCATTGCGCTGGTGGTGCTGTTGAAATACTTCACGAAGATTTCGTCGGTGCTGCTGTTCTGGGTGGCGTTCGTGTTGACGCGGCCATTCGGCGCAACCTTGGGCGACTTCCTGACCAAACCCCATGCAAAGGGTGGCCTGGATTTCGGCACCATCGGCTCGTCGCTGGTGTTGGCGGGGATTCTGGTGGTGATGATTGCGGGGGCATCTTACGTGCAGGGCAAGTACGCGAAGCAGACGGCGGCCGAGTTGACTTGAGACTGAGTCGTCCTCTTCACGGGCTTGCCTGCGAAGAGGACGGTACAGCCGCCATCAATGTTGCTGTCAGTCGGTCTCGATCCGCGAATGCTTGCGGGTGTCTTTCATGGTCACGTACACCAGCAACGACACCGCGATGCACGCCGTGACATACCAGTAGTAACCGGTTTCCATGCCGATGCTCTTGAACCACAGGGCGATGTATTCAGCGGTGCCGCCGAAGATCGACACGGTCAGTGCGTATGGCAGGCCGACGCCCAGGGCGCGGATTTCGGTGGGGAACAATTCAGCTTTGACCACCGCGTTGATCGAGGTGTAGCCGCTGACGATGATCAGCGCCGCCATGATCAGGAAGAACGCACCCCACCAGCTCTGGATGGTGTGCAAGGTGGTCAGGATCGGTACGGTGAACAGCGTCCCGAGAATGCCGAAGGCAATCAGGATCGGCCGCCGACCGACTTTATCCGACAGACCGCCGATGATCGGTTGCAGGCACATGAACAGGAACAGCGTGGCCGCAGAAATCGTGGTGGAGTCGGAAATGCTCATGCCGACGGTGTTCACCAGGTATTTCTGCATGTACGTGGTGTAGGTGTAGAACGCCAGCGTGCCGCCCATGGTCAGGCCGACCACGGTCATCAGTTCCTTGGGATGGCGCAGCAAGGTGCGCATCGCGCTTTCCTTGGCCTTCTCTTTCTTGGTGAACGACTCGGTTTCTTCCATGCCACGACGCAGGTACAGCGCGACCACGGCACACAGCGCGCCGATGGCGAATGGAATGCGCCAGCCCCAGGCGTACAGCTCTTCGGTGGTCAGGAAATTTTGCAGCACGATCAGCACGCCCAGGGCGATGAGCTGGCCGGAGATCAGCGTCACGTACTGGAAACTCGAGTAGAAGCCGCGACGTTCCTTGGTTGCCATCTCGCTGAGGTACGTCGCCGAGGTGCCGTACTCACCCCCCACCGACAAACCTTGCAGCAGGCGGGCGAACACCAGCAGGATCGGCGCGCCGATACCGATGGTTTCATAGCCTGGGCTCAGGGCGATCAGCAGCGAGCCGAAGCACATCAGGTAGACCGAGGCCATGAGCGCGGCTTTACGGCCGGCCTTGTCAGCGTAGAGGCCCATCAGCCAGCCACCGATCGGGCGCATCAAAAAGCCCACGGCGAAGATTGCGGCGGTGTTGAGCAGTTGGGCGGTGGTGTCGCCTTTGGGGAAGAAGACTTTGGCGAAGTACAGGGAGAAGGCGGCGTAGACGTACCAGTCGTACCACTCGACCATGTTGCCGACAGAGCCGCTGAAGATCGATTTGATCCGGCTGGCGGTGCTTCTTTCTTTAGCCGGCACGGCAGCCGACCCAAGGGGCAGGGCGTTGGAGTTATCCATTGAAGGATCCTTCGTTTAATTGTTTTTGTGGAGCGCGTTGAAACGCAGCCTGCAGGGGCTATAGCAGGAGCTGTGCCAAGGGGAGGAGGGCCGGTTTAGAGGGGGTAAGAGGTTTTGTTGAGCGGATAGTCGCTCAAGGTATATGCAAGCATGAGCGGATTTCCGCCGATCACTTGTGGCGAGGGGGCTTGCCCCCGTTCGGCTGCGAAGCAGTCGTAAAGTCTGCAAATATGGTGTACCTGAAAAATGCCGGGGAGCGCTTCGCACTCCAACGGGGCGATGCGGCGTTCCGACAAGCCCCCTCGCCACAGGTCATGTGTCGGATATGAACATCTCGCGACTCAACCCATGGCGCTGCATCTTTTCATTGAAGGTACGGCGCGGCAGTTGCAGTTCTTCAAGCACCGCTTTCACATCGCCCTTATGCCGGGTCAGCGCCGCGCGCAAGCAATGCGCTTCGAAGGCTTCTTGCTGCGCGGCCAGTGACTGGCCGGGATCGATCCCCACCGGCTCCGGTTCGCTGAGGCCCAGCACTTGGCGCTCGGCGACGTTCGCCAGCTCGCGCACATTGCCCGGCCAGTCGTGGCTCAGCAGATGGCTCAATTGCGGCCCGCTCAACGGTGGAAAGGTACGACCAAGGCGTTCGGCGGCACTCTGCGCGAAGAACTCGAACAATAGTGGAATGTCTTCACGCCGATCACGCAACGGCGGCAGCCGCAGCTCGGCGACGTTCAAGCGATACGCCAGGTCCTCGCGAAAACGCCCGGCCCGGGCTTCATCCAGCAAGTCGGGTTTGGTCGCGGCGATGATTCGCAAATCCACGCGGATGCTCTGATTGGAGCCCAATCGCTCAAGCTTCTGCTCCTGCAACACCCGCAGCAGTTTCACCTGCTGCGTCAGCGGCATGCTTTCGATTTCATCGAGAAACAGCGTGCCACCGTCGGCGTATTCGAGCTTGCCGATGCGCTTGCCCTGGGCGCCGGTGAACGCGCCGCTCTCATGGCCGAACAGTTCGGCCTCGAACAACTGCTCGGGAATCGCCGCGCAGTTCAAGGCGACGAAGGGCTTGTCGGCGCGGGGGCCGAAGTCGTGCAGGCAGCGGGCAACCAGTTCCTTGCCGCTGCCGGTTTCGCCACGGATCAGCACATTGACCGGCAGCGTCGCCAGATCCAGCACTTGCCGGCGCAGCGTCTGCAAACCACGGGACACCCCCAGCAGGGTGGCATCGAGTTTGGCGCGATTGTCGGCCTGCTCGTGCAGGGCACGGTTTTCCAGCACCAGCCGGCGTTTGTCCAGCGCGCGGCGCAGGCTGCTCAGCAGGGTTTCCGGGCTGAAGGGTTTTTCGAGGAAATCGTAGGCGCCATCGCGCATCGCTTCGACGGCCATCGGCACATCGCCGTGACCAGTCAGCAAGATCACCGGCAAATCGGCGTCGCGGCGCTGCACTTCGGCCAGCAGCTCCAGCCCGCTCATGCCTGGCATGCGCACATCGCTGAGAATCACCCCAGGGAAGTGTTTCGGCAGTTGCGCCAGGCATTCATCGGCGCGGCTGAACAGTTGCACCTCGAACCCCGACAGGCTCAGCCACTGTTCGACGGCGCTGCGGATGCTGCTTTCGTCATCGACCACCATCACCGAATTGAGCATCAGGCACATACCTCCAGATCAATGGGCAACGTCAGGGTGAATACCGCGCCTTTTTCGCCATTATCGGCGCTCAGGCGTCCGCCCGCTTCGTGGACGATGGCAAAGGACACGGCCAGCCCCAAGCCCAGGCCATCACCCACCGGCTTAGTGGTAAAGAATGGATCGAACACCTGGCTCAAGTGTTCTTCGGCAATGCCGCCGCCATTGTCGATCACACTCAGGCGCCATAGCTGTTCATCGGCTTCGAGGCGGATTTCCAGACGCTTGCAGGATTTGCCCTGCATGGCGTCCAGGGCGTTGCGCAGCAGGTTGATCAGCACCTGTTCCAGACGAATCGCATCGCCACGCACCCAGGCCGGACGAGTCAGGTGCAGCACCAGGCTGACCTGTTCATCGCGCAGGCGCGCGTCGAGCAATTGCAGGGCCTGATCCACCACCGCTGCCAGATCCAGCCGTTCGCGCAAACCGCTGGGGCTTTTGCGCGCGAAGGTTTTCAGGTGGCCGGTGAGGGCGGCCATGCGCGTGAGCATGTCGTCCACCGGTTTGAGCGCCTTGTAGGCGTCGTCGACCCGGCCGTGATCGAGTAGCAACCTCAGCGTAGCAAGCTGCATGCGCTGAGCGGTCAGGGGCTGATTGATTTCATGGGCCAGCGCTGCGGACATCTGCCCCAGCGCCGCGAGTTTGGCCGATTGCACCAGTCCGTCCTGAGCGGTGCGCAGGTCACGGGTGCGTTCTTCTACCAGTTGTTCGAGTTCTTCTCGGCTGCGTTGGCGCATCTTGGCCAGGCGCCAGCGTTGATTAAGGAACAGCAACAGAAACACCAGCGCCAGCCACAATCCGGCAGCGGCGAGCGCGGCGTTACGGATGTCTTCGAAGGCGACTTGCGGGCGGCGCAGCAGGTGCAAGGTCCAGCCTTCAGTGGTCAGCGGCAGGGATTCCCACAGGTAGTTTGCCGTGCCGTCAGGACCGACGACGCGCGCCAGATCACTGTTGTCGTCAAAGCGCTGCAGCGATTGGTAATCCAGCGGTGTCAGCGGTTGTTTGTCGTATTGCCGGGTGGCTTTAAGTTCGGCGCGGTCGCTGTCGTTCAACGGTTTCAACAGGCGATAGCGCCAGCCCGGCTGGTTGGCAATGAAGATGATCCCGCGTGCATCGCTGACCAGCAATGTGTCGCTGCCCTGACGCCATTCGCGCTCCAGCTCTGGAAACTCAAGCTTCACCACCATGGCGCCGAGGAACTCGCCGCTGTCGCGGGTCACCGCGCTGGACAGGAAGTAGCCAGGAATCCCGCTCGTTACGCCCACCGCGTAAAAACGCCCGGTGCCCTGGGTGCGCGTCTGGCTGAAGTAAGGGCGAAAACCGTAGTTGTGGCCGACGTAACTGCTGGGCAAACGCCAATTACTGGCGGCCACGGCGAGGCCGGTGCGGTCGAGCAGTTCCAGGGTCGAGGACTGGGCCGCACCGTTGATTTTTTCCAGTTTGCGGTTCAGTGCGTCCTGTTGCTCAAGCGTTACCGGGCCATCGAGCGCGGCGCGCAACTCCGGGTCCAGCGCCAGCACGGCGGGCAGGGCACGGTAGCGGTCGATCAGGGTATGCAGGGAATTGGCGTACAGCGCCAGTTGCTGGTTGGCGCGGGCCGCGTCTTCGACCAGCGCCTGGCGTTCGGCGTGACGCACGGCCAAGCCGGCCGCCAACGCGGCACCGGCGATGATGAGCAAGGTATAAAACGACAAACGCAAGGTACGAGAAATCGGCAGCATGCTGGCGCAAACAGTTAGAAAGTCGGGCGGGCACCATAGCATGTGCGCCCGCCGCAAGAGATATTGCCTATTGGCGCACTGTGGCGGGCGGTCCCGTGGAAACGCTTATTACCCGGCAACACTTTGATGTTCTCGGCAGGGGGCTGCCAGGCCCCGCGAGTCAAAGGATTTTAATGACGGTGTTTGCCAGTCGACAATGGGCATCATCGGTTCCCCGTATTGAGTCCTTTCGCGTCTGGCCCGACGTAGGTGTCATTGTAGTCCCAGTTTCTGACATACCAGGGATGATAGACGACGAGCGCAATATGCCCCTTGGCGTTGATGATCTTGATGAGGCGACCCATCACGTCGTAGAAGCTTTTATCGTGATGGCCGGAATCCCTGAAGGAGTGATCGCGGATGTAACCCTTAGCATTGGCGAAATAGGGACGATACGTTCGTACTACTAACCCTTTGTTGTTGTATTCCACGCGTTCGCTGATGCGCCAGCGTTGATCGGCGTATGCCACCATTGGCTCACCGTTCTCGTACTCCAATTTGCCGTCCTTCACGACATAAGCTTCACCGGACTCGACCCGTTGCTGAGTTTGCAAGAGCCGTTGAAAACCGTCGAAAAATGACCGAATGATGTGGAATTTTGCTGAAACATCGTCACCAGGGTACCGGTCCGCACTCAGGCGGACGCTGTGCACCGGCATGCGCTCGACGGTGTGCAACAAGTCATTTAAAGCCTGTTCCGCCGGCGTGCGCGTTCGGATCCTGGCCAGGCGCCTGCGGGCACTGGCGCGAATGTGGCCGCTGGGTAACACGTAACCGTTGTTGATCCACTCGTTCAGCCATTCGGTGTTCTGTCTGGCCGATACGGGCAATGTGCCCATCCAGCAGTGAAGATCCGTGCGCAAGGTGCTGGCCGCTTCTTGCAGCTCATCTTCAGGGTGCTCGATTGCCGTGTCAGGGCTTAAATCTCCGCTGGGGATATAGTTTCTGATTAAGCCAAAGCCGATGGGCCGACCATTTTCAGTGCCGTGAAAAGTGTGAGTGTGCACACCGGAAGGACCGTTATAGGCTTCCTCCCTATTATCGTTGGCGTCGGTGATGCTCTTCGTTAACCCTGAGAAGTAATCCTGCTCGACGCGAGTGGTGCAGCCATCCGGCTGCTCGACGCTTTTGGTCACCAGACAGTACTCGTCATATTGCGCCTGGGTGACACCGTGGCTTTGCGTTTCGTTGTATTTGATCACTCGGTAGAATTGATCGATGCCAGCATACGTAGCAAAGTTGTGTAGGGCAGACCAAAGATTTTTCTCTTCGTCCTCCTTTTTGTCGGCCGTGTCGTCCGCACCCAGAAACAGCTCCATGGGCAGATATCCAATGTTCGCAAGTTCTTCCCGGATATCGATCGGGGGCGTTACGTTGCCGTAGACCTCCAGCGCGTTCTTGTTCAGATAAGCGATTTCCATCGTTCCCCGCAAAGCCTGTAAACAGGCTTCATCCTTCGGCAACTCGTCATTGTTCGTGTCGACGTAGAGTTGCACCGATTGCGCGGTCAGTTCCCGCACAGCGGCCCATTCGAGGGACTTGAATGAATCCAGGAAGTCCTTATAAGAAATTTCTGCGGGGTTGAGACCCGATGGTGCTGTTCCTTTGGGCAAAATCAATGCGTTGCCGCGTTGCAGAAACGGCAGACCAATCCGCCAGCCCTGCAGGTCGACCAAGTGAATGAATTGGGCGCGGGTTTCGCTCAGGTAATAAGACTGTTGTGCTCGGTCATGTGCATCGAACCAGCGCTTCCTTTCGTCAGGGTCTTCAAAGGGGGGCTCATCCTTTTCGGTCCTGCGGCGGGCGTAACTGACCGTGAAGCTGTGGGTGGTCAGGCCGAATTCGTCTCGTTTCAGGTTGATGACATGGCGGCACAACGGGTCTTCGACGATACGTTCGTAACGGTAGCTGATGTTCTCCAGCAGGGATGCCATCAACACCGAGTCGGGATGGTGGCCGCGCTCACGCACTTCGCGCACGATGTAACGATTTTGCTCTACCAGAATGGGAGTGTCGGCGTCTGTGTCTTTCTCCGCTCTGGTTTCGACTCTCAATACGGAACCTGCGAGGGCGCGGGCGATTTCGTGGGCAATGGCGTCGTCGGCCGGCGTAATGATCTCTTCGCAATCGTCGGCCGGGTGATACCGACAAAAAAGCGTGTCACCCAGAGGCTGTGCCTCATCATCGAGATTGAAATATCCATCGCGAGATGCATTGATCCTGTTGCCGGTGTGATACCAGATGTCGAGCAGCGCCGATTCGGTAAAGCCGGTGTTGTCGTCATCTGATGCACTTTCACTGTCGGTTTGGCGCACGCGGCCGAAGCCCCGGAATTCGCGGTCCCGACTGTCGTAGTATCCCGCGAAATAACTGAAAAACTGATTCAGGCAGTTGCTGGTGATTTCGTCGAGCTGGGTCTGTTGACTGACGACTTGCACGGCAAACGGCAGGTAACACACGGGAAGTCGCCCGAGGCCGAGGATGTCCTTTTTTTCATCCAGCCAGAATTGCGCAGAACTTCTGTACACCGCCTCGGTGAAGCACCCCATGTTGTTATTGCTCGATGTCAGCAAATAGGGCTTGGCGCTGACAAAGTCATAACGCCAGTGCTGGGGCTTCATGTGCGTCACGGTCAGGATCAGGCTGGCGCAACCGAGCCCTTGCAGGTCGGCGAATGTGACTTGGCACAGGTTGTCGTAACGCACGTCTTCGGGCCACGAAACCTCGATGGGTGTCTTTTCGAAACCGTTGCCGCCGCGGTTGAGGTAAATCTCAAAGTGATCCGATTTGAGATAGATCAGCGCCGGTGCGCCGGACCCGTCCAGGTCCGCGATGCGCACCTGGCTCACGTTGAATGTTTCGTACTCGAAAACGGGGCCGTCGATAACAAAGCCAGTGCCGAATTTCCCATGCCCGAGGTTTGGCCAGCATTTGATTTCGTTGTGACGAATGCGGCACAACCCGGTCATGTCGCTACCGTTCAGGTTGCCCAGAAATACCAGCTCGATGGGTGAGTTGCTGATCAACGGCAGACGGTCATCAGGCGGCTCATGAGCGACATCTTCGCCCTTGGCAAAACCGTCTTCGCGCCGGTTGGCGTAAAGGCGTACAGCGTTGGGCCCGATCAGGGCCAGGGAGTTGAGCCCGTCTCCCGTAAAGTCGCCCAGTTGCGAAAGGACGTTGAAAAACTCCACCGGGAACGCCGTGAACGGAATGAAGCCAGACCAGGATTTATCCGGGTTCAGCGTATAAAAACCACACATTCCCGGCTCGGCAATAATCCAGTTCAGACGGCCTTCGCCGGTCAGGTCCATCAGGGCCTGATGCGCCTCCTTATTGCGGTCGGCGCCCGGGATTTTATCCAGGGCTGTCCAGGGGCCATACGTGATGTGATCGACATTGTCCGCGCCACGCAGCGGTTCGCGGTAATACCAGCATTGGTCATAGCAACACAGAAAACCGGGAATGCTTTCGCTGAACAGATCAACACATTGATATGTCTGTCCATCCTCGATTGCCGGCATGACCTCGAACGGAAAAAATGCGCTCGGCTGCGTGTTGAGTTCGAAAGACGAGTATTCGAATTCCACCGGCGGCGAGGATTCCATCAGTCCGCCGGCTTCGTATGCCTGATAATGCGCCGCTGTGATCTGGCTGTAGGGCCGCAGGTTGGTGTAGTCCGAGTACTCCAGCAGCAAGCGGCGCACCAGCACAGGTTTATCGCCCAGTTGCGGGAAACTGTGAAACATCAGCACCTGCCGACAGAGGCGCCGGGTGCCCACTTCGAAGCCTCGCCCATAGGATGAAAACGGGTCGTTACGGACTAACCAAGGCTCGAGTGTCGCGCCGTCATAAACCGGTTTTTCAGTCAGGCCCAGCGTACGTTCGCCGTAATCGAATACCACGTGAAAAAGCCATGAAGGTGGTGCCGGCCTCAAGACATTCCAGCCGTACAACTGATCGTTTGCCTGACCATTGCCGTAGAGCACTCGATGCAAATATCGCTGGGCCCGGTAGTCATGCGGGTCAGGAAGCTCGTCCTGTTTCTCTGACAGGTACTCATAGCAAATATGCTCGCCAAGGGCGTTCATGCTTTCCTGCAACAGCCACGTCGCCACATGGAGTGGGGCTTGCGGGTCGGCCACGCGGGAGCTGTCGTCTTTGCCGAAAAGGTGCAGGCTGCCGTCTGCTCCGTGCACCAGCCAGAAGCCCTCGGGCGTGAAGTCGGAACGCCAGAACTCGATGAGGTCGAATGTCTGTTCGACCCGAGGCCTGTAACGCACCACCGTATGTTTGCCAACGAGTTGACCACAGTATTCGGACACCTCTCTGGACTCGATCTTGCCCTCGTTGTCACGATCGGGCATCACCTCCTGCCCCAAGGGGTCGATGAACACATCCTTCTCGTCACGATAACTTGGTACACCCTTGTCCGTCTGGCGGGTAAAAGCCTGAAGGTTCAAGCGCCAACCGATACCGAACGGACCGTTTCCCGACTGGCTGCTGTAACTTAGTAAGAGGTGAGGATCCCAGCCACGGCCCAATGACAAGGGCACAGGCAAGTCATAGGCAGTGGCTCCCGTCGACCCCGTCGAGCCCCAGCTACTGGCGATGGTGGCGATTGAAGCGCTCTTGGCGATGGAAGGTTCAGTGATGCTCAGGGACGCTTGTTCTTGCATGGGGCTGATCCTGTTTTGGCCAGACGCTGTTGCATGGCAACGGTGTCGCGGGATAGGTCAGACGCTAACAAGATGGGCGGCATTCGTAACCTGTCAGATCTGACAGGTCAGAGGGGGGGTTCTAGATCGAATCGCTGTAAGGAGAAAGTTTTTAATGTCGATTGACACTGTTCGTCAGCAAAAAAACGGCCGGGTCGTCATCTGACGAGCCGGCCGTTGGGGTCAATCGAAGCGCTTACTGCACTTCGACCGCCAGGTTTTCACTGATCTTTTTCTGCCAGATGGCAGGACCGGTGATGTGTACCGACTCACCTTTGCTGTCGACCGCAACAGTCACCGGCATGTCTTTCACGTCGAACTCGTAGATGGCTTCCATCCCCAGTTCGGCGAAAGCCACCACGCGGGATTTCTTGATCGCTTGCGCCACCAGGTAAGCCGCGCCGCCGACTGCCATCAGGTAAACGGCTTTGTGGTCCTTGATCGCTTCGATTGCGGTCGGGCCGCGCTCGGATTTGCCGATCATGCCCAACAGGCCGGTTTGCTCGAGGATCTGACGAGTGAACTTGTCCATCCGCGTGGCGGTAGTCGGGCCGGCAGGGCCAACCACTTCTTCGCGCACCGGATCAACCGGGCCGACGTAGTAGATGAAGCGACCTTTCAGGTCCACCGGCAGGGTTTCGCCCTTGTTCAGCATCTCGACCATGCGCTTGTGCGCGGCGTCGCGACCGGTGAGCATCTTGCCGTTGAGCAGGACGGTTTCGCCCGGCTTCCAGCTCTGCACTTCTTCCGGCGTCAGGGTGTCGAGGTTGACGCGACGGGCCGACGGGCCGGCTTCCCAGACGATTTCCGGGTAGGCGTCCAACGGTGGCGCTTCCAGCGAGGCCGGGCCGGAACCGTCGAGCACGAAGTGCGCGTGACGGGTGGCGGCGCAGTTGGGGATCATGCACACCGGCAGGGAGGCGGCGTGGGTCGGGTAATCCATGATCTTCACGTCGAGCACGGTGGTCAGACCACCCAGGCCCTGGGCGCCGATGCCCAGTTGGTTGACCTTCTCGAACAGCTCCAGGCGCATCTCTTCGATACGGTTCTGCGGGCCGCGTGCTTTGAGCTCGTGAATGTCGATGGATTCCATCAACACTTCCTTGGCCATCACGGCGGCTTTCTCGGCGGTGCCGCCGATGCCGATGCCGAGCATGCCCGGTGGGCACCAGCCGGCGCCCATCGTCGGAACGGTTTTCAACACCCAGTCGACGATCGAGTCGGATGGGTTGAGCATGGCCATTTTCGACTTGTTCTCGGAACCGCCTCCCTTGGCCGCCACGTCCACTTCCACGGTGTTACCCGGAACGATGGAGTAGTGGATAACGGCCGGGGTGTTGTCCTTGGTGTTTTTACGAGCACCCGCCGGGTCGGCGAGGATCGAGGCACGCAGGACGTTTTCCGGCAGGTTGTAAGCCCGGCGCACGCCTTCGTTGATCATGTCGTCCAGGCCCATGGTGGCGCCATCCCAACGTACGTCCATGCCCACGCGCACGAACACGGTGACGATGCCGGTGTCCTGGCAGATCGGGCGGTGGCCGGTGGCGCACATGCGCGAGTTGATCAGGATTTGCGCGATGGAATCGCGGGCTGCCGGCGATTCTTCACGCAGGTAGGCCTCGTGCATCGCCTGGATGAAATCCACGGGGTGGTAGTAAGAAATGAATTGCAGGGCGTCGGCAACGCTCTGAATCAGGTCGTCTTGCTTGATCACGGTCATCGAGTCGCGCTCCTCTAAAAGACGGGAACATTCAATAAGGTGCCTGCGGCTTGGGTGCATCGGTCGGTCGCAGACACCTTTCAAGGCACGCCGGGCATGCTGGCGCGACGCTAAAAAGGCGCGGCAGTATACCGCGCATCAAAGGCGGGTACATCTGTTGACAGTCAAACGTTGGTCGCATACATCGCCGGTGCGGATCGCCACGAATCCTGATATAGCCGCACAACGCGAACCTGTGGCAGCTGCCGAAGGCTGCGTTCGGCTGCGAAGCAGTCGCAATATCAGAGATTTGCGGTATGTCAGGTAGACCGTGTCAGCCGGATTCACGACTGCTTCGCAGCCGAACGCAGCCTCGCAAGCTCGACAGCTGCTACAGCGAAGAACGCAGTCTTCGGCAGCTGCTACCTGGAATGCAGCAAGGCTCGACTCGCAGGAAACGGGTCATGGGTTTGACGCCAGAATTTCGCCCTAAAAATTGAATGGTCATTTATCAGACTCGCCACTAAAGTGGCATCCGGTCTGTAGAGTAGGACACTCTGACAGCCTCCTTTCGCACGGTGAATCAACGATTGACCCATAACGCCATCCAGCGGCTTTTGCTCAAACGCTTTGCCCTTGCGGCCGGCACTTATGCCCTGGCCTTGCTGCTGGTGTGGCTGGCGTTTTTCACCGGCCATTACGACGACTCCCTTGCCGGCATGGTGATCGGCAGCGTGTTGACGGTGTTCAGCCAGGCCGTGTTGTTCGCGGTGTTTTACAGCGGCACGAACCTGCGCTGTTCCGACCCCAGCCTGACCGAAGTGCAAATACTGCTGGGGCTGGGTTGGCAATCCTGGCTGATTGCCCATCTGGACGAGGCGCGCGGTGCGTTTCTGGTGTTTTACCTGCTGATCCTGTTGTTCGGGCTGTTTCATCTGTCGCGTATTGCTTTTGTGCGTTGCGCGTTGCTGGTGTTTTTCAGTTTCAGCGCCATCACGTTATGGGAGCTTTACCACTTCAAGCTGCACGACCCGACGCAGGCCCTGTTGCAGGTGTGCGTGCTGTTTGTGGTACTCGGCTGGCTGGTGCTCTATGCCCGTTACGTCCAGGTGTCGCGCCAGCGTATGCGGCAGCGGCGGTTCGCCTTGCAGGCGCATCAAGACACCCTGCGCGGGATGATGCGCCAGCTCGAAGGCCTGGTGGCGACCGACGAACTCACCGGGCTGTTCAACCGCCGGCATTTTCTGCGCCTGGCCTCCCGCGAGCTGAACGCCATGGAAGTCGGTGTGGTGCATGGCCTGGCGCTGATCGACCTCGACCACTTCAAACGCATCAACGATGTTCATGGCCACGCCGCCGGCGATCAGGTGCTGCAAGCGTTCGCCGGAGTGGCCACGGCCTGCCTGCGCGATGGCGATATTCTGGCCCGCTATGGTGGTGAAGAATTCGTGGTGCTGTTGCCCGATTGCGATGCCGAGCGCCTGACGGCCTGTTGCGAGCGCTTGCGCATAGCCTTCATGGATGTCGAATTGGTCGGCCTGGAGATCGCCCACCTCAGCCTGTCGGCGGGCATGACCTTGTTGGAATTGGGTGACGATCTGGATCGTGCCTTGCACTGCGCCGATCAGGCGCTGTACCGCGCCAAGCGTGACGGCCGTAACCGTTGCGCGGCCGCCTGGGAGAATGTCGATGCCTGAGTTACGGGTCGGCGAACGCCAATGGGCAGTGGAGGCGGGCAGTAACCTGCTCGATGCCCTCAATCAAAACGGCGTGCCGGTGCCCTATAGCTGCCGCGCCGGCAGTTGCCACGCGTGCCTGGTCAAATGTGTCGAGGGCCTGCCCAGCGACAGCCGTCCCGATGCCTTGAGCAATGAACAGCGCCAGCAGGGTTGGCGGTTGGCCTGTCAGTGCCAGGTGGTTGACGATCTGCAAGTCGAAACCTTTGACCCGCTGCGCGATGGTCTTGCCGCGCAAGTGGTCGCCAGCGATTGGCTGAGCGCCAGCGTGTTGCGCTTGCGCCTGACCAGCGAGCGCCCGTTGCGCTATCAGGCGGGGCAGCATTTGGTGTTGTGGGCGGGGCAGGTGGCGCGGCCATATTCCCTGGCCAGCCTGCCAGAAGAAGACCGCTTTCTGGAATTCCACCTCGATTGCCGTCAACCGGGGGAATTCAGTGACGCGGCGCGTCGCTTGAAAATCGGCGATCCGATCCGCCTCGGCGAGTTGCGCGGCGGGGCGCTGCATTACGATCCGGACTGGCACACCCGACCACTGTGGTTGCTGGCGGCCGGCACCGGTCTGGGGCCGTTGTTCGGCATCTTGCGCGAAGCCTTGCGTCAGCATCACCAGGGCGCCATCCGCGTCATTCACCTGGCCCATGATGCCAGTGAGCATTATCTGGCCAAACCCCTGCAAGCCATGGCCGAGGGCCGTGAAAACCTTAATGTCGAGCTGTGGACGGCGGCCGAGTTGCCAGCGGCTTTGGCGCAACTGCACCTTGTTTCCCGGCAAACCCTGGCCTTAGTCTGCGGAGCACCCGACAGCGTCGACGCCTTTGCCCGGCGCCTGTACCTGGCGGGTTTGCCGCGCAATCAACTGCTGGCGGATGTCTTTGTACCCCATGGTTGAGCGCTGATTTTTGTGGCGAGGGAGCTTGCTGTGGCGAGGGGGCTCGCCCCCGTTGGGCTGCGAAGCGGCCCCTAAAAACAGACGCCACCTCGGTGTATCAGACAAACCGAGCGTGCCGGTTTTACGACTGCTTCGCAGCCGAACGGGAGCAAGCTCCCTCGCCACAGTGGATCCTCTCAGATCAGGACACGCCATGCCCGACGCCATCCACTTTGAACGTGAGCGCGGTTTACTGACCCTGCGCCTCAACCGCCCGGAAAAGAAAAACGCCCTGACCCGCGCCATGTACAGCCAACTGGCGGAGGGCTTGCGGCTTGCCGACAGCGATCCCGACATCAACGCCGTGCTGATCACCGGCAGCGCCGAGTGCTTCACGGCTGGCAACGACATCGCCGACTTCATCCAGCAACCGCCGGGCAACCTCGACAGCCCGGTGTTTCACTTCATGCTCGGCCTTCTTGAGTGCCGCAAGCCAGTGATCGCTGCGGTAGCCGGCGCGGCGGTGGGGATCGGCACGACGATGCTGCTGCATTGCGATCTGGTTTATGTCAGTGCGGATGCGAGGTTGCGCATGCCGTTCGTTAATCTGGGGTTATGCCCGGAGTTCGGTTCCAGTCTGATCCTGCCGCGTTTGCTCGGGCAGGCCAAAGCGGCGCAGTTGTTGTTGCTTGGGGAAGGTTTCAGTGGCGAACAGGCCGCCGCGTGGGGGATCGCGACTGAGGCCTTGGGCAGTGGCGAAGCGGCATTGGCCAAGGCGCGGGAGATGGCGTTGCGCTTTGATGAGTTGCCACCGAAGGCAGTGCGCATCAGCAAGCAATTGATGAAGGCACCGGATCGCGAGTTGATCCGTAAAGTGATCGAGGAGGAGGGCGCGTTGTTCAACCAACGGCTGCGTTCGCCGGAAGCGATTGCGGCGTTGTCGGGGTTTATCAGCAGGCATTGAATCTTCGGTGATCGTGCGGGCCTCTTCGCGGGCAAGCCTCGCTCCCACAGGTTTTGTGTTGAGCTCTGACTTGGTTGGCAGCGGCTTGCCCGCGAAGAGCCCCGCCTGGGCAACACGACTTGCGGATCAAAAACCAAAAAGCCCCGCCATTCACATGGCGGGGCTTTTGTTTTTCAGCAATCGGTCACTCAGACCTGTGGGTCGCCCACGTGCAGGATCTTCATGCCGTTGGTACCGCCGGTGGTGTGGTAGCTGTCGCCCTTGGTCAGGATCACCCAGTCACCTTTCTGCACGACGCCGCGCTTGACCAGCTCGTCGATGGCTTTCTGGCTGACTTCGTTCGGTGCCAGCGAGGCCGGGTCGAACGGAACGGTGTACACGCCACGGAACATCGCTGCGCGGGCCTGGGCTTCGCGGTGCGGGGTGAACGCGTAAATCGGCACCGACGAGCGGATACGCGACATGATCAGCGGGGTGTAGCCGCTTTCGGTCAGCGCGATGATCGCTTTCACGCCCGGGAAGTGGTTGGCGGTGTACATGGTTGCCAGCGCGATGCTCTCGTCGCAGCGCTCGAATTCCTTGCCGATGCGGTGGCTGGAGGTCTTGCTGGTCGGGTGCTTTTCAGCGCCGATGCAGATGCGCGCCATGGCTTGCACCGCTTCCAGCGGGTACAGGCCAGCAGCACTTTCGGCCGAGAGCATCACGGCGTCGGTGTAGTCGAGCACGGCGTTGGCTACGTCGGACACTTCGGCGCGGGTCGGCATCGGGTTCTGGATCATCGACTCCATCATCTGGGTCGCGACGATCACGGCTTTGTTGTGGCGGCGAGCGTGCAGAATGATTTTCTTCTGAATGCCCACAAGCTCAGCGTCGCCGATTTCCACACCCAGGTCACCACGGGCAACCATCACCGCGTCGGAGGCCTTGATCAGGCCGTCGAGGGTTTCGTCGTCGGCCACGGCTTCGGCGCGTTCGATCTTCGCCACCAGCCAGGCAGTGCCGCCGGCTTCGTCGCGCAGTTGACGGGCGTATTCCATGTCGGCGGCATCACGCGGGAAGGACACGGCGAGGTAGTCGACTTCCATCTCGGCGGCGAGCTTGATGTCGGCCTTGTCTTTCTCGGTCAGGGCCGGCGCCGTCAGGCCACCGCCGCGACGGTTGATGCCTTTATGGTCCGACAGCGGGCCGCCGATGGTCACGGTGCAATTCAGTTCGGTGGCGGTGGCGGTATCGACGCGCATCACCACGCGGCCGTCGTCGAGCAGCAGCTCGTCGCCCACGCCGCAGTCTTTTACCAGGTCCGGGTAGTCGATGCCGACCACTTGCTGGTTGCCTTCGGTCAACGGATGGCTGGTGGAGAAGGTGAATTGATCACCGATCTTCAGCTCGATCCGCTTGTTGGCGAATTTGGCGATACGGATTTTCGGGCCTTGCAGGTCACCCAGCAGGGCGACGAAGCGGCCGTGCTTGGCAGCGAGGTCACGCACCAGCTTCGCGCGAGCCTTGTGCTCGTCGGGGGTGCCGTGGGAGAAGTTCAGGCGGGCGACGTCCAGGCCAGCCAGAATCAGCTGTTCGAGAACTTCCGGCGAGTTACTGGCCGGGCCAAGGGTAGCGACGATTTTGGTACGACGGACGGACATGCAAAGACTCCTGAGTTCAAGCGCTAGCAGAGGCTACTATGGTCTTTGGGTGTAGTCATTGTTCGTTTGCACTACTTATTGCTTTCTTTATTGAACGTGACAACTTTGCAGCACGCCATCCTGAAGATTTCCGACAACGGGTCGATACAGAGCACAAGACAGGAGATCCCCCATGCGATTCGTGCCCACTGCCGCCCTTGCCCTCAGCGTCCTCAGCGTCACGGGCTGCACCCGTTGGTCGATGGACCATCATTTGAACAATGCCTACAGCGCCTACGAACGCGGTAACTGCGAACAGGTGATGCTCGAACTGTCCAAGGTCGATCGTGAAAGTCGTTCCCGTCGCTACGTACAGCCGGAAGTGTCGATGATGCGTGGCCAGTGCCTGGAACGGCAGAAGCTGTTTATTGATGCGGCCCAGACCTACCAGTACATCATCGCGGCCTACCCGCAAAGCGAATATGCCTATCGCGCCCGTGCCCGTCTGGAAACCTTGCAGAGCCTGGGCCATTACCCGACGCGCAGCGCGGCGGCCGTGCGCCCGACGCAGTTCTGATGGCCGCTGTCATGCAACGGCTGGCCGCCCGGCGGTGGTGAGCTATAGTCGAATAGATCGGTTTTAGAACCCTGCTTCTAAACCGAGGTGATACCTGTGATCGGCTGCAGTAAACGTCAGCGTTGTAAGGGCTGACGCACCAGGATCGGGGAGAGCGCGCCCTGGCTTATCAAGTAGCCGGCACGTTCCGAAGCATTAGTGCGGCCCTGCTTAAGGGCCTTGCTGGGCCATTTGCGCATGTTTACCGACCGCCGGATCGAGCGGCATCAACTGCCGTATTTTCTGAAAGTGTTCAACAGCGTCACCGACAAACCCATCGGCTTTCTGGGCAACTTGTCCAACGACGGGCTGATGCTCATCAGCCAGTTGCCGATGATGGTGGGCGTCGACTTTGACCTGCGATTGAAAATCCCCGCCAGCGACGGCTGCCAGCAGGTCATTGACCTGAAGGCGTGTTGTCTGTGGTGCCATGAAGACGCCACGCCCCACCATTACGACGCCGGGTTCAGCCTGCAACGGGCACCGCCGGAGTATGGGCAGCTGATGGAGGCGTTGACGCAGTACTTCAGCTTTCAGCCATTGCCTGCTTCAGCCTGACAAATCCGCAACCAGTAGCAGCTGGCACAGCCTGCTGCTACTGGAATTCGTCGCTACGTCGTTTTAATCGCCTTCTCGTTATCCAGCGATCGCTCCACCAGCATCAACCCCAACTCACTCATCCGATAAATCGCCATGGCCAGATGTCGCGGCTTGTCGTCCAGGCTTTCAGCCAGGTCGAGCAGCAGAATGCTGACCGTCGAAAAGGTTTCGTAGGTCTCGATGGTCAAGGCTTCGGGATTGGCATCGGGGACAACGGTGAACATTTTCATGGATCGTTCCTCGGTGGGGCGCTCGTTGGCAAAACACGGCTCAGTGTTTTCCTGTTTTAGATAGTGATCTAGAGCCCTGTTGGCAGCTTCTTGGAGTTTTCTTGAGTCGAGGGTTCCGTAGGGGGAACGCGGGATGGTATTGCGTGGATTGGGTCGAGGCATTAACACGGTTAACTCCTTGTTGGAGCTACCGCCGATTCGGAGGTAGACGAATGGACGGCAGCGAGGGAAGGAGAACCTTATGTCGGGACGGACAGCACCCACAATCAGCCCAGGTCGCTGACACTTGTAGGCAGATGCGCTTCATTCTGTAGCCGTTAGCGCTGCTATTCGAGAAGTCGGGAGGAGGACAACAAGCAGATTACTGACCATGAGCGTCAGTTGTTACCCGATGAGAGGCATCGGGTAACAACCGAGGAGAATTGCGACTCTTGATGGTTAGCTAGTCATTAGGGGCATTCTTTTTTGGAACCTGTGATTCTTTAAAATCGGTGGAGATGGAAATAAGTGCCAAAGAGATGAATTCTTGGTTTCGATCTATCGTTTGCATTGCACATCGGATGTTATCCGCTACTTCGGTACCCCCTCGTTGCGCCACCCAATTCGATAGTTCTTCTATAGCGGCGCCCAAAGCCAGTTGGTTCTCATTGATCTGCGTTAGCACTGAAGCAAATAGGTTTGTCTCGTCCATGATTGATTCCTTGTGATAGAGCTTTCAGGGGATTGGTTTTCGTAAGTACCCGGATTGAAGGCCTGTCGTACGTGCTCGCACGTCATATTCATGTAGACATCGTGATATGACGATTTTATATACGATTCGACGTTACATCGTCCCAGCTTTTTTCCACCCCAAATACGCCGTCACCAACTCGGCCCCCAACTCCCCAGGCCGAGCATCCACCACCGGCACTCCATGAGCACTCAACCGCTCATGGAGTTGCGCCCGGTCATTCAAATAATCCACCGTCCCGCAATAGGCCAGCGCCTCTGGCAAGGTCTGCACCGGGGCGTGCCGTAGATTGTCGAGCAAGTCTTCACGCAGGCTCGCCACCAACACCCGATGCAGTTTGCTCAGGCGTTTGACGGCGGTCAGCAATTCTTCGTCGTCTTCATCCCGCAGATTGGTGACCAGCACCACCAGCGCCCGGCGTTTTTGTCGGGCCAGTAATTGCGTGGCGGCAGCCTGATAGTCGGCGGGGCGTTGGGTGCTGTCGAGGTCGTAGACGGTGTTGAGCAATACGTTGAGCTGGCCCGTGCCTTTGACCGGGGCGAGGTAGTGCGGTCGGTCGCTGGCGAAGGTGCTCAGGCCGACTGCATCGCCCTGGCGTAATGCGATGTAGCTGAGCAACAGGCAGGCATTGAGTGCGTGATCGAAATGCGCAAGCTCGCCATCCTGGCTGCGCATGCGCCGGCCGCAGTCGAGCATGAAGATGATTTGCTGGTCGCGCTCGTCCTGGTATTCACGGGCGATGGGGGTGCGTTGGCGGGCGGTGGCTTTCCAGTCGATCTGGCGCAGGCTGTCGCCTTCACGGAATTCGCGCAGTTGATGGAATTCCAGGCCCAGACCGCGACGTTGTCGTTGGCGCACGCCGATCTGGCTGAGCCAGTTGTCCACCGCCAGCAGTTCGCCGCCGTAGAGGCGGGCGAAGTCGGGGTAGACGCGGGTGGTGTCGGGTATGTTGAGCAGGCGTTTGTCGGACCACAAACCCATGGGGCTCGGCAGGTTGATTTCGCAGTGTTCGAAGCTGAAATGGCCGCGCATGAGCGGGCGCAGGCGGTAGCTGATCTGGCTCTGTTGGCCGGGTTGCAGTTCGACCGACAGGGGCAGGTTTTCGAAGCTCAGGCCGTCGGGTACGTGGTCGAAGATCTGAATGTTCAGTGGTTGGGTAAAATTATGCTCGACCTCCAATCGCACTTCGCTCCATCGACCGAGTGCCAGGCTGCCGGGCATTTGTCGCTGGAGGCGCGGTGAGGACAAACGCTTGAGGCGAATGGCGTCGAGTATCGCCAGGGCCAGCAGGGCTAGCAGTAATCCCCAGTTGATCGATAAAAGGCTTGATGGAACGGCGATGTCCAGCGTCCGTAAGGCGCCCAGCACGATGCCGATGGCCAGCAGGATAGTGAGCCAGGTCAAGAGCAGGCGCGAGGGTTTCATGGCGTCGCGACTTCGTGGCAAGGGTTGGTCTGGCACGGTAATTCTGTGGCGAGCGGGCTTGCCCGCGTTCGGCTGCGAAGCAGTCGTAAACCCGACAACCGCGGTGTGTCTGTCGATATGCGATTGCAGGTTTTGGGGTCGCTTCGCAACCCAACGGGGGCAAGCCCCCTCGCCACAGGAGTGGCGTGTAACGAAATAGAGGGGGTCATAACCGTGGCGCCGGCACTTGGTCGAGCAGTTGCTTGAGCACCTGATCGACGTCCAGCCCTTCGATGTCCAGTTCCGGGGCAATCCGCACGCGGTGACGCAGTACCGCCAGGGCGCAACCTTTGATGTCGTCGGGAATCACGAACTCGCCTCCGCGCAACAAGGCGCGGGCGCGGGCGCAACGTGCCAGGGCGATGGAGGCGCGAGGCCCGGCGCCGAGGGTCAAACCCGGCCAGGTGCGGGTGGTGCGGGCCAGGCGCACGGCGTAATCGAGCACCTGATCGTCCAGCGGCAGATCGCTGGCAATGCGCTGCAAGGCCAGCACGTCCTTGGCTTGCAACACGGTGCGCAGCGGTTGTACATCGAGCATGTCGGCGCGGGTCGAGCGGCTGACCTGACGCACCATGTCCAGTTCCTGATCGGCCTCGGGGTAGTCCATGCGCACCTTGAGCATGAAGCGGTCGAGCTCGGCTTCGGGTAACGGGTAAGTGCCTTCCTGTTCGATGGGGTTTTGCGTGGCCAGCACCATGAACGGTTGGGCGATGGGCAGGGCGCGGCCTTCGAGGGTGACCTGGCGTTCCTGCATGGCTTCGAGCAGCGCGGCCTGGGTTTTTGCCGGGGCGCGGTTGATCTCGTCGGCCAATAGTAGGTTGGTGAACAATGGGCCTTTGCGCAGTTTGAATTGCTCGGTCTGCAGGTCGTACACCGCATGCCCGGTGACGTCGCTGGGCATCAGGTCCGGGGTGAACTGGATGCGGGCGTATTCGCCACCGAAGCAACGGGCGAGGGCGCGCACCAGCAACGTCTTGCCCAACCCCGGCACGCCTTCGAGCAGCACATGGCCGCCGGCGATCAGGGCGGTGAGCACATCGTCGATCACGGTGTTCTGGCCGATCACCGCTTTTTGCAATTCCGTTCTTATCGCCTGGGCCAACTGGCTGGCGCGCTGGCGCTGTTGGGCGGCGTGGGTCTGGGTGCCGGGCTCGATCTGTTCACTCATAAGGCGTTCCTCAAGGTTTGCAGGTGGGCGACCTGACGGCTGAATTCAGCGCTGGACAGCCGCTGCTTCGGTCGCGGGCTCATGGCCTGGCTGATGGCGCGTGTGGGGTGGCCGGTCAGGCGTGCGAGCACCAGCCATTGTTCGGCGACGCCGAGTTGTTCAAAACCGGGATGACGGTGGCGGACACGACGCAGGATGTCTTGCTGCAAGGCGTGCAACAGGCTGTGCTGACCGCTGCGGCGCAGCATGAAATCGGCGCTTGCGCGCAGGTGTTCCTGAAGATGCCGACGCGCCCTTGGGGCCGGCTCCAGCAACGGGCCGCTGCGCACGCCAACGTGCCAGAAACCCAAAGCGATCAAGGCGATCAGGGCTACCAGGGCTTGGGGAAAGTAACGCCACAACAAGGTCAGCAGACTGTCGTGCTCGGTATTGAACAGCAGGGTCACACCGGTGTCGGCGGTCAGGTACCACAGCAGCCAGGCGTTGTCGTACTGGTTGATGGCCGGGGTTTTCCAGAGGTCGGCGTCGGTGACCACGGTGATCGAACCCAGCCCGTGGCTCAGCTGCATCATGTGCGTGGCCTTGCCACTGTTGGCCCAGGCCTGGGCGAGGTTTTTCGGGTCGTCGAGGTGGAACGCGGTATCGAAGCTGAAGTAGGCCGGCGCCTCTTCGTTTTCCAGATAGAGCTTGGTCAGTTTGGGGTAGGGATCATCGCGCAGATCGGGAGGCGAGTCCTTGAGGTCTTTGCTCAGGAACTGGTGCAACTGCACCCGGTCGAGCAGCAGGTCATTGCTTTGGCCGGTCTTTTCATCCCACAGGGCTTCGGCGACGAATACCAGGCGCCCACCGGCCCGGGTCCAGTTCAATACCTGATCCACCTGGCGAGGCGACATGTTGGACCGGTCGCCGAGCAACAACAGGCTGTGCTGACGCGGTTCGAGGGTCGGCAGGATGTCGAGGCTGTTGGCGTGGCTGACGGTCAGGCCCTGTTTGCGCAGAAAATGCTCGGCGGCCAGGTAGGGATTGGCCTGGGCTTCAGGGGACGGGCCGTGTTCGATTTGTACCTGATAGGGCGTGGCCTTGAAATACAGGTAAACACTCAGCGCACCCAAGAGCACGACGATGAACACGCCGACCGCCAGCCATGCCCTGCGGTTCAACGGACCGCTCCCGGGCCGAACAATGCGCGCCAGCCGTCACACAGTTCCTGTTGCAAATGCGCCGGTGGCAGGCGATGCCCGTAGGCCATGTTCTGCCAGTGTGCGGTCAGGTTTTTACTGAAGGCCAGCAACGCCGGTTGCTTCAATTGTTCAACGCGCTGAAGCACTTCGCCTTCGGTGTCGGCGGGTTTGAGCGTCATGTTGAAGTCGTTCAGCAAGTGGCTGAGCAAGGCGCGATAGAGCAAGCCAAGGGCTTCACGCGGGTTGGTTTGCCAGAGGCTTTCGGCGCTGGCCGCGATATCGGCGGGCAGGGTTTCGCGGTTGAGGTCCAGGCCGAACGCCTGCTGCGGCGATGGTCGCGTCACTTTATGGTTCAACGCCGGCCGGCGGCTGACGAACGCCTGCAACCAGTCGCGGTAACGCCAGATCAACAGGCCAATGGCGCCGATCACCGCGCCCCACAGCAACACCTCGATCAGGTTGGCCAATACGCCGAAACGTTGGCTGTCGAGCAAACTGAACAGCGCTTTCAGCCAGGCGGGTGTTTGACCACCGTGCGCAGTGTCGTCGTTGGGCTTGTCTTGGCCAAACCGATAGCGGGTCACCGTTTCCTTGTTCTTGAACGGTGGCTGATCGAGGATGGCCTTGATGCTGTCTCGGGATGCCTGACTGGTCAGCGGTTGCTCCAGCAGACGCGGGCTGTCTGGTGACATGCCCGGTTCGGCGGCCCAGACGCTTTGCCCCGTCGGCACCAGCACAAACGCCGCCAGCAGCAACGTGATGACTGCGCTGCTCAGGCGCTGGCGCAAGCGGCGGAACACCAGTTCGATGTCCCAGGCCTCCAATCGTGTGCGCCGGTTCAGGTAAAGGCTGAAACCACAGGCGACATAAATCGGCTCCCAGACCACCAGCACCAGGGCGTAAAAAGCATTGGTCAGGTGTTCCAGCCAGCGCCAGTCTTGTGTGGCGGCGGCAATCAAGGTCTGCCAGCCCCAGTCGAGTTCGACCTGCAGCGGCAAGAGCATGTAGAACAGCACCATCAGGCCGATCCACAACGCGGTTTCCAGGTGCACGCCGATGATCGTCAGCCATTGCGCGGCACCGGCATTGCGCTGCAAGAGCACGCGTAAACGCTGTTGTCGTGCTTCGCCCTCCAGGCCTTCGAGTTGTACCACCGGCATCAGAAAGCTGCGGCTCAGGCTCAGGCGGCGCCAGGTCAGGCTGGCCAGCAGTTGCGGCGGGAGCAGACGCGGCCATTGGCGCAGGGCCTGTTTCAGTGTGGGTGTTTCGCCGAACATGGCTTTGGACAGGATGTACAGCGGCAGCCGATCGAACGCCGGTTTGAGCCACCAGAACAGGAACAGGGCGAGGGAGGGCGAATCCCACAGCATCAGGCTGAGCAAGGTAAAAATCGGTAGGGTCACGATCGCCCAACTGGTCATCAACAGGCGTCGATGGCGCTGACTCAGCAGCACCCCGAGGTCCATGGCTTCCCAGTTTGTGCGTGGGCGAATCACTGCACTGGCGTCACTCAGGCGCATGGCGGGTCCGTCCGGCAAACAGCAGATAAGTCCCGACCAACACCCAGAGCGCTGCGCCGACCAGGTATTTGGTCAGCGGCGTGACTCCGGTCCGCGACGACCAGTAGGCTTCTATAAACGCTGCAATCAACAAAAACAGCATGACCCCGCAAATCAGCAACACGCTCTTGCTCGCCGCCACTCGCAGGGCTTCGGCACGGGGCAAACGTCCCGGCGCGATCAACGCCCAGCCCAGTTGCAGGCCGGCGGCACCGGCCAGGGCAATGGCGCTCAGTTCGAAGGCGCCGTGCCCGATCACGAATGACCAGAAGGTTTGCCCGTAGCCGATGTGCGTCAGGTGCCCGGCCACCGCACCGATCATCAAGCCGTTAAAGAACAGGAAAAACGCGCTGCCCAGGCCAAACAGCAAACCGCTGGCGAAGGTCTGAAACGCGATGCCGATGTTGTGCATGATGTAGTAACCGAACATCTCCCAGTCTTCACTGGCCGCCCGTTCCGCCAAGCGCCCCAGATGACCGGCGACGGGGTCATACATGCTTTGCATCTCACTGACCTGCTCGGCCGGGATCAGGTTGTAGACCAGTTCCGGGAACAGATACACCAGCAGCCCGATGCCAATCAGGCTGCCAAAAAATATCAGGCTGGCGGCAAGCACGAAGCGCCATTGTTCGCGCACCAGTCGCGGGAAGTCGGCAAGGATGAAGCTCAGTACGTTGGCCCTCAGCCAACTGCGATGCCGATAAAGCTGTTGATGCCCGCGCAGCACTTGTTGCTGTAACGAGTCGACCAAAAAGCTGCTGTAACCACGCTCCTGAGCCAGGGCCAGGTGTTGGCAGAGCCGTCGATAATCGCTGGGGAAGCTGGCGACTCGCGAGGTTTCCTTGCCGCGTTCCAGCCGTTCGAGCATGAGTGCAAACTGCTCCCATTCGGTCTTGTGGCGGCTTTCGAATAGGCTTTGCTTCATGTCGGGCCCAACAGTCCGCGGGCGATGCCGTTGAGTTCGGCCACGGCCTGCGGCGCTGAAACGTGCAGCGGTTGCGCGAGTATCGAGGCGAGTTCGCTTGCCCGCGCCTCAGAGAGTTCACCCTGGCGCTCGGCAAACCCGAGGATGGCGCGTTGTTCGGTCAGCGTCAGCGCGAAAGCGGCACGGCGCGGCGGGGCATCAGGTAACTGCGGTCGGGTGAGCGGTTGTTCGCGGTAGATCACCAGCGTGCCGGCGGCCAGATCGCCGAGGCGTTTGAAGGTGGGATGTTGCAGGCAACTGATCGCCCCGAGGAAGTAGCCGAACGGCAACATGTCGACAAATCGCAACAGGTTACGCAGCAAGGACGCGGACCAGCCGATGGGGGTGCCATCGTCGTGCACCACGCGCAACCCCATCCATTGCTTGCCCGGCGAGCGCCCCTGATTGAGCACCTCGAACAGCACCATGTACCACCAGCTCACCACGAACAGCAAAATCGAGCCAAGCCCGGCGCCGAGTTTGCCGAGGAACGCCAGCACCATGAACAGCAGGCCCAGGATCAACCCGCGCAGGCCCAGGTCGATGGTGAACGCCAGCGCACGGACCATCAACCCGGCCGGGCGCAGTGGCAAGTCGATGCCTTCGGGCGTTTCGACGTGATACCGCGTGTCCAGTGGCGGGGCCAGCGTTGCTTTCCGTGGCAGTGCTGTGTTCTCGAGCATGGGCAACCTTGGTGTGGCTGGTTTGCGAATCGATGTCCGTCCGATGCTAGCAGCCTCTCAGGGGAAAACGACATAACTATGTATTGCACGGTGCGTGGCCAGAGGTGATTGAATAACAAGAATTCTGGTCGGGGCAGCCTGTGTGCGCCTAGACTTCGCCGGTCTTCTGTTCAGGAACAACCCGTGACCTCGATCTTCTGGTACGACTACGAAACCACTGGCATCAACCCCCGTTGCGACCGTCCGTTGCAAGTGGCGGGGATTCGCACCGACTTCGATCTCAATGAAATAGACGAGCCGGTCAATCTCTACTGCCAGCCCAGTGACGACATCCTGCCGCATCCGGCAGCCTGCGCAATCACTGGTATTACGCCTGGCCTTCTGGCCGAGCAAGGTTTGAGCGAAGCCGATTTCATGACTCGGGTGCATGCCCAGCTCGCCCTGCCCGGCACTTGTGGGGCGGGGTACAACACGCTGCGTTTCGACGACGAGATGACCCGTTACAGCCTGTATCGAAACTTTTTCGACCCCTACGCACGGGAGTGGCAGGGCGGCAACAGCCGCTGGGACCTGATCGACATCGTGCGCGCGGCTTATGCGTTGCGTCCCGATGGCTTCGTCTGGCCCACGGATGACGAAGGGCGGGTGACGCTCAAGCTCGAACGCCTGACCGCCGCCAACGGCATCGATCACGGGAATGCCCACGAGGCACTGTCGGATGTTCGCGCGACCATCGCTCTGGCGCGTCTGATTCGTGAAAAACAGCCGAAGTTGTATGAATGGCTGTTTCAGTTGCGCAGCAAACAAAAGGTGATGGACCAGATTCGGCTGTTGCAGCCGATGGTGCACATTTCCGGGCGCTTTTCGGCGGCCCGCCATTATGTCGGCGTGGTACTGCCACTGGCCTGGCATCCACGCAATCGCAACGCGTTGATTGTTTGTGACCTGCACCTGGACCCTCAGGGGCTGCTCGATCTGGATACCGAAACCTTGCGTCAGCGGCTTTATACCCGGCGTGACGATCTGGTTGAAGGCGAACTGCCGGTGCCGCTCAAGCTCATACACATCAACAAGTGCCCGGTGGTGGCGCCGTTATCGGTACTTCGTCCCGAAGATCAGCAACGTTTGGGGCTGGACATGGCGCTCTATCAGGAACGGGCGCTGCGGCTAAGTGCCGCACAACAACTTTGGCAAGATAAAGTCTCGGGAATTTATGCCCGCGAGGATTTCGCCGCAAGCCTGGACCCCGAGCAACAGTTATACGACGGTTTTATTGGCGATCGGGATCGGCGTCTATGTGAGCAAGTCAGAGCCGCCGACCCTGCGCAATTAGCACAAGAGCAGTGGCCTTTCGATGATGAACGTTTGCCCGAATTATTGTTTCGTTATCGCGCACGCAACTTTCCGGATACGTTGAGCCCGGAAGAGCAAGAACGTTGGCGAATATTTTGTCAGCAGCGTTTGTCCGTGCCGGAGTGGGGCGCTCCCAATACGCTGGAAAGTTTTCTGACAGCTGCCGCCCAATTGACGATTAGTCCTACATCGTTTCAGCAAGAGGTTCTGGATGAATGGCAGATTCATGTCCAGGCATTACGCAAACGTTTGAATATTTGAAAACGAAAATGACTTGCGATTGAATTACGGGCATAAAAAAACGCCAGCATTTGCTGGCGTTCTTTTGGTCGCGGATCAGTCTGCGACGCGCTTGCGGCTTAGCCCAGCAGGGTAGCCCAGCCTTCAACCACGTCACCGCCCCACTTGGCTTTCCACTCTTTCAGAGTTTTGTGGTTGCCACCTTTGGTTTCGATGACTTCGCCGTTGTGCGGGTTTTTGTATTGTTTAACTTTGCGAGCACGCTTGGTGCCAGTAGTTTTTACTGCGCCGCCACGTGGAGCCTTGGTTTTGGACTCTGGATCCAATAGGGCAATGATGTCACGCAGGGATTTGGAGTATTCGCCCATCAGGGTGCGCAATTTGCCTTCGAATTCCAGCTCGGTTTGCAGTTTGTCGTCTTGGGACAGGTTCTTCAAACGGGCTTGCAGCTCTTTGATAGCTTCTTCGGTGGCGCGATATTCGTTGATCAAGGACATGAGGACTACCTTATGTTGGCGCTGGATGACAGGGTGACAGTGCGACAATAATAGTCAGGGTGTTTCATCAAGTAAACATTTAACCGAAGTTTTACTTAAATTAGTTGCGGTGAATAGGACGCACATTGGAGAGGCAGTTAAATAGCGTCACAAATATTCACAGTTAACCCCTTGAAGACTGGCCACTAGAGCACCATGCACTGGCGTATGGCACCGCCAGAACCTGTGCCGATGACCGCAATCCGCAGCCGCGCGTCATCAATACTGCAGTTTTGCTGCGCAATCGCTAGAATGGCGGCCTTTGCGAAGTTCTGGAGTTTCCCCCTCATGCGCACTTTTCGGCTGGTGATTGCTTGCCCGGACCGCGTCGGCATCGTTGCTAAAGTCAGTAACTTTCTGGCGTCACATAACGGCTGGATCACTGAAGCGAGCCATCACTCGGACAATCTCAGTGGCTGGTTCTTCATGCGTCACGAAATTCGTGCCGATTCGCTGCCTTTCGGTATCGAAGCCTTTCGCGAAGCGTTTGCACCGATTGCCCAAGAGTTCTCGATGGACTGGCGCATCACCGACACCGAGCAGAAGAAGCGCGTGGTGTTGATGGCCAGCCGTGAGTCCCATTGCCTGGCTGACTTGTTGCACCGCTGGCACAGCGACGAACTGGACTGCGAAATCGCCTGCGTGATTTCCAACCATGACGATTTGCGCAGCATGGTCGAGTGGCACGGTATTCCTTACTACCATGTACCGGTCAACCCGCAGGACAAGGAGCCGGCCTTCGCCGAAGTCTCGCGCCTGGTAAAACAGCACGACGCCGAAGTGGTGGTACTTGCCCGTTACATGCAGATTCTGCCGCCCGAGTTGTGCAGCGAATATGCCCACAAAGTCATCAACATTCACCACAGCTTCCTGCCGTCGTTCGTTGGCGCCAAGCCGTATCATCAGGCTTCGATGCGCGGTGTGAAGTTGATCGGTGCCACTTGTCACTATGTCACCGAAGAGCTGGACGCCGGTCCGATCATCGAGCAGGACGTGGTGCGTGTCAGCCACAGCGACAGTATTGAAGACATGGTGCGCTTCGGTCGTGACGTCGAGAAAATGGTGCTGGCCCGTGGTCTGCGTTATCACCTGGAAGACCGGGTGTTGGTGCACGGCAACAAAACCGTCGTGTTCTGACAACCATACGGTTGAAATCCGAAGGGCCTGGGCGTTCAATCGCTTCAGGCCCTTCGCCGTTTCTGCACCGAGGACATGACCATGGCCGATCCGCTGGAAAAAGCCGTTTCCAAGGCGCCCGCCACATTGGGCGAGGGCTGTTTGAGCCGCTACGATCCGGACGACCTGAGCCCCGAAGACGGCACGGAGTTTCCCGGCGCCGCCGAGTTGTGGGAACAGTTGCAGGACGATTCTGAAGATACAGCCGGGGACGCCTGAACTGTGGCGAGGGGGCTTGCCCCCGTTGGGCTGCGAAGCGGCCCCCGGCATTTTTTCAGGTATATCTTGCGACGGCTGCGCCGCCGAACGGGGGCAAGCCCCCTCACCACAGGGATCTTTCAAGCTTGCTTGAACTTCATCAACTTCTTCAGCAATGGCCGCCCGAGCATCAGCAGAAACACCGGGCCACCGACCACCAGATAGAAGTAATAGGTCACTGTCCGCCAGATCAGAATCGCCGCCGCCGCGGTGGATTTCCCGACCATGGGCGCCAGCAGCGCCGCCGACGTCAGTTCCGCCGCCCCGGCACCGCCCGGCAACAGACTGAACTGCCCCGCACTCAATGACAGCATCTGGATCAGAAAGCACCAGGCCCATTGCAAGTCCACGCCCAGCCCGCGTAACGCCAGATACAGCACGCTATACCGCAAGACCCAATGCAGGCAGGTCAGGGCAAACACCGTGATCAATGTTTGAAAGGGTAACTTCAGTGTGTCGGTGAACGCCGCCAGGAAGTGCAGGAGCTTTCGCGCCCAACGAAGCCGGGTCGCTTCCTTGACATTGAAACGGGCGAGCAACCGACCACTCAGGCGAATCAGCGAACGGTGGCAGCGAGCCATCAACACACAACTGAACAGCCCGCCGAACAACGAGATGGCGCTGACCGTCAGCATCCATTCCAGGCGCTGACTGAGGTGCTGGAACAGTGCATAAATCAGAATCGCGCTCAGCGCGCAGAGAAAAAACAGCAAGTCGCTCAACTGGTCCATGGCGAACACGGCGCTGCCCCTGGCCGGCCGCACGCCGTGGCGCGCCAACAGGGCCATGATGGTCAGCGGGCCGCCGCTGCCACCGGGAGTGGCGCAATAGGCGAACTCGGCGGACATCACCACCCCGAGGCTTTTCAGGCGGCTCACCTTGATGCACTGATCACCCATCAACAGGCGCAAGCGCAAGGTGTTGATCACCCAGCACAGCAGGATCATGCCGAACATGATCAGCAGCCATTCCAACGGAAAACTTTGCAGCCGCGACCATGTCTCGCCGCCGCCCAGCAACGACGGGATGAGCACCGCAGCGAGCAGCGCGATGACCAGCAGAATTCCCCGGCTCATGCTGCGCGACCGATGGGCGCGCGTTGCAGTTTCAACCAACCGGCCTTGGTCATCGGCACACGGCCCTCGTCGAGCAAGCGCTTGAGAGTTTGCAGCCAATACTGACGCGAGAACTCATGGCGCATGTCCACCGGGTGCAGGCCGAGACGAATCACCTGCGCCTGGCGCCAGCGCTGTTCGCGTTGATCGCTGACGATTTTCGACAGGCCACGGCGCCAGGCGCTGCGTGCGCTCCAGACCAGGCCTGGGGCATCGATCGCAGTGAAATCCGGCAGACGAATCAGGTGCTGCGAATCGCTGGTGTAGTGCAGCGGTAACTGACGCAACGCCTGACGGGTGCCTTCGCTCATCAGCCAGGCGGGGGCGATAAAGCCTTCGAGCGGCCAGTTGTAGCGATTGAATACCTCGATTCCGGCGCGCAGGCGGGCGAGGGCGGCGTCTAGAGGCAGGTCATAGAACTCGCCTTCATGGGTATAGATCCGGCGCATGAACCAGTCTCGGGGAGTGGTGGGAATCGGCCCTTCATCGCAATGGTAGTAACCGTGCAGTACCAGTTCGTCGCCGCGAGCGACGCGACGGCTTAGCAAACGTCGAAACTCCGGATATGCGTCAAGGTCGTTATGTTTATGGAAATTCGGCACCACCAGCCAGGTCATTGGCACTGTACCCAATGCGTCGACGGCTTCGACGAAGGCCTGGTAATCGGGCCAGGTCTGCGGTGCAACGTCGTGTAGCACCAACAACAGGTTGGGTGTGTTCATGGGCTCAGCCATTGGCGATCAGCGGCCATTGCGTACCGAGTACGGCGTGATAGTGCCCCAGCAGGCTGTGGACCACGGTGTCCCAGGCGTAATGTTGCTCGACATGTCGGCGGGCCTGTTTGCCCAACGCGGCGCTGCCTTGGCTGAACAGTTCGCGAACGGTGTTGGCCATCGCCACTGGATTGTTCGGCGCGCAGAGCAGGCCGCATTGATCGGTAACAATCTCTTGAAAAGCCCCGGCCGCCACGGCCACCACGGGAATGCCACTGGCCATGGCTTCGAGAACCACCAGGCCAAAGGTTTCCTGGTCGCCGGCATGCACCAGCGCGTCGGCGCTGGCCATCAGGCGCGCGACTTGCGCTGCCGGGCAGAATTCATCGAGGACGGTGACATTGCGCGGCACCAGGGTCGGCATCGACGAGCCCACCAGCAGCAGGTGGTAGCGACGACCCAGGCGTTTCATGCAGTTGAGCAGCACCGGCAGGTTTTTTTCCTTGGAGCCACGGCCGGCGAAGATCAGCAGGTGAGTGTTTTCATCGATGCCCAATTCGGCCCGCAGGCCTGGATCCCGAACGCTGGGGTTGAACGTTTGCAGGTCGACGCCCAGGGGCTGTACGAAAACGTTCTTCACCCCCAACCCGATCAGTTTGTCGGCCATGACCTGGCTTGGCGCCAGAACCCGGTCGAAGTTGCCGTAGAGCTTGCTGACATAAGCCTCGACATTGGGTGTAACCCAGTTGCCCATGCGATTGCTGACCAGCATCGGCAGGTCGGAGTGATAAAAACCGATCACCGGCACATCGAGTTGCCGCTTGGCGTCCAAAGCGGCCCAGGCAGTCAGGTAAGGGTCGCCGACTTCGATCAAGTCAGGCTGTAAATCCTGCAGAACATTGCGCCACGGCCCGAGACGGAGGGGGAAGCGATAACCCTTGCCGAAGGGCAGGGCGGGGGCCGGAACCGTATAGACACCATCCTGTTCACTCAAATGCGCCCCTGGGATCAGCAGGCTATGGCAAATGCCGGGTTTGATGCCCAAACGACGGTGTTTGGCATCCAGATAAGTGCGCACGCCACCGCTGGCAGGGGCGTAGAACATGGTTATGTCAGCGATATGCACGATGAACATCCCTCCGGGTTCGATGTGCTCCCTTTGGTTGACCTATATGAAGGATAGATGTTCGGTTGGGGTTTTGCGGTGGGGGGGCGCAGCGGGATTTGCGGTGTCTGGATGGACGCCTTCGCGGGCAAGTCGGATCGCCGCCCGCGAAGAGACCAGTTCAGACACTAGATACGGAAACTGCCTACCAATTGCTTCAATCGAGAAGCCTGTTGCTCAAGGTCCGAGCACGCCCGCAGGGTCGATTGCAGGTTTTCCACGCCTTCCTGGTTCAGCGTGTTGATTTCGGTGATGTCCACGTTGATTGACTCCACCACCGCCGTCTGTTCCTCGGTCGCCGTGGCCACCGACTGGTTCATGCCGTCGATTTCGCCGATTCGCAACGTCACACTGTTCAGGCGCTCGCCGGCCAGGTTGGCGATTTCCACGCTGTCCTGGCTGTGGCGCTGGCTGTCGCTCATGGTGCTGACGGATTCACGGGCGCCGACTTGCAGCTCCTCGATCATGGTCTGCACCTGTTGCGCCGACTCCTGCGTGCGGTGCGCCAGGTTGCGTACCTCGTCGGCCACCACGGCAAAACCGCGCCCGGCTTCACCGGCCCGCGCCGCTTCGATGGCGGCGTTGAGCGCCAGCAGGTTGGTTTGCTGGGAAATGCTGGTGATCACTTCGAGAATCTGCCCGATGTTCACGGTTTTGCTGTTCAGCGATTCGATGTTGGTGCTCGAAGCGCTGAGCATGCTCGACAGCTGATTCATCGCGGCAATGCTGCGATCCACCACTTGCTGGCCGTCTTCGGCCAGGCTGCGGGCATCGCTGGCCTGATTCGATGCTTGGGCTGCGTTACGGGCGATTTCCTGAGCAGCGGCGCCGAGCTGGTTGATGGCCGCGGCGACGCTGCTGGTGCGCGAAGCTTGCTGGTCGGAATTGAACATCGACGAGTTCGAGGCCGCCACCACCCGCAAGGCCACTTCGTTGACCTGGCCGGTGGCTGAGGACACTTCGCGGATCGATGTATGAATTCGCTCCACGAAACGGTTGAATGCCGTGCCAAGGATGCCGAATTCGTCCTGATTCTGGATGGTCAGGCGTTTGGTCAGGTCGCCTTCACCGTCGGCGATGTCTTCCATGGCGCGGGTCATCACGTGCAGCGGCTGGATCAGCAGGCGGATCAGCATGCCCAACAAGCCAATGATGATGGCCACGGCAATCAGGGTCGCGATGATCGCCGAGGTGCGGAATTCGCTGAGCATGGAGAAGGCTTTGTCCTTGTCCACCGACAGGCCGATGTACCAGTTGACCGACGGCAAGCCTTTGATCGGGGTGAAAGTGACGATGCGGGTTTTGCCGTCGACGTCCACTTCAGTGAAGTTGCTGCTAATGCGTGGGGTATTTTTCGGGTACGCCTCGCTCAGGGACTTCATCACCATGGCTTTGTCCGGATGAACCAGGATCTTGCCGTCGGCGCTGACCAGAAAGGCATAGCCCATGCCGCCGAAATCACGCGCGATCAAGGTGTCGATCAGGGTTTGCAGGCTCAAGTCACCGCCTACCACCCCCACGCTTTTCCCCGATTTTTTCGAAGCGGTGGCAATGGAGATGATGGTTTGACCGGTCGCCGCATCTACATAAGGTTCGGTCAGCGTCGAGCCGTTGCTGTTTTCCGCGCCTTTGTACCAAGGGCGAACTCTGGGATCGTAGCCGTCCGGCATCTTGGAGTCCGGGCGGTTGATGAAGTTGCCGCTGGCATCACCCAGGTACCTGGCCATGAAGGTCGATGCCAAAGCATTTTGTTCAAGCAGACTGACGACGTTGGATTGTTCGGGGTTGATGGCAATGTTTTGAGCGAGGTTCTCTACCAGCAGGATACGACCGGCCAGCCAACTCTGGATGTTGTTGGCGGTGACGTCTCCCATCTCGGTGAGATAGTTATCCAGATCTTCACGAATCGCATTGCGCTGCAAATAGTCGTTGTACAGTGTGAACGAAGCGAATGCGGCGATAACGATCAGGGCGGCGGCAAGCAGTATTTTATGGCTGAAGCGCAGGTTTTTGTTCATGGCTTGGGGGTCCGCTAGGTCTTAATGTCCAGGGCGTGCTTTTATAAAGGCGCGCAGAATGGGCAGTGATGAAAGTAAGCTGATATTTCCGTCTCTCCTTAGGGAATTACCGACGCTGTTTCCAGTCTGGTCTCTCGGTTGTTATCGGCCATGAAGGATCAAAGATTAACCATGGGTGACAAAATGCCTGACTCATCGCAACTCGTTATCGGCGCTGACCTCGCTGGCCAGCCAATCGCCCAGGCCATGCGCCTGGCGAACCGTCACGGTTTGGTAGCGGGCGCTACCGGGACCGGTAAAACCGTTACGTTGCAGCGCCTGGCCGAAGCGTTCAGCGATGCAGGCGTGGCGGTGTTCGCGGCGGATATCAAAGGCGACTTGTGCGGCCTGGGCGCCGCCGGTAACCCTCAAGGCAAGGTCGCGGAGCGGATCGCCGGCATGCCCTGGCTGAACCATAAGCCTCAGGCGTATCCGGTAACCCTGTGGGATATTCACGGTCAGTCCGGTCATCCATTGCGCACCACCTTGAGCGAAATGGGGCCGTTGCTGCTCGGCAGCCTGCTGGAGCTGACCGACAGTCAGCAGTCGGCACTTTATGCCGCGTTCAAGGTGGCCGACCGCGAAGGGCTGTTACTGCTGGATTTGAAAGATTTGAAGGCGCTGCTCAATCACCTGCGTGATAACCCCGTATT
The DNA here is from genome assembly GCF_016861935.1 of Pseudomonas sp. 008. Taxonomy (NCBI): domain Bacteria; kingdom Pseudomonadati; phylum Pseudomonadota; class Gammaproteobacteria; order Pseudomonadales; family Pseudomonadaceae; genus Pseudomonas; species Pseudomonas sp. 008. Next base: position 125,394 of record NZ_BOMA01000007.1, on the reverse strand, counting down.
ACTGGGCGATGACGCGGCGCTGATGACCACCGGTTCCAGCCAGGCACTGTTGCGCCGTTTGGCGACGCTGGAACAGCAGGGCGCCGAAGCGTTGTTCGGTGAACCGGCACTGCAACTGGAAGATATTTTGCAGCCGGCGATGGACGGTCGCGGGCGCATCCACTTGCTTGACGCCAGCCGTCTGGTGCACGAAGCACCGAAGGTCTACGCGACGTTCCTGCTGTGGTTGCTGGCTGAATTGTTCGAGCAACTGCCGGAACGCGGCGATGCCGATAAACCGCTGCTGGCGCTGTTTTTCGACGAGGCGCACTTGTTGTTCGCCGGTACGCCCAAGGCGTTGCAGGATCGTCTGGAACAAGTGGTGCGGCTGATCCGTTCGAAAGGCGTGGGCGTGTATTTCGTCACCCAATCGCCGGGGGACTTGCCGGATGATGTGCTGGCTCAGTTGGGCCTGCGTGTTCAGCATGGCTTGCGCGCGTTCACCGCCAAAGAGCAGAAATCCCTGCGGGCAGTGGCCGAGGGCTTTCGGCCGAACCCGGCATTTGATGCCTTGTCGGTGTTGACTGAGCTGGGCATCGGCGAGGCGTTGGTCGGCACCTTGCAGGACAAGGGCACGCCGGAGATGGTCCAGCGTGTACTGGTCGCACCGCCGCAGTCGCGGATCGGGCCGCTGACCGAGACTGAGCGCACGGTGCTGATTGCCGGTTCGCCGTTTAAAGGGCGATATGACAAACCGGTCGATCGCGAATCGGCCTATGAAGTGCTGATGGGGCGCAAGGGGTTGGCGCCGGAGCCTGAAACCGCGCCGGGCAAACCTGCCCCCGAAGAGCCGAGTTTCACCGAACAGGCCGGGGAATTCCTCGGTACGGCGGCAGGACAGGCGCTTAAATCGGCGATGCGACAGGCGGCCAATCAATTGGGCCGACAGCTGGTACGCGGGTTGATGGGTTCATTGCTTGGGGGCAGCAAACGCCGCTGAATGAATTGGAATGCAATCACCTGTAGGAGCGAGGCTTGCCCGCGAAGCTTTTGGCGCCCTCGGGGGCCTCTTCGCGGGCAAGCCTCGCTCCTACAGGGGGTTCAGGATTTAGGTTTTGCGTGCGCCGCAAGGCGCTCCAGCGCCGCCCTTAAATTCGGGTCGGTAATCCCGTCAGCCGTCGCCTGAATGGTCGCCGCGGCATCCGTCGACAAATCCATGGTATGCCCAGCCGCTCCTTGCTGAACGGTCGGTGGTTGCACCTTGAACAGGATCCGCGTCAGGCTGGCGAACTCGTCGAACAGCTGTAACTGGCGTTGCAGACGCTTTTGTTGATAACGCAGGCGGGTGGCCCAGTGACCGTCGGTGACAATCAGCAATAAACTGCCTTCGCGCCACGACGCCACATGGCAATGCTCGCGGGCAGCCGGTTGCAGCTGGCTTTCCACCAGACGTTGTAAATGACCCAGGCGTTGAGCGTGGCCAAAGATGGCTTTCAGCGGTTTGGCTTCGCGAAGCAGAACGGCGGGTGCTCTGGCCGTGAGAGGGCGAAATGCCATGATCGAACACCTGAAGTAACAGAACGGCCATGGTAACAGAAAGCACCCGCTGGTCCTGACCCATTGCTTTACGAGCGCTTTACCCATTAAATCAACGAGTAACTTGTACCCTCAATGGGTTGAAGTTCAGTAAAAAGCCCTTATTTTAAGTGAGCCCCGTCACAGCGCAGTGCATGCATCGTGGAATAACGCCACTTTCCTCACCATCGTTTCCGGGTAGAATGCTCGTTCGCATGCGGCCATGAGGGCTGCACGGGCGACTCACGGGGCCGCCCTCCATCCCTTTAGTGTGGAAGATCCTGCCGATATGTTTGCGCCTTTGTTAAAGAAACTTTTTGGAAGCAAGAACGAGCGTGAAGTCAAACGCATGCTCAAGACGGTGCAGCTCGTCAATGCCTTCGAAGAGCAAATGGTGGCCCTTTCGGACGATCAATTGCGTGCCAAGACCAACGAGTTCAAGGCCCGCCTCGCCAAAGGGGAAACCCTCGACAAGCTGCTGCCAGAAGCCTTTGCGGTCGCCCGCGAAGCCGGTAAGCGCGTCATGGGTATGCGCCACTTCGATGTCCAGCTGATCGGCGGCATGACCTTGCATGAAGGCATGATCGCGGAAATGCGTACCGGTGAAGGCAAGACCCTGGTGGCAACACTGGGCGTTTACCTCAACGCGCTGTCCGGCAAGGGCGTGCACGTTGTGACGGTGAACGACTACCTGGCCCGTCGTGACGCCAACTGGATGCGTCCGCTCTACGAATTCCTCGGCATGACGGTCGGCGTGGTCACGCCATTCCAGCCGCCGGAAGAGAAGCGCGCCGCTTACGCCGCCGACATCACCTACGGCACCAACAACGAATTCGGTTTCGACTACCTGCGCGACAACATGGCGTTCAGCATGGAAGAAAAATTCCAGCGCGAACTCAATTTTGCCGTGATCGACGAAGTCGACTCCATCCTCATCGACGAAGCCCGTACCCCGCTGATCATCTCCGGTCAGGCCGAGGACAGCTCCAAGCTGTACATCGAGATCAACAAACTGATCCCGCAGCTTGAATTGCACATCGAGGAAGTCGAAGGCGAAGTCACCAAGGCTGGCCACTACACCGTGGACGAGAAGACCCGTCAGGTCGAACTCAACGAAGCCGGTCACCAGTTCATCGAAGAAATGCTCACCCGCGTCGGCCTGCTGGCTGAAGGCGAGAGCCTGTATTCGGCGCATAACCTGGGCTTGCTGACTCACGTCTATGCCGGCCTGCGTGCGCACAAACTGTTCCATCGCAATGTCGAGTACATCGTGCAGGACGGTCAGGTGGTGCTGGTCGACGAACACACCGGCCGTACCATGCCGGGTCGCCGTTTGTCCGAAGGTCTGCACCAGGCCATCGAAGCCAAGGAAAACCTGAACATCCAGGCCGAGAGCCAGACCCTGGCGTCGACCACGTTCCAGAACTACTTCCGTCTGTACAACAAGCTGTCCGGCATGACCGGTACCGCGGACACCGAAGCGTTCGAATTCCATCAGATCTATGGCCTGCAGGTCATGGTCATCCCGCCGAACAAGCCGTTGGCGCGTAAAGACTACAACGACCTGGTGTTCCTGACCGCCGAAGAGAAATACGCGGCGATCATCGGCGACATCAAGGAGTGCATGGCTCAGGGCCGTCCGGTGCTGGTGGGTACCGCCACCATCGAAACGTCCGAGCACATGTCCGGCCTGCTTCAGAAGGAAGGCATCGAACACAAGGTTCTGAACGCCAAGTTCCACGAAAAAGAAGCCGAAATCATCGCTCAGGCCGGTCGTCCGGGTGCACTGACCATCGCCACCAACATGGCCGGTCGTGGTACCGACATCCTGTTGGGCGGTAACTGGGAAGTGGAAGTGGCGTCCTTGGAAGACCCGACTCCTGAGCAGATTGCCCAGATCAAGGCCGACTGGCAGAAACGTCACCAGCAAGTGCTGGAGTCGGGCGGCTTGCAGGTGATCGCTTCCGAGCGTCACGAATCGCGTCGTATCGATAACCAGTTGCGCGGTCGTGCCGGTCGTCAGGGCGACGCCGGTTCCAGCCGTTTCTACCTCTCGCTGGAAGACAGCCTGATGCGCATCTTCGCCTCTGACCGGGTGAAGAACTTCATGAAGGCGCTGGGCATGCAGTCCGGTGAAGCGATTGAACACCGCATGGTGACCAACGCCATCGAGAAGGCTCAGCGCAAGGTTGAAGGCCGCAACTTCGACATCCGTAAGCAGCTGCTTGAGTTCGACGACGTCAACAACGAACAACGTAAAGTGATCTATCACATGCGTAACAGTTTGTTGGCCGCTGACAACATTGGCGAAACCATTGCCGATTTCCGTCAGGACGTGCTCAACGCAACCGTCAGCGCACACATTCCGCCACAATCGCTGCCTGAGCAGTGGGACGTGTCCGGTCTGGAAGCGGCGTTGCAGAGCGACTTCGGTGTGGCGCTGCCGATCCAGCAATGGCTCGACGAAGACGACCACCTGTACGAAGAAACCCTGCGCGAGAAGCTGCTCAACGAACTGATCGCCGCGTACAACGAGAAAGAAGACCAGGCCGGTGCCGAAGCACTGCGCTCCTTCGAGAAGCAAATCGTACTGCGCGTGCTCGACGACCTGTGGAAAGACCACCTGTCGACCATGGATCACCTGCGTCACGGCATCCACTTGCGTGGTTATGCGCAGAAGAACCCGAAGCAAGAGTACAAGCGCGAGTCCTTCACCTTGTTCTCCGAGCTGCTGGATTCGATCAAGCGCGACTCGATTCGTGTGCTGTCGCACGTTCAGGTGCGCCGCGAAGATCCGGAAGCCGAAGAGCAACGTCTGCGTCAGGAAGCCGAGGCGCTGGCTGCGCGCATGCAGTTCCAGCACGACGAAGCGCCTGGCCTGGAGCAACCGGAAGTGTTGGGTGAAGAGATCGATGTAGCTCTCGCCACCGCACCGGTACGCAACGAGCAGAAACTGGGCCGCAACGAGCTGTGCTACTGCGGCTCGGGCAAGAAGTTCAAGCATTGCCACGGGCAGATCCAGTAAAACCCGTTTCAAACGCTGAAATACCCGCGCCGCGACCGGCTTATGCCGTCGCGGCGTTTTGCCATTCAAACCACCGTCTATCGCAATGACGGTGCAGACAACATTTTTTAAGGAGCGCATTCATGGCTGTTGGTCTTGGTCCTTTGCCAACGTTGCACCCGGTTGCCGGTTTTGAACTCGGTATCGCCTCGGCCGGTATCAAGCGCCCGGGGCGCAAGGATGTCGTGGTCATGCGCTGTGCCGAAGGTTCCACCGTGGCGGGCGTGTTCACCCTGAACGCCTTTTGCGCCGCTCCCGTGATCCTGGCCAAGCAACGCGTGCAAGGCCCGGTACGTTACCTGCTGACCAACACCGGCAATGCCAACGCCGGCACCGGCGAACCAGGCCTGGCCGCCGCCGAGCGCACCTGCGCCAAGCTGGCCGAGCTGACCGGCGTCGATGCCAGCCTGGTGCTGCCGTATTCCACCGGTGTGATCGGCGAACCGCTGCCGGTCGAGAAAATCGAAGGCGCGTTGCAAGCCGCCCTCGATGACTTGTCGGAAAACAACTGGGAAGCTGCCGCCACCGGCATCATGACCACCGACACCCTGCCCAAGGGCGCGAGCCGCCAGTTCCAGCATGACGGCGTGACCATCACCGTCACCGGCATCAGCAAAGGCGCGGGCATGATTCGCCCGAACATGGCGACCATGCTCGGTTACATCGCCACCGACGCCAAAGTCTCTCGCGAGGTGCTGCAAAACCTGCTTCTGGACGGCGCCAACAAGTCGTTCAACCGCATCACCATCGACGGCGACACCTCGACCAACGACTGCTGCATGCTGATCGCCACCGGCAAGGCTGCACTGCCGGAAATCACCCGTGCCGAAGGCGAGCTGTTCGCCAAGTTGAAACAAGCGGTATTCGAAGTGTGCATGGACGTGGCCCAGGCTATCGTGCGTGACGGCGAAGGCGCGACCAAGTTCGTCACTGTTGAAGTCAACGGCGGCGGCAATCACCAGGAATGCCTGGACGTCGGTTACACCGTGGCCCACTCGCCGCTGATCAAGACTGCGCTGTTCGCCTCCGATCCGAACTGGGGCCGCATCCTGGCCGCTGTAGGCCGTGCCGGTGTACCGAACCTGGACGTGAGCAAGATCGACGTGTTCCTGGGCGAGGTGTGCATCGCCAGCCGTGGCGCGCGTTCTGCCACCTACACCGAAGCCCAGGGCGCGGCGGTGATGCAGCAGGAAGAAATCACCATCCGCATCGAGCTGGGTCGCGGCGATTGCAGCGAAACCATCTGGACCACCGACCTGTCCCACGAATACGTGAAGATCAACGCCGAGTACCGCACGTAAGAAAGATCGCTTTCGCGGGCAAGCCTTGCTCCTACAGGTGGTGTGACCTGTAGGAGCGAGGCTTGCCCGCGAAGACCGACCACCAGACGCTAAAGATTCTGGCTTGTACTCTTACCAAAAGGCGCCCGAACATGAGCCTCCACCTGATCATCGGCGACAAACTGTATTCTTCCTGGTCCCTGCGCGCCGCGCTGGCCCTCGACCTGACCGGCGCGTCCTACACCGAAGAACTGATCAAGCTGAACCAGCCGGATACCCGCGCACGCGTGCTCAAGCATTCGCCGACCGGGAAAGTCCCACTGCTGAAAAGCGAACACGGCACCATCGCCGATTCGCTGGCGATTGCCGAGTACCTGGCCGAGCAATTCCCCGATGCCGGCCTCTGGCCCAAAGACACCGCCGCCCGTGCTCAGGCGCGTTCGGCCTGCGCGCAGATGCACAGCGGTTTCTTCGCCATGCGCGGCAACATGCCGTTCGACCTGAGCCACAATGCGCCGTTGTTGCCGACTCCGCCTGACGTTCAGGCCGAGATCGAGCGCATGCTGGCGTTGTGGGCTGAGTGTCGTGCGGCCGCGACTGAAGCTGGCCCATTCCTGTTTGGTGGCGCGACCCTGGCCGATGCGTTTTTCGCACCGATCGCCGTCCGCCTGCGCACCTATCAAGTGAAGCTGCCCGAGGTCGATGCAGCCTATGTCGAAACCATTTACCAATGGCCAGCTTTCAAGGCCTGGCAGAAGGCAGGTCTGGAGGAGGTCGGGCAGTGAAACGAGTACACGTGGCCGCGGCGGTTATCCGCGATAGCAACGGCAAGATCCTCATCGCCCGGCGTGCCGACACCCAGCATCAGGGCGGCTTGTGGGAGTTCCCCGGTGGCAAGGTCGAGGATAACGAATCCGTCGAAACTGCCCTGGCCCGCGAGCTTCACGAAGAGTTGGGCATCGTGGTCAATACCGCGCGACCGTTGATCAAGGTTCGCCACGACTACCCGGACAAGCAGGTGTTGCTGGATGTCTGGGAAGTCTCGGCGTTTACCGGCGAACCCCATGGTGCCGAAGGTCAGCCTTTGGCCTGGGTGACGGCGCGGGAACTGCTGGACTACGAGTTTCCGGCCGCGAACCAGCCGATCGTCGCGGCTGCACGCTTGCCCGGCGAGTACCTGATCACCCCGGACGGTCTGGAAGCCCCGGCCTTGCTGCGCGGTATCCAGAAAGCCATCGCGGGCGGCATCAAGCTGATTCAGTTGCGTGCGCCCAATGGCTATGACCCGCAATACCGCGATCTGGCGGTGGACGCGGCGGGATTGTGTGCTGGCAAGGCGCAGTTGATGATCAAGGGGCCGTTTGAATGGCTGGGGGACTTCCCCTCCGCCGGTTGGCACATCACTGCCGCGCAGTTGCGCAAGTACGCGGCGGCCGGCCGACCGCTACCAGCGTCGCGCTGGTTGGCGGCGTCCTGCCACAACGCTGAAGAACTGGCGCTGGCCGAGCAGATGGGCGTGGACTTTGTGACCCTGTCGCCGGTGCAGCCGACCCAGACGCACCCGGATGCTCAGCCGCTGGGTTGGGAGCTGGCGTCGACTTTGATCGAAGGCTTCAGCAAACCGGTGTTCTTGTTGGGTGGTGTTGGCCCGGTAGAGCGGCAGAAAGCCTGGGAAGCGGGCGCACAAGGTGTGGCGGGGATTCGGGCGTTCTGGCCTGAGGCTTGATTTGCAGTGCTGTGATCATTCCCACGCTCCGCGTGGGAATGATCAGTCGATCAGTTTGAAGGTTTCGCCGCAGGCTGCCATAAAATCTCGGCAATCCCCTGGCGCTTGGCAATCAACCGTGCCGCCACAAACAACAAATCCGACAACCGATTGATATACGCCAGGCCCACCCCGGCCAACGGTTCGATCGCATTCAACTGCTGACAACGGCGTTCGGCACTGCGCGCCAGGCTGCGGCACACGTGGGCCTGGGCAATCAGCGCCGAACCGCCGGGCAGAATGAAATTCTCCAGCGGCCCCAGTTCTTCATTCCACACATCAATGGCCGCTTCCAGCCGTTCGATTTCTGCCGTGTTCAGTGCCTGATACACCGGCATGGCCAGTTCGCCACCGAGGTCGAACAACCGATGCTGGCAGGGCGCCAATACCTCGATCACTTCGCCAAGTCCGGGAAACTCGCCACTTTGCGCCGCCAACCCGGCCAACAGCACGCCCACCTGGCTGTTCAGCGTATCGACCTCGCCAATGGCCTCGATTCGCGGATGGTCCTTGGGCACCCGGCGGCCGTCGCCAAGCCCGGTTTCGCCTTTGTCGCCGGTGCGGGTGTAAATCTTCGACAAACGAAAGCCCATGGTTACCTCGACAGCTGATTGAGTTCTTGAGAGTTCACCGCAGTGCCCGACAAGGGCAGGCGCAAGGTGAAGCAAGTGCCTTGGCCCGGCGTCGATTGCACTTCCATCTGGCCCTTGTGGTTGTTGGTGATGATGAAATACGAAACCGAGAGCCCAAGGCCGGTGCCCTGACCGATTTCCTTGGTGGTGAAGAACGGCTCGAACGTGCGTTTGCGCACGCTTTCGCTCATGCCGATGCCGTTGTCCTCGACCTGGATTTCCGCCCACGGCGGATTCAGTTTTGTACGCAGAATGATCCGCCCCGGTTCGCGGTCGTCTGTACGCTGGTGAATGGCTTGCGCAGCGTTTTTCAGCAGGTTGAGCAGCACCTGTTCCAGTTCGTTGGCGGTGCCGGGTACCGGGCCCAGCGCCGGATCGAACTGGCGAATGATTGCCTGGCCCTTGAAGTCGAAGCCAATGGCCAGGTCGAAGTCGTTGCCGGCGATTTCCACCGCTTGATCGATCAGTGCCGGCAGGTCGCATGGCGCCATTTGCCGAGTGCTGCGGCGGCTGAAGCTGAGCATGTGGGTCACGATCTTCGCCGCCCGGGCGCCGGCCTGCTGAATGCCGTCGAGCAGCTGCGGTACTTCACGCGCTTTCAGGTACTTATTGACCGTTTCCAGTTCGATGCCCATTTGCTCGGCCTGTTCGAGGTTCTTCGGCAGGTCGGGGGACAGACGTCGACGAATGTTCTGCACGTTGTGCAGGATTGCGCCCAGCGGGTTGTTGATCTCATGGGCCATACCGGCGGCGAGGCCGCCGACCGAGAGCATTTTTTCCGACTGCACCATCATCTCTTCCAGGGACAGACGCTGGGTGATGTCGTCGATCCGGATGACCACGCCACGCCCGGCGCCGCCCATCAACGGGTAGAACGTCAGGGCGTAATGCCGGGGTTCGTCGTCCTTGGGCCAGGTAACGCGTTCGATCTTGGCCACCGTATGCTGCTCGACGGTTTGCTTGAGCTGCGGCAGGAATGGCTTGAGGGGTTTGAAGGCGAGAAAGATCGGCTGGTTCAAGGCTTCGTCCAGGCGCGTGCCGGACAGTGCGCTGGCCTCCTGATTCCACTGGGTCACGTAAAGCTGCTCGTCGAGGGCGATCAGCGCCGATGGCATGGAGTCGATGATGCTATTGAGGTAGTTCTGGAAACCGGTGAGTTTTTTCTCGATCTTGCTCCGCACCTGAACTTCCAGTTCCAGCTTGCGGTTGGTGTGACGGGTTTCTTCGGCCAGCCCCTGGGCCTGGTCGTAAGCCGCCTGGGAATCGTCGCGGGCACGCTTGAGCTGCTGCTCCCGGGCCTCGATGCGCGAGAGCATGGTGTTGAACGCTTCGGCGAGGCTGCCGATTTCGTCGTGGTTGCCGCGAGAGGCGCGCAGGGCGTAGTTCTCTTCCCGGGTGACTTGCCGGGACAGCTCTTCGAGCTGATGGATGGGGCGGGTAATCAGGCGTTTGATTTGCCGGGCGATCACCAGCCACAACAGCACGCTGAAGATCAGAATCCCCAGGCTGGCGGTCAGGGTCCCGGTGTAGAACGCCATCGGCAATTCGCTGCTGGCCACCAGCAGCAAATGCCCGGGAGCGGTGCCGGGGCGGGGCAGGGTGATCACTTGATTGCTGCGAAACTCCGTGGCTTGCCAGGCTTCGAGGTGTCGGTAGTGTTCTGGCAGGTTCAGCGTGTCGCCGTGTTGCAGCTGCGCCAGACGCGTACCCGTGCCGTCGTAAAGGGCTGCCGCACGCAGTGGTGAATAACTGTTGAGTTCGTTGAGCAGGCGTTCGGCGTTTTGCGGCGACTTCAGCGCGTCGGACACCAGGCTCGGGTTGGACACCAGTCGGCCGATAGTCTGCAGGGCCTGGGGGGCCATGCTTTCCTGGGAGATGTAATACGCGGCACTGATAAAGGTCAGGTTGGCGACCAGCAAAACGGTGGTCAACAGCACCAGCAGGGCGGCCAGCAGTTTCTGGCCGACCGGAAGGTTTTCAAGGCGCTGGCGCAATGGCATCAGGTTCATCGCTGAAAAGGAACAAGTGGCCAGCGTAGCCGCTGCTCAGTCGCTGGGCAATCCAAGGCTGTGCAGATGAGCGATCAAGCGCTGCTGCAATTGATTGAGGTGGGGCAGGTTCAACTGATGCCGCGACGCAACTTTGCAGGCATGGCCCAACAGGTAGCTGATTTCGGTGCGGCGCTGATTGGCGACATCCTGGTACATCGAGGAGAAATTGGTCGCGGTCGCCTTGATCACCCGTTCGACTTCCTCCCGGAGGTTTTCGGCTGCCGCCGGCTGGCCGCAGCGCTCCAGCAGTTCGGTGAGTTCGGCGCACAGGGTGGCCACTTCGCACTGATGTTGCTGCAAACCGCCGTTGCGGCATTCGTGCAGGACGGTCAACGGGTTGATCGCACAATTGAGCGCCAGCTTGCGCCACAGCCTTGTGAGAATGTCGGTGCTCCACTCATGGGGAATGCCGGCGTCGCTCAAGTCCTCCAGCCAGAACGGTGCCACCGGATGGCCGGCATCTCCCAGCCAGGTGTAACCATGACCGGCAAACACCACGCGCCAGTCGCCATCGCGAAACGCGCCTTCGGTACTGGAAGCGAAGATGCAGCGGGCATGCGGGACTTGCGCGGCGACGGCGTCCTGGCTGCCAAGGCCGTTTTGCAACAGGATCAGTTCGGCGTCCGGGGGCAGGCGGTGGGCGAGCCGGGCCACGGCTGTTACGGCGTCATAGGCTTTACAGGCCACCAGCAGACGGCTGATCGGTCCGTCGCTGTCGGCTGTTTCGCCGGGCACCGGGTACACCCGCGCTTCGCCGTGCTCGACCAGCGTCAGCCCGCCCGCCGCCTGATAGGCCTGCAGGCGTGCCGCGTCCCGTACGATCAGCCTGACCGGCACTGAGGCCCGTGCCAGACGGGTGGCCCACAACGTGCCGAGGCTGCCGGCGCCCAGAACATGCCAAGGGGTCGACATCAGCTTTTTGCTCGGTTTGAGGCTGGCATGTGAGGCTCGCAGTATCGGTTGGAAAAGACCCGTTATAATGAGCCCGATTTTAACCGCAAGCCAAGCGCGCTCCATCGTTATCGAGCGCGCCTTTTTATTGGAGAAATTACATGCCGTCGTTCGACGTGGTATCCGAACTGGACAAACACGAAGTCACCAACGCGGTCGAGAACGCCGTCAAGGAACTCGATCGTCGTTATGACCTGAAAGGCAAGGGCAGCTTCGAGTTCAAGGAAAAAGACCTGACCGTCAACCTGACCGCTGAAGCCGATTTCCAGCTCGAAGCGATGATCGAGATCCTCAAGCTGGCCCTGGTCAAGCGCAAGATCGACGTGCAATGCCTTGAAGTCAAGGATGCCTACGCGTCGGGCAAGCTGATGAAGCAGGAAGCGGTCCTCAAGGAAGGCATCGACAAAGAGCTGGCGAAGAAAATCGTCGCCCACGTCAAAGATGCCAAGCTCAAGGTCCAGGCTGCCATTCAGGGTGAGCAGGTGCGTATCACCGGTAAAAAGCGTGACGATCTGCAGGAAGCCATCGCCGCCCTGCGCGCCAAAACTTTCGACATGCCGCTGCAGTTCAATAACTTCCGCGACTGATCTTTCAAGCGGGAACCTCTCGGCGATTTCGACGTCCGAGGCCCAAGCAACGGCAGAAACGATCGAGCCTTATGGGTTCGGTCTTTCTGCCGCTCATTTTTTGCGTGCCGGGTAGCCGGAAATCAGGAGAAAGTAGATGGATTTGAATACTGAAGTGGACAACCTGGTCAAGGCGTCTCAAGCCTGGATTCCGATGATCATGGAATACGGCAGCCGCGTGTTGCTGGCGGTGATTACCCTGGCCATTGGCTGGTGGCTGATCAACAAAGTCACGCAAAAACTGGGCGGTCTGTTGGCGTTGCGCAACGCCGACCTGGCGCTGCAAGGCTTCATCAGCAGCCTGGCGAACATCATCCTCAAGGTTCTGTTGATCGTCAGCGTAGCGTCGATGATCGGTGTGGAAACCACCTCCTTCGTCGCGGCGATCGGTGCGGCCGGCCTGGCCATCGGTCTGGCCCTGCAGGGCAGCCTGGCGAACTTTGCCGGCGGCGTGCTGATCCTGTTGTTCCGTCCGTTCCGTATCGGAGACTGGATCGAAGCCCAAGGTGTTGCCGGTACTGTCGACAGCATCCAGATCTTCCACACCGTACTGCGCACTGGCGATAACAAAACCATCATCGTGCCTAACGGTAATCTGTCGAACGGCATTATCACCAACACTAACCGTCAGCCGACCCGCAAGGTTGTGTTTGATGTAGGTGTGGCTTACGAAGCGGACTTGCAAAAGGCCCGTGAAGTGTTGCTGGAACTGGCCAAGGATCCGCGAGTGTTGACTGAGCCGGCACCGGAAGCGGTGATTTCCACACTGGGCGACAGTTCGATCACTGTTTCTCTGCGGGTGTGGGTGAAGACTGCCGACTACTGGAATGTGATGTTCATGTTTAACGAGCAATCGCGCGATCGCTTGAAGACTGCCGGCATCGATATTCCGTTTCCGCAGCGGGTTATTCGCGTAGTGCAGGAGTCTGCAACGGTTTAATGATCGGTCTGTCAACTAATGTCTGACCATTTGGTCAGGCATTTCGCAAGACCTAGTGCTGTAGCCAATAAAAAAGGCCCATCCGAAGATGGGCCTTTTTTTGATTACCGCGAACTGGCTTTCGGCAATTACAGAACCGAAATCGGGTAGTCGACGATCAGGCGGAACTCTTTGATATCGCCTTCACCTTCGTCGGCGTTAGCGTAGTGCCATGCTTGACGAATGCGGAAGGAAAGATCTTTTGCCGGGCCAGACTGAACAACATACTTGGCTTCGAAGTTGGTTTCGTTGTGCTTGCCGTCTTCACCGTAAAGCGGGTCACCGGTACGGGTACGGTACTGGCTATTGGCAGCAAGACCAGTGCCGTCAATGTCCCAACCTTTCACGTAACGGGTCATGAAGCTCAGACCTGGAACACCGTACTCGGCCATTTTCAGGTCGTAGCGAATCTGAGCAGATTTCTCGCCAGGAGCGTTGAAGTCAGAGTACTGGATGGAGTTAGCGAGGAAGATCGAGTCGCCGCCGCGGTTGTTTTTGCCCACACCGATGTAGTCGAACGGAGTGTCACCGTTGACCTTCTGGAAGGCGACGGTAATGGTGTGCGCTTTCAGGAAGGAGAAAGCGGCTGCCAGGGAGTAGGCAGTGTTGCTGATGTCACCAGCCTTGGCGCTGCCGGTATCGGTAGTACGGTAGATGTTACCGTCCAGATTCAGCGACTCGGTACCACCCATTGGGATGGTGTAGTTCAGGTTGGCGTAGTACTGGTTCCAGATGTCTTCCAGCTTGGCGCCGTACAGAGAAGCGCTCAGGTTGTCGGTGATGCCATACTTGCCACCGAAGTAGTCGATAGAGTTGGCTTCGACGCCTGCGTAGGTTGCATACAGACCGCCGTCACGACCGTTTTTGTCCTGGCTGGTACCCGAGTAGAAGTGACCGGCTTCGAGGTCAAGGTCTTTGACTTCACTGCTCTGCAGTTGGAAACCGCTGGCAGTTTGAGGAAGGACGCGGGAACCGCCAACAGCGAACACTGGAGCAGTGCTTGGCTGCATGTCACCGACTTTCAGCTCGGTTTTGGAGATGCGGAATTTAACCGCAGCACCGGCTTTGCCCTGGCTGTCGTTGACGTCGTGGGCATAACCGTTGGCCTTAACGGTGTCGCTACGGCTCATGTTGCCCGTACCGGAGGTGCCATCACCGCCATCCAGTTTGACGGCCAGGTAACCGAACGCATCAACGCCAACGCCAACAGTACCTTGGGTGTAACCGGAGCTGAAATTGCCCCAAAAGCCCTGGGTCCAGTCTTTTTGGTCGTGAGCGCCATCTTTGTTGTCACGGTTGAAGTAATAGTTGCGAAGCAGCAAGTTTAGCTTGGCGTCTTCAACAAAACCTTTGGCTTCAGCCTGGTCACTTACGAAAGGTGCGGCCGTAGCCATTTGAGTACTGGCTGCTGCTGCAACTGCCAGTGCGATCATGCTCCACTTCATCACGCGCATCGTGATTTGCTCCTTTGGTTTTTAGAAGAGTACTGCCGTCCCACCTGTTTTATTATCTGGGCGGCTCTTTCTTTTTGTGTCGGCGCAAACTTATATCACGCCGACCCTATTGGCGATACTTGCGCATCTAACCTTTCAGCTTCTTTACGACCCTGTCGCAAATGGCTTGATCAATGTCGCAAATTCACAATCCCGACACAATCGGACTGACAACTTCAGCGCTGTTTTCCAGGGCTTGAGCATCGGTAAAAAAGAGTCCCTTGTCCTGCACTTGAATCTCCATCGGGCAACCCTGCCACTGTTTTTATTGGTCTTCAGGCTTCCACTTCCAGCGGAGCGCTTATAGACGATACGGGTGTTGATGCAACAAGCGTGCACAAATCGGAATTCTGTTGCTGTTTTTTTCCGAAAACCTGCCTGTTGCCGTAAAAACCTCATAAAACCGGGGGGTTCAAGCTCATTTTATGTGGGCTTGACGCCATGCTTTGCATCGTGGTTACCACATCGAAGCTGCGGGGGTGACAACCAAAAGCGTTACCGGTTCACCCCGCCAGTGAGTAATTGGCGGATGCTGACGCACTGAGCGTAGACGCGTTGTGCGGTTTTGGTGCAAAAAATTTTATTTCCTGTACTGAATTCACACATGGTGGCTTTGCCGTGGGTTCGAACGGTGCGTTGTTTATGGGCTGTTTCGGCGTTTTTTCCGTGATGGTCGGTTCCGTCATGGTGCGTCCCGAATCAAAATGGCGCATCACGACGCGCCCGCAGGACGGTGCTGGCGGCAGTTCGTCGTGAAGCGTGTGGCGTTCGCAGGTATGCTGCCGTCCTGTCGCTTGGTGCGCCGTCTTTCGGTGGGGGCGCTAAGCTGAAAAAAGATGACCAGAGGGGAGTGTGCGCTGTGTTCGCTTTAGATCCACGACTTCAACAAGACACGTTGCCAATCGGCGATTTCCCGCTCTGCCGGTTACTGCTGTCCAACGATTCGAATTACCCCTGGTTCATCCTCGTGCCACGCCGCGAGGATATCAGTGAAATATTTCAGCTGGATGGCGCAGATCAACAGCAGCTGTGGCGGGAAACGACTGAGCTGGCGGAAATCCTCAAGGACTCTTTCGACGCGGACAAGTTGAACGTCGCGGCCTTGGGTAACGTCGTCAATCAGTTGCACATGCATGTGATTGTGCGCAAGCGTGAGGACGCCGCCTGGCCAGCTCCGATCTGGGGCAAACAGGAGGCCAAGCCATACAGTTCAGAGCAGATCGCGACGATTCGCGAGCGACTGCGTCTGGTATTGACCGACGATTTCAAGTTTCTGGAGGGCTGAATCATGAGCCTGGACGACCGCGTTACCGATCTGGAAAGCCGGCTGGCGTTTCAGGATGACACCATCCAGGCATTGAATGATGTGCTGGTGGCGCAGCAGCGGGTGGTCGAGCGTCTGCAATTGCAAATGTCGGCGTTGCTCAAGCGGCAGGAGGAAATGGCCGGCCAGTTTGCGACGCTTGAAGAAGAAGAGGCGCCACCGCCCCATTACTAGGACACAGGCAATAAAAAACCGCGAACAGCCAAGCTGTTCGCGGTTTTTTTTAGCCTTGAATCAGCGGCGCGGCAGTGCGGCGATCACATCTTCGGCTTGCAGGCCTTTGTCACGATTCATGACAGAGAACTCCACGCGCTGGCCTTCCACCAGAACGCGGTGGCCTTCACCGCGAATCGCCCGGAAATGCACGAAAATATCATCGCCGGAGTCACGGGAAATAAAGCCGAAGCCTTTGGAGGTGTTGAACCATTTGACGGTGCCAGTATCGCGGTTGCTCATGTCATAGCTTGGCGCGGCGGCGGCCGGTGAAGATTTGTAGAAACTGATGGCCAAGTGCAGGAATACGGCGATCAGGGCAGCGACCAGGCTGAACAGAACGGCAGGTTGACCGGCGATGACAGGCATCGGGGCGATCAGCGTCAGGGTTTGCAGTACGACAGTCAGAACCAGCAAGGCGCTGACCAGGTTTTGCAATTGATGACGCGGGCCTTTGTTCCAGTAAGGGATAACAGGCGCGAGGGTGAGGTTGAGCAGGCCGAAAAAGGCCAGGTACAGCGCATCGGGTTGTTGCAGGTAAGGTGCCGCTTCGGATCGCAGGCTAGGGATGAAGGACAGCAGCAGGGCTGCTGCGCCCATTAGCAGGTGGACGATTTTCAACATTTTGATTAACTCACGTTAAGACGGATCACAAGGAAGAGCTGATAGAGCACGGTTCGCTTCAGAACAATAAGAGGCGTTGGGCACGTACCTGATATCAGCCTATGCGCAGCCCCCGGAAAATAGGTGGTAGCGACACACTGCCTATTTAACAGCAAAGCCTGCGGCTACTCAAATCAGGCGGTCCGGCGGCGTTTCCATTGGCATGGTGCGCGTATGACGCTGCCGAGTGTTATTCGTGCGCTGTGTTTCTCGGATCTTTCGCCTTTTCGTTGAGTGATGTTGCGTCAGTTTTCGTAGGAAATCGTCCGGCCTAGGACGAGCTCCATGATCGCGCCTCCGTTGTTGGCTTATCCTACGTTGATGGTCATAAAGTCATCTGGATATACCGTAGCGCCTGCGCTTTTATAAGGAAACGGAATATGGCCTTTACAAGCAGCAAGGATGACAAAGGAGTGTCAACGGTATGGTTCATGAAGACAGACAAGGCGAGGGGAGGATCGGTCCACTCAAGGATATAAGGATTGATTCACTTGTCAGCGAATTCGATATGGGGCTGGTCCAGCCCTTATCCCGGTCAGTGCGTTTGAATGGTTTTGCGACCTGTTTGCGGCTTGAGCAGGTCTATTGGGATATTTTGGGCGACATGGCCAAGGTCAATTGCTGCTCGGTCAGCGCGCTGTTGTCCCATGTGGATCGTGAGGTGCACTTGCGCCATGGCGGGGTGAAAAACTTCACCGGGCTGGTGCGGGTTGTCTGTGTCGTGCACAGCCTGAAGGAGGGCAGTTGCCCCGTCATGGCTTAGCGAGAGCAGCTGAATGAGTCGAGTGTCGGTCTGTGCAGTCTTACGGCTGCACAGGCAGCATTTAATGGATATAATCCCGCTCTTTGCCGCAAAGCCCTGCATGCGCGGTAGCAATCTGATCGCCGAGACAACCCCCATGCCGATGTACGATTACCAATGTGCTTCCTGTGGTCATCAGTTGGAAGCCATTCAAAAGATCAGCGCAGCACCGCTGGTCGACTGCCCTGCCTGCCAGGCACCAGAGCTTAAAAAGATGCTGTCCATGCCCGGTTTCCGCCTCAGTGGCACCGGCTGGTACGAAACCGACTTCAAGACCGGTTCCAAGAAAAATCTGGCCGGTGGCGACAAAGCTGACTAGGGTCTAGCGCCCGGGTTGAACGACACGCGCGAGCTCTTGCATCATCTGGCACCTTATTCAAGTGCGGTGGTGCGGCAAGACCTCCACCCGAATTTCGAATTACGAGAAGTGAAACCACTACCATGATGCGCAGCCATTATTGCGGCCAACTGAACGAAAGCCTGGAAGGCCAGGAAATTACCCTTTGCGGATGGGTTCACCGTCGCCGTGACCATGGCGGGGTGATTTTCCTCGATATCCGTGATCGTGACGGTCTGGCCCAGGTGGTGTTCGATCCGGACCGTGCCGAGAGCTTCGCCGCCGCCGATCGCGTGCGCAGCGAGTACGTCGTGAAGATCACCGGCAAGGTTCGCCTGCGTCCGGCCGGTGCAACCAACGCCAACATGGCGTCGGGCATGATCGAGGTCCTGGGCTACGAGCTGGAAGTGCTGAACGAATCGGAAACCCCGCCGTTCCCGCTGAACGAGTTCTCCGACGTTGGCGAAGAAACCCGCCTGCGTTATCGCTTCCTTGATCTGCGTCGCCCTGAAATGGCCGAGAAGCTGCGTCTGCGTTCGCGCATGACTACCAGCATCCGCCGCTATCTGGACGAGAACGGTTTCCTCGACGTCGAGACGCCGATCCTGACCCGTGCAACGCCGGAAGGCGCGCGTGACTATCTGGTGCCGAGCCGTACTCACGCCGGTTCGTTCTTCGCCTTGCCGCAATCGCCTCAGCTGTTCAAGCAGCTGTTGATGGTGGCCGGCTTCGACCGTTACTACCAGATCGCCAAGTGCTTCCGCGACGAAGACCTGCGTGCCGACCGTCAGCCGGAATTCACTCAGATCGACATCGAGACCAGCTTCCTCGATGAAAAAGACATCATGGGCCTGACCGAAGGCATGATCCGCAACCTGTTCAAGGAAGTGCTGGGTCTGGAATTCGGCGAATTCCCGCACATGACCTTCGAAGAGGCCATGCGCCGCTACGGTTCCGACAAGCCAGACCTGCGTAACCCGCTGGAACTGGTGGATGTTGCCGATCAGCTCAAGGAAGTCGATTTCAAGGTGTTCAGTGGCCCGGCCAATGACCCGAAATGCCGTATCGCCGCCTTGCGCGTTCCAGGCGGGGCGAGCATGCCGCGCAAGCAGATCGACGATTACACCAAGTTCGTCGGCATCTACGGAGCCAAGGGCCTGGCGTACATCAAGGTCAACGAGCGTGCTGCCGGTGTTGAAGGTCTGCAGTCGCCGATCGTGAAAAACATCCCGGAAGCCAACCTGAACGTGATCCTCGATCGCGTGGGTGCGGTCGATGGTGACATCGTGTTCTTTGGCGCCGACAAAGCCAAGATCGTCAGCGAAGCCCTGGGCGCGCTGCGGATCAAGCTGGGTCATGACCTCGAGCTGCTGACCTGCAAGTGGGCGCCAATGTGGGTCGTCGACTTCCCGATGTTCGAAGAGAACGACGACGGCAGCTTCAGCGCCTTGCACCACCCGTTCACCGCGCCGAAGTGCACTCCTGAAGAGCTGGAAGCCAACCCGGCCGGCGCTTTGTCCCGCGCCTACGACATGGTCCTGAACGGCACCGAGCTGGGTGGCGGTTCGATCCGTATCCACCGCAAGGAAATGCAACAGTCGGTGTTCCGTCTGCTGGGTATCAACGAAGCGGAACAGGAAGAGAAATTCGGCTTCCTGCTCGATGCCCTGAAATATGGCGCGCCGCCGCACGGTGGTCTGGCCTTCGGTCTGGACCGTCTGGTGATGCTGATGACCGGCGCCCAGTCGATCCGTGAAGTGATCGCCTTCCCGAAAACCCAGAGTGCTGCGGACGTGATGACGCAGGCTCCGGGCGTGGTAGATGCCAAGGCGTTGCGCGAACTGCACATTCGTCTGCGCGAAACGCCAAAGGCAGAGTAAAGCTGACCGCAAAGGCGCATCCTTTTGGGATGCGCCTTTTCTTTAGGTCGAGATTTTTTGTTGCTGGCCGACACTCCCTGTGTGGCGGGCGATGTTTCAAAGAGAAATTCGGAGCGAGTTATGGCGGGTCATTCCAAGTGGGCGAACATCAAGCACCGCAAAGAACGTCAGGATGCCAAGAAGGGCAAGATTTTCACCAAGTGGATTCGTGAACTGACGGTCGCTGCCCGTCAGGGCGGCGCTGATCCGGGCTCCAACCCGCGTCTGCGTCTGGCGCTGGATAAAGCGCTGGGCGCAAACATGAGCCGTGACATCATCGACCGCGCGGTGGCCCGTGGTGCCGGCGCTGCCGACACCGATGACATGGTCGAGCTGACCTACGAAGGCTATGGCCCGGGCGGCGTGGCGGTGATGGTCGAATGCATGACCGATAATCGCAACCGTACCGCAGCCGCTGTTCGCCATGCGTTCAGCAAGTGCGGCGGCAACCTCGGTACCGACGGTTCGGTGGCTTATCTGTTCGAACGCAAAGGGCAGATTTCCTTCGCGCCAGGGGTTGATGAGGACGCGCTGATGGAAGCCGCCATGGAAGCCGACGCCGATGACGTGGTGACCAACGAAGACGGCTCCATCGACGTGTTTACCTCGTTCGCCGGCTTCTATTCCGTGCGCAATGCCTTGGAGGCCGCAGGCTTCAAGGGCAGCGATGCGGAAGTCGTCATGTTGCCGACCACCAGTGCCGAGCTGGATCTGGAAGGCGCCGAGAAGGTTCTCAAGCTGATCGACATGCTCGAAGACCTGGATGACGTGCAGAACGTGTATTCCAACGCGGACATTCCAGAGGCGGTAGCCGCACAGCTCGGTTGATGCCTTTATAAAGATCGCAGCCTTCATCAGCCCTGCAGGTGCTGGCGAAGCCTGCGATCTTTTGATTTTCAGCTATTTATTTTAAAGATCGTCCGAACGCGGCCCGAGCCTTCGGCAGCTCCTACGGTTACTCTCAGATATTCGCACTAGCTTTGCAGGCGTTATGACTTTAATTCTTGGTATCGACCCCGGCTCGCGTATCACCGGTTACGGCATTGTTCGCGATACTGGCCGTGGTTGTGTTTACGTGGCATCGGGCTGTATCCGCACCGGTGCCGGCGAGTTGCATGAGCGTCTGCAGATCGTCTATCGCGGTGTGCGTGAAATCATTCAGACTTATGGTCCGGTCACCATGGGCATCGAAAAGGTGTTCATGGCGCGCAATGCTGACTCCGCGCTGAAACTGGGGCAGGCCCGTGGCGCGGCGATTGTCGCCGGCGCCGAAGAGAGCCTGGAAATTGCCGAGTACACCGCAACCCAGGTCAAGCAGGCCGTGGTCGGCACCGGCGCCGCCAATAAAGAACAAGTGCAAATGATGGTCATGCAC
Organism: Pseudomonas sp. 008; assembly: GCF_016861935.1. Classification (NCBI taxonomy): domain Bacteria; kingdom Pseudomonadati; phylum Pseudomonadota; class Gammaproteobacteria; order Pseudomonadales; family Pseudomonadaceae; genus Pseudomonas; species Pseudomonas sp. 008. The sequence continues at coordinate 104,366 of NZ_BOMA01000007.1, read as the reverse complement.
ATGCTGAAACTGACCAGCAAGCCGCAAATCGATGCCTCGGATGCCCTGGCCATCGCGATTTGCCACGCTCACACCCGTTCCAGCCTGTTGCCCCATGGCCTGGGCGCGGCACGCAGTCGTGGCGGGCGCCTGCGTCTCTGATAGCATCAGCAATCATTTTTTGTGGGATGAGGGTTTTGCGCCTGTGTAGTCGGTGCAAAACCCTTGTTCTGTCAGTCGCCAGCACTGATCTGGCCAACGCTCAAGGATCTGAAACGTGATTGGACGCTTGCGCGGCACTTTGGCTGAGAAACAGCCGCCGCACCTGATTCTGGATGTAAACGGTCTGGGGTATGAGCTGGAAGTGCCCATGACCACGCTTTATCGCTTGCCGTCGGTCGGTGAACCGCTGACCCTGCACACCCATTTGGTCGTACGCGAAGACGCGCAGTTACTCTATGGCTTCTTCGGCAAGCGTGAGCGAGACTTTTTTCGCGAACTGATCCGTCTCAATGGGGTAGGGCCGAAACTGGCGCTGGCCCTGATGTCGAGCCTGGAAGTCGACGAGTTGATCCGTTGCGTGCAGTCCCAGGACACCTCGGCACTGACCAAGGTGCCGGGCGTTGGCAAGAAGACTGCCGAGCGTTTGCTGGTGGAACTCAAGGATCGCTTCAAAGCCTGGGAAACCGTACCGAGCATGTTTGCGTTGGTGCCGAACCAGCCGGATGCGCCAGCGCAACAAGTCGCTGCCGCCGAAAATGACGCGGTCAGCGCGCTGATTTCCCTGGGCTACAAGCCGCAGGAAGCCAGCAAGGCGATTTCCGCGATCAAGGAGAAAGGTTTGAGCAGTGAAGACATGATTCGTCGTGCCCTGAAGGGAATGATCTAAGTGATTGAAGCTGATCGTCTGATCGCCGCTACGGGTGGCCCCCGTGAGCGCGAAGAAGTCCAGGACCGGGCGATTCGTCCCGTCAGCCTGGCCGAATACATTGGCCAGCCGACCGTTCGCGAGCAAATGGAGTTGTTCATCCAGGCCGCGCGCGGGCGCAATGAATCGCTGGATCACACCCTGATTTTCGGCCCGCCGGGTCTGGGTAAAACCACCCTGGCCAACATCATTGCCCAGGAAATGGGCGTGTCGATCAAAAGCACCTCGGGGCCGGTCCTCGAGCGTCCTGGTGATCTGGCTGCATTGCTGACCAACCTTGAGCCCCATGACGTGCTGTTTATCGACGAGATCCATCGGTTGTCGCCGATCGTCGAAGAAGTGCTGTACCCGGCCATGGAAGATTTCCAGCTCGACATCATGATCGGCGAAGGGCCGGCCGCGCGCTCGATCAAGCTCGATCTGCCACCGTTTACCCTGGTTGGCGCGACGACCCGTGCCGGTATGCTGACCAACCCGTTGCGCGACCGTTTCGGGATCGTCCAGCGCCTGGAGTTCTACAGCACCGCCGACCTGGCAACGATTGTCAGCCGTTCGGCGAACATTCTCGGTTTGCCGCTGGACCCGGAAGGCGCCTTTGAAATCGCCCGGCGTGCCCGTGGCACACCGCGAATCGCCAACCGCTTGCTGCGCCGGGTCCGGGATTTTGCCGAGGTTCGCGCCAAGGGTCACATCACCAAACCAATCGCCGACCTGGCCTTGAACCTGCTGGATGTCGATGAGCGTGGCTTCGACCATCAGGACCGACGCCTGCTGTTGACCATGATCGAGAAGTTCGACGGTGGGCCGGTGGGGGTGGACAGTCTGGCCGCTGCTATCAGCGAAGAACGCCACACCATTGAAGATGTGCTGGAGCCGTACCTGATCCAGCAGGGCTATATCATGCGCACGCCGCGGGGGCGGGTAGTGACCCGGCATGCGTATTTGCACTTCGGCTTAAACATTCCGTCACGATTGGGCGAGATGCCCGTGGTAGACGAGTTCCTCGATGCCGTGGACGATTAATCACCTTTGCGCGCTGATTTATTCAGGGTTTGTGCTGTCCCAGGACGGTACTTTCGCCAGAAAGCCGCGAATCAATGAAAAACAGTTGCCTGGCCGGATTGGCAACCTGAGGAGTAAGCACTAGAGTATGCGCGCGCAAAACGGGCTTGAGCCGTTCGCACATCGTTGTCGCGTTTATTACGAGGACACCGATGCCGGCGGCATCGTGTATTACGTCAATTACCTCAAGTTTATGGAACGGGCTCGAACCGAGCGGCTCCGAGAGCTGGGCTTTGCCCAGTCGGCGCTGGCAGGGGAGGACCTGTTGTTCGTCGTGCATTCCAGCGAAGCGCGTTATCACGCGCCGGCGCGACTGGACGACGAGCTGCTGGTAAGCGCCGAAGTAATTGAATTGAACCGGGTCAGCCTGCGCTTCAAACAGCAGGTCAGGCGGGCTACGGATAACGTGCTGCTCTGCGAAGGGCAGTTTCTGGTGGCCTGTGTGCGCACTAACAGTTTGAAACCCCGGGCCATTCCCGAAGCTCTACGTGCGGCCTTTGCCGACGTGAGCGGCGCGGGTACACACTCAAAGCAGGAGATAAAGCGTGGAAGCTAACGTCGTCGACCATTCCTCCATGTGGAGCCTGGTCAGCAATGCCAGTGTCGTGGTGCAACTGGTAATGCTGATTCTGGTAGCCGCATCGGTGACCTCGTGGATCATGATCTTTCAGCGCAGCAACTTGCTGCGCGCCGGTCGACGTGCCCTGGAGAGCTTTGAAGAGCGCTTCTGGTCCGGTATCGACCTGTCCAAACTCTACCGTCAGGCTGGCAGCAACCCTGATCCGGATTCCGGCGTCGAGCAGATCTTCCGTGCCGGCTTCAAGGAATTCTCCCGTCTGCGCCAGCAGTCGGGCGTTGATCCGGAAGCGGTCATGGAAGGCGTGGCGCGTGCCATGCGCGTAGCCATCTCCCGTGAGGAAGAGAAGCTCGAGCAGAGCCTGCCGTTCCTCGCCACCGTCGGTTCCGTCAGCCCGTACATCGGTCTGTTCGGTACAGTCTGGGGCATCATGAACTCCTTCCGTGGTCTGGCGACCGCCCAGCAAGCGACCCTGGCCACTGTGGCTCCAGGTATCGCCGAAGCACTGGTTGCTACTGCGATCGGTCTGTTCGCTGCCATCCCGGCCGTTATCGCCTACAACCGTTTTGCTGCCCGCAGCGAAACCCTGCTGGGCCGCTATTACACCTTCGCCGACGAATTCCAGGCGATCCTGCACCGCAAAGTGCACACCAGCGAAGAATAAGCAGGTAATTTCCAATGGCTTTAATCGCTCGAGCTCGCAAAAAGCGCAAGCCGGTTGCCGAGATGAACGTGGTGCCTTACATCGACGTGATGCTGGTACTGCTGGTCATCTTCATGGTGACCGCGCCGATGCTCAATCAGGGCGTGAAAGTTGATCTGCCCAAGGTTTCCAGCGAAGCCTTGCCGCAGGACAACAACACTCAGGTCCTGACCATTTCGATCAAGGCTGACAAGACCTACTACTGGAACCTTGGCAGCGAAGTCGACACCGAAAAGCAGCAGGACAAGGCCATGACCTTGCCGCAAATGACCGACGCCGTGACCAAGATCATTCGCGTTGGTAACGGTAACGGCAAGCGCACGCAGGTGTTCATTCGTGGCGACAAAACCGTCGATTATGGCGCCGTCATGGGCGCCATGGGCGGGTTGCAGAAGGCCGGGGTCGGTAATGTTGGCTTGATTACCGAGGCGCCCTGATGCAGCAACTGCGAGAGCCGTCCGCCTCGGAAAGCTACTTCTGGCCTAGTGTCTGGGCGATTGTCTTGCACGTGCTGGTGTTCGGCATGCTGTTCGTCAGTTTCGCCTTCACACCGGAGCTGCCGCCGGCCAAGCCGATTGTCCAGGCAACCCTGTACCAGCTGAAATCGAAAAGTCGGGCGACCACCCAGACCAATCAGAAGATCGCGGGTGAGGCGCAGAAATCTGCTGCGCGTCAGACCGAAGTCGAGCAGATGGAACAGAAGAAGGTCGAGCAGGAAGCGGTGAAGGCTGCGGAACAAAAGAAAGAAGAAGCGGCTCAAAAGGCCGAGGAAGCCAAGAAGGCCGACGAGTCGAAGAAAGCGGAAGAGGCGAAAAAGGCTGATGAAGCCAAGAAAGCCGACGAAGCGAAGAAGACCGCCGAAGCCAAAAAGGCCGAAGAGAAACAATTGGCTGATATAGCCAAGAAGAAAGCCGAAGAAGAAGCCAAAAAAGCTGCTGAAGAAGAGGCCAAGAAAGCGGCCGCTGAAGAAGCGAAGAAAAAGATCGTCGAAGACGCGAAGAAGAAAGCTGCGGAAGACGCCAAGAAGAAAGCTGAAGCGGAAGAGGCGAAGAAGAAAATCGCCGAAGACGCGAAGAAGAAAGCGACTGCCGATGCTGCGAAGAAGAAAGCGCAGGATGCGGCTCGCAAGTCGGTAGAGGACAAGAAGGCTCAGGCTCTGGCTGACTTGCTGTCCGATAAGACCGAGCGTCAGCAGGCTTTGGCGGATGAGCAAGGCGATGAAACCGCGGGCAACTTTGATGATCTGATTCGTTCGCGAGCATCTGAAGGTTGGGCGCAGCCACCGTCGGCCCGCAAGGGCATGAAGGTGATTCTGCAAATCAACATGCTCCCTGACGGAACGATCTCCGGTGTTTCGGTTGCTCATTCCAGCGGTGACGCGCCGTTCGACAGTTCTGCAGTCGCGGCTGTAAAAAATATTGGTCGATTGACCGAAATGCAGGGTCTGAAGCCAGCTGATTTCGCACCCTATCGTTCATTCAAGATGACATTCACACCTGAGGATCTAGCCTTGTGAGAAACCTTCTTCGAGGACTGCTTGTAGTCATGTTCTGCTTTGCAGGACTGGCCACGGCAGATGAAAAAAATATCCTGGTCAGCAGTGGCAGCTCCCAGGCAACTCCAATTGCCGTTGTGCCTTTCGGCTTCCAGGGCGGTAGCGTGCTGCCGGACGACATGGCTGAGATTATCGGTAACGACCTGCGCAATTCGGGTTACTACGCGCCGATTCCAAAGCAGAACATGATCAGCCAGCCAAGCCAGGCCAGCGAAATCATCTACCGTGACTTCAAGGCGGTGGGTGCCCAGTACGTCATGGTCGGCAGCATTGTTCCGGCGGGCGGTCGCCTGCAGGTGCAGTACGCACTGTTCAACGTCGCCACCGAGCAGCAAGTGCTGACCGGCAGCGTGTCGGGCGGCGTCGATCAACTGCGCGACATGGCGCACTACATCTCCGACCAGTCGTTCGAAAAACTCACCGGTATCAAAGGTGCGTTCTCGACGCGTCTGCTGTACGTGACGGCCGAGCGTTTCTCCGAGAAGAACACTCGCTACACACTGCAACGTTCGGACTACGACGGTGCCCGTGCCGTGACGCTGCTGCAATCGCGCGAGCCAATCCTGTCGCCGCGTTTCGCACCGGATGGCAAGCGCATTGCCTACGTGTCGTTCGAGCAGAAGCGTCCGCGCATTTTCATGCAGAACATCGACACCGGTCGCCGTGAGCAGATCACCAACTTCGAAGGCCTGAATGGCGCGCCAGCCTGGTCGCCGGATGGCAATCGCCTGGCATTCGTATTGTCGAAAGACGGTAACCCGGACATCTACGTGATGAACCTGGGGTCGCGTCAGATCACCCGTGTCACCAATGGTCCTGGCATCAACACCGAACCGTTCTGGGGTAAGGATGGTTCGACCATCTACTTCACCTCCGACCGTGGCGGCAAGCCTCAGATCTATAAAACCAGCGCAGGCGGTGGTGGTGCGGAGCGTGTGACCTTCATTGGTAACTACAACGCCAACCCTAAACTGTCGGCCGATGAAAAGACCCTGGTGATGATTCACCGCCAGGACGGTTTCACCAACTTCAAGGTGGCGGCCCAGGATTTGCAGCGCGGTAGTGTAAAGATCCTCACTGATAGCACTCTGGACGAGTCTCCTACTGTTGCGCCCAACGGCACCATGGTAATCTACGCCACCCGCCAGCAGGGCCGGGGAGTCTTGATGCTCGTGTCTATTAATGGACGCGTGAGGCTCCCGCTTCCTACCGCACAAGGCGAAGTCAGAGAACCGTCCTGGTCCCCTTACCTGAACTGACGCGGCGCTATACGTTTTACTTAACACACTGGGGTTCATTAGGAGTTTCACGATGGAAATGCTGAAGTTTGGTAAATTTGCTGCGCTGGCTCTGGCCATGGCTGTAGCTGTAGGTTGCTCGTCCAAAGGCGGCGACAACGCCGGTGAAGGCGCTGTAGATCCAAACGCTGGTTACGGCGCTAACACTGGTGCAGTTGACGGCTCCCTGAGCGAAGAAGCTGCTCTGCGCGCAATCACCACCTTCTACTTCGAATACGACAGCTCGGACCTGAAGCCAGAAGCCATGCGCGCTCTGGACGTTCACGCCAAAGACCTGAAAGCAAACGGCGCTCGCGTTGTTCTGGAAGGCAACACCGACGAACGTGGTACTCGTGAGTACAACATGGCACTGGGCGAGCGTCGTGCGAAAGCCGTTCAGCGCTACCTGGTACTGCAAGGTGTTTCCCCAGCTCAGCTGGAACTGGTTTCCTACGGCGAAGAGCGTCCAGTTGCTACCGGCAACGACGAGCAGTCCTGGGCTCAAAACCGTCGCGTCGAACTGCGTAAGTAATTCGTCATGCGAACGTGCCGTCGTGCTGTAACTGTTTTGGCTCTCAGTCTCGCACCGCTTGCGGTGTGGGCTGCGGTTCCTGTGGTCGAGGACAACTCCGGCTATAACAATAGCGGGAGCAGTTATCCGCCTGCAGGTTACGGTACGAACGGCGCCTATGCCGGGGGAGGGGTTTCGGCCCCTGTCTCGGCACAGGGCGAGCTGTTCAACCAACTGCAATCGATGCAGGAGCAGATCTCGCGCCAACAAGGCATCATCGAAGTTCTGCAAAATGATGTAGCGCGCATGAAGCGAGAGAACCTGGAGCGATATCAGGATCTTGATCGGCGCATAGGAACCGGCGTTGCACCAGCCGCGACTCCTGATAATTCTTCCACCGGTGGCAATTTGAATGCCCCCGGTGCAGCAGCCGGCGCAGGTGCGGGAGCGGCTGCCGCTCAAGCCCCGGCCGCGGCCGCGGGTGGCGAACCGGCTGACCCGGCGAAGGAAAAACTGTATTACGATGCAGCCTTCGACCTGATCAAAGCCAAGGATTTCGACAAGGCCAGCCAGGCTTTCGCCGCATTCCTGCGCAAATACCCGAACAGCCAATACGCGGGCAATGCCCAGTACTGGTTGGGTGAAGTGAACCTGGCCAAAGGCGATCTGCAAGGTGCGGGTCAGGCATTTGCCAAGGTTTCGCAGTTGTACCCCAAGCACCCCAAAGTGCCTGATTCGCTGTACAAGCTCGCTGATGTAGAGCGTCGTCTCGGTCATACCGACCGGGTCAAAGGCATTCTGCAACAGGTCGTGTCCCAATATCCGGGCACTTCCGCCGCTCAGCTGGCGCAACGGGACTTGCAGCGCATGTAAGCCTGTTTAGCCCGTTTTGAAGAAACCCGCGCTTGTCGCGGGTTTTTTCGTTAGAATTCATGCCCTTTTTATGAAACACGCTTTTTGGGATCTGCGCGTTGGCGGGGTTCCTTGAAGTGCCTGACGGAGGCGGACAGCCTGTTTAGCTGTTACGCCCGTGGCGACTATGCAAGACACATTGAGAATCACCGAAGTTTTCTACTCGTTGCAGGGTGAAACGCGGACTGCCGGGCTGCCCACTGTTTTTGTGCGCCTGACCGGTTGCCCATTGCGTTGCCAATACTGCGACAGCGCCTACGCGTTCACTGGCGGCACCCTCCGCACGCTTGACGACATCCTCGAGCAAGTGGCCGGTTTTCGCCCGCGTTACGTCTGTGTCACGGGCGGTGAGCCCCTGGCGCAACCCAATGCCATTCCCTTGCTCAAGCAGTTGTGTGACGCCGGTTACGAAGTGTCGCTGGAAACCAGTGGTGCTCTGGACATCTCGGCGGTCGATCCACGGGTCAGTCGCGTCGTCGACCTGAAAACCCCGGGTTCGAAAGAAGCCCACCGCAACCGCTACGAGAACATAGAACTGCTCACGCCCAACGATCAGGTGAAGTTTGTCATCTGCTCGCGGGAAGACTATGACTGGGCCGTGTCCAAGCTGATTCAATACGGTTTGAACGAGCGTGCCGGCGAAGTCCTGTTCTCGCCGAGCCACCATGACCTGAATGCACGTGATCTGGCGGACTGGGTGGTGGCGGACAATCTGCCTGTGCGTCTGCAATTGCAGCTGCATAAATATCTTTGGAATGACGAGCCGGGGCGCTGAAATGACTGAACAACTGAACACTGCTGAAAAACGTGCGGTCATCCTGCTGTCCGGCGGCCTGGACTCGGCGACGGTCGTGGCCATGGCCCGTGCCGAAGGCTATAGCTGCTACACCATGAGCTTCGATTATGGTCAGCGCCACCGCGCCGAACTGCAGGCCGCCGAGCGTGTTGCCCGCGACTTGGGTGTGGTCGAGCACAAGGTGATCGGCCTGAACCTGAACGGTATCGGCGGCTCGGCCCTGACCGACAGTTCCATCGACGTACCGGAGGCGCCGAGCGAAGGCATTCCGGTGACTTATGTGCCGGCGCGCAACACGGTGTTTCTGTCCCTGGCGTTGGGATGGGCCGAAGTGCTGGGTGCGCGTGACATCTTTATCGGTGTCAACGCGGTGGATTACTCCGGTTACCCGGATTGCCGTCCCGAGTTCATCGAAGCCTTCGAGCGCATGGCTAATTTGGCGACCAAAGCCGGTGTAGAAGGGAATGGCTTCCGTATCCAGGCGCCCCTGCAGAACCTGAGCAAGGCGCAGATCGTTCAGGCGGGCGTGAAGCTTGGCGTCGATTACGGGCTGACCGTTTCCTGCTATCAGGCGGACGATAACGGCCGTGCTTGCGGTAAATGCGACAGCTGCCGTCTGCGTGCAGAAGGCTTTGCGGCGGCCGGAATCAGCGACCCGACACCTTATTTTTGATTTATTTCAAATTAGGTGTTGAATAGTCCTTAAAAATCAGTATTATACGCGCCACCACACAGCGGGTCGTTAGCTCAGTTGGTAGAGCAGTTGGCTTTTAACCAATTGGTCGTAGGTTCGAATCCCACACGACCCACCATTTTAAAAAATCTGGAAGGCCCACGTAAGTGAGGATTTCCGGGTTTTTTTTTGCCCGCGATTTGAGGTTGTCCTGGTCCGGGATCGCACCGAGTGACGCAGGTCAGAATCATCTTTTGCATCCGCCGGATATTCTGTAGCCTTGCGCAGCTTCAACGCTGTCCGTGCCTGATGAATACTCACTCTCCCGGCGGTACCCCGAAGGGTCCGGAGCCGGGTGTATACTCGACTTTCGCGCGAAAGCGCCTGCAGGTCTTGCGAACATGACGCAGATTTCCGAACGCCTTCTGGTTCAAGCCCACCTCGACGCCAAGCAGCCCAAGCCGCTGACGGCCGAGGAAGAGGCTTATTACCGCACAGCCATCGCAGCCGAGCTCAAAGCTCAGGACGCGGTGCTGGTTGCCCACTTCTATTGCGATCCGGTCATTCAGGCCCTGGCCGAAGAAACCGGTGGCTGCGTCTCCGACTCTCTGGAGATGGCCCGCTTCGGCAATGCTCACCCGGCCAAGACCGTAGTGGTCGCCGGTGTGAAATTCATGGGTGAAACCGCGAAAATCCTCAACCCTGAAAAACGTGTGCTGATGCCGACCCTGGAAGCGACCTGCTCGCTGGACCTGGGTTGCCCGGTGGACGAGTTCTCGGCGTTCTGCGATCAGCACCCGGAACGCACGGTGGTGGTGTATGCCAACACCTCGGCGGCAGTCAAAGCCCGGGCGGATTGGGTGGTGACTTCCAGTTGCGCGCTGGAAATCGTCGAAAGCCTGATGGATAACGGCGAAACCATTATCTGGGGCCCGGACAAGCACCTGGGCACTTACATCCAGCGCCAGACCGGCGCCGACATGCTGCTGTGGGACGGTGCCTGCATCGTTCACGAAGAGTTCAAGGCCAAGCAGCTCGAAGACATGAAAGCGCTGTACCCGGACGCGGCCATTCTGGTGCATCCGGAGTCGCCGACCGCCGTGATCGAATTGGCCGATGCGGTGGGTTCCACCAGTCAGCTGATCGCTGCTGCGCAAAGCCTGCCGAACAAGACCCTGATCGTTGCCACCGACCGCGGCATCTTCTACAAGATGCAGCAGTTGTGCCCGGACAAGGTCTTTATCGAAGCGCCAACGGCTGGTAATGGCGCGGCTTGCCGCAGTTGTGCGCATTGCCCGTGGATGGCGATGAACACCCTTGAACGCACGCTGAAGAGCTTGAAGGAGGGGACCAACGAGATCTTCGTCGACCCGGCGTTGATTCCGCAGGCGATTCGGCCGTTGAAGCGCATGCTCGATTTCACGCAGGCGGCGCGGATGAAGCTGGCGGGTAACGCCTGATTCGTTGGCAGTGAGCCAAAAAAGCGCCCCGGTTTGATCGGGGCGTTTTTGCATCTGAGGATTATTTGGTCTTCTTCGGAATCCGTACCAACTGGGTGTTGGAGTAGATGTCATGCCAGCTGCGCTTCTGTTTGTCGAACAGCGACCAGAAGAAGCCCAGCCCGAGGCATAACCATGACGCGATCGACACCACAAAGCGCAGCAGCGCCTGCCACAGGCTGATGGATGAGCCGTCGGCGTTTTGTACGCGGATGCACCACACCTGCATGCCCAGGGTCTGGCCCGACCAGGTCCAGAACTTGGCGAAGAAGCCGAACAGCACAAACAGCAGCACCGTCGACAGCAGAGGGTCACCGTCCAGCGCGCCGGCTTCGGTCAGGGTGCGCATTCGGTCTTCGCCGATGATCGCCATCTGGATCATCTTGTAAATGCCGCTGGTGACGATCAGCAGGGCAGTGCACAGCAGGAAGTCGTAGAACATCGCTGCCAGGCGACGACCCAGGCCGACGGCGGGGAAGTCGCCTTGGGGTTTGAGCAGGTGTTTCGACATGGCTGCCTCTGAACGGAAAAAGAAGCCATTTTACGGATTTGCGCGCACAAAAAAGCCCCTGATGTCACCATCAGGGGCTTTTTCGTAACAGAAGATTAGCCTTCTGCTTGTACTTCGTCAGCCTGCATGCCTTTCTGGCCTTGCACAGCAACGAACGTCACTTTCTGGCCTTCTTTCAGGCTCTTGAAGCCGTTGCCCTGAATAGCGCGGAAATGCACGAACAGATCCGGACCGCTTTCTGGAGTGATAAAACCAAAACCTTTCTCGTCGTTAAACCACTTGACGGTACCGCTCTGACGTTGGGACATTTCTTATTTCCTTTGACGCAAAAATGAATGACAGTCTCCTTCTCGTGAAAGAGTACTGGGGCTGGTTGCAGGAGAGTAAGAAGACGTCGAACGGGATGTAGCTAACTTGTAGGCTACTGCCCAGGTCACGATTTCCAAGCGACCCATGCAAACACAGTGAACAAACTCTACGCCAACTACGGGAGAAAAAACAAGCCCCGCGAAGGCCCGGATTTCCTCAGGTTGATGGCAATTAGAGTGGTCACTAGTGCGGGCTTATTCGATCGAGTTGTTCATTGCTTTTCGATTGTTATAAGTAGCGTTCATAAACGAAACGTATGCACTATTTTATGGCGGTTGCGTTACAGATTAGTGCACTGTTAACGCAACCGCGTTACTTATAGAAACAGTCAATCAGCCACGATAGTAGCGTTGTGGAACAAATGGCATTTTGCTTACAAGCAAAGGCACCTTTTTCCCACGCACAATGGCCCAAACTGGCGTTTCCAAAACGGTATAAGCGCTGTCGAGGTAACCCATGGCCAAAGGACCGCCCAAGGTCGGACCGAAGCCGCCGCTGCAGACGCTGCCGATGATTTCGCCAGCTTCGTTGACGATCTCTGCACCTTCACGCACCGGTGTACGTTCCTGCGGCAGCAGGCCAACGCGTTTGCGACTGACACCGGTTTGCTGTTGGGCGAACACGGTTTCGGCGCCAGGGAAGCCGCCGGCCCGTGCACCATCGGCACGACGAACCTTGGAGATGGCCCACAACAGGCTTGCTTCGATCGGCGTGGTTTCGGTGTTCATGTCGTGGCCGTAGAGGCACAGGCCGGCTTCCAGGCGCAGGGAATCGCGGGCGCCGAGGCCGATGGCCTCCACTTCCGGTTCGGCCAGCAGGGCGCGAGCCAGCGCTTCGGCGTTGGCCGCCGGTACGGAGATTTCGTAACCGTCTTCACCGGTGTAGCCCGAACGGCTGACAAAGCAGTCCACGCCCAACAGTTTCACGCGGGTGAACTGCATGAAGGTCATCTTCGCAACTTCCGGTGCCAGGCGTGCGAGCACGGTGACGGCAGCCGGGCCTTGCAGAGCGAGCAGGGCACGCTCTTCGAACAGCGGTTCAATGGTGCACTGGTCGCCGATGTGCTTGCGCAGGTGCGCCAAGTCCTGGTCCTTGCAGGCGGCGTTGACCACCAGGAACAGTTCGTCATTACCGAGGTTGGCGACCATCAGGTCGTCGAGGATGCCACCGGCCTCGTTGGTGAACATCGCGTAACGCTGCATGCCCACCGGCAGGTCGATGATGTCCACCGGTACCAGGGTTTCCAGGGCTTTGGCGGCGTTGGCACCGGTCAGGCGGATCTGGCCCATGTGCGACACATCGAACAGCCCGGCCTGATCACGGGTGTGCTGGTGTTCTTTCATCACGCCCAACGGGTATTGCACCGGCATGTCATAACCGGCGAACGGCACCATGCGGGCGCCGAGTTCGAGGTGCAGTGCGTGCAACGGGGTCTTCAACAGTTGTTCGGTGGACATATACAGCTCCTGAAAATAGTGCAGATGCGCGCATCAGCACTCGATAATGTTGACCGCCAAACCGCCACGGGCGGTTTCCTTGTATTTGCTTTTCATGTCGGCGCCGGTCTGGCGCATGGTGCGGATGACCTTGTCGAGGGAGACGAAGTGCTGACCGTCGCCACGCAGGGCCATGCGCACCGCATTGATGGCCTTGACCGAACCCATGGCGTTGCGCTCGATGCAAGGCACTTGCACCAGTCCGCCAATCGGGTCGCAGGTCAGGCCGAGGTTGTGTTCCATGCCGATTTCGGCCGCGTTTTCCACCTGCTGCACCGTACCGCCCAGCACTTCGCACAAGGCGCCGGCCGCCATGGAACATGCAACGCCGACTTCACCCTGACAGCCGACTTCGGCGCCAGAGATCGAGGCGTTTTCCTTGTACAGAATGCCGATCGCAGCAGCTGTCAGTAGAAAACGCACCACGCCGTCTTCGTTGGCACCGGGGATGAAGCGCATGTAGTAATGCAGCACCGCCGGGATAATGCCGGCTGCACCATTGGTGGGCGCAGTGACCACGCGTCCGCCGTTGGCGTTTTCTTCGTTGACCGCCAGGGCGTACAGGTTGACCCAGTCCAGCACCGACAGTGGATCGCGCAGCGACGATTCCGGGTTTTTGCACAGTTGCCGATGCAATGCCGCCGCCCGCCGTTTGACCTTCAGCCCACCGGGCAGGATGCCTTCGTTGCGGCAACCGGCGGCGACGCAGTCTTGCATCACTTGCCAAATCTTCAGCAGCCCGGCGCGGGTTTCCGCTTCCGGGCGCCAGGCGCTTTCGTTGGTCAGCATCACCTGACTGATCGATAAACCGTAAGTGCTGCAGTGACCAAGCAGGTCCTTGGCGCTTTTGAACGGGAAGGTCAGCGGTGTGGCGTCTTCAACGATGCGATCGGCACCGGCCGCGTCTTCATCGACCACGAACCCGCCACCGACCGAGTAATACTCGCGGCTGCGCACTTGCAGGCCGGCTGCGTCGAACGCGCGAAAGATCATGCCGTTGGGGTGATAGGCCAACGGTTTACGAATCATTGCCAGGTGTTCTTTCTCGTTGAACGCGATGCTGTGTTCACCGAGCAGGTTCAAGCGACCGCTGCTGCGAATCTCTTGCAGGCGGGCGGTGACGGTTTCGGTGTCCACGGTGTCCGGGTGTTCGCCTTCCAGGCCCAGCAATACGGCCTTGTCACTGCCGTGGCCTTTGCCGGTGGCGCCGAGCGAGCCGTAGAGCTCGACTTTGACGCAGGTGGTTGCCGATAGCAGCCCTTCACGGCGCAGACCTTCGGCGAAGCGCGCAGCGGCACGCATCGGGCCGACGGTGTGGGAGCTGGAGGGGCCGATACCAATTTTGAACAGGTCGAACACGCTTAACGACATGGTTGTTCTCCGGTTTCTTGTTATGAGGATCGACACAGATCCGATGGGGAACTGCGATCCTATGGGAGCAGGCAAGCCAGCTCCCATAGGGGGAGTGCGGTGTTCTTGAAGGGGGCGAGTAACTCGCCCCCTATAGATCAAGCGTAGCTTTCGATCGACGGGCAGGCGCAGACCAGGTTGCGATCGCCAAACACGTTGTCGACGCGACCGACCGGTGGCCAGTACTTGGCTTCGATCAGCGACGCTACCGGGTAAACGGCTTGCTCGCGGCTGTACGGATGAGTCCACTCGCCGACGATTTCCGCAGCGGTGTGCGGGGCGTTTTTCAGCGGGTTGTCATCCTTGTCCAGCGTGCCGTTTTCCACCGCGCGGATTTCTTCGCGGATGCGGATCATGGCGTCGCAGAAGCGGTCCAGTTCTTCCTTGGATTCGCTTTCGGTCGGCTCGATCATCAACGTGCCGGCCACCGGGAACGACATGGTCGGGGCGTGGAAGCCGAAGTCGATCAGGCGCTTGGCCACGTCATCGACGCTGATGCCGCTGCTGTCTTTCAGCGGACGCAGGTCGAGGATGCATTCGTGCGCCACCAGACCGTTGCTGCCGGTGTACAGCACTGGATAGTGCTCTTCGAGGCGACGGGAAATGTAATTGGCATTCAGGATCGCCAATTGCGAAGCGCGCTTGAGGCCGGCGCCACCCATCATTCGAATGTACATCCAGGTGATCGGCAGAATGCTCGCGCTGCCGAACGGTGCCGCGCAGACCGCGCCTTCCTTGCGTTCCATCTGGGCGTGGCCCGGCAGGAACGGCGTCAGGTGCGACTTGACGCCAATCGGGCCGACGCCCGGGCCGCCACCGCCGTGTGGGATGCAGAAAGTTTTGTGCAGGTTCAGGTGCGATACGTCGCCGCCGAACTTGCCCGGTGCGCAGAGGCCGACCATGGCGTTCATGTTCGCGCCATCGATATACACCTGGCCGCCGTTGTCGTGAATGATGCCGCAGATTTCACGGATGCCTTCTTCGAACACGCCGTGGGTCGACGGGTAGGTGATCATCAGCGCGGCGAGGTGTTCGCGGTGCTCGATGGCCTTGGCACGCAGGTCTTCGATGTCGACGTTGCCGCGGGCATCGCACGCGGTCACAACCACACGCATGCCGGCCATGTTGGCGGTGGCCGGGTTGGTGCCGTGGGCGGACGACGGGATCAGGCAGATGTCGCGACGGTCTTCGCCACGGCTCTGGTGGTAGGCACGAATCGCCAACAGACCGGCGTATTCACCCTGGGAACCGGCGTTCGGTTGCAGGGAGATCGAGTCGTAACCGGTGGCGGCGCAGAGCATCGCTTCCAGTTCATCGGTCAGTTGCTGATAGCCGGCGCTTTGCTCGGCCGGAGCGAACGGGTGCAGGGCACCGAATTCAGCCCAGGTTACCGGGATCATTTCGCTGGCGGCGTTGAGTTTCATGGTGCAGGAACCCAGCGGAATCATGGTGCGATCCAGGGCCAGGTCCTTGTCCGCCAGTTTGCGCAGGTAGCGCATCAGCTCGGTTTCGGAGTGATAACGGTTGAATACCGGGTGGCTGAGGATTGGCGATTGGCGAACCAGTGCGGCCGGGAGGGTGCTTTGGACCGAAGCGGCCAATGCAGCGAAGTCCGGCAGTGCCTTGCCGTCGGCCAGCAGGCTCCACAGGGTTTCGACGTCAGCCTGGCTGCTGGTTTCGTCGAGGGACAGACCCAGACGCTCAGCATCGACCACGCGCAGATTGATCTTCTGCGCATGAGCCTTGTCGTGCAGGGCCGCCGTTTGCGCGCCGGTTTTGATCGTCAAGGTGTCGAAGAAGCTGGTTTGCTCGACGCTCAGGCCCAGTGCGCTCAAGCCTTTGGCGAGGATCGCGGTCAGGTGATGAATGCGATTGGCGATCTGCGTCAGGCCTTTCGGGCCGTGGTACACGGCGTACATGCTGGCGATGTTGGCCAACAGAACCTGAGCGGTGCAGATGTTGCTGGTGGCTTTCTCGCGACGGATATGTTGCTCGCGGGTCTGCATGGCCAGGCGCAGGGCCGGCTTGCCGAAACGGTCCACGGAAACGCCGACCAGACGGCCCGGCATGTCGCGCTTGAACGCATCCTTGGTGGAGAAGTACGCCGCGTGCGGGCCACCGAAGCCCAGCGGAACGCCGAAGCGTTGCGCGCTGCCGATGGCCACGTCGGCGCCGAACTCGCCCGGCGGGGTCAGCACGGTCAGGGCCAGCAGGTCAGCAGCGACCGCGACCAGCGCATTCGCCGCGTGGAAGCGCTCGGTCAGTTCGCGGTAGTCGAACACGTCACCGTTGCTGGCCGGGTATTGCAACAAGGCGCCGAAGAACGGCGTCACGTCGGTCAGTTCACGCTCGTCGCCCACCACAACGTCGATGCCCAAAGGCTCGGCACGGGTGCGCAAAACGTCGAGGGTTTGCGGGTGGCAATGAACGGAGGCGAAGAAGGCGTGGCTGCCTTTGTTCTTGCTCAGGCGTTTGCAGAAGGTCATGGCTTCGGCAGCAGCGGTGGCTTCGTCCAGCAGCGAGGCGTTGGCGATCGGCAGGCCGGTCAGGTCGCTGATCAGGGTCTGGAAGTTCAACAGCGCTTCGAGACGGCCCTGGGAAATTTCTGGCTGGTATGGGGTGTAGGCGGTGTACCAGGCCGGATTTTCCAGCAGGTTGCGCAGGATCGGCGACGGCGTGTGAGTGCCGTAGTAGCCCTGACCGATGTAAGTCTTGAACAGCTGGTTTTTACCGGCGATGGATTTGATCAACGCCAGGGCATCGGCTTCGCTCAGGCCGTCTTCAAGGCCGAGGATGCTGGTGCCTTTGATGCTGTCGGGAATCACGCTGGCGCTCAGGGCTTCCAGGGAATCAAAGCCCAGGCTGTTGAGCATGGCTTGCTCATCACCTGCGCGCGGGCCGATGTGGCGGGTGATGAATTCGTTGGCGGTCGTCAGATTGACTTGAGTCATGTCGGCGCTCCTCAGGCTTGGGCAATCAGACGGTCGTAAGCGTCTTGATCCAGCAGTTGGCCGACAGCCGAGGCGTCGGTTGGCTTGAAGCGGAAGAACCAGCCTTCGCCCAGCGGATCTTCGTTGACCAGTTCAGGGCTGCTATCGAGGGCCGGGTTGGTCTCGACCACTTCTCCGTCCAGAGGCATGTACACACCGCTGGCAGCTTTTACCGATTCCACTGTGGCGGCTTCTGCGCCTTTGTCGTAGGACTGCAGCTCAGGCAGTTGTACGAAAACCACGTCGCCCAGTGCGTTCTGTGCGAAAGCGGTGATGCCGACCGTAACGGTGCCGTCAGCTTCGGTGCGCAGCCATTCGTGATCTTCAGTAAAACGCAACTCGCTCATGGAAACTCCTAAGGGGGCCAGACTCGTCTGGTGGACGCGATGGAATGCAGGGGCAAAAACCCTGCTTTATAGGAGGTTACTAAGCAAAAAGGCGGCCAATGTTATTTTTATGTTTAAAAACAGCAACTTAGATGTTTGCGTAAACCGTTGTGTTTCTGCGGCTGTAGCGAAATCGCTACAGCTTGAAGCAAAGAAAAAAGCCTAGGTGGATCAAAGCCTTGCACGGCGCTGATTGGGAGAGGGTGTATCGATATCATTCCACTGTAGCGCTTTCAGTACAGATGGAGGTCGCTTTTTGGCATGGTTTTGAAGGCGGCAAAAACCTGCGGGAGCGGCGGTCTATGGTGTTTAGAGAGATAGCCTTTCAGCCACAAGCCTCACGGCTTATTGGGAATCCCGTACTTGCGCAACCGATGGGCAATCGCGGTGTGGGAGGTTTGCAGGCGGCTGGCCAGTTGGCGGGTCGAGGGGTAGCTGACGTAGAGCTTTTCCAGCAGGTCCTTCTCGAACGCTTCCATGGCCTGTTCGAGGCTGTCGACCTCGATGTCGCTCTGGCGCGCCACAGAGGTGCCGGCGATGTCGAGGTCGCCAATGTCCACCAGGCTGCTTTCGCAAATCGCCGCGGCGCGGAAGATCACGTTCTGCAATTGCCGCACGTTGCCTGGCCAGCGATTGCCCAGCAGCGCCGGGTAGGTGCCGGGGGCCAGGCGACAGACCGGACGCTGGATCTGCGCGCAGGCCTGCTGCATGAAGTAACGCGCCAGCAGCAGAATGTCCTGGCCGCGCTCGCGCAGGGGCGGGACTTCGACATTCAGCACGTTGAGTCGATAGAACAGGTCTTCGCGGAAAGTGCCTTCGCTGACCATTTTTTCCAGGTCGCGATGGGTCGCGCTGAGGATCCGCACGTTGACCTTCACTTCGCGATCGCCACCAACCCGACGGAAGCTGCCGTCGTTGAGAAAACGCAGCAGTTTCGCCTGCAAATACGGCGACATTTCACCGATCTCGTCGAGAAATACCGTGCCCTGGTTGGCCAGTTCCATCAGCCCCGGCTTGCCGCCCCGCTGTGCCCCGGTGAAGGCACCGGGGGCGTAGCCGAACAGTTCGCTTTCGGCGAGGTTTTCCGGCAGTGCCGCGCAGTTCAAGGCCAGGAACGGCGAACTGTGGCGGGTGCTGATGGCGTGGCAGGCACGGGCCACCAGTTCTTTGCCGGTGCCGGTTTCACCCTGGATCAGCAACGGTGCATCAAGGGCTGCGACGCGTTGGGCGCGGGCCTTGAGCGTACGAATCGCCGGGGATTCGCCGAGCAGGGCATCGAAACCTTCAGCGTGATCGTGGTGCAGCGCCGAGAGGCGTTCACCGATGCGGTTCGGTTGATACAGGGTCAGCAGGGCGCCGGCGTCGGTGATCGGCGTGGCATCCAACAGCAGGGTTTGACCGTTGACGGTGATCTCGCGCAGCGGAAGGCGGAAGCCGTTTTCCAGCAATGTGTCGAGCAGCGCCGGGTCGGCAAACAGCTCGCTGATGCTTTCACCCGCCGGTTCGCGACCGTACAGGGCAATCAGTGCCGGGTTGGCCAGCAGCACCTTGCCGGCGCTGTCCAGGGCCAGCACCGGGTCGGTCATGGCGGCGAGCAGCGCATCGAGCTGCAAGTGACGGCGTTGACCGGGAAGGATGTCGACCACCGTCACCGCTTGCACGCCATGCACGTTGAACAGCGCATCGCGCAGCTCTTCGAGCACGGCCGGGCTCAAGGTCGGGGCGTCGATGTAGACGTTGGGTGGCACCATTTCCACCGCATCCAGATTGAGATTGCGCCCACCGAGCAGGGCCAGGACTTCCTGGGTGATACCGACGCGGTCGATGAAACTGACGTGGATGCGCATGGGGCGGTTTGGTTCTGGAGTGCGGAGGGTGGCAAGTATGCCTTGGGGCGGGCCAATGGTGAAATCCTGTACGGGACTTCATGACAACGATGATCTCCTGTGGGAGCGGGCAAGCCCCGCTCCCACAGGTTCAGCGTTCACCGTTTTATCCCAGGTGTTCAGGTTTGACCGGGTCGCCGGATTTGACGTCGAGTTGGGCCCGCACGTCTTCAAACATTTCGTCGTAGTACTTGTGCATGGCGCCGATGTTGGCGGTCTTGGGCATGCCGTACTTTTGCGCGATGCGCGTGGCGTGGCGGGCAAAGTCGAAGGCCTGGTCCTTGGGCAGATAAAACGCTTCATTCAGCTCCTTGCCCTCGACCGAACCACGCAGCGTGAAGAGCATGCCTTGGCCTTCCTTGGGATCCTGAGCAATTTTGTATTCGATGTGCAGGTTGTAGCTGTAATCGTCCTTGTTCAGCGCATGGCGCTCGATGTGCAGGTGTCCGGGTTCGAACGTAGCCATTGGCGTCTCTCCTTCAAAGGCATTGAATCAGGGCAGACCTCACGCCTGCCCCCCTGCGTTTCTTTCTATTCGTTTCTTTCTATTGATAACTGATGCCAGGCGTCGCAGTGCTGATACGGGTGCCGGCCTTGCCCTGGATGATCGCTTCGATGTCCGAGAGTGAACCGATTACCGCGACTTTCCCAGTATGGCGGGCGAACTCGCAGGCCGCCTGGACCTTTGGTCCCATGGAGCCGGCGGCGAAGCCGAGTTTGTCCATTTCATTTGGGTGAGCCTGGGCGATGGCTTTCTGCGTGGGCTTGCCGAAATCGATGAACGCCGCATTGACGTCAGTGGCGATCACCAACAGATCGCTTTCCAACTGTTCGGCCAGCAACGCCGAACACAGGTCTTTGTCGATCACCGCTTCCACACCCTGCAGTTTGCCGTTGGCGTCGTAGATCGTCGGGATGCCGCCACCACCGGCGCAGATCACGATGCTGCCTTTTTCCAGCAGCCACTTGATCGGGCGGATTTCGAAGATACGTTTGGGTTTCGGGCTGGCGACCACGCGCCGGAACTTGTCACCGTCCGGGGCGATGGCCCAGCCTTTCTCGGCGGCGAGTTTCTCGGCGTCGGCCTTGGAATAGACCGGGCCGATCGGTTTGCTGGGGGCCTGGAACGCCGGGTCGTTGGGGTCGACTTCGACCTGGGTCAGCAGGGTGGCGAAGGGCACTTCGAAGTCCAGCAGGTTGCCCAGTTCCTGTTCGATGATGTAGCCGATCATGCCGTCGGTTTCGGCGCCGAGTACGTCCAGCGGGTAAGGCGAAACCTGGCTGTAGGCCGCCGCTTGCAGCGACAACAGGCCGATCTGCGGACCATTGCCGTGGGCAATCACCAGTTGGTTGCCGGGATGAATCTTGGCGATCTGTTCGGTGGCGATCCGGATGTTGGCGCGCTGGTTGTCCGCGGTCATGGGCTCACCCCGGCGGAGCAGGGCGTTACCGCCCAGAGCAATGACGATACGCATAGTGCAGTCCTTCTAAATAGGGGCGGGCAATCTGATCTCCCTGATGATCGTCCCCACGCTCTGCGTGGGAACGATCATGAGCAAGTGTTCAGCCGTCAGATATCCGCCAGCGCCGACACCAGAATAGCCTTGATGGTGTGCATACGGTTTTCCGCTTGCTCGAAGGCGATGTTGGCCGGCGATTCGAAGACTTCTTCAGTCACTTCAACCCCGTTGGCCAGGTTCGGATAACGCGCGGCGATGTCCTTGCCGACCTTGGTTTCGCTGTTGTGGAACGCCGGCAGGCAGTGCATGAACTTCACGCGCGGGTTGCCCGAGGCCTTCATCATGTCGGCGTTGACCTGGTACGGCAGCAGTTGCTCGATACGCTCGTCCCACGCTTCCACCGGCTCACCCATCGACACCCAGATGTCAGTGTGGATGAAGTCCACGCCCTTGACCGCGGCTTTCGGGTCTTCGGTGATGGTGATGCGCGCGCCGCTCTCTTCGGCGAAGGCTTTGCACTGATCGATGAAGTCCTGATGTGGCCACAGCGCTTTCGGCGCGGCGATGCGCACGTCCATGCCGAGTTTGGCGCCGATCATCAGCAACGAATTGCCCATGTTGTAGCGCGCATCGCCGAGGTAGGCGTAGCTGATGTCGTGCAGCGGTTTGTCGCTGTGTTCGCGCATGGTCAGGGTGTCGGCGATCATTTGCGTCGGGTGGAATTCAGCGGTCAGGCCGTTGAACACCGGTACGCCGGCGAACTTGGCCAGCTCTTCGACGATTTCCTGTTCGAAGCCGCGGTACTCGATGGCGTCGAACATCCGCCCCAGCACGCGGGCGGTGTCCTTCATGCTTTCCTTGTGGCCGATCTGCGATGACACCGGGTCGATGTAGGTGACGTGGGCGCCCTGGTCATGGGCCGCGACTTCGAAGGCGCACCGGGTGCGGGTCGAGGTTTTTTCGAAGATCAGCGCGATGTTCTTGCCTTGCAGGTGCGGACGCTCGGTGCCGGTGTATTTGGCGCGCTTGAGGTCGCGGGACAGGTCCAGCAGGTAGTGCAACTCGCGAGTGGTGTGGTGCATCAGCGAGAGCAGGCTGCGGTTGCGCATGTTGAAAGCCATGATTGGATCTCCTTGGGTTTCGGTTATCCCCTCGGCCGTGCTGGATAAGCATCGGCCAAGGCTCGAAAGTTAATAATCGATAGGGTCGCGAATGATCGGGCAGGTCATGCAGTGGCCACCGCCACGCCCGCGCCCGAGCTCACTGGCGCTGATGGTGATGACCTCGACGCCGGCCTTGCGCAGCAGGGTGTTGGTGTAGGTGTTGCGGTCGTAGCCGATGACCACGCCTGGCTCCACCGCCACCACGTTGTTGCCGTCGTCCCATTGCTCGCGTTCGGCGGCAAAGGCGTTACCGCCGGTTTCGACGACACGCAGCGCCTTGAGGTTGAGGGCCTTGGCCACGGTGTCGAGGAAGCTGGTTTCTTCACGGCGCACGTCGATGCCGCCCGGTTTGCTTTCATCGGGGCGCAGGCTGAAGGCGACGATCTGCTTCACCACTTCCGGGAAAATCGTCACCAGGTCGCGGTCGCAGAAGCTGAACACGGTGTCCAGGTGCATCGCCGCGCGGGATTTCGGCAGGCCGGCGACGATGACTCGTTCCACGGCTTTGTTCTTGAACAGGTTGACCGCCAATTGGCCGATGGCCTGGCGGGACGAGCGCTCGCCCATGCCGATCAATACCACGCCGTTGCCGATCGGCATCACGTCACCGCCCTCAAGGGTAGCGTTGCCGTGGTCCTGGTCGGGGTCGCCGTACCAGATCTGGAAGTCGGCGTTGGTGAACTGCGGGTGGAATGTGTAGATGGCGGTGGCCAGCAAGGTTTCCTGACGACGCGCCGGCCAGTGCATCGGGTTCAGGGTCACGCCGCCATAGATCCAGCAGGTGGTGTCGCGGGTGAACTGGGTGTTGGGCAGCGGCGGCAGAATGAAGCTGGAATGACCGAGGAAGTCGCGGAACATCTGAATGGTCTTGCCACCGAAACTGTCCGGCAGGTCATCGGCGGAAACCCCGCCGATGAGGAATTCGGCGATCTTGCGTGGCTCCAGGCTACGCAGCCAGGCCCCCACTTCATGGACCAGGCCGAGGCCGACCGAATTGGCGGTGATCTTGCGTTCCAGAATCCAGTCCAGCGCTTCAGGCATCGCGACGATGTCGGTCAGCAGGTTGTGCATTTCCAGCACGTCGACACCACGCTCGCGCATCTTGGTGACGAAGTCGAAGTGGTCGCGCTTGGCCTGGGCGACCCACAGCACATCATCGAACAGCAGTTCGTCGCAGTTGTTCGGGGTCAGCCGCTGGTGGGCCAGGCCGGGGGAGCAAACCATGACTTTGCGCAGTTTGCCGGCTTCGGAATGGACGCCGTACTTAACTTTTTCCGTGGTCATTACCGTGTTCCTCCAGATCAAAACATTCAGGTGCTGCTTTTCATTACAGTGCTAAAGGGTCAGAAAGCCGGCATACAGCCCATAGGCCGCCACCAGGGCGCCTACGACGACGGCGGCGAAAATCAGCTTCTCGACGTTAGTGAAAACCGGTTTGTCGACTTCAAGTTTGGCCTTGGCGAACAGGATCGCACCGGGGGCATACAGCAGGGCGGAGAGCAGCAGGTATTTGACGCCGCCGGCGTACAGCAGCCAGATCGCGTAGATCAACGCGATGCCACCGACGATCAAATCTTTTCTGCGTTCGGCCAGGGCGTTTTCATAGCTCTCGCCGCGTACCGCCAGCAGCACGGCATAAGCCGCCGACCACAGGTACGGCACCAGAATCATCGAAGTGGCGAGGTAGATCAGCGACAGGTAAGTGCTGGCCGAAAACAGCGTGATGATCAGAAACAGCTGCACCATCGCGTTGGTCAGCCACAGCGCGTTGGCCGGTACCTGGTTGGCGTTTTCACGGCGCAAAAACGCCGGCATGGTGTGGTCCTTGGCGGCAGCGAACATGATCTCCGCGCACAGCAGCACCCACGACAGCAACGCCCCGAGCAAGGAAATGACCAGGCCGACGCTGATCAGCACCGCGCCCCAATGACCGACCACATGTTCCAGCACCGCGGCCATCGAGGGGTTCTGCAGTTTCGCCAACGCAGGTTGGGTCATGATCCCCAGAGACAACACGTTCACCAGCATCAGGAACAGCAGCACGGTGATGAAGCCGATGACGGTGGCTTTACCCACGTCGCTGCGTACTTCGGCACGGGCCGAGAAGATGCTCGCGCCTTCGATGCCGATGAACACCCACACGGTGACCAGCATCATGTTGCGCACCTGGTTCATCACACTGCCCAGGTCTGGGTTTTTGATGCCCCAGATGTCGGCGGTAAAGATCTCCAGTTTGAACGCGAACAAGGCGATCAACACGAACAGCAGCAGCGGTACGACCTTGGCGACGGTGGTCACCAGGTTGATGAACGCCGCTTCCTTGATTCCCCGTAACACCAGAAAGTGCACGGCCCAAAGCAGCAGCGAGGCGCCGATGACGGCAGCAACGGTGTTGCCTTCGCCGAAGATCGGAAAGAAATAACCGAGGGTGCTGAACAACAGAACGAAGTAACCCACATTGCCCAGCCAGGCACTGATCCAGTATCCCCAGGCAGACGAGAAACCCATGTAGTCGCCGAAACCGGCCTTGGCGTAGGCATAAACACCACCATCCAGCTCAGGCTTGCGATTGGCCAGGGTCTGGAAGACGAAAGCGAGGGTCAACATGCCCACTGCGGTGATTACCCAACCAATAAGAACAGCACCGACATCAGCACTGGCGGCCATGTTCTGGGGCAAAGAGAAGATTCCGCCACCAATCATTGAACCGACCACTAAAGCAACGAGCGCACCGAGTTTCAGTTTTCCGGGGGATTCAGACATCGCATGACTCCAGTGCAGGAGAAGAGAGACAACAGAGTAGTTCTGCTGGCTGTTCAATCAGCTGACATAGATCAGTGCATGGGCACATTCCATTGTTAATGAAAGACTTATGTATCTTTCTCGGGCACAAGGCCTTAATGCGATCTGTAGCAGCTGCCGAAGGCTGCGTTCGGCTGCGAAGCAGTCGTCAAATAAACCATTGCGGTGCGTCAAATACACCACGGCAACCGGACTCACGACTGCTGCGCAGCCGAACGCAGGCTTCGCCAGCTGCTACAAAGAATGCGTAGCGACTGAAATGCTTAAGTGAATAGCATTACGAAGTTAGTTTGTTTCTGCGGATTTATCAGGTGCGCGGTATAAAACTCTTTACTGGTCGAATCTATAGATTATTCGGCTATAAATAAAAGGCACTGATCAGGATTAATGAATAAACGTTATTTGGTTTTATCTGTTTAGTTAAAAAACAACTACGTGACGATGTTTGCGGTGACTGTTCGGGCCTCTTCGCGGGCAAGCCTCGCTCCTACAGATGTACAGCGGTGATCCTGTAGGAGCGAGGCTTGCCCGCGAAAGCTATCTGATGATCACCACCACTGCGCGCGATGGGCGCCCAGTTCCCCGGCCGGCAGCGCCCATTGCAGTGGCGTCCCGGTGATCTTCAACGGCACCTGCAACCGATGGGCCGGTCCCCACGGCGTTTGCTCAATCAACATCCCTTGATCGAGGTCATCCTCTGCGCGCAATGGCTCGTTGGTTCCGGCGCCATGTTCGATCAACAGCTTCGCCGTCCGTGCCAGCGACAACCGCGCAGAACCACCGTGCCCCAATAGCTTGATCGCACTGGCCGCCATTAAATACCCGGTGGCGTGATCAAGGGCCTGGACCGGCAGTGGTGTCGGTTTATCCGCCTTCTTCCAGTGCATGCCCGCGTCGGCAATCCCGCTGCTCATCTGCACCAGGCTGTCGAAGCCGCGGCGGTTCTGCCAAGGGCCGCTCCAGCCGTAAGCGTTGAGGCAAACATCGATCAGGCCGGGGGCCAGTGCCTGGCGTTGGGCGATGCCGTAACCCAGGCGTTCCAAGGCATCGGCGCGGTAGCCGTGGAGCAGGATGTCGGCGTCCTTGAGTAGGCTTTCGAACACCGCGCGATCGGCTTTGTCGTGCAGATCCAGGCGCGCACAGCGTTTGCCCAAGGTGACTTCCGGCACCACCCCCGGTTCGTTCCAGGTCGGTGGGTCGATGCGCAGCACATCGGCGCCGAGCCCGGCGAGGAAGCGGCTGGCGATCGGGCCGGCGAGTACTCGCGTGAGGTCCAGCACCTTGATCCCGGCCAACGGTTGCGCCACCGAGCCTTTCCACGGTTTGGCGTTCTGGCTGCCATCGGCGCTGAATTGGATCAACGGTTCGGCGTTCACGGCTTGACCTTGGGGGTGAGCTTGCCATTGCTTCCAACTGCGCATTTCGGCGGCGCATCCACCGGCCGCGACCACCGCTTGTTCCAGATCGCTTTTCGCCCACTGAGCCACTTTGCTCGCCATCGCTGCGCGGTCGGCACAGGCGCCGAGCACTGATTCAGCAGCGGCGCGGTGATGGGGCGCGTTGGTGTGCAGGCGGATCCAGCCGTCCTTGGTCGCGTAGTCGCCGGCGACCGGGTCCCACAGCGGCGGGACGCTCCAGCCCATGGGGCGGATCGAGGTGGCGAACCAGAACGACGCCAGGCGGCGGTCGACTTCAAGGGTGGGCAAGCGACCGGTTTGTTGATGCAGCAGTTCGCTGGCGGCCTGGCCGGCGGCAGCAATGCTGGCGCAAGCCAGATCGGTCACGGCAAACGCCGAGGGCAGGGCGCCGCTCGAGGTGAACGGGATTGGGGTGTGGGGCAAGCCGAGTGCGGCTTGAATGGACGTGAGTAAATCAGTCATCGAAGGCCCTCCGGAGCGAGAGCCCGAGCATAGTTCAAAAAGACGGCTCGGCCAGATGAAATCCTGTGGGAGCAAGACCGATCTGTCAGGGTATTCATCGATTTCCGAGCGCCAATACACACGATCCAGAATGAATGTTTAACGACACCCTGTGTTACGTCCTAAAGCCCACGAAACCTTGCGCCGTTGCCTACGCCTGCGCCAGAATCCGCCGGCTTGTGCGCCTTGGGGCCGGTCGGTAACTTGATTCGCATCACTGATTCCCAGTGATCGGGTTTAGCAGCCCGGCTGTGTTAGCTCCCGGTTGCATAAGTCTCATCCAGTCAGGCATTCGCCTGTGCTCGATGGTGGCTGTGCGCATGGCACCTTCGGGTGCGCCGGGTTTTGGGAGCTTACCGGTCTGCTAACTTGCGCATAGCCGCCACCCATCCGTTTAGCAGCGAGACGGACGCGGCCTTACTAGAGGTAAGTATCCCATGTTCAAAGTAACGCCAAACCCACCGCTCACCGACCCGGTCTCCCCCTACGAATCCCCCGATTCCAGAAAACTCAACGAAGCCGCCGAGCGCGCCCTCGACCATTACCTCAAGCCGGCGGCCACGGTCATGGCCTCACCCTACCAACCCAACAAGCTGTACATGGCCAACCCGGCGGCCGCCACCGAGCCGATGCTGGTCAACGCCAGCGAAACCCTGGGCTCGGCCACCGTCATGCTCAACGACTTCGCGGCTTTGCTTGAAGGCACTCACCGCAAAACCTTGCTGGGCATCGCGCAGGTGGTGATGCTGGCTGAACTGGCGGTCAATCAGGTGCTGGACAAGGTAGTGCCGACTGAGTAATTCCCAGTGGCCGGGGGGACTGTTGGCTGAGTTCAGAGTTTGAGTTGGCTGACTTGACGCCTTCGCGGGCAAGCCTCGCTCCTACGAGGATATGCAATCCCCTGTGGGGCTGCTGCCACAGGGGAATTGTTCCAGCGCTTTACCCACGCCCCTGCAGATAGGTTGCGTAATCCGGGATGCGGTGTTCGTGAGCCTGATCCATCAACGGGCTGCTGAGCAGGTAGTCGGCGCTGCATTCGTTGCAGGCCACGGGGATGTTCCACACCGCCGCGACCCGCAGTAATGCCTTGATGTCCGGGTCGTGGGGCTGCGGTTCGAACGGGTCCCAGAAGAACACCAGCATGTCGACCCGCTGCTCGGCGATTTGCGCGCCGAGTTGCTGGTCGCCGCCCAGTGGACCGCTGATCATGCTTTCCACCGACAGGCCGAGGCGTTGTTGCAACAACAACCCCGTGGTGCCGGTGGCGACCAGTTCATGCTGCGCGAGTTTGTCTTTCTGCCGCTCGGCCCAGTCCAGCAAAAACACTTTGCAGTGGTCATGGGCGACCAGGGCGATACGCTTGCGCGCTGCCATGGTCTTTTGCGTAAAGCTGATACCGATCATCGGTTGCTGCTCCACGGTTTACTCGGCGTTGCAGAGTGCCAGGCAGTTATCGAGCATGCGGTTGGAGAAGCCCCACTCGTTGTCGTACCAGGCCAGCACTTTGAGCAGCTTGCCGCTGGACTTGGTGTGGTTGGCGTCGAAGATCGACGACAGTGGGTTGTGGTTGAAGTCGCTGGATACCAGCGGCAGGGCGTTGTAGCCGAGAATCTTCGAGTGCTGGCTGGCTTGTTTGAGCAGCGCATTCACTTCATCGGCCGACGCTTCGCGCTTGAGCTGCACGGTCAGGTCCACCAGCGACACGTTGATCACCGGAACACGCACTGCCATGCCGGTCAGTTTGCCCGCCAGGTCCGGCAGCACCAGGCCTACCGCTTCAGCGGCGCCGGTCTTGCTCGGGATCATGTTCTGGGTGGCGGAACGGGCGCGGTACGGGTCGGTGTGGTAGACGTCGGTCAGGTTCTGGTCGTTGGTGTAGGCATGGATGGTGGTCATCAGACCGCTTTCGATGCCCAGCTCGCGGTGCAGCACCTGGGCCACCGGGGCCAGGCAGTTGGTGGTGCACGAGGCGTTGGAGATGATCTGGTGCGACTGGCGCAGAATGTCGTGGTTAACCCCATAAACCACAGTGGCGTCGGCGCCTTTGGCCGGGGCCGAGATAATCACTTTACGTGCGCCGGCCGTAATATGGGCGGCGGCTTTGGCGCGGTCGGTGAACAGACCAGTGCATTCGAATACGACGTCGACCTTCTCCGCGGCCCAAGGCAATTCGGCCGGGTTGCGAATGGCGCTGACCGAAATACGGTCGCCGTTGACGGTCAGGCTTTCCTGATCGTGCTGGACATCGGCATCGAATGTGCCGTGAACGGTGTCGTATTTCAGGAGGTGAGCATTCATCGAGCTGTCGCCCAGGTCGTTGATTGCCACGATCTGCAGATCCTGGCGATAGCCTTGGGTATACAGTGCGCGCAGGACATTACGGCCGATACGGCCAAAACCATTGATTGCGATTCGAAGAGTCATTTACAGCGCCGCCGTCGTTTTGTTGTTGGAATTACAAGATTATTCGCAAAAAAATAGAAAACAAGCCTTTTTAGTGGCAATATTTTGTTTTATCTACAACGAGTGACCTGAATCAACTGGTCCGAATGATCAAGAAAGCCGTCTGTCATCCCGATCACAACGGCGTTTGATCAGCATAGACAATCAGGTCGCCACATCCGTTAGCCTGGAGTTCTACACATGCATCCCCGCGTCCTTGAGGTCACCGAACGGCTTATCGCCCGCAGCCGCGCCACACGTGAGGCTTACCTTGCATTGATCCGTGGCGCCGCCAGTGACGGCCCGATGCGTGGCAAGCTGCAATGCGCCAACTTCGCCCACGGCGTGGCCGGATGTGGCAGCGACGACAAGCACAGCTTGCGGATGATGAACTCCGCCAACATCGCAATTGTTTCGTCATATAACGACATGCTCTCGGCGCACCAGCCGTACGAAGTCTTTCCTGAACAGATCAAAAAAGCCCTGCGCGAAATCGGCTCCGTCGGCCAGTTCGCCGGTGGCACCCCGGCCATGTGCGATGGCGTGACCCAGGGCGAGCCAGGCATGGAACTGAGCCTGCCGAGCCGTGAAGTGATCGCGTTGTCCACCGCCGTGGCGCTGTCCCACAACATGTTCGACGGCGCGCTGATGCTCGGCATCTGCGACAAGATCGTGCCGGGCCTGATGATGGGCGCGTTGCGTTTCGGTCATCTGCCGATGATTTTCGTGCCGGGCGGGCCGATGGTCTCGGGCATCTCCAACAAGCAGAAAGCCGATGTGCGTCAGCGCTACGCCGAAGGCAAGGCGACCCGCGAAGAGCTGCTGGAATCGGAGATGAAGTCCTACCACAGCCCTGGCACCTGCACGTTCTACGGCACCGCCAACACCAACCAGTTGCTGATGGAAGTCATGGGCCTGCACTTGCCGGGCGCCTCGTTCGTCAACCCGAACACCCCGTTGCGCGATGCCCTGACCCGCGAAGCGGCGCATCAGGTCACGCGCCTGACCAAGCAGAATGGCAACTTCCTGCCGATCGGCGAAATCGTCGACGAGCGTTCGCTGGTCAACTCCATCGTGGCCCTGCACGCCACCGGCGGCTCGACCAACCACACTCTGCACATGCCGGCCATCGCCATGGCCGCAGGCATCCAGTTGACCTGGCAGGACATGGCCGACCTCTCCGAGGTGGTGCCGACCCTGAGCCACGTGTACCCGAACGGCAAAGCCGACATCAACCACTTCCAGGCAGCGGGCGGCATGTCGTTCCTGATCCGCGAACTGCTGGAAGCCGGCCTGCTCCACGAAAACGTCAACACCGTGCTCGGCCACGGCCTGAGCCGCTACACCAAAGAGCCGTTCCTCGAAAACGGCGAGCTGGTCTGGCGCGAAGGCCCGATCGAAAGCCTCGACGAAAACATCCTGCGCCCAGTGGCTCGGGCATTCTCGGCAGAGGGTGGCTTGCGGGTGATGGAAGGCAATCTCGGTCGTGGCGTGATGAAGGTCTCGGCGGTCGCGCTGGAAAACCAAGTCGTCGAAGCCCCGGCCATGGTGTTCCAGGATCAACAGGACCTGGCCGATGCATTCAAGGCTGGTCTGCTGGAGAAGGATTTTGTCGCGGTAATGCGCTTCCAGGGCCCGCGTTCCAACGGCATGCCGGAACTGCACAAGATGACGCCATTCCTCGGTGTGTTGCAGGACCGTGGCTTCAAAGTTGCGTTGGTGACTGACGGGCGCATGTCCGGCGCCTCGGGGAAAATCCCGGCGGCGATCCACGTCAGCCCCGAAGCTTATGTGGGCGGCGCTTTGGCACGGGTGCGTGAGGGCGATATCATCCGCGTCGATGGCGTCAAAGGCACCCTGGAGCTTAAGGTGGACGCCGAAGAATTCGCAGCACGCGAGCCGGCCAAAGGTCTGTTGGGCAACAACATCGGCACCGGTCGCGAACTGTTTGGTTTCATGCGCATGGCCTTCAGCTCCGCAGAGCAAGGCGCCAGCGCCTTTACTTCTGCCCTGGAGACGCTTAATTGAAACTGGCTTTGGTCGGTGACATCGGTGGGACCAACGCACGTTTCGCGTTGTGGAAAAACCAGCAACTGGAATCAGTCCAGGTGCTGGCAACGGCAGACCACGCCACCCCGGAAGAAGCGATTGCGCTGTACCTGAACGGGCTCGGCCTGGCGCCGGGTTCGATCGGTTCGGTGTGCCTCTCGGTGGCCGGCCCTGTGAGCGGTGATGAATTCAAGTTCACCAACAATCACTGGCGGCTCAGCCGCAAGGGTTTCTGCAAGACTTTGCAGGTGGATCAACTGCTGCTGGTCAACGATTTCTCAGCCATGGCGCTGGGCATGACCCGATTGCAGCCGGGCGAGTTCCGGGTGGTCTGCGAAGGCACGCCGGAGCCGTTGCGGCCGGCGGTGGTAATCGGCCCGGGCACAGGCTTGGGTGTAGGCACGTTGCTCGATCTGGGCGAGGGCCGTTTTGCCGCGTTGCCGGGGGAGGGCGGTCACGTCGATCTGCCGCTGAGCAGCCCGCGGGAAACCCAACTGTGGCAACACATCTACAACGAGATCGGCCATGTCAGCGCTGAAACGGCATTGAGCGGCAGTGGTTTGCCGCGGGTCTACCGGGCGATCTGCGCGGTGGATGGTCACACGCCTGTGCTCGACACACCTGAGGCGATCACGGCGGCCGGGCTGGCGGGTGATCCGATTGCCCTGGAAGTGCTTGAGCAGTTCTGCTGCTGGCTCGGCCGCGTGGCCGGCAACAATGTGCTGACCACCGGTGCACGGGGTGGTGTGTACATCGTTGGCGGGGTGATTCCACGGTTTGCCGACTTTTTCGTTAAAAGCGGTTTCGCCCGGTGCTTTGCCGACAAGGGTTGCATGAGCGATTACTTCAAGGGCATTCCGGTGTGGCTGGTGACAGCGCCGTATTCCGGCCTTGTTGGCGCGGGTGTGGCGCTGGAGCAGGCCTGAGACCTGTGGCGAGGGGGCTTGTCGGAACGCCGCACCGCCCCGTTCGGCTGCGAAGCAGTCGTAAAAAAGGACCGCTACGCGATCCAACGGGGGCAAGCCCCCTCGCCACAAATCCGCGCACGTCATCAGATTTCCGTAAGGCATAATCCTCCCCAACACAAACAACAAGGATGCCGCCGTGAGCTCAGTCAACAAGTCGATTTTGTTGGTCGATGACGATCAAGAGATACGCGAGTTGCTGGACACCTACCTGACCCGTGCCGGTTTCCAGGTCCGCACCACGCCCGATGGCGCAGGCTTTCGTCAGGCGCTGAACGAGGCGCCGAGCGATCTGGTGATCCTCGACGTGATGCTGCCGGACGAAGATGGTTTCAGCCTCTGCCGCTGGATCCGCCAGCACCCGCGCCAGGCCCACGTGCCGATCATCATGCTCACCGCCAGTTCCGATGAGGCCGATCGTGTCATCGGCCTGGAATTGGGCGCCGACGACTACCTCGGCAAACCCTTCAGCCCCCGTGAATTGCAGGCGCGGATCAAAGCCTTGTTGCGCCGCGCGCAGTTCGGTCAGGAGCGTTCCGGCGGTGAAGTGCTGGCCTTCGACGACTGGCGGCTGGACATGGTCAGCCATCGGCTGTTCCACACCGACGGCGAGGAAGTGATTCTCTCCGGCGCCGATTTCGCCCTGCTGAAATTGTTCCTCGATCACCCCCAGGAAATCCTCGACCGCGACACCATCGGCAACGCCACCCGTGGCCGTGACCTGATGCCGCTCGATCGCATCGTCGACATGGCGGTCAGCCGTTTGCGTCAGCGTCTGCGCGACACTGAAAAGCCGCCGCGGCTGATCCGGACCGTGCGTGGCAGCGGCTACCAATTGGCAGCCAACGTGGTTGCCGGCAATGGTCACTGAGTTCCTGCGCAAGCTCGCCGGGCGCGTGCCGGTGCCGCGCTCGCTGCTCGGGCGCATGTTGCTGCTGACCCTGTTGGCGGTGCTGTTTGCCCAGACGCTGTCGAGCGTGATCTGGGTTTCGCAACTGCGTGCTACCCAACTCGAAGGCCTGGTCACCAGCGCCCGCAGCCTGGCCCATTCGATGACGGCCAGCGTCAGTTATTTCCGCTCGTTGCCGGTGGCGTTCAGGCCGCTGGTGCTCGACCAGTTGCGCAGCATGGGCGGCACCCGGTTCGTGGTGACCCTCAACGACAAACCCTTGGGCATGGAAGTGCTGCCGATCACGCCGCGCAAAGAAGCGGTGCTCAAAGCGGTGGACGAGGTGCTGCGCCAGTCGCTGGGCCAGGACGCCGATATTTCGGTGACGTTCGTCAGCCCCGAAGACCTGCGGATCTTCAATAGCGGGCTGAAACTCGATGAATTGCCACGCTCCTGGGCGCACTACGCGTTGACCCTGGAGCCAGTGAACCCACCGGTGCTGGTCACGCAAATCCAGATGGCGCCGGGGGAATGGCTGTACATCGCTTCGCTGTTGCCCGAGCCCTACACCAGTCTCGAAGAGCAAGGCCTGCCGGCACAGCAAGTCTGGTTCATCGTACTCACCAGCGGCTTCTTACTCCTGTTCATTGGCCTGCTGGTGCACTGGCAGAGCCGGCCGCTCAAGCGATTGGCGCGGGCGGCGCGGGACATGTCCCTGGGGGCCGACGTCGAACCAGTCGCTCAGGGCGGCGGCAGTGAAGTGGTGGAAGTCGGTCGCGCGTTCAATGCAATGCGTGAACGCATCAGCCGTTACCTGACTGAGCGCAGCCAGTTGTTCAGCGCGATTTCCCATGACTTGCGCACACCGATCACTCGGTTGCGACTGCGGGTCGAATTGCTTGAAGACGAAAAGCTGCAAGCCAAGTTCGGTCGCGATCTGGATGAGCTGGAGTTGCTGGTCAAAGGCGCGCTGCAATGCGTGAAAGACACTGACATCCACGAAAACATCGAACCGGTGGACCTCAATCATGTGCTCGACTGCCTGGTGGAACCGTATCTGGCGCCTAACGGCAATGGCCGCGTGACTCAGCAGGGGCGGGCGCTGGCGCCGTATCCCGGCAAGCCACTGGCGCTCAAGCGCTGCATCGGCAACCTGATCGACAACGCCTTGAAGTACGGGCAGAACGCGCATCTGCACATCGATGACGACGAGAGCGCGTTCGTCCTGCATGTCGATGACGAAGGTCCGGGCGTGCCGGAGCAGCGGCTGGAGCAAGTGTTCGAACCGCACTTCCGCCTGGCCGGGCAGCAGCAGGGTTATGGCCTGGGGCTGGGGATTGCACGCAACATTGCCCATAGCCATGGCGGTGAAGTCAGCCTGCAAAACCTGCGTGAAGGCGGGTTGCGCGTGACGTTGCAGTTGCCACGACCAATGGATTGAAAGCGACCCTGTGGTGAGGGGGCTTGCCCCCGTTGGGCGCGGAGCGGCCCTGAAAGAGGGACTGCTGCGCAGTCCAACGGGGGCAAGCCCCCTCGCCACAAGTAACCACTCACTTCAAAATCAGGGTGAATGTCACAACTCGGTGACAAAAGCCGCCCCCTTCGTTACCTGCCCGCCACCGACCGTTGTTTAGACTGGTCCCAGTCATAACAACAAAAAAAGGTATCGCATGGACACCTTCCAACCCGCCTTCAGCAGTTGGCTGAACGCGCCTGCCCATCAGCAATGGCTCGCCGCCGAAGGCCTGCGCCTGTTGGCATTTGCCAGGGCTTCAAAGCTTCCCGAAGGTTTCGGCAACCTTGATGAAAAGGGGCGCCCCCCAGCCAGCGCCCAAGCCGAAACCATGAACACCGCGCGCATGACCCACAGCTTCGCCATGGCCCACATCCAGGGTTTGCCGGGGTTCGCCGAGCTGGTGGATCACGGCATCAAAGCCCTCAGCGGGCCGCTGCGTGACGCCGAACACGGTGGCTGGTTCGCCACGCCCGAACACCGCGACGGCAATACCGGCAAAGCCGCTTACCTGCATGCCTTCGTGGCGTTGGCCGCGAGTTCTGCGGTGGTTGCCCAGCGTCCCGGTGCGCAAGCCTTGCTCGACGATGCGATCCACATCATCGACAGCCATTTCTGGAGCGAGGAGGAGGGCGCCATGCGCGAATCCTTCAACCGCGACTTCAGTTGCGAGGAAGCCTATCGCGGCGCCAACAGCAACATGCACGCCACCGAAGCCTTTCTCGCCCTGGCCGATGTCACCGAGGACCACCGCTGGCTGATTCGCGCGCAGCGCATCGTCGAGCGTGTCATTCACGAACACGCCGCCGCCAACGATTACCTGGTGGTCGAGCATTTCGACCGCGACTGGCAGCCGCTGCGCGACTACAACCACGACAATCCGGCCGACGGTTTCCGTCCTTATGGCACCACACCGGGTCATGGTTTCGAATGGGCGCGGTTGTTACTGCACCTTGAAGCGGCGCGGGTGCAAGCCGGGATGCTCACGCCGGGCTGGCTGGCCACCGATGCGCAAAAACTCTTCGAACACAATTGCCGTCACGGCTGGGACGTCGACGGTGCGCCGGGCATCGTCTACACCCTCGACTGGGACAATCGCGCGGTGGTTCGTCATCGTTTGCACTGGACTCATTGCGAAGCCAGCGCCGCCGCCAGTGCGCTGCTAAAACGCACCGGTGATGAGCAATACGAGCGTTGGTACCGACTGTTCTGGGAATTCTGTGACAGTCATTTCATCGACCGCTGCGATGGCAGCTGGCATCACGAGCTCGATCCGCTGAACCGCCCGAGCGCCGATATCTGGGCCGGTAAACCTGACCTGTATCACGCCTGGCAAGCCGTATTGATCCCGCGCCTGCCATTGGCGCCGAGCATGGCCAGTGCGCTGGCGCAATTGTCCCAGAGCGCTCATGTGTAACCATGTGGTGACATTCGCGCGTCCCTTCGTTACCTGCGAAGGGCTATCCCCTGTTTAAAATCCTATGCAGCGCAAGCACCAGACTTGCATGCATAACAACAAGAAAGGTACTACTAGATGAATGCGATTTCTCGCCTCGCTACTGTCATTTCTCTCGCTTCACTGCTTCCCGTTGCTGCATTCCCGATCAGTGCCCTTGCCGCCGATTCCAAAGGTTCGGTGGAAGTCGTTCACTGGTGGACGTCTGGTGGTGAAAAAGCGGCTGTCGATGTGCTCAAGGCTCAAGTCGAAAAAGACGGTTTCACCTGGAAAGACGGCGCAGTCGCCGGCGGTGGCGGTGCCACAGCCATGACCGTACTCAAAAGCCGCGCCGTGGCCGGTAACCCGCCGGGCGTAGCGCAGATCAAAGGTCCGGACATTCAGGAATGGGCGTCTACCGGTCTGCTCGATACCGACGTCTTGAAAGACGCTGCCAAAGCTGAGAAGTGGGACAGCCTGCTCGACAAGAAAGTCTCCGATACCGTGAAGTACGACGGTAACTATGTGGCCGTGCCGGTGAACATTCACCGCGTCAACTGGTTGTGGATCAATCCGGAAGTCTTCAAGAAAGCCGGCATCGAAAAAGCGCCAACCACCCTTCAGGAATTCTACGCGGCCGGTGACAAGCTCAAGGCTGCGGGCTTCATCGCGCTGGCCCACGGTGGCCAGCCTTGGCAAGACAGCACCGTGTTCGAAGCGGTGGTCCTGTCGGTCATGGGCGTCGATGGCTACAAGAAAGCCCTGGTCGACCTGGATAACGCGGCGCTGACCGGTCCTGACATGGTCAAGGCGCTGACCGAGCTGAAGAAAGTCGCGACCTACATGGACGCCGACGGCAAAGGCCAGGACTGGAACCTGGAGGCGGCCAAGGTCATCAACGGCAAGGCCGGCATGCAGATCATGGGTGACTGGGCCAAGAGCGAGTGGACAGCGGCCAAGAAAGTCGCTGGCAAGGATTACGAGTGCGTAGCCTTCCCGGGCACCGACAAGGCCTTCACCTACAACATCGACTCGCTGGCCGTGTTCAAGCAGAAAGACAAGGGCACTGCTGCAGCTCAGCAGGACATTGCCAAGATCGTGCTGGGTGAGAACTTCCAGAAAGTCTTCAGCATCAACAAGGGCTCGATCCCGGTTCGAAACGACATGCTGAGCGACATGGGCAAGTACGGTTTCGACTCCTGCGCCCAGACGGCTGCCAAAGACTTCCTGGCGGACGCCAAGTCCGGTGGCTTGCAGCCGAGCATGGCGCACAACATGGCGACCACGCTGGCGGTACAGGGTGCTTTCTTTGATGTCGTGACCAACTTCATCAACGATCCGAAAGCCGACCCTGCCACTGCCGCCAAGCAACTCGGCACTGCCATTAAAGCAGCCAAGTAATGCTTGGCCTGTAGGAGCCGGCTTGCTGGCGATAGCGATGTGTCATTCAACGCAGATGTCGACTGACACACCGCCTTCGCCAGCAAGCCGGCTCCTACAGGGGACCTGCCCGAATTCTCTCTCTCTCGTACTGGATCTTCCCATGAGTTCTGTTGCTGTGTTCAGCAAGGCCTCGCCGTTCGATGCACTGCAGCGCTGGCTCCCCAAGCTGGTGCTGGCGCCGAGCATGTTCATTGTTCTGGTGGGGTTCTATGGCTATATCCTGTGGACCTTCGTCCTGTCGTTCACCACTTCGACTTTCCTGCCGACTTACAAATGGGCAGGCCTGGCGCAGTACCAGCGGCTGTTCGACAACGATCGCTGGTGGGTAGCGAGCAAGAACCTGGCGCTTTTCGGCGGCATGTTCATCGGCATCACCCTGGTGATCGGTGTGTTGCTGGCGGTGTTTCTTGATCAGCGCATTCGTCGCGAAGGTTTCATTCGCACCATTTACCTGTACCCGATGGCGCTTTCGATGATCGTCACTGGTACCGCCTGGAAGTGGCTGCTCAACCCGGGCATGGGCCTGGACAAATTGCTGCGTGACTGGGGCTGGGAAGGCTTTCGCCTGGACTGGCTGATCGATCCGGATCGCGTTGTGTACTGCCTGGTGATCGCGGCGGTATGGCAAGCCTCGGGCTTTATCATGGCGATGTTCCTCGCCGGCCTGCGTGGCGTTGATCAATCGATCATCCGTGCCGCCCAGATCGATGGCGCGAGCATGCCGCGCATTTACCTGAAAGTGGTGTTGCCGAGCCTGCGCCCGGTGTTCTTCAGCGCAGTAATGATCCTGGCCCACATCGCTATCAAGAGTTTCGACCTGGTAGCGGCAATGACCGCCGGTGGCCCGGGTTATTCCTCCGATCTGCCTGCGATGTTCATGTATTCCTTCACCTTCAGTCGCGGCCAGATGGGCATGGGCTCGGCCAGTGCGATTCTGATGCTCGGTGCGATTCTCGCGATCATCGTGCCTTACCTGTACTCCGAGCTGAGGGCCAAACGTCATGACTAGTTTCGCTGCCAAACCTGCCATCAGCCTGAGTCGCATCGCGATCTATGGCGTGCTGCTCCTTGCGGTATTGCTGTACCTGATACCGCTGGTGGTCATGCTGCTGACCAGTTTCAAGACGCCGGAAGACATCAACTCCGGCAACCTGCTGAGCTGGCCGACGGTGGTCAGCGGTATTGGCTGGATCAAGGCCTGGGGCACGGTTGACGGGTACTTCTGGAACTCGATCAAGATCACCGTTCCGGCGGTAATGATCTCCACGGCCATCGGTGCGTTGAACGGCTATGTGCTGTCGATGTGGCGCTTTCGCGGGTCGCAGTTGTTCTTCGGCCTGCTGCTGTTCGGTTGCTTCCTGCCATTCCAGACGGTCCTGCTGCCGGCCTCGTTCACCCTCGGCAAGATGGGCCTGGCCAGCACAACGACAGGCCTGGTGTTCGTGCACGTGGTCTACGGCCTGGCGTTCACCACGCTGTTTTTCCGTAACTACTACGTCAGCGTTCCCGATGCACTGGTGAAAGCGGCGCGGCTCGATGGCGCGGGGTTCTTCACCATCTTCCGCTTGATCATCCTGCCGATGTCCACCCCGATCATCATGGTCTGCCTGATCTGGCAGTTCACTCAGATCTGGAACGACTTCCTGTTCGGCGTGGTGTTCTCAAGCGGTGACTCGCAACCCATTACGGTGGCGTTGAACAACTTGGTCAACACCAGTACCGGGGCCAAGGAATACAACGTTGATATGGCGGCGGCAATGATCGCCGGGTTGCCAACCCTGCTGGTCTATGTGGTCGCAGGTAAGTATTTCGTGCGCGGGCTGACGGCCGGCGCAGTCAAGGGGTAATCATGGCTACGCTCGAACTTCGCAATGTAAACAAAACCTATGGCCCCGGCCTGCCGGACACCCTCAAGAACATTGAGCTGTCGATCAAGGACGGTGAATTCCTGATTCTTGTGGGCCCTTCGGGTTGCGGTAAATCGACCCTGATGAATTGCATCGCCGGCCTTGAGACCATCACCGGCGGCGCGATCATGATCGGTGACCAGGACGTCAGCGGCATGAGCCCCAAAGACCGCGACATCGCCATGGTGTTCCAGTCCTACGCGCTGTACCCGACCATGAGCGTGCGCGAAAACATCGCGTTCGGTTTGAAGATCCGCAAGATGCCTGCCGCCGACATCGACGCGGAAGTCGCTCGCGTGGCCAAGCTGTTGCAAATCGAACACCTGCTCAACCGCAAGCCGGGTCAGCTCTCCGGTGGTCAGCAACAGCGCGTGGCCATGGGCCGGGCGTTGGCGCGTCGGCCGAAGATCTACCTGTTCGACGAACCGCTGTCCAACCTCGACGCCAAGCTGCGGGTCGAGATGCGCACCGAAATGAAACTGATGCACCAGCGCCTGAAAACCACCACGGTCTACGTGACCCACGACCAGATCGAAGCGATGACCCTGGGCGACAAAGTGGCGGTGATGAAGGACGGGATCATCCAGCAGTTCGGTACGCCGAAAGACATCTACAACAACCCGGCCAACCTGTTCGTGGCGAGCTTCATCGGTTCGCCGCCGATGAACTTCATTCCCCTGCGTTTGCAGCGCAAGGACGGCCGTCTGTTGGCGTTGCTCGACAGTGGTCAGGCGCGCTGCGAATTGCCGCTGGGCATGCAGGACGCCGGGCTCGAAGACCGCGAAGTGATCCTCGGCATGCGCCCGGAACAAATCGTGCTGGCGAACGGCGAAGCCAGCGGCCTGCCGACCATCCGCGCCGAAGTGCAGGTCACCGAACCGACCGGTCCCGACACCCTGGTATTCGTCAATCTCAACGACACCAAGGTCTGCTGCCGTCTGGCACCGGACGTCGCACCGGCCCCGGGCGAGACCCTGACGCTGCAATTCGATCCATCGAAAGTGCTGCTGTTCGATGCCAAGACCGGTGAGCGTCTGGGCGTTGCCGGCCTGCCAAAAACCGAAGCTCACAGCGCCAACGTGGCCCAGTTCAAAGGCCGCTGAAGATCAAATGTGGGAGCGAGCAAGCCCGCTCTCACAGGGGGGATTAGTGGCGGATGGAGACATCCGTCGCAATCGATGTAAACCGCGTTAGATAAAAACAGTTAATAACAATAAAACGAGGATGTAGGGATGAAGAAGAAGAACAACGCTCAACTGATCTGCCAATTGTCAGCGGTTGCGGCGATGATGCTGGCCGGTAGCGCACACGCGGCTGACGCGTTCAGTGCCGATTCCCAGTGGATGACGGGGGACTGGGGTGGTGAGCGGACCAAGCTGATCGAGCAAGGTATCGACATCAAGGCCGACTACGTCGGTGAAGTGGGCGCCAACCTGCACGGCGGCTACAACGACGACAAAACGGCGCGTTACGCCGACCAGTTTGGTCTGGGCGTGGCGCTGGACCTGCAAAAACTGTGGGGCTGGGATAACACCCAGGCCAAGATCCAGCTCACCAACCGTAACGGTCAGAACATCTCCAATGACCGTGTCGGCGACCCGCGTGCCGGCACCTTGAGCTCCTCCCAGGAAGTCTACGGCCGTGGCCACATGGTCCGTCTGACCCAGCTGTGGATCAAGCATCAGTTCCTCGACGGGAAACTGGACGTCAAGGCTGGTTACTTCGGCGAAGGCGAAGACTTCAACACCTTCCCTTGCGAGTTCCAGAACCTGGCATTCTGCGGTTCCCAGGCGGGTAACTGGGCGACCGGTATCTGGTACAACTGGCCGGTCATGCAGGCGGCGGTTCGCGTGAAGTACAACATCACGCCTGAGTTCTATGCGCAGATCGGCGCGTACAACCAGAACCCATCGCAACTTGAGCACGGTAACGGTTTCAAGCTCAGCGGCAGTGGCACCAAGGGCACCGTCTTGCCGGTTGAATTGGTCTGGTCGCCGAAGGTCAACAACCTGCCGGGCGAATACCGTGTCGGTTACTACAAGAGCACGGCCGACGCCGATGACGTCCGTAAAGACGACAACGGCAATGATGCAGCGACCACCGGCAATGCCTATCGCAGCCATGACAGCAAGCATGGCTACTGGTTCGTGGCGCAGCAACAACTGACCACCCATAACGGTGATGCTTCGCGCGGTCTGAACATCGCGGCCAACGCCACCTTCCACGACAAGGACACCAACTTCGTCGACAACTACCAGTCGCTGATGTTTGTTTACAAGGGCCCGTTCGATGCGCGTCCAAAAGACGACGTCGGGATCGGTTTCTCCCGTATCCATGTCAACGATGACGTGAAGAAAAACTCCGAGTTGGTCAACGCCGCCAATGGTGTCACCGACTACAACGATCCACTGTTCGCGCCACTGCGCAGCACCGAGTACAACTACGAGATCAACTACGGTTTCCACGTTACCAACTGGCTGACGGTGCGTCCTAACCTGCAATACATCACTCACCCGGGTGGTGTGGATGAAGTTGATAACGCGCTGGTCGCCGGCCTGAAAATTCAGTCGGTGTTCTAACGCTGTTGCGATAAGCTCCTCTCTATGTGCGCATATTTGCGGACGGCCATGGCTGTCCGCTTTTTTTTGGGGGTGGCGCACCCTCGGGTGACAGATGATTTTCAGGACCGTGGCACATGCTTGAGCATCCGCTACAACGCTTCTTCAAATCCTTGCGCGAACGTCCGGTGTTTGCGTGGGAGCGCTATCAGATGCGCGACGTGCTGGTGATTGACCATCCGCTGTGTCAGGCGGTGTTCAGTCGTCAGGGCGCGCAGTTGCTGCACTTCCAGCCAAAGGGTCAGAAACCCTGGCTGTGGTGCGCGGCGAAATGGCCGCACGTGGGTGCTATTCGCGGCGGCGTGCCGGTGTGCTGGCCGTGGTATGGCCGCCACCCAAGCGAAAACGCCTGGCCGTCCCATGGCTGGGCGCGCCTGCTGGACTGGAAGTTACTCGACAGCAGCAGTGACGACGATGGCGTGCACCTGCACTGGCAGTTACAGCTGTGCGACTGGCAAGTGGACTTGCACGCGCACCTGGGCGAACGCATGGATTTGCACTTGAGCACGGAGCATCAGGACGACATGCCGTGCCAGTTGAGTCAGGCGTTGCACGCCTATTGGCGTATTGGTGACGTCGGTGAGGTAGCGCTGTCTGGGCTCGAAGGAGCGCAAGGTTACGACCAGTTGAACCGCCAGGTTTGCCAACAGGAAGGCGAGTTGCGGGTCGACGGTGGGTGTCAGCGGGTGTTCCAGCATGACGGCGAATTGCAGCTCAAGGACCACGCCTGGCAGCGCGAACTGTGCATCGACACCGGTGATCATGCAGACACGGTGGTCTGGCATCCCGGCTCGCGGCCATTGCTGGGCGTGAGCTGGAATGAGATTTCCGAGTTCGTCTGTGTGGAAGCGGCCAGCGGCGGCACCGACAGCCTGTGCCTGGCGCCGGGGGAGCGGGCGCATCTGAGTTTGCAGGCGCGGGTTGGGGCATAGCCGATGCGCACAACCTTTGTGGCGAGGGGGCTTGCCCCCGTTGGGCCGCGAAGCGGCCCCAAAATCACCAGCGCGACATTCTGCTCAAGCCGCGTTTGCCAGGTTTACGACTGCTGCGCAGCCGAACGGGGGCAAGCCCCCTCGCCACAGTGGGTTAATTAAACTCATCCCCAATCGGATACCGACTGGCATTGAGGCTTTCCTTGATCTTGCGCAAATGCGGCTGGAAATCCACGCCTCGGCGCAAGGTCATGCCGGTGGCGAGCACATCGAGCACGGTCAGCTGAATGATCCGCGAGGTCATCGGCATGTAAATGTCGGTGTCTTCCGGCAACGGAATGTTCAGGCTCAAGGTACTGGCCTTGGCCAGCGGCGAACCCTCGGCCGTCAGCCCCAGCACCGAAGCGCCGTTTTCCCGGGCGATGCGTGCCACTTCCACCAGTTCGCGGGTACGGCCGGTGTAGGAGATGATCACGAATAACTCACCGGTGTGGGCCACCGAGGCAATCATGCGTTGCATCAGCACATCGGCATGGGCGGTGACGGCGAGGTTGAAGCGGAAGAACTTGTGCTGCGCATCCAGTGCCACCGGGGCCGAGGCGCCGAGGCCGAAGAAGTGGATCTGCCGGGCCTGGATCAACAGGTCGACGGCGCGGCTGATCAGGTTCGGGTCCAGTGCCTGGCAGGCGCTGTCCAGGGACGCGATGGCGCTGCCGAAGATCTTCTGGGTGTAAGCCTCGGGGTTGTCGTCGGCTTCCACCGCACGGCTGACATACGCCGCGCCGCTGGCCAGGCTCTGGGCCAGCTGCAGTTTCAGTTCAGGGTAGCCGCTGACACCGAATGAGCGGCAGAAACGGTTGACCGTCGGCTCACTGACCGACGCGGCCTGGGCGAGGGCGGCGATGCTGAACCGGGTCGCCTGCTGTGGGTTGAGCAGGATCACTTCGGCGACTTTGCGTTCTGCCTTGTTCAGGTCTTCGAGGCGACTCTGGATCTGTTCCAGTAAATTTCGCACGCGGTCCATATGGGGTTCCTAAATTCACCTGCGCAAACAAGCGCTCGGCTATGCAAATTGGGCCTTTGATACGGCCCATAACGGTGGCCTATCCTACTGATGGCTCCGACCGACCACCACTCGGAATCTATATTTTGCGAAAATGTTGTGGTTATTACTACATTTTCCCTTGAGTGATGCCTTGAAAAAAGGTATTTGTAGCTTAACTTGATAAAAGAACAAACATCATGCCTTCGATTACGGTTGAACCGT
The DNA here is from genome assembly GCF_016861935.1 of Pseudomonas sp. 008. NCBI lineage: Bacteria > Pseudomonadati > Pseudomonadota > Gammaproteobacteria > Pseudomonadales > Pseudomonadaceae > Pseudomonas > Pseudomonas sp. 008. The sequence continues at coordinate 60,042 of NZ_BOMA01000007.1, read as the reverse complement.
GCACCTTTGCCTTGTTCGGCGCTCTCGGCGATCTAGCCCTGCGCAAGCTGTTCCCTGCCCTTTATCAACTCGATGGTGCCGGCCTGCTTCATGAGGATACGCGCATTATCGCACTGGCCCGTGAACCTGGCAGCGAGCAGCAGCATCTGGCGTTCATCGCCACCGAGTTGCGTCGCTACGTGGGCGCCAAAGAGCTGGATGAAGCCGTGCTCGAGCGCTTCCTGGCCCGTTTGAGCTACCTGCATGTCGACTTCCTCAAGGCTGACGATTACGTCGCCCTGGCCGAGCAGGCCGGCAGCGCCCAGCGGGTGATTGCCTACTTCGCCACGCCGGCGGCGGTTTACGGTGCTATTTGCGAGAACCTGTCGAAGGTTGGCCTGGCCGAAAACACCCGCGTGGTGCTGGAAAAACCCATCGGTTCGGACCTGGAATCCTCGCGTAAGGTCAACGACGCCGTGGCGCAGTTCTTCCCGGAGAACCGCACCTACCGTATCGACCACTACCTGGGCAAAGAGACCGTACAGAACCTGATTGCGCTGCGTTTCGCCAACAGCCTGTTCGAAACCCAGTGGAACCAGAATTACATCTCCCACGTGGAAATCACCGTGGCCGAGCAGGTCGGGATCGAAGGCCGTTGGGGGTACTTCGACAAGGCCGGCCAGCTGCGGGACATGATCCAAAATCACCTGTTGCAGTTGCTGTGCCTGATCGCCATGGACCCGCCGGCCGACTTGTCCGCCGACAGCATCCGCGACGAGAAAGTCAAAGTGCTCAAGGCACTGGCGCCGATCAGCCCGGAAGGCCTGACCACTCAAGTGGTGCGCGGCCAGTACATCGCCGGTCACAGCGAAGGCAAGTCGGTGCCGGGGTATCTGGAGGAGCCTAACTCCAACACCCAGAGCGACACCGAAACCTTCGTTGCCCTGCGTGCCGACATTCGCAACTGGCGTTGGGCCGGCGTGCCGTTTTACCTGCGCACCGGCAAGCGCATGCCGCAGAAGCTGTCGCAGATCGTCATCCACTTCAAGGAACCGTCGCACTACATCTTCGCCCCCGAGCAGCGCTTGCAGATCAGCAACAAACTGATCATCCGCCTGCAACCGGACGAAGGCATTTCCTTGCGCGTGATGACCAAGGAACAAGGCCTGGACAAGGGCATGCAGCTGCGTAGCGGTCCGTTGCAGCTGAATTTTTCCGACACCTGGCGCAGCGCACGGATTCCCGATGCCTACGAGCGGTTGTTGCTGGAAGTGATGCGTGGCAATCAGAACCTGTTTGTCCGTAAAGATGAAATCGAAGCCGCGTGGAAGTGGTGTGACCAGTTGATTGCCGGGTGGAAAAAGTCCGGTGATGCGCCCAAGCCGTACGCGGCCGGGTCCTGGGGGCCGATGAGCTCCATTGCACTGATCACGCGGGACGGGAGGTCGTGGTATGGCGATATCTGAATTGAAACTGCCTCAGGGCGTCAGCGCCCATGAGTTCAAAAAACCGATGCTGCTGGCCGAAGGCCTGGCATTGGCAGTGGCCAAACAACTGAGCGACGCGATTGCCGCACAAGGCACCGCGACGCTGGTGGTGTCCGGTGGACGCAGCCCGGTGGCATTTTTCCAGCACCTGGCCAAGCAGGCGCTGGACTGGTCGAAGGTGGTGGTCAGCCTGGCTGACGAGCGTTGGGTGCCGGTGGAGCATGCCGACAGTAATGCCGGTCTGCTCAAGCGTTACCTGTTGCAAGGTCCGGCGGCCAAGGCCCAGTTCCTGAGCCTCTACAGTGCCACCGCCAACCTGGAGCAGGCCGCCGAGCAGGCTGATCGCTTGCTCGCCGAGTTGCCGGCGATCGATGTGCTGGTGCTGGGCATGGGCGACGACGGTCACACCGCATCACTGTTCCCCAACAGCCCGAACCTGGCCGACGCCTTGAAAGTCGACGGCACTCGTCGTTGCTGGCCGATGCTGGCGCCGACCGTGCCGCGTCAGCGCCTGACCATGAGTCGCGCGCTGCTGGCTTCGGCCAGGCACACCGTTCTATCGATTTCCGGTCAGTCCAAGTTGACCACCCTGAGCGCCGCACTGGCCGGTGACGATGTCGCCGCCATGCCGATTCGGGCGTTTCTGCAACCTACGTTAGAGATTTACTGGTGCCCATGAACCAAGGATCAGCCGCTATGACAAACACATCCCCGACCGTTTCCATGGCGGACAAAGTTGCCCTGATCGACAGCCTCTGCGCCAAGGCGCGGATCCTGCCGGTGATCACCATCGCTCGCGAACAGGACGTGCTGCCGTTGGCCGACGCCCTGGCCGCCGGTGGCCTGACGGCGCTGGAAGTGACCCTGCGTTCGCAGTTCGGCCTCAAGGCCATCCAGATCCTGCGCGAAAAGCGTCCGGAGCTGGTGACCGGTGCCGGTACGGTGCTTGATCGCAGCATGCTGGCCGCTGCCGAAGCCGCCGGTTCGCAATTCATCGTGACGCCGGGCATCACCCGTGACTTGCTCGAAGCCAGTGTCGCCAGCCCGATCCCGCTGTTGCCGGGCATCAGCAACGCCTCCGGCATCATGGAAGGCTATTGCCTGGGCTATCGCCGCTTCAAGCTGTTCCCGGCGGAAGTCAGCGGCGGCGTCGCAGCCATCAAAGCCCTGGGCGGCCCGTTCGGCGAAGTTAAATTCTGCCCGACCGGCGGCGTCAGCCCGGCCAACATCAAGAGCTACATGGCGTTGAAAAACGTGATGTGCGTGGGCGGTAGCTGGATGCTTGACCCCGAGTGGATCAAGAACGGCGACTGGGCCCGTATCCAGGAGTGCACCGCCGAGGCGTTGGCGCTGCTGGACTGATCTGATTTACCGGATTTACCAAACACTTCGTTGTGTGTTCTACGGCTTTACGGTGCGCTTGGTCGGTGCACCGTTTTTTTTTGCCTGGTGAAAACTCCTGTGGCCGTCGAAACGCTCGTTGTAGCAGCTGTCGAGCCTGCGAGGCTGCGTTCGGCTGCGAAGCAGTCGTGAATCCGGCTGACGCGGTCTGCCTGACATACCGCAATCTCTGGTTTTACGACTGCTGCGCAGCCGAACGCAGCCTCGCAGGCTCGGCAGCTGCTACGGATCGACATCACGCGATACATAGTTACCGCATCTCGCCGCACGTCCAGCGTTAACCTGCGTTCATCTTATGGAAGAGAGAACGTCATGGACGACAACACCTCAGCTGCATCCCCACTACCGGTTTATCAACTGTCACCCGAGCAGATCGCCGGTCCGTATTTTCGAAATCCAAAACTGATCAGGCGAAACGTCAGCGAAGGCATGGACGGCATTCCCTTGGTGCTGCGGCTCACGATCATCGATGCCATGACCGGTCAACCGGTTACCGGGGCATTGGTCGATATCTGGCATTGCAATGCGCGCGGGGCGTATTCGGGCTGGAGCAAGGTCAACCCGGACAAGGAAGTCGATGTGGATGATATCGGGTCGATCCCGCGCACCGATGACGACACCTACCTGCGTGGTGGGCAATTCACCGACAAAATGGGCATCGTGCGGTTTACCACGATTTATCCGGGGTTCTATGCCGGCCGCGCTTTGCACATTCACGTCGCGGTACGCATCACGGCCGGTAATAACTATCTGGAAGAGCGGCACGTTGCCTGGGTCGGCCAGCTTTACTTTCCCGAGGTCGCATCAAGGTCGGTGCTCAACGCCCGTGAGTACAGCGGTCGAGCCGTCTCACCGCTGACCAATGCGCAGGATATGTTTCATCAGCGCATGGGCGGCGAGGCCTCGACCCTGAACATCCACACCATCGGTCGAGACTCGAATGAGGACGGCTTTTTCGGGCACATGACCATCGGTGTCGACACGTTTGCGGTGTCATCGCAAATCAAGCCCGAGGACTTTGATAAATACACCGTGTGACGTCAGCGCAATTCGTTCAACGCCCGGGCCAGTACATCCATGTCCGCAGCCATGGTCGTGAGCCCCGGCGTAATGCGGATGCACGGGCCAGACGCCGCGCCGCTGCGCGCCACGGTAAACAGGTTGTAGTCGTTGAGCAGGCGCTCGACCATCACTTGTTGGTCGGCATGTCGGGTAAAGCGCATCGAGGTGATGCCGCAGTACAGGCGCGGGTCATCCGGGGTCATGACTTCGATCCCCGGTAACGCCCGAACGGCATCGACCCAGCGGTTGCGCAGGTAATTGAGCCGTGTGCCCTTGGCGACAGAACCGCCCATGGCCTGATGCTCTTCGAACACCAGCGGCAGGGTCCGCAGGGCCGGGATGTTCGGGGTGCTGTATGGCGTGCGGGCGCGAATGTCGGTGGCCGGGAAATGCATCTCGCCCATGTCCGGATCGATGTCGACCAGGCGCTCGGGCGCGATGTAAATGAAGCCGAGGGTCAATGGCGCACCGATCCATTTGTGCAGGTTGTAGCCGGCAAAGGCGATGCCCAGTTCATCGAGGTTGAACTCGATCTGGCCGAGGGCATGGGCGCCGTCGAGGATTACATCGATGCCATGCTCCCTGGCTGCAGCGGCAATCGCCTGCACCGGCATTACCAGACCGGTGCGATGGGTGACGTGGGTCAGGGCCATCAACTTCAGTCGCGGATAACGTGTGAAAGCTTCGCGGTACGTGGCCAGCAAGCTGTCGAAACTGGCGGGGTGACGGTGCTCGATCTCGATCACTTCCACGCCTCGATAGCGGGCCAGCCAACGCATTGCGCTCTTGACCGTGTCGTACTCCAGATCGCACAGCAGGACCTGATCGCCCGGTTCCAGGCGATTGTAGTTGCGGATCAGCGACTGCAAACCGTCCGAGGCGTTTCGGGTGAAGGCGACGGCTTCGGCCGGGGCACCGATCAGCTCGGCCAGCTGCGCGCGGATCTTGACGCTTTCGCCCTGTTCGAAGCGCTGGCGCACATGCACCGAGTTGCCGCGGTTGATGAGCTCGATGTTGCGTTGATACTCCTCGACCACGGTGCGTGACATGCGCCCGAAGTAACCGTTCTCCAGGTTCAGGGGGCCGGGTTCGACAGCATAACGGTCGGCAAAGGTCTGCCAAAAGGCTTCATCACGGGCACGGCGGGTGTTATCGGGCATGGGCTACTCGGTCAGAAGGGCGGGTCAGTGACGAGGGGCAGGTTTGCCGTGCTTGGCGCGCAGCGGTTCGAGCAGTTCCGACAGGCCGTTGTGATCGATTTCCTGCATCAAGGCCAGCAACCCGCCCAGTTCCCCGTGAGGGAAACCTTCGCGAGCGAACCAGTTCAGGTACTGACCGGGCAGGTCGGCGATGATACGGCCCTTGTATTTGCCGAAGGGCATCTCGCGGGTAATCAGCAGTTCGAGCTTTTCGGGATTCATCATCAGTCGTCTTGATTCAAAACAGTCTGGAAAATACAGGCATTCTGCATGCAGGCCAATTGACAGATCATGCAAAAAAAACGGATACAGATTTCTCATATAAATCTAACGTATTGAAATTAAAGTGAAAAATATCAATTCGAAGCTGGCATGCGGGGTGCAATGACTTACTGCATCTTTCATCAACCGCAAGGAATTGAAAAATGACCGACATTAATAAAGAAGCGATCTCTGTACTCAACGACCTGATTGAAACCTGTAAAGATGGTCAGGAAGGGTTCAAGACTTGCGCTGAAGACATCAAGAATCCCGAACTCAAAAACCTGTTCATTCAGCGCTCCGCCGACTGCGCCACTGCCGCTGCCGAACTGCAGGCCACGGTGCGTTCCCTGGGCGGCGATCCGGAAACCTCCACCAGTGTCAGCGGCGATCTGCACCGTCGTTGGGTGGATGTGAAGTCGATGTTCACCGGCAAGGATGAAGAGGCAGTGCTGAACGAAGCGGAGCGTGGTGAAGACCACGCGAAGAAGGCTTACAAGAAAGCGCTGGAAAAAATCAACGAGGACAACCTGGTAAGTATTCGTGACACCGTTGAACGCCAGTACCACGGCGTGCAACGCAACCACGATCAGGTCAAAGCCCTGCGTAACCAGGCTCGCGCACGCTCGTAAGCGTTCGACCTGTGGCGAGGGGGCTTGCCCCCGTTGGGGGGCGCAGCGCCCCTGAAACCGGCGCCGCATTTGACCTGATTAAACGCGGTAGCAGGTTTTACGACTGCTTCGCAGTCGAACGGGGACAAGCCCCCTCGCCACAGCAAGCCCCCTCACCACAGGGAAGGCCTCTCATCACAAGGAAGTGATGAATCAGCCGATGCTGATTGCCGGCAACGTCGGCAATGTCACGGTCTGCTGTTTACGCGGTGCCAGAATCTCCGCCTCACCATCTACTACCAGTTCATCACGCTGGTTGAACACGCGAGTGGCGATCCGCACACGAAACTTCGGCATTTTCTCGAGAATTTCCAGGCGCACAGTCAGCGTGTCACCAATCTTCACCGGCTTCTGAAAGCTCATCGTCTGACCGATATAAATAGTCCCCGGCCCAGGCAACTCGCAAGCCACCGCCGCGCTGATCAACGCGCCGCTGAACATGCCGTGGGCGATGCGCTCCTTGAACATGGAGGCAGCGGCGAATTCGGCGTCCAGGTGCACCGGGTTGTGGTCGCCGGACATCGCGGCGAACAACTGAATGTCGCGTTCTTCAACGGTTTTGCTGTAGCTGGCGGTCTGGCCGATTTCGAGGGCTTCGTAAGGGGTGTTGGTAACCTGGGTCATCTGTCTCGATTCCTGTGACGAATTAAATGAATCCACAAAAAAAACTATTCGGCTCTGGGGGGCCGGCGGTTGCTCAAGGCCTGGGCGATCCAGTTCAGCACGTCGGCAGTCACTTCATCGCGATTGCTTTCATTGAACAGTTCGTGCCGGGCCTGCGGGTAAATATTCAAGTGCAGGCTCTGGCAGCCAGCGTCGCGCAGGGCGTGGGCCAGATCTTTCAGACGTTTGCCTTCGCTCACCGGATCACATTCGCCGCCAATCACCAGCAGCGGCAGGCCCGGATCGATCTGGGCGAGATTGGACGCTTTGCTGATTTGCTGCAAGCCGCCGAGCAAATCGATCCAAAGCTGATTGGTGCAGCGAAAGCCGCAGAGCGGGTCGTTGGCGTACTTGTCGACCTCGGCCGGGTCGCGGCTCAGCCAGTCGAACGAGGTGCGAGCCGGCTTGAACTTCTTGTTGAACGAGCCGAACGACAGCCATTCGATCAATGCACTGCGACCCTTGGGCCCCTGGCGCAGGCGTTCGAGGCGAGCAATCTGCCGCGCGACGCGATAGAGCGCCACGGGCTGGAAGTTCGAACCGCTGAGAATCGCCCCGTGCAGACTGGCGCTGTGGTGCAGCAAGTAAGCCTGGGCGATGTAGCTGCCCATGCTGTGGCCCAACAGCACGATCGGCGTACCGGGATGCTGTTGGCCGATATGTTGGTTGAGGCTGGCGAGGTCACCGACCACTTTGCCCCAGCCATCGCTGTCGGCGAAGTGGCCCAGCGTGCCGTTTTCAGCGGTTTTGCCATGTCCACGCAGGTCCGGTGCGTAAACACCGTAGCCCTGTTCACAGAACTTTTCTGCCAGGCGAGCGTAGCGACCGCTGTGTTCCGCCATGCCGTGGGCCAGCAGGATCACGGCTTTGAGCGGCGCAGCTGGCAGCCACTGGTTGACGAAGAGGCGGCTGCGGTCGCTCGCGGTCAGCCAGAAAGTGTCATGGATCATGGCGATTCCTTTGCATGGGACTGTATGCGGCATGGGCGTCGTTGCATTGTATAGCGCATCCCGCGCGCGCCGTCTGATCAGGCCGCGCCGGGGCAGCAAGATTCACGGGATCAATGAGGACCGTGCGCATATTTGCCTGATTCACCATAGCTGCTAGTGTCCGGGAAGCCCCGCTTTTCAGAAGTGATGGAAAAAGCGGCCCTGGATAGATTCAGGTAATGAGGACAAGAACAATGCAACCTGATTTCTGGAATGACAAACGCCCGGCCGGCGTGCCCCTGGATATCGACCTTGGGGCCTATAAGTCGGTGATTGAGGTGTTCGAGCGTTCCTGCAAGAAATTTGCTGACCGCCCGGCATTCAGCAACATGGGCGTGACCCTGACCTACGCTGAGCTGGAACGTCACAGCGCTGCGTTCGCCGGTTACCTGCAAGCCCACACCGACCTGGTGCCGGGGGATCGCATCGCGGTGCAGATGCCCAACGTCCTGCATTACCCGATTGCCGTGTTTGGCGCCTTGCGTGCCGGGCTGATCGTGGTCAACACCAACCCGCTGTACACCGCGCGGGAGATGCGTCATCAGTTCAAGGACTCCGGTGCCCGGGCGCTGGTGTACCTGAACGTGTTCGGGCAGAAGGTCCAGGAAGTGCTGCCCGACACTGACATCCAGTACCTGATCGAAGCGAAGATGGGCGACCTGATGCCCACGGCCAAGGGCTGGCTGATCAATACCGTGGTCGCCAAGGTCAAGAAAATGGTCCCGGATTATTCACTGCCCCAGGCCATCTCCTTCAAGAGCGCGCTACGTCTGGGCCGGGGCCTGGGCATCAAACCGCTGAACGTCGGTCTCGACGACATCGCGGTGTTGCAATACACCGGCGGCACCACCGGGCTGGCCAAGGGCGCCATGCTGACCCACGGCAACCTGGTGGCGAACATGCAGCAGGCGCGGGCATGCCTCAGTCAGCTGGGTGCCGACGGTCAGCCGCTGCTGCGCGAAGGCCAGGAAGTGATGATCGCGCCGCTGCCGCTTTACCATATCTATGCCTTCACGGCGAACTGCATGTGCATGATGGTGACCGGCAACCACAACGTGCTGATCACCAATCCACGGGACATCAAGGGCTTCATCAAGGAACTGAAGAACTGGCGGTTCTCGGCGCTGCTGGGGCTCAACACGCTGTTTGTCGCGCTGATGGACCATCCCGACTTCAAGACCCTGGATTGCTCCAGCCTCAAACTCACCAACTCCGGCGGCACGGCGCTGGTCAAGGCCACCGCCGAACGCTGGGAACAGCTCACCGGTTGCCGGATCACCGAAGGTTACGGCCTGACCGAAACCTCGCCAGTGGCCTGTACCAACCCTTACGGTGACAAATCGCGCATCGGCACGGTCGGCCTGCCGGTGCCGGGCACCACCCTGAAAGTGATCAACGATGAAGGCGTCGAGCAGCCGTTGGGCGAGCGCGGCGAACTGTGCATCAAGGGCCCGCAGATCATGAAGGGCTACTGGCAGAAACCCGAAGCCACCGCCGAAGTGCTGGATGCCGACGGCTGGTTCAAGTCGGGCGACATCGGGGTGATCGACCCGGACGGTTTCGTGCGCATTGTCGATCGCAAGAAAGACATGATCATTGTCTCGGGCTTCAACGTGTACCCGAACGAGATCGAAGACGTGGTGATGGCCCACCCGAAAGTCGCCAACTGTGCGGTGATCGGCGTGCCTGACGAGCGTTCGGGGGAGGCGGTGAAATTGTTTGTGGTGGCCCGTGAGTCGGGGGTCAGCCTTGAAGAGCTGAAGGCTTACTGCAAGGAAAACTTCACGGCGTACAAAGTACCCAAGCACATCGTGTTGCGTGAGTCTTTGCCGATGACGCCGGTGGGCAAGATTTTGCGGCGGGAGTTGCGGGATATCGCATAACGTTTGAAGCTGCGCTACGCGCATTCGCGGGCAAGCCTCGCTCCTACAGTGGATTTGTGTCGCCCTATCGGGTGATCGACAAAAAACCGTAGGAGCGAGGCTTGCCCGCGAAGTTTTTAAGGCTATAAGCCGCGAATTCATAGGCTTTCAGGGTGATATAGGATTTTTGCTCTAAAATGACCGCTTGCCATTCTTTAGTCACCAAAGTGACTGTAGGGGCCTATTTAGGCTCTAGTCGGCCCTTGGCAAAGCTGCTACTCTCGGCGCGCTTTGTGACTTCTCGGCCTATGTAAAGCCAGATTCACCAATAGACAAACACCAATAATAATCGCATCAAATGCGGTGTTGAATTCGCGTTGCTGAGGAGTGGGCTTCCATGATCGAAGACTTTTGGAAGGATAAGTACCCAGCTGGAATTGCTGCCGAGATCAATCCAGACGAGTACCCGAATATTCAGGCAGTGTTGAAGCAATCCTGCCAACGCTTCGCTGACAAACCGGCATTCAGCAACCTGGGCAAGACAATCACCTACGGTGAGCTGTACGAATTGTCCGGTGCCTTTGCCGCTTACCTGCAACAGCATACCGATTTGCAGCCGGGCGATCGAATCGCCGTGCAATTGCCCAACGTGTTGCAGTACCCGGTCGCCGTCTTCGGTGCCATCCGCGCCGGGCTGATCGTGGTCAACACCAACCCGCTGTACACCGCGCGGGAAATGGAACACCAATTCAACGACTCCGGTGCCAAAGCCCTGGTCTGCCTGGCCAACATGGCGCATCTGGCACAGACCGTCGTGCCGAAAACCGGCGTCAAGCACGTGATCGTCACTGAAGTGGCCGACCTGCTGCCGCCGCTCAAGCGTCTGCTGATCAACAGCGTGATCAAGTACGTGAAGAAGATGGTCCCGGCGTATCACTTGCCCAAGGCCATCAAATTCAACGACGTGTTGAGCAAAGGCCATGGCCAGCCAGTGGTTGAAGCCAACCCGGCCAGCAGCGACGTGGCGGTGCTGCAATACACCGGCGGCACCACCGGCGTGGCCAAGGGCGCGATGTTGACCCATCGCAACCTGGTGGCGAACATGCTGCAGTGCAAGGCGCTGATGGGCTCCAACCTCAACGAAGGTTGCGAGATCCTGATCACGCCGCTGCCGCTGTACCACATCTATGCCTTCACCTTTCATTGCATGGCGATGATGCTGATCGGCAACCACAACATCCTGATCAGCAACCCGCGCGACTTGCCGGCGATGGTCAAGGAACTGTCGAAGTGGAAGTTCAGCGGTTTCGTCGGCTTGAACACGCTGTTTGTTGCTCTGTGCAACAACGAAGCGTTCCGCAAGCTGGATTTCTCGAACCTGAAAATCACCTTGTCCGGCGGCATGGCCTTGCAACTGGCCGCGGCTGAACGTTGGAAAGCGGTCACCGGCTGCCCGATCTGCGAAGGTTACGGCATGACCGAAACCAGCCCGGTGGCCACGGTGAACCCGAGCCAGAATATCCAGATCGGCACCATCGGCATTCCGGTGCCGTCGACCCGGTGCAAAGTCATCGACGATGCCGGCGTTGAGCAGCCGTTGGGCGGCATCGGTGAACTGTGTGTGAAAGGTCCGCAAGTCATGAAGGGCTACTGGCAGCGTCAGGAAGCCACCGATGAAATACTCGACAGCGAAGGCTGGTTGAAGACCGGTGATATCGCACTGATTCAGCCCGATGGCTACATGCGCATTGTCGATCGCAAGAAAGACATGATCCTGGTCTCCGGTTTCAACGTGTACCCCAACGAACTGGAAGACGTGCTGGCGACCCTGCCGGGCGTGCTGCAATGCGCGGCCATCGGCGTGCCGGACGAGAAGTCGGGGGAGGCGATCAAGATCTTCATCGTTGCCAAACCGGGTGTGACCCTGACCAAGGAACAGGTGATGGAGCACATGCGCGCCAACGTCACCGGCTACAAGGTGCCCAAAGCCGTGGAGTTCCGCGACGCGCTGCCAACCACCAACGTCGGCAAGATCCTGCGCCGCGAGTTGCGCGACGAAGAGCTGAAAAAGCTGGGCGTGAAGAAAGTCAGCGCCTGATCAAACAAAAAGCCCCGCAGATGCGGGGCTTTTTGTTTAAAGCAGTATGAAGTGTGCTTTTGTGGCGAGGGGGCTTGCCCCCGTTCGACTGCGCAGCAGTCGTAAAAGCAGCCAGCGGCCTGATCAGGTGAATCGAGGTGCCTGATTTAGGGGCGCTACGCACCCCAGCGGGAGCAAGCTCCCTCGCCACAGGGGACTCTTTGATGGCTTGAGAGGATTACTGGCGGAACTGCGCGAAATTGACGTTGGTACCCGCCGGACGCATGTCCTGCAGGTACGAGTCCTTGTCGGCGCTCAGTTCCAGGCTCAGGGCGGCCTTGCGTTTACCCTGGTTGCGCACCACCAGGCCTTCCAGCTTCTCGCGCAGGAACACCGTCGGCACTTTCAGGTGCAGCAGTTCGTCGGTGTCCGGGGTGTGCATCAGCAAGTGAATCCATTCGTACTGACCAATGGCCAGGCGCGCGACCGGAATATCGAACCAGAAAATGTTGCGGTTACGGTTCAATTCGGTGAAATGGCAGTTGTTGACGCCAAGCACGGCACCGCCAAGTTCCTGGTTTCTGCGGGCAATGGCCTGCTTTTTATCGAGTTTCATAACGTTCCTACGGGATTGGATCTTCAGCGCCATGGCCTGAATACGTTGCGCATTCTCGGGGCAAAGCCTGCAAACATAAAGCTTGATCTGCGTAGAACGATGAAATGTCGCAACGGTCGAACTACGAAATTGTTTCAAAGTCGCCAAGTAGGCTACTTTGTTGTAGAAAACGGCCCCTGAGTCGCCATGACTTCAACTTTTTTGCGGCGAGACGCTAATGTTTTTCCCGACCATGAAAGGTCTGCCCCTGCATCGCGTGATGATGCGCACGGTCACCGAGTTCGTCGCCGACGAGATGTCGACCTATGCCTCGGCGCTCGCCTATCAGATGCTGTTCTCGCTGTTTCCTTTCATCCTGTTCCTGATTGCCCTGATCGGCTTCCTGCACTTGCCGGACTTCTTCTCCTGGCTGCGCCTGCAATCGGAACTGGTCTTGCCGCCCCAGGCACTGGAGCAGGTGAACCCGGTGATCGACCAGCTCCAGCAATCCAAGGGTGGTTTGCTCTCGGTGGGTATTGTGATCGCCCTGTGGACCGCGTCCGCTGGTGTGCGGCTGATGATGAGTGCGATGAACGCCGCGTACGACGTGGTTGAAGGCCGTCCGGTGTGGAAGCGTTTTCCGCTGTCGATTTTCTACACCATCGGCATTGCCGGCATGCTGCTGGCCGCCGCTGCGCTGATGGTGCTCGGGCCGCAGGTGATGGCCTGGATCGCTTCGCAAGTGGGCCTTGAAGATTTCATTGTGACCGTCTGGACCATCGCGCGCTGGCCGGTGATCGTGATTCTATTGATGATGGCAGTGGCGCTGATTTACTACGTCATGCCCGACGTCAAACAAGAGTTTCGCTTCATCACCCCGGGTGCGGTGTTGTCCGTGGTGGTCTGGATCGTCGCTTCGCTGGGCTTCGGTCTGTACGTCAAAACCTTCGCCAACTACAACGCCATGTATGGCAGTATCGGCGCGATCATCGTGTTGTTGCTGTACTTCTATATTTCCGCCGCGGTGCTGTTGCTCGGTGCGGAAATGAACGCGGTGATCGAGCACATGTCATCCGAAGGTAAGAAACCCGGTGAAAAGGTGCACGAAGAACCCAAACAGCATGTCTCAGGACTGGGGCGAGATCACTCAATCCAGCCGACCACTGACGAAGTCATAAAATGATCCGTGAAATTCTGAAAATGGGCGATGAACGCCTGCTGCGCATCGCTCCGCCGGTGCCGGCGGAAATGTTCGACAGCCCCGAATTGTGGCAACTGATCGATGACATGTTCCAGACCATGGAAAGCGTCGGCGGGGTCGGCCTGGCCGCGCCGCAGATCGGTGTCGACCTGCAACTGGTGATCTTCGGTTTCGAGCACAGCGAGCGCTATCCGGACGCCGAAGCGGTGCCGCAGACAATTCTGATCAATCCGCTGATCACGCCCTTGAGCCCGACCCTCGAAGAGGGTTTCGAAGGCTGCCTGTCGGTGCCGGGCCTGCGCGGGGCGGTGGATCGCTATCAGCAGATTCGCTATGAAGGCTTTGATCCCAAGGGCGAGCCGATCGTGCGCATTGCCTCGGGATTTCATGCACGGGTGGTGCAGCATGAATGCGATCACCTGATCGGCCGGTTATACCCCTCGCGCATCACCGACTTCAGCAAGTTCGGGTTTACCGAAGTGATGTTCCCGGACCTTGATCCTGCGGCGGACGATTGAATCGCTAAAGGATCGCTGTTCATGCCGAACCTGGTTGCAAACCCATGGCAATCATCGGTTTGCTGCGCGCATAACGGCTCAACCGTTCGGCCAGGGCGTAGGGCAGGGGCGGGTCGAAGGTAAAACCACGACGCTCATAAAAGCCACGCAAATCCGGATGGCAGAACAGCCAGACCGGCTCTTCAAGGTGCTTGACGGCGTGGGCGATCAACGTCGCGGCGATTCCTTGTTCGCGACAGCTCGGGTCGACAAACAGCCCGGTCAGCCAATGCCCGCCGGCCACCGGCCGCAAACACAGCGCCGCGATGATCTCTTCACGTCTTGCGACCCACAATTGAGCGTCTCGCACCGCTTTCATCGACGATTGGTGGGCGCGGTAAAACTTGTTCATCAACGGCCATAACGGCGCGTCGAGCACGGTGTACTGGGTGTTGGGCATGGGCTCGGACAGTCGGTGGGCAGGGCACAGATTATAAAAGAACACGCGCGCCGGGATAGGTGTATACCTGATCTCACATCCCCTGTTAGTGGAGTACGCATCATGTCCAAAGGTATGGAATCAAAGAAAGCCGCGAAGAAAAAACCGGCGAAAACCGCAATTGAAAAACGCGCGGACAAGAAAGCCAAGAAGGTGAATGTGTTCGGCCACTGATCCCGCGTCCATGGAGCCCGAGTCCTCGGGCTCCTGTTTTTTGCGTCTATCGAAATAACCAAACAATCTGCAAGAAATCCCGGCGCCGTAGCACAGAGGGGGACTGGTTCCCGTTCTGAGCAAAGCCATGCCCCATTACTTTGACGCTGCCCATCGTGAAGAAATCGAAACCCTGCGCCAACGTTTCACCGCTCGCACCGAGTGGCCAACCTGGTTGCTGCTGATCGGCGTTTACGTCGGCTGGTTCAGTATTGTGCTGGGCAGTGCCCGGTTGGGGCTCTGGTGGAGCACGTTGTTGCTGATTCCACTGCTGGTGTTGTGGTTGTCGGTGCAGCACGAATTGCTGCACGGTCATCCCACCCGTTGGCCAATGCTGAATAAAGTCCTCGGTTATGCGCCGTTTGCGGTCTGGTATCCCTACACCTTGTACCGCGACAGCCATTTGCTGCATCACCGCGACGAAGACCTGACCATCCCAGGTAGCGACCCGGAAAGCCGTTACCTGAGCGCTGAACAGTGGCAGCGCAGTTCGCTGTTCGAACAGGGCCTGCACTGGCTGAACAAAACCGTGCTGGGGCGCTTGGCCCTCGGTGCGCCACTGGCCTTGCTGGCGCTGGCGCGGGAGGAGCTGCAACGGCTGAAAACGGGTGAGCGCCAAGCCTGGTTGATGTGGCTGAGCCATGGTGCGCTGACGCTGCTGATGCTGGCGTTCATCGCGCGCTACAGCGTGCTTCCGGTCTGGTATTACCTGTTGCTGATCAGCGTGCCGGCGCTGTCGATTGCGATGATTCGCTCCTACTATGAACACCGTCCGCATACACAACCGGAGCAGCGCACCGTCATCAATGAAGCGGGGTGGCCGTGGCGCTGGCTGTTCCTGAATCTCAATCTGCACCTGGTGCACCACGACTTGCCGGGGCTGCCCTGGTACGACTTGCCACGGGTGTACCGCGCGCGTCGCGAGCAATGGCTGACGCGCAGTGGCGGGTTTCTGGTGCAGGGTTATGGCCAGTGGGTGCGTTGGCACGGGGTGAGGGCGATTGACAGTCCGCGGCATCCGTTTCATTGATTTTCATTGGTGAAGAAATATTCGATGACACAACACCTCGCTGAATTACTGATGTACGTCGCTCCCGAGCCGATCCACCAGGCCAACGAGCGTTGGCTGTCGCAGATACTCGAACAGCTCGGCAGCACCTGCCTTGATGCCGAAGAACTGTCGCTGATGGACCTTTGGCTATCCCCGCACCTGCTGCTGACCCAAACCTGCGGCTACCCGTTGATGACAGCCTTGCGCGGTCGCGTCCGGGTCATTGGTCGTCCTCGTTATGAACTGCCGGACAGCAGCGGCGGCAACCATTGCAGCCTGTTGCTGACTCGTGCCGATGATCCTCGAAGAACCTTGTCGGCCTTGCGCGGCAGTCGCGGAGTGATCAACGGCGAAGACTCCAACAGTGGCATGAACCTGTTGCGTCACCGACTGGCGCCATTGCATCGCGACGGACAGTTTTTTACCCGTGTCGCCATCAGCGGCAGCCACCGCGAAAGCTTGCGTTGGCTACGTGATGACCTGGCGGACCTGGCCGCTATCGACAGCGTGACCTTCGCCTATCTGGCGCAGCACGCCCAGGCAGAAGTCGCTGGCTTGAGAGTATTGGCGCGCACCGCGTTCAGTCCGACGTTGCCGTACATCGCGGCGGCTGACACCACTGATGTGCAGGCTGAACAGCTTCGACAGGTGATGAACCAGACATTGAAGGAACTGCCCGAGGTCGCCGAAACGTTGGGCCTGCAAGAAGTGTTGCCCGCCAGCGAGAGCGACTATCAGATTATTCTCGATTATCAGCGGGACGCCGAAGCGCTGGGGTATGGGCGGTTGCGATGAGGCTTGCCCGCGATAGCGATGTATCAGGCGCCATTCATGCAAATTCATTTATGGAATATAAAAATTCATTTTAAGTATTTTTAATGAATAAGGCTCCTTGCTAGGATCGCGCCACCGGATCACCGGACATTCAGCGACCCCTAACCCAAGGAGCCCCGATGTCCGGCGCCGACGTTTCCCATCGCAACGACGTGGGCGGATTGTTCCGCGCCCACTACACCTGGCTGTGCGCACGTCTGCGCCGATATCTGGGAGCCAGTCCCAGTGTCGAAGACATTGCCGCCGAAACCTTCGTGCAATTGCTCGAGTCGCCAGGCCTGACGCCGATTCGCGAAGCCCGCGCCTTACTCACTACCATCGCCCAGCGATTGATTTATCAGCTGTGGCGCCATCGGGATCTGGAACGCCAACACCTCGAGCAGTTACTGCCGACTGATCCGATTGGCGGGCCATCGCCTGAAGACCAGGCGCAGTTCTCCCAGACCCTGAAGCACCTGGATCGAACCCTCGATCGCCTGCCGGGCAAGGTCAGGGCAACGTTTCTGTTGTCGCGAATCGACGGCCTGACCTACCCACAAATCGCCGCCGAACTGGGCATTTCCCAGCGTTCGGTCAGCGTCTACATGACCCGTTCCCAGGCACTGTGCACGCTGCACAGCGCCAACGAACCCCTGAGCCGAACGTCCTTGAACCGAACACCCCAGACCCGGAGGTCCGCATGAGATCGATCAAAACCCTGCTCGGCAGTTCGCTGCTGGCCCTGAGCCTTGTGGCTGGCCATGTTCCCGCCGCAGAAAAAGCCACACCCATCCATTTCGGCGACATCACTTGGGAAAGCGGCAGCCTGATCACTGAGATCCTGCGGCTGATCGTCGAGAAAGGTTATGGCTACCCAACCGACACCTTGCCCGGCAGCACCGTCAGCCTCGAAGCCGCGTTGGCCAAGAACGACATCCAGGTGATCGGCGAAGAGTGGGCCGGGCGCAGTCCGGCCTGGGTCAAAGCCGCGTCGGAGGGCAAAGTGTTTGGTTTGGGCGACACCGTCAAAGGCGCCACCGAAGGCTGGTGGGTGCCGGAATACGTGATCAAGGGCGACCCGGAACGCGGCATCAAGCCCTTGGCGCCGGAGCTGAAATCCGTCGCCGACCTGGCCCGCTACAAGGACGTATTCCGCGACCCCGAAGACCCAAACCGCGGACGTTTCCTCAACAGCCCGACCGGCTGGACGTCGGAGATCGTCAACAGCCAGAAACTCAAGGCCTATGACCTGACCGCCAGCTACGTCAACTTCCGCACCGGTTCCGGCGCGGCGCTGGATGCCGAGGTCGCTTCATCGATCCGCCGGGGCAAACCGGTGCTGTTCTACTACTGGTCGCCGACGCCACTGTTGGGCCGCTTCAAATTGGTGAAACTCGAAGAGCCACCGTTCGACGCGCAAGCCTGGAAAACCCTGGCCGATGCCAACAATCCGAACCCCAAGGGCACGCGTTCGATGCCGGCCAGCCTGGCCATCGGCGTGTCGGCACCGTTCAAGGCGCAGTACCCGGACCTGGTGGCGTTCTTCGAAAAGGTCGATTTGCCGATCGATCTGCTGAACCAGACCCTGGGGCAGATGAGCGAAAAACGCCAGCAACCGCGTCAGGTCGCCGAAGCGTTTTTGCGCGATCAGCCGCAAGTGTGGAAGGGCTGGGTGCCGGGTGAGGTGGCGAGCAAAGTGAGTGCGAGTTTGTAGTTCAGCGGTGTTTGATAGATAGCTATCGCGGGCTTGCCCGCGAAGCGATCTAAAGCCTTACACCAACTCCGCCGCCAACGCCGCTTTCACGCTTGGCCGCTGATCAACCCGCGCCTGAAACCGGGCCAACGCCGGCCAATCATCCAGATCAATCGCAAACAGCTGAGCCCAACGCAACACCGTAAACAGATACGCATCGGCAATGCTGAACCCGCCGGGCATCAAGTAATCCTGCCGCTCCAGCGTCCGGCTCAACACGGCAAAGCGCTTGAACAGTTTCTCTTTGATGAGCGCCTTCACCTCGTCCGCAAACTGCGGATTGAACAGCCAACCCAGCCCGCCATGAATCTCGGTCGAAACGAAGTTCAGCCATTCCTGTAACCGCACCCGCTCGAACGTTCCGCTCGCCGGTGCCAGGTTTGCCTCCGGGTGCAGATCCGCCAGGTACTGCAGGATCGCCGGGCCCTCGGTCAGCACATCGCCGTTATCCAGCTGCAATGCCGCGACGTAGCCTTTGGGGTTAATGGCGAGGAAGTCATCACCGGTGACGGTTTTCTTGCTGCTGTTGTCGACGCGGACCAACTCGAACGGCAGCTCCAGTTCGCGCAGCACAATGTGCGGCGCCAATGAGCAGGCTTGCGGGATGTAATACAACTTCATGGGCAGGGCTCTGGTTGCGGATTTGCGCCAGTGTCATAGTGCGCGGCACCCTCGGTAAAATTAATCTTTCAGAAAACTGCCATAAGGAAAGCTACTGCCATGATGAACTTGATGCATTGGCGAATGGTGGTGGCGGTGGCCGATACCGGCAACATTACCCGCGCTGCCGAACGGGTCGGCATAACCCAATCCGGTGCCAGCCAGGCGCTGGCCTTGATCGAAGAAACCCTGGGCGTTCAGCTGTTCAGCCGGGAAAACCGCCAGACCTTGCCGACCGCCATCGGCTTGCCTGTGATCGAACAGGCGCGAACCATGCTCGGTGCCCTGGAAAACATTCGCAGCACCGTCGACGCCGCTAAAGGCATCCAGCGCGGGACGATTCGTCTGGCCAGTTTCCCGATGGTGCTGACGACACTCCTGCCGCCGCTGTTGCGCCAGTTCAATCGGCTGTATCCCGGCATTCAAGTGGTGGCGCTGGAGGTCAGCGACAATGAAGTGGAAACATTGCTCAGTGATGGGCTGGTGGATGTCGGTGTGGCGTTGAACCCGGCACCCGCGCGCAATGCCGGACGTTTGGGGCGTGATGCCTGGGTGGCGGTTTTGCCCGGTGGCCATCCCTTGGCGCGTCGCTCGAATGAAGAGGGCGTCTCACTGGCGGAACTGGCGCAGCAACCCTTTGTGCTGGCCACGGGCGGGTGCTCGACCAATGCCCGCAGCCTGGCGGCTGATGCCGGGTTGCAACTGCTGGATGTGCGGGCCGAGGTGCGTGAGTGGAGCAGTGCGTTCACCCTGGTGCGGGAAAACATCGGCGTGACCGTGGTGCCGGAAATGACCCTGCCGACTCATCGCCAAGGCCTGCGGATAGTGCCGGTGACGCCACGCATCGACCGGGAGTTTGCCTTGGTGGTCGCGCCCGACAAAGAACCTTCGGCGGCGGTGCGGGCGCTGCTGAGGATGCTCGCAGAACATCAGTTATCGGCTGATTCGTCCGGGAACTGAAAAGGAGGGCGATCAACCCTTGCCGCCGAGCGGCAGAGGTCGACCGACCTCAGGCTACAGCGCAAGAACCACGTTGCCCGGATTCTGGAGACGCACCGTCAAGGAAACCCAATGGGAATGTCGAACTCCTGAAATGCATCGTCCACCGGCCTATAACCCAACACCCGGGTAGTTTCACTGAGGTCCAGGCGTTTGAAACGGTTATTGGAGATACCGTGGGCGATCAGGTGTTGCACACCTTCGACCTCCACAGAGAGTTGCAGCAACTGCACTGCATCACGAGGGCTGAGCCATGCACTCAGGTCGCGAGCGTTGGTCAATTCGTGACGGTCCGCAAACTCGAAAGCGCCGATGCGTATGGCAATGCTCGAGAGGTTGTGTTTGGCAGCGTAGAACGCACACAAGGCTTCGCCATAACACTTGCTGACGCCATACAGATTGGCCGGCATCACCTGCATGCCCGGTGTGATCTGCCGGTCCACCGGATAGCCCTCGATGGTCTGCGCGCTGCTGGCGAACACCAATCGTTTACAACCCGCAGCCACGGCGGCTTCGAACAGGTAAGTGGTGGCCAGAATATTGTTGGGCAGTAACTCATCGAAAGAGGCGGTGGCGTGAGGGATGCCGGCCAGATGCACAATGACGTCGATGCCTTTCAGCACTTCGCTTATGGCGGTGAGGTCGGACAGGTCCAGGCGTACAAAGCGATGCGGTGCTTCGACATTGAAGTCGGGCTCGATGCGATCCGTCAGCACGAAGGTGTAGCGGTCCTGCGAAGCTTCAAAAAAGGTTTTGCCGATTCTGCCGCAGGCGCCGGTCAGCAGTACGTTGAGTCCGTTCATGGGGTTCTCTTTTTATGGAAGGGCAGAGGGAGCGGGTTTGGCGTTATGGCACGCCGTTGCAGGCGTGTTCCATGAACCCCGGTCGCAGCGCCAGTCGTTGGCAATACGCGTCGACGGCGGGATAGTCCGGGCGCTCCATCGGGGTCATCCGCCAGCGGTTGACCGACAAGCCGATGAGGATATCGGCCAGGGTGAACCGAGGTCCGGCGACATACGCACCGGTCGACGCGAGTTGTTGTTCAAGGATGCCCATTTTCGCGTTCCAGCCGCGAACGCCATCGGCGATCCGCTGCGCGTCCTGGAAGTTCGGCAATTGCCGCACCAGCGCAAAAAAGGCGTAGCCCCAGGACGGATTGAGTTCGGTGGCTTGCCAATCCATCCACTGTTCCACGCGAGCCCGCGCCGCCGGCTCGATGGGCAACAGATCGGTGTTTTGGTATTTGCCGGCCAGATAGCGGCAGATGGTGTTGGACTCCCACAGCACGCCGGCTTCGTCGATGAGCACCGGCACCTGTGCGTTTGGGTTGAGCTGGAGAAATTCCGGACTCTGGGTCGAGGCAAAACCGCTGCCCCAGTCTTCCCGTTCGTAGGAAACGCCCAGTTCGTCGCAGGCCCACAGGACCTTTCTGACGTTGATTGACGAGGCCCGACCCAAAATCTTCAGCGCATGTCCCATTGAGCTTCTCCGTTTGCTGTTACAGGTGCCGGGAATCTAGCACGAGCAAAGGGATGATTGCGTATCAGGTGCTCTCGCGCACCTTCAATTCAAACCCCATGTCCTGCACCGGTTTGGCCACCGAATTGCCGGCCATCAAGGTCAGCATCAACTCGGCCGAACGACGGCCAATGGCCTCTCGAGGCGTATTGATGCTACTCAGGCGCGGCACCATGTGTTCGGACATGGGCAGGTCGTTGAAGCCGAGGATCGCCACTTGTTCGGGGATCTTGATCCCGCAGCGCAAGGCTTCGAGCAGTGCGCCTTGGGCCAGGTCATCGTTGCCGAAGAAGATCGCATCGAGGTCCGGATGCGCAGCCAGCAGTTGCAGGAACAGTTCGCCACCGAGGCCGACGGAGGAGGGGCGTGGGGTCAGCACTTCCAGGGCCGGATCATACAATCCGGCTTTTTGCAGCGCCCGGCGGAAACCTTCGCCCCGCAGCAACGTGCGCTGATCCAGTTGCGCTCCGATATAAGCCAGGCGTTTGCGACCACGGGAAAGCAAATGCTCGGCCGCCGTTTCGCCGGCGGCCAGTTGCGAAAAACCGACGCAATTGAGTCCCGCCGCACTGTCCAGTTCCATCATGTAGACGCAGGGAATGTTGCTGGCCTCGATCATCCGCCGCGAACTTTCGGTGCGGTCGAAACCGGTCAGCAGCAAGCCGCGCGGCTGATAAGCCATGTAGTTGCGCAGCAGGTTTTCTTCTTCATCGCGCGAGTAATGGAAGTTACCGATCAGCACTTCGAAGCCCTTTGGTCGCAAAACCTGATGAATGGCTTCCAGCGTGTCGATGAACAGCAGGTTGGATAATGACGGTACCAACACCACGACGGAATGGCTCTGGGCCGAGGCCAGCGCGCGTGCGGCGGGGTTGACCACATAGTTCAACTCGAGGGCAGCTTTCTGGACTTTTTCCACCAGTTCGGTGGCCACCGTGCTGACGCCACGCAGGGCGCGGGAGGCGGTAATCGGGCTGACACCGGCCAGGCGCGCGACTTCGTTGAGGGTAGGACGGCCAGTGGTTCGTGTATTTTTATCGTTTTTAGGGGTATTCATCGGACGGCTTGCCAAACAAAATTCAAGGCACTAAGGTAGCGCTGTCTCGATGCAGCTGCAAATGCGTGAGCGGGGTTTGCCTGATCCTCGCTTTTCGGCATCGAGAACGAACATGCTGCAACCCACAAAAATGACAAGAAGGCGTCGGCAACATCTGCTTTTGCACTAGAGTTTTACGTAGCAAAGGTAGCGCTGTCTGCGCGCTGAGGTGTTACATGAATCATCCCATCACCGCCCTGGTCATCATGGGCGTTGCCGGTTGCGGCAAGACGTGCGTCAGCCAGGCCCTGTGCCAGCTCAGCGGCGCGACCGCCATTGAAGGCGACACTTTCCACCCTGCCGCCAATATCGAAAAGATGAGCGCGGGTATCCCCCTGAACGACGAAGACCGTGCCGGCTGGCTCGACAGCCTGTGCGATGAACTGCGCCGCGTCGATGCCCGTGGCGAGCGCCCGGTGCTGACCTGTTCGGCCCTCAAACACAGTTACCGCGAACGCTTGCGCAGTGCCTTGCCGGGCCTGGGCTTTGTGTTCCTTGAGTTGACCCCTGAAGTCGCCGCCGATCGTGTCTCCCATCGGCCGGGCCACTTCATGCCGTCGACCCTGATCGACAGCCAGTTCGCCACCCTTGAATCGCCCGTTGGTGAGCCCCTGACCCTGGCTCTGGATGCTTCAAGTTACAGCGTCGACGAATTGGCCGCTCAGGCCCACCGCTGGTGGCTCGATCACGGCTTGAAACTCGCCAGTTGAGTTTTGCTGCAAAAGATAGCGCTGTCCTGACGGCTTCTGATTAATCGCTTTAATAACAACAACAAACAGGAGACACCCCCCATGTTTGGCATGTCCCACGAGTCGTTTCTGCTGCTCGATGCAGTGGTCACGGTGATCGGCTTGATTGTCCTGATCACCAAGTTCAAGTTTCACCCGTTCATTGCATTGATCATCGCCGCCGCGTTCCTCGGGCTGACCTCCGGCATGCCGATCGGCACCATCATCAAGGCGTTCCAGGATGGTTTCGGCGGCGTTCTCGGTTTCGTCGGGATCATTCTGGCGCTGGGCACCATGCTCGGCAAAATGATGGCCGAGTCCGGCGGGGCGGATCAGATCGCCCAGACCCTGATTCGGGCCTTCGGCAAGGATAAGGTGCAGTGGGCCATGATGTTCGCGGCCTTCCTGGTCGGCATCCCGCTGTTCTTCGAAATCGGCTTCGTGCTGCTGATCCCGCTGGTGTTCATCGTCGCCCGTCGTACCGGTGTGTCGATCATCAAGATCGGTATCCCGCTGCTGGCCGGTCTGTCCGCCGTGCACGGTCTGGTTCCTCCGCACCCGGGGCCGTTGCTGGCGATCGGCGTGTTCGGTGCCGACATCGGTAAAACCATTCTCTATGGCCTGATCGTTGCGCTGCCAACGGCCATCATCGCCGGTCCGATCTTCGGTACGTTCATTGCCAAGCACATTCCCGGTCATCCAAACCAGGAGCTGGTGGATCAACTGGTGCGCGATGAGGATGCAGGCGATCTGCCGAGCTTCGGCATTACCTTGGTCACCGTGCTGTCGCCTGTGTTCCTGATGCTGCTCAAGACCTTTGCCGATGTGGCGCTGCCGGACGGCAACTTCTTCCGCACTTTCATGGACCTGATCGGTCACCCGATCTCGGCGCTGCTGCTGGCGTTGCTGCTGTCGCTGTACACCTTCGGCTACAAGCAGGGCATCGGTTCGCAACAGATGCTCAAATGGCTGGATTCGAGCCTTGCGCCGACTGCCGCGATCATCCTGATCATCGGTGCCGGTGGTGGCTTCAAGCAGATGCTGGTGACTAGCGGTGTGGGTGATGTGATCGGTCACATGGCGGTGGCGGCTCAGATCTCGCCGATCCTGCTGGCCTGGCTGGTAGCCGCGGTGATTCGCATCGCGACCGGTTCGGCAACCGTGGCGACCATCACTGGCGCCGGCATCGTGGTGCCGGTAGTGGGGATGATTCCGGGTGTGAACCGTGAGCTGCTGGTGCTGGCCACCGGTGCCGGTTCGTTGATCCTGTCCCACGTCAACGACGCCGGTTTCTGGCTGGTGAAGCAGTACTTCAACATGACCGTGGCGGAAACCTTCAAGACCTGGACCGCGATGGAAACCATCCTGTCCGTGGTAGGCCTGGGCTTCATTTTGCTGTTGTCATTGTTCGTCTGACACGAACGGCCAACACAAAAAAACCGCAGCGATGCGGTTTTTTTGTGGGCGACTCCTACAGGGGGTTATTTGGTGACCAACCCATCCGCCCGGAACATCCCGCGAATTCCGCGCACGGCCTGACGAATCCGGTCCTGGTTTTCGATCAGCGCGAAGCGCACATGATCGTCCCCGTACTCACCAAACCCGACACCCGGCGAGACGCAAACCTTGGCCTCGGCCAGCAGTTTCTTGGCGAATTCCAGCGAGCCCAGGTGTGCATACGCCTCGGGAATCTTGGCCCAGACGTACATCGACGCCTTCGGGTTCTCGACCATCCAGCCCAATTCATGCAAGCCTTTGACCAGCACGTTGCGACGCTGGCGATACTGTTCGGCAATGTCGCGCACGCATTGCTGATCGCCTTCCAGCGCCGCGATGGCCGCGACCTGCAGCGGGGTGAAGGTGCCGTAGTCGTGGTAGCTCTTGATCCGCGCCAGAGCGTTGACCAGCTCCGGGTTACCGACCATGAAGCCGATGCGCCAGCCCGCCATGTTGTAACTCTTGGACAGGGTGAAAAACTCCACCGCGATGTCCTTGGCGCCGGGCACTTGCATGATCGACGGGGCTTTCCAGCCGTCGTAGACGATGTCGGCGTAGGCCAGGTCGTGCACCACCAGAACGTCGTACTGTTTGGCGAGGGCGATCACCCGTTCGAAGAAGTCCAGCTCCACGCACTGGGCAGTGGGGTTGGACGGGAAGCCGAGGATCATCATTTTCGGTTTCGGGATCGAACCGCGAATCGCCCGTTCCAGCTCGGCGAAGAAATCCACGCCAGGGATCAGCGGCACCGACCGCACCTGGGCACCGGCAATCACCGCACCGTAGATGTGAATCGGGTAGCTCGGGTTTGGCACCAGCACGGTGTCGCCCTGGTCGAGGGTGGCCAGCATCAAATGCGCCAGGCCTTCCTTGGAACCGATGGTGACGATGGCTTCGTTTTCCGGGTCGATATCAACCTGGTAGCGATCCTTGTACCAATTGGAAATCGCCCGGCGCAGGCGCGGAATCCCTTTGGACGTGGAGTAGCCGTGGGTGTCTTCGCGCTGGGCGACGGTGACCAGTTTTTCCACGATGTGCGGCGGCGTTGCCCCGTCGGGGTTGCCCATGCTCAAGTCGATGATGTCTTCGCCACGACGACGGGCGGCCATCTTCAGCTCGGCAGTGATGTTGAAAACGTAAGGGGGGAGTCGATCTATGCGCGCAAAGCGGCGCGGCGAACCTTGTTCGGCCATTGTTGCCTCGAATAACGTAAGCGCCCGGAACCGTCCGAGCGACGCTGGCCACTGCGGTGGCCTGTGGCGGAATGTAAGGGCAGGTATGGCAAACTGTCCAGCCTCTACGTAAACAAATTTTCCGAAGGAAACGGGTTGATGGAATTTACCAGTGGCTTCCTGCTCAGCCTTTCGCTGTGCCTGGACATCGGCGTGGCCAATATCGCGATGATCACGCTGGCGATGCAGCGCGGCTATTTCCAGGGTTTTGCCCTGGGGCTGGGGACTTGCGTCGGCGACCTGATTTACGCAGTGCTGGCACTGGCCGGCATGACCGTATTGCTGCAATACGAAACCGTGCGTTGGGTGCTGTGGATCGGCGGTTCGGCGCTGTTGATCTACTTTGCGGCGAAGATGATCTATTCGGCGATCCACCACGAGGCGCAATTGGCGGCGACCGCCGAGGTCGGCCAGAACTCCCATCGCAAGGAATTCTTCCGTGGGATTTTTCTCGCCATGTCGTCGCCGAGCGCGATCCTCTGGTTCGCGGCGGTGGGCGGCACGTTGATCGCCCGTTCCGGTGGCGGCGGCACCCTCAGCTCGGCGTTGTTTCTCGGTGGATTTCTCTGCGCGGGAATTCTCTGGTGCGTCACGCTGTGCTTCGCGGCGAGCCATGGCGGCAAGCTGCTCGGAGACAAACTGCTGCGATATTCCTACATGGCATCGGCCGCGATCTTCTGCTATTTCGCGGTGTACGTGATTCTTTCGGGTTACAACGAGTTTATCGGTGCGCCCACCGCCGGGCAGCTTCCGGGGCTCTGACTGGGCGAATCGGGTTTGGCCTCTATACTCCCAGCCGAACCCACTTTTTACGTTCCCAGGAGTCGAGTCATGGATGAGCAAATACGCGATGATCAGGTTGAGCAACGCTTCGAACACGGGCACTTCATGCTCATAGCGGGGCTTGGCGGACGATTTACCCAAGAGACGGCCGGCAAGATTCCCAAGCTCTGGGATAAATTCGTTCCCCACATCGGCAATGTTCCCGGGCAAAAGGGCGAAGTGACCTACGGCGTTTGCTGCAACCCGGATGGCAAGGGCGGTTTTGAATACATCGCCGGTGTCGAGATCAGCAAGCTCGACGACCTGCCCGAGAAATACCGCTGGGTCGAGATTCAGCCCCAGTATTACGCGGTTTTCGAGCACAAGGGCTCGCTGGATACCTTGCCCCAGACCTTTCAGTACATCTGGAACACCTGGTTGCCGCAGTCCGGTCACGAGGCAGCGGATGCCCCGGAGTTCGAACGCTACAGCGAAGACTTCAACCCGAAGCTCAATACCGGCGTGCTGGAAATCTGGCTGCCGATCAAGTCCTGATCACATCTGCGGAGGCGGCTCAACCGGCCGCCTCTGCATGTCCTGCGGGCACTATTTTCCCTTGTTCACCCGTCGTGCCCGCAACAGGTCGATCGCCAAAGAAACGAAGCCGAACGTGCTGATGCCCAACAGCATAAGAAGACCGATTTGGACGCTGCTCATGGTGTGTTCCCCTCATGGTGACTAGAGACAGGCAACACAAATAGCCCCGGGCGACGCGCAATGAAAGTGCCTATACGAAGGCTTTACGGCACTCGTCGTGATCGATATGAACACCTTATTAATTTATGATCCCAGCCTTTCCCCCGCCGATTCCGAGCTGCCATGAACACCGTCATCCGCCACGTCATTCCCGCTGACCTGGACCGCTGCTACGCCATCGAAACCGTTGCCTACGAAGGCGACGAAGCCGCCACCCGCGAGAAAATCGCCACCCGCATCGCCACATGGCCCGAGGGCTTCATCGTCGCCGAAGTGGATGGCGTTGTGGCCGGTTTCGTCAATTCCGGTGCGGCGTTCGAGGTGGAAATGTCGGACGAGGCGTTCAAGGAACTGATCGGCCACGACGCGGCCGGCCCGCATGTGGTGATCATGTCGGTGGTGGTGCATCCGGATTATCAGGGGCAAGGCCTGGCAAAACGCTTGATGGGTGAATTCATCCAGCGCATGCGCGCATTGAACAAGGCCAGCATCCATTTGATGTGCAAAGAGCGGCACATTGCGCTGTATGCCGGGTTTGGGTTTGTCTACATCAAGCCTTCGGCGTCCGACCATGGCGGGATGGCGTGGCATGAGATGATTCTGGACCTTTGATTGATCGTTCCCAAAGCGTGGGAACGATCATCAACGGTGTTATCAGTAGAGGCTGTCTCGTACCCTGGCCGGTGCTTCCCGGTCATACGTCTCGGCATCGAACTGCCCATCGTTCAGCCGTTTGTGAAACGCCCCTGCCGTCGGCAGGGCAGAGCGGTCGAGGTAGCGCTCGGGGTTCCACAAATCCGAACGAACAATCGCTTTCGAACAATGGAAATACGCCGCTTCCACCGTCACCAGCATTACCGTGCGCGCCGGTTTGCCATTGACAGCAAAACTCTCCAGCAATGCCGGTTCGGCGCTGATCTGCGCCGTGCCGTTGACCCGCAGCGTCTCGCCGATCCCCGGAATGATGAACAGCAGCGATACCCGCGAGTCGAGCACGACATTGCGCAGCGTGTCGATGCGGTTGTTGCCGGGGCGATCCGGGATCGCCAGCGTGCGCTCATCGATGATCCGCACAAAACCCGGCGTATCGCCGCGCGGTGAACCGTCCATGCCGTCGGGGCCGACCGAGCTGATAATCACCAGCGGCGAGGCGCGGACCATCGCCTGATAGTCCTCGTTCAAAAACGGGATCTGCTTGCGCACCGCGCGCTCATGGGGCTGGCCGTAGATCGCTTCCAGTGCTTCGATTGAATTCAACATTCGTTCATCCCTCCATGAATCAGAAAACCAGTCCCATCCGTCGTTCGTAACCGATCCGGCCTTTGTACGCTTCGCCGCTGTCGACAAAACCGTATTTGGCATACAGCGCGATGGCCGATTCATTGTCGGCATCCACCGACAACTCCAGCCCTTTGATCTCCGGCCAGGCCTGGCGCGCAACCTCGGGCAGGGCTTGCAGGCAGGCCTTGCCGTAACCTTTGCCCTGGGCACGGTGATCGACTTGCAGGGCGTGCAGGGTGGCGCTGTGTTCGTCGGCCCAGGCCGGCAGCACCGGCGGGCGCTTGAGCAGCAGGAAGGCCACTGGAACCTCTTCGGCCAGCAGGGCAAAGCCTTTGACGCCTGGGCCCGGTTTGGACAGCAAGGTGTGCAATGCACCGTGGATGTCACCGGAGAATCTGATTTGTTCGGCGTGGATTTCGATGGCCTCGACCTGTTGGCGCTGCAAGGCGTTCAGGCTTTCGTAAGGCACGAGTCGGGCTGTCACTGGAGTGTCCTTTTTCCAACACAAATGAGGCTCGGATTCTAGCGAGTTTGCCTCCATGGATTATTTTTATTTCGGTTGTCGATTTGGCTTTTTGCCAGACGACTAAAGGTGTCTTCAACAAAAAACACGGAGAACCCTCATGAACGCTCAGACACAAATCCATAACCTGATCGAGAACTACCGTCAGGCGGTCATCGCCAAGGACGTGGAAAAGGTCATGGCCCTGTACGCCGACGACATCGTCTCCTTCGATGCCGTCAAAGCCCTGCAATTCAAGGGCAAGGCGGCCTACCGTGCGCATTGGCAGGAATGCATGGAGATGTGCCCCGGCCCGCATATTTTCGAGTTCCATGAAATCAACGTCGTGCCATCGCAGGAGATCGCTTTCGCTCACTGGCTGGCGCATTGCGGCGGCACCAATGAAAAGGGTGAAACCCAGGCTTGCTGGATGCGCGTCACCGCGTGCTATCGGCAGGAAGCAGGGCTCTGGCAGATCGTCCACGAACACTGGTCGGCTCCGTTCGACATGACCAGCGGCGCGGCGCTGTTCAACCTGGAACCCTGATGGTCGGGCTGTTTATCGGAAAGCAGCGCCAAAGCGCCAATCGACAGCCATAGTTGATCAGTTCGGTCACGGCAAAGCCGCCTGAAATGGAGAGTCCCATGAAGTATTTATGCCTGGTCTACAGCAACGAGCACGAATTGCACTCGATGCCCGAAAGCCCCAACGACGCCGAGTGCATGGCCTATGCCGAGTCGATCCAGGGCAGCGGCCGGATGATCGCCGCCGAAGCGCTGGAGTCGGTGCAGACCGCGACCACCGTGCGCATGCGCAACGGCAAAATGTCGATCACCGACGGCCCGTTCGCTGAAACCAAGGAGCAGTTGGCCGGCTTCTACCTGATCGATGCCAAGGACCTCAATGAAGCCCTCCAGGTCGCCGGTAACATTCCGGCGGCCCGGGTCGGCTGCGTCGAGGTGCGGCCCGTTCGCCAGTTGAATGTCTGAATAACTATCACAACAGGAGTTCTTTTATGAGTGTGCGAACCGTCCAGCGAAAAATGGCCCCAGGCATGCCGGACTGATGCCGGGCGAATCGGTACGGGCGCAAGTCGAGCAGGTTTACCGCGACGAGTCGCGGCGAATCCTGGCGACCCTGATCCGCTTGCTCGGCGATTTCGACCTCGCCGAAGAAGCGCTGCACGAGGCGTTCTTCGTCGCGGTCGAGCGCTGGCAGCGCGACGGTGTGCCGGACAATCCGCGCACCTGGCTGGTGTCCACCGGCCGTTTCAAGGCCATTGATGTGTTGCGCCGGCGCGCGCGTTTTAACGCGTCCCGGCCGTTGTTGATCGCTCAACTGGAGGCGCTGGAGCAGGCCGACTGGAGTGACGAAGACGTGGAAGACGATCGCCTGCGCCTGATCTTCACCTGTTGCCACCCGGCGCTGGCGGCGGACGCTCAAGTGCCGCTGACCCTGCGCGAAGTCTGCGACCTGACCACGGAAGAAATCGCCCGGGCATTCCTCTCGGCACCGGCCACCATCGCCCAGCGCATCGTGCGCGCCAAGGCCAAGATCCGTGACGCGAAAATCCCATACCAAGTGCCCACCCTGACGGAACTGCCCGAGCGACTCGATAGCGTGTTGCGGGTGATTTACCTGGTGTTCAACGAAGGGTATTCGGCGTCTGTCGGCAGCGAGCTGACCCGTGAAGACCTGACGCGCGAAGCAATTCGTCTCGGTCGGTTGTTGATGGAGTTGTTGCCTGAACCGGAGGTGATGGGGCTACTTGCGCTGATGCTGTTGCATGAGTCCCGGCGTCCGGCCAGGACCTCCGCGAGCGGTGAGCTGATTGTGCTGGATGAACAGGATCGCTCGTTGTGGAGCGCCGAGCTGATTGCCGAAGGCTGCGCCTTGATTGAGCGGGCGCTGACGACACGGCGCTTCGGACCTTATTGCCTGCAAGCAGCGATTGCCGCGGTGCATGCCGAAGCGCCCTCGGCGGCAGAGACGGACTGGGCGCAGATTGTCGGTCTGTACGACGTGCTGCTGCGGGCGGTGCCGTCGCCGGTGATCGAACTGAACCGCGCGGCGGCGCTGTCCAGGCGTGATGGCCCGCAGGCCGGGCTGACGTTGATCGAAGGGATTCTGGCCCGGGGCGAGTTGTTGGATTACCACCTGGCGCATTCGGCACGGGCAGAGTTTTGCCGGCAGTTGGGAAGGGTGGAAGAGGCGCGAGCGGCGTATCAGCGGGCGCTGGAATTGACACAGCAGGTGCCGGAGCGGCGGTTTATCGAGGGACGGCTCCGGGCGTTGGAGTGATGTGATTTCACTAGCCCCATCGCGGGCAAGCCACGCTCCCACAGTCGAATCGCAAAGGTGTGATCGCCTCAATCCTGTGGGAGCGTGGCTTGCCCGCGATAAGGTCCGCAGGACCTTCATTCCAGCATCTTGCCCAATAACCAACTCCCCGCCGGCCCCGGCGGGTGCAAACGCGACCACAGCGCATCGACGTACACCGGTTTCGGCCAGCCGCGCACTTTCAATTCCACCAACGAACCAGCCCCGAACCGCCCCACCAGCCATCGCGGCAACGGTGCCCAGCCGAACCCGCCCTGGGCCATTTCCAGCAGCATCAGGTAACTCGGTGCCGACCAGACCCGCCCCTTCGCGCGGCTTTCATACGGATTGACGATCGTCGCCAGACGCAGTTCGCGGTGCTGTTGCAGCACGTCCTGATCGATGTCGTTCAGCGTCGCCAATGGGTGCGCGTGGGACACGAACAGGGCGATTTCCGTGCGCTCATCCACCGTCGAACTGACCAGGTCCGGCGGGTAGCTGTCCTGCATTTCAGCGAAGGCGACGTGCGCGCGGCCGCGTTGTACCAGTGCTACCAGGTCATCGCATTCGGCGATCAGGCATTCAAGTTCCAGGTCTGGATACCGCTGCTCGAAAGCACTGAGCGCCGCTTCGAAACGGTCGGACTGGTAAGTGTCGGAAATCGCCACGGTCAACTTTGGCTCGATGCCTTGGGACAATTGGCTGGCGGTCATTTCCAGACGGCTGGTGGCGGCCAGAATCTCTTCGGCCCGTTGCAGCATGACGTGCCCGGCCGGAGTCAGGCTCGGCTTGCGACTGCTGCGGTCGAAGAGGACAAGGTTCAGGTCGATTTCCAGGCTCGCCACGGCGGCGCTGATGGTCGACTGACTGCGCCCGAGCTTGCGCGCCGCGGCGGAAAACGAGCCTTGGGTCGCGGCCTCTACAAACGCCAGCAACACTTCGTGGGAAGCCATGAACTATCGCCTTGATCGATGGTTATTGGTTATGAAGTATCGGTGTGATGGCAGATCATGGCAACCACAGTCACTCAGGGAGTCTGGCCATGAACGCTAACAAATCCATCACTGAACGAATTCTCCAGGCCATCGGTTTCGAACTGCTGGCGATACTGATCTGTACTCCGCTGCTGGCCTGGGTCATGGACAAACCCATGCTGGAAATGGGCGTGGCAACCATGGCGATTGCAGCCCTTGCCCTGGCCTGGAACGTGGTCTTCAACGGCTTGTTCGACCGCGTGCTCAAACGCTTCGCCATTGTGCGTAACGCCTGGGTGCGCGTGGTGCATGCGCTGTTGTTCGAAGGCGGGCTGGTGGCATTTGGGGTGCCGTTGATTGCCTGGTGGCTGAAGATCAGCCTGTGGCAGGCGTTCCTGCTGGATATCGGCGTGCTGCTGTTTTTCCTGCCGTACACCTACGTGTACCACTGGGGTTACGACGTGGTGCGGGAGCGGCTATTACTGCGCAGGGCTTGCGAAGGCTATTGAATGACCTGTAGGAGCGAGGCTTCATCGTTGAATGTGAAACCGCTTTCGCGGGCAAGCCTCGCTCCTACACAGGTTGTGTATGGTCAGAACAGCTTGGTGAACAACCAGTACAAGCTGCCCGACAGCACAATCGCCGCCGGCAAGGTCAGCACCCAAGCCATCAGCAGGTTGCGGATGGTCTTCATCTGCAAGCCGCCACCGTTGGCGACCATGGTTCCGGCCACGCCTGAAGACAACACATGAGTGGTCGATACCGGCAGGCCGAACATGTCGGCGGCGCCGATGGTCAGCATCGCCACGGTTTCTGCCGATGCGCCCTGCGCATAGGTCAGGTGCGTCTTGCCGATTTTCTCGCCGACCGTCACCACGATGCGTTTCCAGCCGACCATGGTGCCCAGTCCCAGGGCGATGGCCACCGCGATCTTCACCCACAGCGGAATGAACCGCGTGGCGTTGTCGATCTGTTGCTTGAACAACTGCAGCTTGCCGGTGGTGTCGGTGTCGAAGTTTCCGACCTTGTTCTTGTCCATCAGGCGAATGGTTTCGCTGGTCAGGTACATATCGTTGCGCACGTTGCCCATCGCTTCGGCCGGGACTTTCGACAGCGAGCCGTAACCCTTCACTTCGTTACCGATCTGGCCCGCCAACGCGGCGAGGGCGGGGATCAGTTGCGGGGTGGCTTCCTTGTTGCGCATGTAGTCGGTCAGCACCGGGCGTGGATCGGTGGGCATCGGCAGTGGTGTGTTTCTCATCAGGGCTTGCTGGGTGACTTCGGCCACCGCGGCGAATTGCAAGGCCTGATCCGCCGGCATGGTGCGGTTCAATGCATACGCCATCGGCAGCGTGCCCACCAGAATCAGCATGATCAGGCCCATGCCTTTCTGGCCGTCGTTGGAGCCGTGGGCGAACGACACGCCGGTGCAGGTCAGAATCAACATGCCGCGAATCCACCACGGTGGCGGGGTATTACCCTTCGGCGCCTTGTACAGTGCGCGATTTTTGACGAAGACACGCAACGCCAGCAGCAACAACGCGGCGAATGCGAAGCCGATCAGCGGCGACAGTAGCAACGCGTAACCGACCTTGGTCGCTTGGGCCCAGTCCACGCCACTGGTGCCGTCGCGGCCGTGCATCAAGGCATTGGCCACGCCGACGCCGATGATCGAACCGATCAGGGTGTGCGACGAAGAGGCCGGCAAGCCCAGCCACCAGGTGCCGAGGTTCCACAGGATCGCGGCGATCAACAGGGCGAAGATCATCGCGAAACCGGCGGAGGAGCCGACCTGCAGAATCAGCTCCACCGGCAGCAGGGCGATGATGCCGAACGCCACCGCGCCGCTGGACAGCAACACCCCCAGAAAGTTGAAGAACCCGGACCAGGCCACGGCGAAATTCGGCGGCAAGGAGTGGGTGTAAATCACCGTCGCCACGGCGTTGGCGGTGTCGTGAAAACCGTTGACGAACTCAAAGCCCAAAGCAATCAGCAGCGCGACACCCAACAGCAGAAACGGCGTCCAGGTGGTGACCACCGTGCCGAGTTCGCTCATGTCGTGCATCAGGCTGTAGGCGGTGAACAGCAGTCCGCTGCCCAGCACGGCAAAGAACATCACGAAGGTGAGCAGGCCGGGCTTTTTATCGAACTGCGGCCTGGCGCCGCTGGCAGGAGCCTGTGTAGCGGCGGTGAAAGAAGGCGTAGCCATGCCGGACAATCCTGAGCAGAGAAGGAGTATCGGCCATGATCGTTGCTAAATATTACAGTGAGGCTGCGCTGGGTCAGTGTTTGGTTTTTTTGTGGGGCTAGAAGTTAATGCAGGCAAATATCTGTGGCGAGGGGGCTTGCCCCCGTTCGGCTGCGAAGCAGTCGTAAAACCAGAGAATGCGGTTTGAATGAATAAACCCGATAAGGGCCGCTGCGCAGCCCAACGGGGGCAAGCCCCCTCGCCACAGGATTGGGATAAGGCCTTGGTACTTTGCTTAATAATCGCGCCGCTTGCGAAACGCCCAACGCCCGGCAATCAGGGTAAACGTCGCGACCAGCGCCACTAGAATCCAGAACCCCTCCGGATCACCGGCAAGCGGCACCCCGCCGACGTTCATGCCGAAGAAACCGGCGATGATGTTGATCGGCAGCGCCAACACCGTGACCACGGTCAGGGTGAACAGCGTGCGGTTGCTCTGCTCGTTGAGATTGGCGGCGATTTCTTCCTGCAATAGCTTGATCCGCTCACCGAGCGCCGTAAGGTCGTTGATGATCAGCGCAAACTCCTCGGTGGATTTGCGCAGCTCCTTGACGTCCTCCTTCTGCAACCATTGCGGCGGGCGATTGAGCAGGCGCAGCAACGAGCCCGGCTCCAGCGCCAGCAGCCGTTGCAGGCGCACCAGCACTCGGCGGTTGGCGCCCAGTTCGGCACGGTTGGTGGACAGGCGCGACGACAGCAATTCATCTTCGATCTGATCGACACTGAGGCTGGTCTTGCGCACGATCTGCGTCAGCACTTCGCCCTGATCGCGCAGCAAATGCACCAGCAATTCCAGCGGTGAGCGAAAGCATTCACCGGCCTTCACCGAAGAGCGCAGCTTGTCCACCGAGTGCAGCGGTTGCAGGCGCGCGCTGATGATCAGCCGACTGCGGGCGCAGACCCACAGCGTCGAGACATCCGAGGAAACCATGCTGCTGAGGTTGAACACCACATCGTTGACCACCGCCAGCAACGCCGAATCGACATGCTCGATGCGCGTCGAACGCGACCCTTCATGCAAGGCTTCGAAAAACTCGTCGGGCAATTCCAGATGGCTTTTCATCCAGCGCTCGCACGCCGCATGGGCCAGGTTCAGGTGCAGCCAGAGAAACTCGTCACTGTCGTCCGGTTGTTGCAGGCAGTGCAGTGCCTTGGCCGAATCGATCTCTCGACCGCGCTCGCCGGGGCGAAAACTGAAACCGTAAAGCAGGCCGAACAAGTCGGAATCGCGATGGCGTTGGTCAATGCTGTGGTTCATGAAGTCTCGCTGCGAGGAGGCGCCTGTCGCGGGTTTCACAGGTTCACTTGAGCCCCATCATTGCAAGCGCTCATGACGGTTTTGTGATGGCGAGGTGTACGCAAACGATTGCGATACCGATGGTCGGATTCTCCTCAAGAACCGCTCTGGAACGCCGATCACGCTTGGGTTACGTTTGCGCGCCTTCGGCCAAGGGCCAACGTGGCAGACAGGGATGTCCGGATACTTTTCACGCCTTCATCCGCGTGCCTCATTCCTGTTTCGAGTACTTCCCGATGTCTTTACAAAAGTCCCTTCGAGCACAAATTCTCGCCCTGTTGAGCGGCAGCCTGTTGGCGATGTTGTTGATCGCTTTGGCCTGCTTTCACTTTTTGTCCAACGGCGTTCAGAACTACGCGAACCTGATCGAAGGCCCGTTGCACACCTCGCAACTGATCGATGAAGCCAACCTGCAATTCAAGGTGCAGGTTCAGGAGTGGAAAAACGTCCTGCTGCGCGGCAAGCAACCCGCGGACCTGGACAAATACTGGAAGCAGTTCGAGGAGGGGCAACGCAATGTGCAGGGTATCCTTGGTGAACTGGCCGGGCAGAAGGGTATGGAGCCGCAACTCAAGACCCGCATCGAACGCCTGCGTGAGGAGCATCGTGTATTAGGTGCGGCGTATCAGAAGGGCCGTGATGCCTACGTGGCGGCCGGTGCCGACCCAGCGGCCGGCGACAATGCGGTCAAGGGCGTGGACCGCGCCGCCAGCGAGCAGATGAATGAACTGGTCGGCGAACTGCGCAAGCAGAGTGTCGAACAATCGAAATTGATCAGTGCCAGTGCCGATCAGACGGTGTTGTCGGGGCTCGCGGTGATGCTGGTGTCGGGCCTGCTGATTGGTTTGTTGAGTCTGTGGCTGGTCAATCGCAACCTGGTGGAGCCGATCCGCAAACTGATCGACTACGTGGCGCAACTCAGTCAGGGCCGGTTCGCCGAACGCGTGGCCAGCACCCGTCAGGACGAGTTGGGCAACCTGGCCAGGGCCGCCAACACCTTGCGCGATTTCCTCGCCGAAACCTTCAGTCGTTTGCAGCGCAGCGCGTCGGACCTGGACAGTGCCAGCGGTGAGCTGAACTCGATTGCCGGCCTTATGGCCAGCGGCACCAACGAGCAGTTCAATCGCACCGATCAGGTGGCCACGGCGATGAACGAAATGTCCGCCACCGCGCAAGAAGTCGCGCGCCACGCCGCCGAAGCGGCACGTGCGGCCGACGATGCCGATCAGTCCGCCCAGCAAGGCGAGAAGGTCATGCAGGGCACCATTCACACCATCACCCAAATGCGTGGCGAAATCGCCAACACCGCCACGGTCATCCGTCGTCTGGAAGAAGACAGCGGGCGCATCGGCAAGGTGCTGGAAGTGATTCGCGGCATCGCCGAACAAACCAACCTGCTGGCGCTCAACGCGGCAATCGAAGCGGCCCGTGCCGGTGAAGCCGGGCGTGGTTTTGCGGTGGTCGCCGATGAAGTACGCAGCCTGGCCCAGCGCACGGCGGCGTCGATTATCGAGATCAACCAGATCATTCAAACCGTGCAAACCGGTGCGGTGGATGCGGCCCAGGCCATCGAAAGCGGCCAGTCGCGCAGCGAGCAAAGCGTCGAGCAAGTGACCCAGGCCGGCGCCATGCTCGAGCGGATCACCCATGCCGTGGAAGCCATTCGCGACATGAACCGCCAGATCGCCACCGCCGCAGAAGAACAGACTTCAGTGGCCGAAGACATCTCGCGCAACCTCACCGAAATTACCAGCATCGCCAGCACCAACCTGGACAACGTGCAGCGCACCGAAGCGGCCAGCCACAACCTGCATGGGCTGTCAGGGCAATTGAATGAGGTGACGGCGCGGTTGAGCGCCTAATGAAATGGGTTGTGTACCGATTCGGTTACCGAATCGGTACACAGTCGCTCTCAAGTTCGTGCCGCGCCTGACGATGACGGAAGTTACCCAAACTGCATATTGGATAACGCCCATGGTCAGCATCAGTTCCGTTTCGATCAACCAGACCCTGTCGACTTCTTCAAGCCAGGTTTCGATCAGCGACAACACCGAAGACAGCACCGTCGCGGCATCCACCGAGACCTCCAGTGACACCACCAAGGCTGCCGCTGGCGGCGCAGCCGCGTCGAGCGAAAGCAGCTCCAGCAGCAGTGAGTCCGATACGGTGAAAGAACTGCGCAAGCAGCTCGCCGAACTGCAAAAGCAATTGCAGGAGCAACAGCAGCAACTGCAAGCGGCCCAGGCCAAGCAACAAAGCAGCGAAGCCAAGGCCGCGGAAGTTGCGGCGGCTCAATCGCAAATTGCGGCCACGTCGGCTTCGATGCAGACGGTGACGGCGGCGTTGTTGCAGGCGTTGCAGGATGAGGGTGGCAGTACGTCGGGTTCGGTGGTCAGCACCACCGCTTAAGTCCTGGGGGGCAAGCTGAAGGTAAACGTCGTGCCCTGCGGCTCGGTCGATTCCACCTCCAGTTTGCCGCCATGGGCCAGCGCGATCTGGTTGGCAATGTACAGCCCCAACCCGAGGCCGGCCTGCGGTGTTCCACCGGTCGGTCGCGAGTAGGGCTGGAACAGGTGCGGCAGTGCATCTTCGGCAATCAGCCCCTGGTTTTTCACGCTCAACACGAAGTGCCCGTTCTTGACCTGCGCACTGACCTCGACCGCGCCGTCGGGATCTCCGTGGACAACGGCATTCGCCAGCAGGTTGGACAGCAACTGCGCGACCCGTTCGCGATCGCAGTGAATGTCGCTCAGGTCGCCAATCGACGACTGAATAATGCGCTTGGGGTGAATGCTCTGGATCTCGGCGATCACATGCCGCAGCACATCCCCCAAATCCGGGCACGGCTCGATATTCACCGGGATGCCGCGACCCAATGACCCGCGCGCGAAGTCCAGTACGTCGTCGACCAGTTTGGTCGCACGCCGGGCGCTGGTGAGGATATGTCGCGCCCGTTGCTCATTCGCCGGGTCTTTGACTTTGCGCAGGAGCATTTCGGCACCGGCGCTGATGGCGAACAAGGGGTTGCGCAGATCATGACCGAGCACGGCGATGAACTGCTCGCGCAGCTCAGTGGTTTTGCGTTCCTTGATCGACGCCGCTTCGGTCCGTTGCAGGTTTTCTTCGGTTTCGATCTGCAGCGACAGCATCCGGGCGAACGATTCCATGGTGCTCCGGATCGTGCTGGACTTGAGCGGCGCAGGATCAGGATCGAGAGCGCAGAGGGTGCCGAAGAAGCGTCCATCGGTGCGAAGTATCGGCACGGCGATGTAGCTTTCGAAGGGATGATCGCGGCTGAGCGGGTCTTCACTGACCTTGTCGATGACCACCGACTGTTGGCCCCGGCGAATTTCGTCACTCAGCGTGGAGACCAGCTGCAGTTCATCGCCCACTTGCACGCCGTAATCCAGTCGATCGAGCACCGCGCAGGCGATCCAGGTGTTGTCGATGACGCGGGCCACCGCCGCGAACCGCAAACCGGTCAACTCACCTATCACCTGAAGAACTGCTGGCACCGCGCTGATCCGGCTGATCGTGGCGATGTCTGCTGCCGCTGTTTGCCCCATATCCGTGGTTCTCTGCTTCAACATGCTGAGTGGTGTTGAGGGATTCTAGCGGGCCTGCGCAAAAGGGCGCGACTTCGTTCATCACTGCAGCGATTTGCCTTACGCCGAACGCAAAAAAGCCGCACGACCCGAAGGTCGTGCGGCTTTTTGTAGTTGAATCACTTGTCTTGTTTGTTGCTCAGGACCTTGCCAGTCGCGGCATCGAAGTCCACGTCCCATTCGGTGTTGTCAGCCAGACGCAGTTCAACTTCATATTCGTAACCGTTGAAGTGGTTATCCAGGTCGGTATCGGTAATTGTGGCGCCCGGATGCAACTTCAGCGCGGCCTGGTTCATTTCTTCCAGGGGTTTGATCTTGCCGCTTTTGACCAACTCGGGGATCTGGTCGACGCGAACGTCAGCCTGGGCCAGGCCAGCGGTGAGAGTCAGGGCAGCAGCGGTGAACAGGGCAGTTAAGGTTTTCATCAAGTTCTTTCCTTGGAGGAGCTGTTTAAGTGGGATCAGATTAAACAGCACAACTTAATTCACCCTTAAAAAAACAATCGCGGGCAACCACGCTCTCACAGGTTTTGCGCAGACCTTGTGGGAGCGTGGCTTGCCCGCGATGGGGACGACGCGGTGCAGTGCCTGGCGCCAATCAGTACCCGTTGTTCTGCAACAACTGCGCAACACTCGCCGCCGCCGGGCGCTTGTAGAACTTCAGCAGTTCGCTGGCGCGATTGGTGAAGATGCCGTCGACACCGGCATCCGTCACTTTCTGATAATCCACGGCATCGTCGATGGTGTAGACGTGCACCAGCATGCCCTGATCGTGGGTGAACTGGTTCATCCACGGTTTTACCAGGTCCGAATAGCTCTGATCGCCGCCCTTGGTCAGCGCGGCAGAAGGCCCGGTGCCGATAGCGCCCTGGGACTTGGCGTACTCGACCCATTGCTGGAATTCGGCTTTGTCTTTCGGTTCCTGTTTGGCGTAGTAAGTCGCTTTGTCCTTGTCTCCGGACTCAGCAAACGTCACTTTGGATTTCGGCTCGATGCTGCCTTCGCCGACCCACAACAGCAGGATTTTCGGCACTTGCGGCATCTCCTTCTCGAGCAGTTCGAGGCTGCTCTTCTCGAAGGTTTGCAGCACGACTTTGCCTTTCCCCTGGCCGACCGCCAGATTACTTTTTGCCAGTTTGGAACCCGTCGGGCTCAGCCAGCCACGGTCCTGCAATTTATCCTTGAGATCGCGCTCGATGCCGGGAAACTGCTTCGGTTCTTTGGTTTCGATGTACAGGCCAGGCTTGTGCAGCGGATTGCCTTGGGCGATGTCGATGATTTCGTCCAGGGTCAGGATCTTCAGACCCACGTAGCCCGGACGCGCGCGATCCGGGTACGCCGTATTGAACCAGCTGCCGGCATCCAGGGTTTTCAGTTCGGCGATGGTGAATTCGTTGGCCGGGCTGTCCTTGCGCTCAGGGAATTTGGTAGCGACGTCGGTGGTGCGTTGCAGGTTGTTGTCGTGCAGGGCGAACAGCACACCATCCTTGCTGCGTTGCAGGTCCATTTCCAGGTAGTCGGCGCCCAGGTCACGAGCCAGTTTGTAGGCTGCGGCGGTGGATTCCGGTGCATCGAAAGAGGCGCCACGGTGGGCGATCACCGCCGGGTGCGGAATGCCCAGGCGGGTTGCCAGTGCGCTGGGGCTTGGCTC
Organism: Pseudomonas sp. 008; assembly: GCF_016861935.1. Taxonomy (NCBI): domain Bacteria; kingdom Pseudomonadati; phylum Pseudomonadota; class Gammaproteobacteria; order Pseudomonadales; family Pseudomonadaceae; genus Pseudomonas; species Pseudomonas sp. 008. The sequence continues at coordinate 18,644 of NZ_BOMA01000007.1, read as the reverse complement.
GCTGGTGGCCTGTGCCTGGCCGAGGCCGAGCATCAGGCTCAGCAGCAGGGCGCTTTTGGTGAAGGAGACAGGCATGGTCGAAGTCCTTTTGCGATGAGTTTTCAAAGACGTATCTTTTAACAACTGAGCGCCGCTTGTGCTATCACCAGACCGACATAAACGTGTTTAAAGAAGATTTTTTCGACGCTTTTGTGCGGCTCTTTGCAGTAATCTTCACACCTGCAGTTTCCCCGGCAGAGGGAAACCCGTTCACTTGCCCTGCGTGTAAACCATCGATCACCGGTCCTTAGCGACCTTTTGTGAGGTTTACCATGCGCATCACTTCCCAGCTCATTTGCCAGGCCGCCGACCAACTCAAAGGCTTCGTCGGCCTCAATCGCAAAACCGGCCAGTACATCGTGCGCTTCAGTGAAGACGCTTTCGGCATGGACGTAGCCGACGACGGCATCATCCCTACCAGTGAGTTCGTCTGGGCACCCGGCCCCGAGCAGACCATGACGCTCAAGCGCGAACTGATTCAGTTGCTGCTGGACCAGAACATCGACGACCGGATCAACATCACCGAGCCGTTGCGGGTGTACATGAATCGACAGGACGTGCCGCAGATTACGGCGGTGAGGAGTTTGGTGCGGGGGTGAGGGTTTTGTGGTGGCTGTTATGGCGTCTTCGCGGGCAAGCCCGCGAAGACGGCCTCCAGAATCACCGGGTCATTCACTGTTTGAACGCATAGGCCCGCTCAACCTTGCACACTCGCGTATGACACGCCGAATACCAGGTCGATCGCCCGCGCTCACGAATCGCGCTGTGTTCGGGATGATGCTTCCAGGCCAGGATCGCCGCTTCGCTGGCCCAGTAGGACACCGTAATCCCGAGCCCATCCGCGCCCCGGGCCGATTCCACGCCCAGGAAGCCGGGTTGCTCACGGGCCAGCTCTACCATGCGTTCGGCGGCCTGTTCGTAACCGTGATCGCCTTCGGTGCGCAGCGAAGTGAAAATCACTGCGTAGTAAGGTGCTGCAGGTGTCTGGGCGATCATGATTTTTGCCTCACACAGGCCTCGATCAACGCCTTGACCAATGGCGGCAGCAGGCCTTTGAGCGCGGCGCGTTCCGGTTGGAACAGCGTTGCGACAAAGAATGGATGATCCTGCAGCTCCACTGCCCGCAGATCCCCCGCCGAATCGTGGCCAACCGCGTGCAACTGTCGCGTCAGTAGCTGCCGTTCAAACTCGGGATTCACACCGTAACGGCAGTGATAGCCTTCACGAATCTCCGCACTTTCGTACGCCTTGGCGATCAACGAGCCTTCAACCAAATGAATGCTGTCGACGGCTTCCACCAGCGCACAGGTCAGCGGCGTGAGTAACGCCCGCGTCGAGTTGGGCGAAGTCTCGCCGTGTTCGGCATCTTCCCAGCCCAATACGTTGCGGGCGAATTCCAGCACCGCGTGCTGAAAACCGCCGCACGTGCCGAGGAACGGCCGTTGTTGTTCCCGGGCAAAGCGGATCGCCCGTAGCGCGCCATCCATGTCGCGATAAGGGCTGGCGGGCACACACCAGAAACCGTCGAAGTCATCCAATGGTGTATCGGCGGTGATGTAGTCGGTGGCCAGCCATTGAAACTGAACGTTCTGGCCAGTGTGTTCGGCGGCCATGCCGAGGGCGACGGGGATGGCTTGGTGGGCGGTGACCTGTGGATCGTAGTCACCGATCAGGGCAATGCGGATGGCGTTGGTTTCCATGAGTGATCTCGACGCTTGTTGATTTCTGGCACCGACTATAGATTGGCGTTCACGCAATCAATATTGGCGTTATCCCAAGTGATCAATGCATCGACGCACTATCAGCTGGACTATCCCGACCTGTCGCTGATCCTCGCTTTGGTGCGCGGCGGCTCTCTGGCCCGGGCTTCGGCGTTGTTGAAGGTCGACGTTTCGACGGTGTTTCGCGCAGTCCGTCGCCTCGAAGCCGCGCTGGGCCAGCAACTGTTCGAAAAGAGCCGCGCTGGTTACCTGCCTACCACGTTGGCTCAGACCCTGGCCGAGCAGGCTGAACGCGCCGAACAAGCACTGGAGGCGGCGCGCATTGGCGTGGAGCAGGGTGGTGAAATCATCAGCGGCACCGTGCGCCTGACCTGTACCGATTCGGTCCTGCAAAGTCTGCTGCTGCCGGCACTGGCGCGGTTCATGCCGTCTTACCCGGCACTGACTATTGAACTCTGCACCTCCAACGACTTCGCCAACCTCAGCCGCCGCGACGCCGACATCGCCTTGCGGCTGACCCGTACCCCGCCCGAGCATCTGGTTGGCCGGCGATTGGCAGACATTTCCTACCGGGTCTGTGCCAGCGCGGCCTATCTGCAATCGGTCGAATCCCACGACCTGGCCTCATTGACCTGGATCGCCCCCGATGACTTTCTGCCCGATCACCCCACTGTCGCCTGGCGGCGTCAGCAGTTGCCTGGCGTAACACCCGGTTATCGCTGCAATAGCATGTTGTCGGTGACCGAGTTGGTGCGGGCGGGACTGGGCGTCGCGGCGTTGCCGGACTTTTTGATCGGTGAAGGACTGCAGCCATTGACCGAGCCCCTGCACGGTTACGACACCGCGCTGTGGCTGCTGACCCGCCCGGACTGCCGCGCGTTGCGCTCGGTGGTGACGTTGTTCGACGAGTTGGGGCGGGCGCTCCGGATCAAACCTTCGGTGGCTCCTTGCCGATGAAGTGTTGATGCATTTCCGACGTCAGGCTTTCGATGCGTTCGGTCAGGGTCTTGGTGATTTCGGTGAGCCGGGTATTTTGCTCCAGCAACTCCTTCAGTTGCGCAGTGTTCCGCGCGGCCTGGGCCTGACGTTCACTGTTGGCGATGGCCAAGGCTTCACGATGTCGCGCATCGGCGTCTGACTGGGCTTTGTCCCGCGCGGCCTGACGCGTCTGGGCCAGCAGAATCAACGGCGCGGCATAGGCTGCCTGCAGGCTGAACGCCAGGTTGAGCAGGATGAAGGGGTACACATCGAATTGGGTTACGCCGGACAGGTTCAGGCAAATCCAGATCACCACCACCAAGGTCTGGGCGCCAAGGAAGGTCGGCGTGCCGAAGAACCGCGCAAAAGCCTCGGCGCGCAGGGCAAAACGGTCGGTACCGAAAGTAGGTGCCAGGTGCGCGTGAGGGCGATGGAAGCGCAGGTGATCGACGGGGCCGGTGATTTCGGTTTCGGTTTCGTGGGTCGGAGTGCTCATGATGCTCTCTGAAGGGGGCGGGGGACTGAGGCTCACTATAGCTCCAGCGTCAGTCTCATTCAGAAACACATTACCGGGTTCTTATTCAGAGCGGCCGATCAGCGATAAAACGGCGGACATTGTCATTTTTTGCAGCTTGATTCAGCACGCATAACACGCCAGGAACATGTCCAGCGCCGACTCCACCACGGTGTGCTGCATGTCGGGCGACAGGCCCGATTGGCCCATGGAGATCTGCGGCCAGAACGCAAAGGACTTGAGCAACCCATGGATCTGTTGCGCGGCGAACTCAGGCTCGACCTGTTTCAGGCGGCCATCGGCCTGGGCGGCGCGAATCCACACGGTCAAACTTTCTTCGCGCTCACCCATTCGGGCAACCATGTTCTGCGCACGCTCGGGAGAGTGGATGGTGGCGGCAATCGCCACCCGCGCCAGGTCGAGAAAATTATCATCGGCCAGCATCTGCAATTTCGCCTGCAACATCAGGCGCAGCTGATCGCGCAGGGGCAGGTCGTGGCGATAGGCCGTTTCCTGTTCGGCCGTTACTCGAGTCCATAACTGATTGAGGATTTCGGCAAACAACTCTTCCTTGCTCGGGAAGTGGTTGTACACCGTGCGCTTCGACACGCCGGCGGTGGCGGCGATCTTGTCCATGCTGGTGATGTCGAAACCGTTGGTACGGAATTCGGCAATCGCCGCCTGGATGATGGCTTCGCGTTTTCGGTCGGTGAGGCGCTGTGGAGCTGTCATAAGTACGTTTCGGCAGGAAGAAGTGGAGAATTACACTTGGTAGTTTACTTGTGATCGGCTTTGATGCAACCTAGAAACTACACTGTGCAGTGTAATGTTTTGTTAATCCTGCACAGTGAGAAATTGAATCTTCGGCTGATGCGTGCGTGCCTTGGCCATTTATCGTCCCAAGCGGAAAATCGTCGATTGTGCGGTTTTTCTGGAGTCATTCAGTCATGGACACTTCAACTTCCCCAGCGAACAACGCTTCAACGCCTGAAGCGTCCCGACAGGCTCAAGGGCAGTACCGAAACCATGTGCCGGTGCAGCGCGAAGGCTTTCGCAAAACCTTGCGCATCCTGTGGAACTTTATCTTCAACAAACCGCACGACACCCGGCCGTCGGCCCCCGTTCCGGTGCAAACCCTGACCCAGGCGGCGTTGATTGCCGCGCCTAACCACAGCGTCTATCGCCTGGGCCATTCCACGCTTCTGCTCAAGCTGCAGGACAAGTTCTGGATCACCGACCCGGTCTTCGCCGAACGCGCTTCGCCCGTGCAATGGGCCGGCCCCAAGCGTTTCCACCAGCCGCCGATCAGTCTCGAAGACCTGCCGCCGATTGAAGCGGTGATCCTGTCCCACGATCACTACGACCACCTCGATTATCAGGCCGTACTCAAACTGGCGGACAAGACCCGCTACTTCCTCACGCCCCTGGGCGTGGGTGACACCCTGATCAAGTGGGGCATCGACGCCAGCAAAGTGCGCCAACTGGATTGGTGGCAGGGCACCGAGGTCGATGGCCTTCAATTCGTAGCCACACCTTCGCAGCACTTTTCCGGTCGCGGGCTGTTCGACGGTAACAGCACCCTGTGGGCATCGTGGGTGATGATCGACGGCGACACGCGGATTTTCTTCAGTGGCGACAGCGGCTACTTCGATGGCTTCAAACGCATCGGCGAGCAGTACGGCCCATTCGACCTGACCCTTATGGAAACCGGCGCCTACAACGTCGAGTGGCCTCACGTGCACATGCAGCCCGAGCAAACCCTGCAAGCGCACATCGACCTTAAAGGGCGCTGGTTGCTGCCGATCCACAACGGCACCTTCGACCTGTCGATGCACGCCTGGTACGAACCTTTCGACCGTATTCTGGCGCTGGCCTGGGAACGGAACGTATCGATCACCACACCGCAAATGGGCGAGGCGTTCAACGTGATGTATCCGCAGAGTGGTGGCGCGTGGTGGTTGGGTGTGGAAGATGTAAGCGATCAGGCGACAGTGCAGAACGCTTGATGTTGTGCTGCCGGGGCGCTTGCGGTGCAAGCGCCCCGGACTTTTCAGCTGCGTTCGTCCAGTAACGGCTTTGTATATTCCGAGATTTTTGCCACGGTCAGATCGCAAAATTCTCCACGGAGTATTTCGTTCAGTTCCTCCTCAGACAATCCGAGCCTATGGGCAGCATCAGCCTGACTCAGCCGACCGGTTTCGAGGAGCATGCCTATTTTCATAACGTGTTCGGCTTTGGCCCGCATCTGCTGCAACCTCACTCAACCATCGCATAATCCGCCCGCCCAACCGGATTTGGTGTGGACCCTTTCACATTCATCCCTCGGCCCGGTGCAAACCCCGGGAAGAACACCAGGCCTTGCGATTCAAACCGATACGCCAACGCCAGCCGCGTGACATCCAGCACATTACGCTGCGCTTCGAATCGCTGGATGGCGTCAACGGAAACCCCGGATTCCTCGGACAACTCTTCCACACTCCAACCCAGCATCGCTCGGGCCTGGGCGCAGTGGGCGGGGGTGAACTGGAAGAGGGCGATACGTTCCAGGGTGATTTTCATTGCAAGAGAGGCCATGGTTTTCTCCGGGGATCGAGCGTGGCGATTCGAAAATGTACTGTGTTTTTGTACAGTTGTTTTGCGCCCGGATCAAACTCATTTTTTGATCGATTGTCTTTTTTCGCTCAGGCAGGGGCGTTGGACCGACTACGCTGTCTCTAGGCGGTTTCCTGAAAGCTCCAAATGATTGAACGTCAGCCTTCTGATCTTCAATGCCGGAAAGGTGGCGTTTCAAAAGCAGTGCGCCACAGCGTTATGCGGGGAAGGGAATCATGAAAAGACTACGTCTGCTATGTGCCCTGATCAGCTTTACAACTCTGCCGGTCCTGGCCGATACGGCATCGCCAAACAAAGATGCCTTTGTCACCAACCTCATCAATCAGATGACCCTCGACGAAAAAGTCGGCCAACTGCGGCTGATCGCTATCGATGAAAAGATGACGCCCGAAAAAATCTGCCAGGAGATCACTGCCGGGCGAATCGGGGGGACGTATGGCTCTGTGAGCCGTTATGTAAACCGCCCCATGCAAGACGCGGCTCAACAAAGCCGCCTGAAGATACCGATGTTTTTCGGTTGGGACGTGATACACGGTCATCGAACCATTTTCCCCATCGGCCTGGCCTTGGCCTCCAGTTGGGATATGGACGCCATCGAGTTGAGCGGTCGAACGGCGGCGAAAGAAGCCAGTGAGGACGGTATCGATATGACCTTCGCACCGATGATCGATGTCGCCCGTGATCCTCGCTGGGGGCGCACATCCGAAGGCTTCGGTGAAGACACCTATCTGGTTTCACGCATTGCCAGAGTGATGGTCCAGGCCTACCAGGGCCAGAGCTTGAGCGCGCCCGACAGCATCATGTCCAGTGCCAAACACTTTGCGTTGTATGGGGCTGTCGAAGGAGGGCGCGACTACAACAGCGTCGACATGGGCCTGGCCCGAATGTACCAGGACTACTTGCCACCTTATCGTTCGGCGATCGAGGGTGGCGCGGGAGCCGTCATGGCGGCGCTTAACTCGGTAAATGGCGTGCCGGCGGCGGCCAATACCTGGTTGATGCAGGACCTGCTTCGCAAAGCGTGGGGCTTCAAGGGACTGGTCATCAGTGACCATAACGGGGTAACCGATCTGGTTCAGCACGGTGTTGCGAGGAATCCTCGCGACGCGGCCAGGCTCGCCATCAGGGCCGGCATTGACATGAGCATGAACGACTCCTCCTATGGCCCGGAGTTGCCGGGGCTGCTTGAGTCTGGCGCTGTTTCCCAGAGCGATATTGATAACGCGGTGCGCGAGGTGCTGGGTGCCAAGTACGACATGGGGCTGTTCGAAGACCCTTACCGACGCCTCGGCGCTGCCAGTGCAAACGCAGCTGATAACGACCCCGAAAACCATCTGCACAGAGCGCAGGCCCGTGAAGTGGCACGCAAGACACTGGTGCTGCTGAAGAATGAAAACGGGCTATTGCCGCTGAAAAAACAAGGCACGATCGCGCTCATTGGCCCGTTGGCAAAAAGTGCCGTCGACATCATGGGCAGTTGGTCCGCGAGCGGTGTGCCTGCGCAATCGGTGACGATCTACGACGGGCTGAAAAACGCGATGAACCAGGGCTCGCTGATCTATGCCCGAGGTGCCAATCTCGAGGAGGATCAGGAGGTTGTTAAATACCTGGAATACCAGGGCGTGTCCGAAATCGCCAACGACCCCCGTCCGTCAGCAGAAATGATTGACGAAGCAGTCAAGGCTGCACAGCAAGCCGATGTTGTGATCGCCGTGGTGGGAGAGCCTCGCAGCATGTCCCATGAGGCGGCCAGTCGAACCAGCCTCGATCTGCCTGGGCGCCAGAGTGAATTGATCACCGCCCTGAAAGCCACCGGCAAGCCGCTGGTACTGGTGTTGATGAACGGTCGGCCGCTGTCCATCGGCAAGGAGCAGAAACAAGCCGATGCGATCCTGGAAACCTGGTACAGCGGCTCCGAGGGAGGCAATGCCGTTGCCGATGTATTGTTCGGTGACTACAACCCGTCCGGCAAATTACCCATCACCTTTCCACGCTCCGTGGGGCAGATCCCCAATTACTACAGCCACCTGAACACCGGCCGTCCGTACCTGCCGGGTGCGCTTCGCAACTACACGTCGCAATATTTCGATCAATCCTATGGGCCGCTTTACCCCTTCGGCTATGGGCTGAGCTATACCGATTTCAGCCTGACCGACATGGCCCTGTCTTCGACCACACTGAACAAGACCGACAACCTCGTCGCCAGCATCATGGTGAAAAATACCGGCCAGCGTGACGGCGAAACGGTGGTTCAGCTGTATATCCGCGATGTCGTTGCCTCCGTCGCCCGTCCAGTCAAAGAACTGAAGAACTTTCAAAAAATCATGCTCAAGGCCGGCGAGGAGAAAGCGGTGCACTTCAGCATTGACGAGAACGACTTGAAGTTCTTCAACAGCCAGTTGGAATACGTCGCCGAGCCGGGTGAGTTCCGGGTGCAAATCGGCCTGGATTCCCAGGATGTGAAGGAGCAGAGCTTTGAATTGCTGTCAGAACAAGCCAGTCAAGACAATCATGCGCCTGGTGCAGAACCTGTAGACGCGAGCGGTGCGGCGATCCGACTTGCCCACGAAGAACGATGATGCGTAATCCCTGAAATACCGCGTTGCATTCTTCGCGGGCAAGCCTCGCTCCTACGGGGTCATTTCACCCCTTCCAACCAAACGGACGGTGCCTGCCCCAGCACACGACGAAACATGGTCGAAAACGCCGCCGGGCTTTCATAACCAAAATCCAGGGCAATGCGCGTCACTGGCGTGTCCACCGCCAGCCGCGCCAACGCCAGCACCACGCAGGCCCGCTGCCGCCATTGGCTGAAACTCAGCCCGGTTTGTTGGCGGAACAGACGATTGAACGTACGCAAACTGATGTGCAACTGATCGGCCCATTGCTGCGGCGATTGGTGAGCGTTCGGTTGCCGGAGAAACGTCTGACACAACCCGAGCAGCCGCGAATCCACAGGCAGCGGAATGTGCAACGGCAGAGGAGCACTGCGCGCCAGTTCATGCAGCAACAAGTCGATCAGCGCCCCATCGCGCCCGGCCTCGTCATACTCCAGCGCAACCTCCACCGCCTCCACCAACAAATGCCGCAGCAACGGCGAAACACTGATCACCTGGCAGCGGCTGCCCAGATCAACCGCCCCCGGTTGGATATACACACTGCGGGTGCTCACCCCCAGCATCAACACCTCATGCGCCACCCCCGGCGGAATCCACACCGCCCGCTGCGGCGGCACCACCCAATTACCGTCCAGCGTGCTCACCTGCATCACCCCCGTGGCGCCATACAACAACTGCGCCCGCCGATGGGTATGGCGCGGCAACCGATGACCGTCGGGATAATCCGTACCGATGGCCACCACCGGCCGTGGCGTGTCGTCCAGCAGATCAATCGAAACATTGCGCATCGAGCGGCACCCAGCGATTGGCGTAAACACAAACATTATTGGCTGACTTGCTGAAGCAGGCCAAGCCCCGTCGCTCTATCGTCGGCCACTCTCAACCCACGGACGATGCGCGATGTTCTTCTACCTCTTGCTGGCACTCTTCGGCTGCATGACCGGCGTCACCGCCGTGCTGTTCGGCTTCGGCGGCGGCTTCGTCGTCGTGCCCTTGCTGTACCGCATGCTCACGGCCAGCCATGGCACCGACGATCCCATCGGCCAAGCGGCGATGCACATTGCCGTAGCCACCTCGACCTGCGTGATGATCGTCAATGCACTTATCGCCACCAGAAAACATCATCACGCGGGCAATCTCATCCGCCATTATCTGTGGCCGTTGGGTGGGTTCATCGGCCTGGGCGCGATCGTCGGAGCTATTGCCGCGATGTGGGCGAGTGGTGAGCTGATCCGTTTTGCCTTCATCGTTTACCTGGGCGTGACCATTCTGGACTGCTTGTTCAGACGCGGTTTTCTTACGCCGTCTGATGCTGTGATCCCACGGCAGTTGGGCAGGGTAGAAGTGTCTGGCGGCGGTGTGGGAATTGGCGCTATCGCCACGTTTCTTGGGGTGGGCGGTAGCGTCATGACCGTGCCGTTATTACGCCGTTGTGGGCTGAGCATGTCCCAGGCGACGTCCATGGCTAATCCATTGAGTCTGCCCGTTGCAGTGGCTGGGACGCTGACCTATATGGTCATGGCCGGGTTTACCGAGTTTGATCTGGGGCCGTGGTTTGTCGGTTATGTGGATGTGTTGGCGTTTGCGGTGCTGACGGCTGGGTCGCTGGTGGGGATTCGGCTGGCGACGCCGTGGATCGGGCGGATACCGGATCGGGTGCATGCCCGGGTTTATATTGGTTTGCTGGTGGTGGTGATGCTCAGCATGGCGACGAAGTGGGGCGCGCAATGAGGCTCGATTCTCCCCTGCAACCTCGCCATAATCCGTCCCCCGTTCAACCTGCGCCGCATGCAATCTGCCCGGCGCGGCTTCCGACTCATTCAGGGATCGATCAATGTTCAAAGGATTGTTACGCCTGGCGCCAGTTGCCACGCTGTTACTCATGCTGTGTTCCACTGCTCATGCCGAGGACGGGAGACGAGTGTTCACCGGCACCCTGGGCAAGATGCCGATCGTGCTGGAACTCAACACCAACCAGCCGGACGAAGTTACCGGCCGCTACTTCTATGAGAAATACCATCGCGACCTGGAGCTGAGCGGCTCGCTGCAAGAAGAGACCCTGACGCTGACCGAAGGCGACAGCCGCTACAGCGAAGACAAACCCCTGGCAACCCTGAAGTTGCAAGAAACGGCCAACGGCTGGCAAGGCGAATGGAAAAGCCCCAAGGGTAAAGTCCTGAAAGTGCTGTTGACCGAGGCCAAGCTCCCGGCACCGGCAGCAGACGCCTTGCCCTTCATCGCCGCGCTGCCGAAAAGCGACCCCTACGAATATCTGCGTCTGCAAGGCTTGAAACTCAAACCGGGCAAGAAAGAGTCCTTCATGGACTACGACCTGCAATGGTGGACGGAGCCCGCGTCCGGTCTCTCCATGTTCAGCATCGAGTCCGGCTACCCGAAAGCTGACCAGCAGCGGATCAATCAGCAATTGTTGGAGCGGCTCTGGAGCGAAGTCATCAACTACCACGGCTGCTTGCTGGGAGGTGGGGAATATGCCGAATTCGACCAAGGCGTCGCCCCCCAATTCCTGTCGCCCGATGTGGTCAGCCTGAACATCTCCACCAGCTACAGCTGCGGCGGCGCTCACCCGGACTTTGGCAATTCGCCGATCAACCTCGACGTTCACACCGGCCATAGCCTGTCGCTGGAAGACGTGCTGTGGGTTGGCAACGGCAAGCCGCTGCTGCACGCCGACCGCGACGGCGCGAGCGATACATCCTTGACCGAGGAAGAGAGCAAGGCACGATTCACCTATCAGCGCGAAGTGTTCGTACCCTGGCTGATCAAGCAATTCGCCGCGCTGTACCCCGAGGAAATGCAGAAGCCGGCGGACGAGGACAGCTGCGACTACACCGACGAAAGCGTTTGGGGTTATTCCAACTGGCACTTCACCGCCAAAGGCCTGTACCTGGGACCGTACTTCGCCCGCGTACAACGTAACTGCGATGACCCGGGCTGGTCAGTGCTGCCATACGCCGTGGTCAAGCAACATCCCGGCGCGGTCAAACTCGAACTGCCTCACAACTAATCCTTAGCCTGCTGCCAACCCCGGCGCTTCCCGAATAATGAAGTGATCCAGATTCTCGATGTTGGCACTGAACACCCCGAACGTCTGTTCGGGGTTTTTCTTGCTCGGCACCTGCTTCAACTCCGGCGTCACGCCATAAAAGAAGCAATACAACTCGGCATCACTGTCGACGGCGTGCTTGATCTCCTCCAGAAACGCTTTGCGTTTGCGGTAGTTGTCGATCAGCTTCTTGCTCAGATAGACGTTCACCGAATAAGGCTTCTTCTTCGCCTCGTCCGCTTGCTTGAACCAGACCTTCTGTTCGAAATCGATGCGAAAGCTCTGGGTGTAATCCTTGATCTCCTTGATCTTGCCCCAGTAAATAAGCCCCTTGTTGTCCTGCAGGTACTCGATCTTCTTGAAGAACGACCCATAAGGCGCCGTGTGCTCGCCAATCTTCAGCGGCATGCGCTTGAGCAGCTCCTTGTCCGCGAAGTTCGACACAAAACACTCCACCGGGTGGGCGAAGACACTGGTCTTGTCCGGCGCCGACTCCCGGCTTGGCTGCTCGACGTTACTGCTCGCTGAAGTGAGAGTCGGGGCATCGCGCAAAACATCCGCCGCCACTGCCGGGCTCGCGGGCTTACGCACATACTCACGCCGAGTCAGCAACAACTCTGACGGGAAATGCTCCTCCCGACCGTCATCCGATTCCGCCCCGTCCGCCTCCAGACCCGACGCCGGCGTCTTCAGACTGACATAAGGACAATCCGCCACATGCCGCGTGCTGGGCATGTTCTTGAAGTGCGGCGTACGCACGTAATTCACATTCTTGGCGTTGAACGTCCCCAACACGTTGGCCGCATCGAACGCCAAACGGCAGGCATCGTTGGGGCACTGGAAATGCTCCTTGGCGGAATCGAACTCCATGGTTTCGTCGAAATTCAAATCGCGCACGTCATAGATCGACAGTTTGTCGTCGAGGCTGAGGCAGTAGGCGAGGTTGAATTTCATGGCGGGCTCGGGTCCTTGAGTGGGGAAGGGTATTAATAGCGGGTAGCATGAGATGGCGCACCTGTTGATTCAAGTGGTGGGCCGCATTGATCGTTGGGCAGGACTTGAAACGCCATTTTTGACAGACGGTCAGCTCAATACCTTTGCCTATCGAAAATCTCAGGCTTCAGCTAGCTTGGCTAACTCTGTGGAGGTGCGATATGACTGAACGGGTACAAGTAAACATGCTCGAAGCAAAGTCCCAGCTCTCTCAACTCGCTGAGCGTGCATGGCGTGGCGATGCGGTTGTGATCGTCAAGGATGGCAAGCCTTATCTGGATCTGCTGCCTCATGTCGAGACATCTTGGGCGCGTAAGCTTGGACGGTTGAAGGGGAAGATTCGGATGTCTGCGGATTTTGACAAGACCCCTGACGACATCATTGATGGATTTGAGGGCTGCCTATGAGGCGCTTGTGATCGAATACTGATTACCCAGGCTCAGGCGGAGGGGCTGGAATTGGTCACGGCGGACGGGATTATTCCGCAGTATGGCGTACGGGTGGTTTTGGCAGGGTTGTGAGGGGGGGCGGGACATTGATGTTTCCAACGCTATCCGACCCTTTCTGAGCCAAATGTTTCACATTATGGACTTCAAGATACGGCAACCCGTCCACCTCGAACGGTGCGTTCTGACCGCAATCTTCGCAGACGCTTTTAGCCAACAGTTAGGCCAGTATTTCGATACCGTGTTTTTCCACGATGCTGAGCAGTTTAAGGGCCATCCCTCCAGGGCGCTTGTCGCCGGCTTCCCACTGCTTAACTGTCGATGCGCTTGTGTTCAGGTAGCGGGCAAAAACCGGCTGACTGACGTGACTACGCAGACGAATCTTCTTGATCTGAGCTGGCGGGATTTCAGCGGGCACATCAGCAATGCAGGTCTCGTCGAGTTCCCGCTTGTCCGTTCACGACTTCCTGCACCGCTTCACAGAGATCAGCATCTGTGATCGCTGCTTTTTTTGCACCGTTAACCCATTACACGTCAATTTTGACTGGTGGTTAAAAAAAGAATGAGATCGGATGGAAACGAAACCGAGCAGGCCTGTTCAATGGCTGTAATTTGATCCTTCGTCAATTGGTAGTCATACACATAGTCCTCTTGATCCTTCCAGCCCATCAATACCGCGAGCTCCTCGCTTTTGATCGGAAGCACGTTCTCATAAGAAGCAAAGTCGTCTCCCTCATAGATACCCATCACCGTGTGCTTCATGGCTCTACCGTCCTCGTTGGGTCTGCGGGTTTTGTCTGATTGCCTGATGCGTGATCAAACTCGCCCAAGTGTTTTCCGCGTTTGTTGTATTTCTCCACTGCGCCGTGCTGGAAGTCCCATTCGTAAATCGTGCCTTTTTTATCCTTCCAACGAGGACGCAGGCCCCCGCCCTTCATGCGGGTTTTGCCTGGGGCCCATTTTGCATCCGGGAAGGCCGGCAAGGTATGTGGCTTCGGGTAGTAATGATGAGAAATACTGACAACGACATAGACGGGTCTTACCCCCGACTCCACGGGAAACACCAGAATGAAGTCCTTGTACTCCGGCGGATATACCGGGTTCACGATGATGCTGTCAGCTGCTTTCGTCGGCGGGTAAACCCAGATATGTGGTGCTTGCGGGGCAGCCTCCAGCACCGGAATGCCCAGGATGTCGGAACCGTCCACGGCCGGGGTCCAGATCAGTTCAATGCCGTCACCCAGGTCGGCCACCTGCTGGCTGCCACGCAATGTGAACTGCGCGACATCTACCATTTCCCAATCTGTGGTTGAATTCGCCTAAATAGATCCCGAGTTTGTCGTGTTTTTCCACTGCATGACTTTTGTACCCCCATTCATATATTCAAGCGTTGCAGCTAAGTTGAAATAGGTAGGCTGCGTCATACACTTTTTTCCCCAGTAAAGCCTCCAAGGCTCCAAGCTGCTCGTCCGTAAGGTTGTATCCCTCCCATCCGTGCTGCTCAGCAGTCCAACCCATGATGTTTTTAATTTCCAGGTCGTGCCCAGTCGGTAACTCCACTTCGAATGCCAGCAGTTCGTTATGTTTGTGAAAGGCTTCGATTACATAAATCATGGTTCCACACTCCTAGAGCTGTCTGCAGGTTTGGTTTGCTTGCCGGTAGTCGGATCATATTCTCCGAGATGGCGGCCGCGTTTGTCGTACATCTCCACAGTGCCGTGCTGCGAGTCCCATTCAAAAATTGTCCCTTTTGACGTTTTCCATCGTTTTCGAAGACCACCGCCGCCTTTTACCGGGGTCTTACGATTCGCTCTCGTTGCATCGGGAAAGGCAATTAGCCCATTCGGTGCGGGATGGTATTTGTGGTCAGCAACACTCACCACAACATAAACCGGCCTAATCCCTGAATCAGCCGGGAATACCAGAATGAAATCCTTGTACTCCGGCGGATATACCGGGTTCACGATGATGCTGTCAGCTGCTTTCGTCGGCGGGTAAACCCAGATATGTGGCGCTTGCGGGGCAGCCTCCAGCGCAGGAATGCCCAGGATGTCGGAACCATCTACAGCCGGGGTCCAGATCAGTTCAATGCCGTCACCCAGGTCAGCCACCTGCTGGCTGCCGCGCAATGTGAACTGCACGACATCAACCATTTCCCAATCGCGGTTTTTGCCGGTGTAGAAACCGTATCCCTTGAGGCTGCCGTCAGTCTGTTGCTCGACCCGCAGGCGAACGCGGGTGCGGGCCTGTTTGAGTGCACGGAGTTGGTCTTCGTTGTAAAGCGAGCTGTCGCCCAGACTCGATGGTGTGACCAGCGCAACAAGGCCAACCAGCGTTGCTGTTACGGCGCTCGCCGCGGCCACGGGAGCAGCGGCGAATGCCGAGCCGGCCAAGGCGAGGGAGCCCAGACCGACGGGAATCGCTGTGCCACTGATCTTCTTCAGTGGCACAGCGCCTGATTCATCCGCTTCGCGAGCACCCAGCAGAATCAGGTCACCGTAGTCTCTCAGGCTATCGGTCGGCACCATCCCTGAGGGATTCGAGTAATCGGTGATGGCATCCGGCAGCTTGCAGGACTTGGCGAAGACACATCCGGCTTGAGTAGGCCTTTGCTTTTCCGCGATGACCTGACGGCTGTGTTCGAAGGCGTCTTGCCTGACCAGCATGGCTTCGTAGGCTTTTTGTCGGGCGTCCCGCTCGGCCAATTCGGTGGCAGACATGTAGCGGTAGGTGACGTGATGCCCATCACCGGAGGGTGGATTCTTAATCCGCGGAATGTCCTTGTTGCCAGCCACTGATCATCCTTTCGTTCATCCATCGGCAGCCCCGGAAAAGGGGGCTGCGCGACGTTAACGAACGTGGCTAATCGTGGCTGTAGGACGAGTCCTGGATGACTCTAGGTGTTTTCTTTTTTTCAGGACGGCAGCAATCCTTACGACTCGCCGCCTTCGTGTACATGCGTCGATGAAGTTTTCCAGGCCCAATCACTCAAACTTCAACCGCTTCACCTTCTGAAACAGCGAAGCAGTGAACTCATCCCGATCACTCGAATGGTGACAACGTCGATGACAATTCGGACACAGCGCCACGGCATTGCTCGGGCGATCCGAACCTTCCTGCGCCAAATGCTTAACGTGATGAACCTCAAGAAACGGCTTGCCGTCCTTTTCAAACGGAGCCGGTTTTCCGCAACCCTCGCAGATACCCTTGGCCTCTTTCCGCACCCAGGCTCTAACCTCAGGATCGCGTACAAAAGAGTTGCTCGAGCTCGGCACTTGTTGTGGTTTCAATATCCCCTTCGGCTCGCCTTTGAACGGTCGCTTCTCAAGTTTGGCAGCACGTTCTTCTAGCGTTGCTTCATCGGCGGTCGGGGCAAAGTCTTCCGGCGTTACAGTATTCGGCGCGTTCAGCGCTTCACGAATGCTACGCGCAACATTCGCGCCGACATTCTTGGCAGGTTTGTATCCCTCAATGCGATCTCGTCCGAGTTCGACCAGCACGGTAGAGATGTTCTGCATTCGAAACTCAACCGAGCCTTTGGTGCGGCCCGCTAAGGCACCTTCGCGCAGGACGCGATTCTCGTGAGCCTTATTGACCTTCTGACCGCTTTGCTCGCGTGACAACATGCTGAGATAGGCATCGACCGCAGCCTGAATCTCCACGTCACTCCAATCGCTATTGCTTTTTTCCGTATCCATACAATCGCCGAGGGTTGAAACCCTCGGACGATACTGAGTGGCCATTACACCTGTCTACGAAAATTCCTACAGAAAAGACCGACGCATCGCTCAAGCGATCCTACAAATACACGTCGCTCTAACCCACCGAACGCTTCGAAGACTGAAACACCTCCGCAACCTTCCGCCACCAAGGCCTAACCGCCGCCACGTGCCGCTGCGATTGATCGCTCAACAGGTACGGCATGTCCCGAAGCCGAATCCAACTTTCATCCTGCCAATGAATCAAACTCAACGACATCTCCGGCCAATCCAACACACTCAACATCGGACGATCCGAATTTTCCGAGGGTTTTGCATCGCGTAAGGCTGGCACCACCTGATGGGTCAACCACTCTCGCAGCAATCGATTCCCTGGAACATAGTGATACACCAAAAGCGCATACACGCCGGACTCGCTGAGCATTAGCTGTTTTTCTGGTTGTCGGAAATACTCAATCCACAAAATGCGACGCTGATCTTTATCCAGCTTGCTGACCGTACGATCACTCAGATGGACACCCATCAAACGGCCAACATCGCGGGCGCAGAACCATGGTTGATTTTCAAGAAGAAGGGCATGGAGGTGAAGGTTGTGGCGGGTGAAGATCGTCGCCCTAAAGGGATCACGCATGATCGATCGGTGTGGAGTTTCTGCAGGCATATCCATTACCTCTACGTATGAGTGGAAGAGGGCCGGAACCCGACGTAGAGGATCTAAGAAGTCCCAACAGGCTGTTTCTCCCACTCACAGGATTACGCGTATATCGCTGATATCAGCGCGCGTACTGAGGAAAGGAAGTTAGCTTCTACGTTGGGCGTTTCTTAGGCACCTGCTATAGAGCTTAGAGATGCTCTGAAACGACATCAATGCGGACGGTGCTGGAATTGTTGTAGGAGTTTTAGTAGCGAAGGTCGAAATTAGTGAGAATTTTCTTACCCAATAAAAAGTCGTCCCTGCCGCCAACAGTGCGGCAGGCGCAGCGGTGGACAATAACTGGCTTGCGACCCAGCAACTGGTCCAGGCCGACAAAGAATACACAGAGGCCGTCGGTACTGCGGCCAAACTGCAAGTGATCGCCAAATGGGCCTTCATCAATCAAAAACAAGACGTACTGACTCGCTTCGGCGTGGGCAAAGGCTTGGTGCAGGCGGGTTGGAGCGACGTCGAGGGCCTGGCGCAATTCCTCCTGCATCCTGTTGACGGGCTCAACGGCCTCAAAGCCTTGGTCAACGATCCCGAGGCCCGCAAGCAGTTCGGCGACGGCGTAGTCAATGAACTCAACGTCAAAATCGACCGCGTCAAAGACGCCCTGGAAAACGGCGGCGACGACCGCGCCGTGCAACTGGGCCAGGACATTGGCGAACTCGTCTGGCAGGTCGGCAGCATCGCCACCGGCGTCGGCGGGGCGGCCAAGGGCGGCGTGGCGTTGGCGAAAACCGGGATTAAGGTGGGGACGGAAGGGCTTGAGGCGATGGCCGGACTGGCCAGGTTCGAGAAGCTAGTGGCCCGTGGTGGGCAGTTCAACCCTAACGGCACCCCCCTGATGGATTTCCGGGCCTTGACCAACGCGCAAAAAAGCATCGTGGGCGATGTCATGGGTGGCGAGCAGATCAAAACACTGGTACCAGGTGCCGAGAAAATCGGCCGGGCTCCGGATATTGGTCAAACCGGTATTGATGACCTGTATAAGGTCGACAGGCCGGGTGCTGATTACTTGATCGTGGAGTACAAATTCGGCTCGTCTAAATTGAAACCGACTAAAGACGGTTTGCAGATGAGTGATGATTGGATGACGGGGACAACCACTAATTACAATCGCATTCTTGAGTCTGTGGGTGGCGATGCAGACAAGGCGGAAAACATCCGTAGTGCTTTGCTTGCAGGACGAGTAGAGAAATGGCTAGTCCATACCGATCCATTTGGTAATGTCACTGTCGG